>CAWDUZ010000004.1:0-182104 GCA_963805515.1 uncultured Chloroflexia bacterium | reverse complement strand
CATTCACCAGGGCCATTTGCTCCAGGAGTTGAACATGGAAGAGTTGGAGCGCAATCGCCGCAGGCGCCTCCTTGTGCGTGTGCGAGACGTCGAGTCGGCGCAGCGTGCCTTGGCGACCGCCGGTCAGCCCGCCGGCATCCTCCCGGATGGGAGCCTGGAGTTTAACGCTGCTGACTGTGTCGAGCACCCCGACGATGTGAACAGCCTGCTTGTCCGGGCCGGCACCCGCCGACTCAGTTGATGGTGGAGGAAGAGCAGTTGGAGCAATACTTCCTCAGGCTTGTAGGCATGGAAAGCGAGAGTCAAGAATGACTAACCTGTCGGATATGGTCTGGGTGGAGCTTCGAAAAGCTGTCCGTTCCTTGATGCCCCTCTGGACGGCGCTCGGTTCCCTCTTTTTGCCGTTGGGGTTTGCCTTCCTGCTTTTCGTCTCCAAAAATCCGGAGATTTCGCAGAAGCTTGGCCTGGTCAGCGCCAAAGCCAACCTGGTGGCTTATGCCGCTACAGACTGGACGGCCTACCTGGCATTGTATGGGCAGATCATCGGCGCCGGCGGGGTCATCTTATTCATCCTGATCGTGAGCTGGGTCTTCGGCCGCGAATTTGCCGACGGCACTCTGAAGGATATGCTGGCGGTGCCGGTTCAACGTTCCAGCATCGTGCTGGCAAAGTTCATTGTTACGGCCCTCTGGTCCGCCGCCCTCGCCGCCGTGATCTTCATCGCCGGCCTGGTCATGGGCGTAGTCCTCAAGCTCCCCGGCAGCTCCATGGCGGTCCTTCTGCATGGCAGCGCCCTTGTGGCGCTCACCTGCTGCCTGGTCATTCCTGTCATCCTGCCCTTTGCTTTCTTTGCCAGCATCGGCCGCGGGGTTCTCTTGCCGGTCGGCATGGCCGGCCTGGCGATGATCGCGACCAACCTGGCTCAGATCCTCGGCTGGGGCGAATATTTCCCTTGGGCTGTGCCGGTCCTATATGCGGAGAGCAAAAGCCCTCTACCCTCTGTCAGCTACTGGATCGTGGTTCTTACCGGCCTCGCTCGGCGTGCTCGCCACCTACCTCTGGTGGAAGTACGCCGACCAGAACCGCTGATAAAAAGCCTCGTCCCGCAGGTTCCTCTCAGACTGTTTCTTACGTCCTCTGCTGCGTGCTCACATGTTGTGCTTGCTTCCGAATTTCGAGATATGGTGGTGTTTTCCCACCATATCTCGAAATTCGGCTTGTCTCCCTCCCCTTTAGGGGAGGGTCGGGGTAGGGTCTCTGCGAGTAGTCACCATTTAAGAAACAGTCTCCCAGCGCCTTGTTTGATGCGCAAACCTGCGGGACGTTTTACTATATGCGAACAGGAACGCTAAGCCTGCCAAAATCTCCTTGCATCAATCGTTTTCCCAATCTGCAAGCCCTCCGAAAATCCATCGGCCCTGTTTTCTTCTTCCTGTAATTCAGTTCTGCCCACGTGCTAATGTGCAAGCCCTCCGAAAATAAATAGGGCTGGGTGCTCTTACCCAGCCCTATTTATTTTCGGAAATTTTAGTGCCCGGACCAAATCGTTTTTGATTTGGGCCGGGCACTAGTCCGGGCACTACGAGCCATAATGACTTTTTCCCCTCATTGCTGCGCGCTCCACTTCCGCGCAAACAACTCGATCCTCCTGCGGATATGGTACGCCTGCGGGTCGGCAATCGGTCGCTGCTCCTTGATCAGTCTCATCGCCCCCTCCGGCGCCAAACCCTGTGCGATCAGGATCGCCGCGGCCATCGCCACGCTTCGGTGCCGGCCCGCCGCGCAATGGGTGTACACCTTCCCCCCGGCCTTGATCTCCTCCAAAGCCAGTTGCACCCCTTGCATCAGCGCCCGCAAGGGGATCGGCAGCAGCGGATTGTCGAAGGTGTGCAGCCAGACGTAGCGCAGCCCCGGCTCGCCTCTCGCTGGACGCGGCCCCGGCATGAAGCGCATATTGATCACCAGCCCTACGCCCATCTTCCGCAGCACTTCAAAGTCACTTCGCCGCGGGCTGGTGCCTACAAAGAGATGTTCCGTGATCGCCGAGTAGTTCATCGGCGGCTATTATAGCGCTCGAACCCCCGCCTCCCTGAAACCGTAATCAAATTGCATCCCGGAAAGCAACCCCTCTTATTCTGCGCATGGATTTAGGCCTTCGAACACCTTGCAGGCAGAACCTTCAGGAGCGGGTAGAACCTTTGATGTACTAAACCTCCACCGGTCGCTGCTGTCCCTTCGCTATCCGCCTGGCATTATAGAATATCAGCCCGAAGTCGGCGATGGCGCGGTGCGTTGCACCGACTGGAATAGGTCAAAAGACGTCACCAATACCCACAGAATGTGTGATCACTTGTGCGGCTCGAACTGCCTGTAGATCCATCGAGCCACTGGGAGTCCAAAAGTCATCGACAATGTTGAGAGCACAATCCCTCCTACCATTACTTGCCATGTATTTGAGAACAGAAGAAATCCGGCCAAGATTAGAAGCCCCAAAGCGGCAACTTGGAAAAGGGCGAAGCTCGCCTCGTTGAGCTTGCCCTGCGTACGCCACCGAATCTGCATCCGGATCACACCTAGCCAAAAGAGAATTGCACATACGAATCCAAAGAGCTTCATTTCTGCATCCTGACTCTAGTAAACTTCAAGCTGTCGATTCCGTAAGTTGACGATAGCTTTGCACAGGAGTAAATTGCGAGAAGAACGCCATGCTTCATCGCCTTCACGGCCAATTTTTTGAATTCCTGATTCAATCTCCGGACCGTCGGTTCAATTGCGGTAATCACCGACGCCTCGGCGAGTCGAACTGTCTATAAAGCCAACGCAGGCACGGATAGCCGATGCACCAGAGTACCAGCAGTGCACCTGCATCGACCAATGCGGTTGTTTGGGGATAGCCAATCATTACAGGTATTAG
Organism: uncultured Chloroflexia bacterium; assembly: GCA_963805515.1. GTDB lineage: Bacteria > Chloroflexota > Anaerolineae > Anaerolineales > Villigracilaceae > Fen-1038. Next base: position 179,190 of record CAWDUZ010000004.1, on the reverse strand, counting down.
AGGAGTCACAAATGAAAAGCTGAAATATGCTGTCAACGTTATGGCGAATTTCTTTTCGGTTAATGTGCCCCGTTCTCGCCATGACCGCAGAATTACGCTAATCGGTGCTAGGATGATAAAATTGAATATGATTATCATCAACATGAGTGGGTCTTTCATTGGAGCCTCCTCGAGTTCCCAGAAAAATGTAGGAAAATATAGGTCCAGACTGGCATTACGCCATTATTGTCCTTTAATACCCTCCACCATCATCTGCACGCCATTGTAGTTCAGAGCGATGACTGTACTGCCAAATACTACCACCCACGGGTACTCGGTTATCGCCGCCTCGCCGAGAATAGGCACAACGATTTCCCATGACATGTAAACGCCAACACCCACAATGACCACAGAGACATCAGTTGCCAAGACAAGAGCTGCGCCCGTCGCAATCTTTTTCCAATTGGGTCCGCCTCCTAAGCTTTGGAACTGGCCGAAAGCCAATGTACCATCGCGGACATTCCCGCCTAACCCGCCTCCAGGGATGCCGCCCAGGCCGAAGCAGGACAGCCCTTGGCAGCTTAACCCTCATTCCATTATCCGGCTCATTTGCCAGGCCCATAAGATCTGGTGTTGGAGTGCTAACGTCAGCGCCTGCTGCTGATCGAGCTGCATCTGGTGCGGGATGATATGGTTGCATTTGTAGTTGCTGTCCCCGTCTCGACATTGGCCATAGTGTCCCGTGGGGTCTACGCGCCCAATCGGATCATTGTTTACATACGCGTACCGATCATAGCCCTGCACCCCGTCCGGCACGACGCTATCCGCCTGGGCAAAGCGTCCCAGGGCGGGTCACTTATCTTTAACCACGTTTCTTCCCGGTGAGGTGTGAGAGCCTCCTGCGAGTAGAATGCGGATACCTGTCCAAAATTCTGCTCGTAGGAGGCTTCTTCATGCTAGCCGAAATCGAACGCTTCGTCAATTGGACCCGCCGCCGTTCGCCCGGGGCGCGCACCTGGAAGGACTATGGCTATGATCTGCGCTTCTTCGCCCAGGTCGTGGGGGACCGTCCGCCCGACAGGATCTCGTTTCATGACATAGACCGCTTCGTGGCCGTGCAGAGCGAGAGGGGCTTCCAGGCCTCCACCATCAACCGCCGCCTGGCGTCTGTCGTGGCATTCTATGCCTTTCTCTCGGTGGAGGATGATACGCTGGCCTGCCCGGTGCATCCCAGGCGCCACCTGCTGCGTGAACAGCAGCGTTTGCCGCGGCCGGTGCCGGAACAGGACCTCCAGGCCTTCTTTGCCGTCATCACCGATAGGCGCGACCGCGCCATGTTCCTGCTCATGCTGCGTGGCGGGCTGCGCATTGCGGAAGTCGCCAGCCTGCAACTGGCAGACCTCTATCTGGCTGAGACCTTCCCGCGCATCGTGGTGCCGGGCAAGGGCTCCCGAGAGCGCGCCGTGTACCTCTCGCCGCAAGCCGAACGCGCCTTGCGGGCATACCTGCTGGAGCGCCCGAAGGTTGCCAGCGAGTTCGTCTTCCTGAGCTACTTGCAAGACGGTCTCTCCACCACCGCCATCCACAAACGGCTCGTGCGCTATCGGCAACAGGCCGGATTAGTCCTCAGCGCCCATCGCCTGCGCCATACCTTCGCCAACGACCTGCTCAACGCCGATGTGCCCGTCACCTCCATCCAGAAGCTGCTGGGCCATCGCTGGATCGAGAGCACGCAGACCTATGTCATGGCCAATGACAGCCAGGTGTGTGCGGATTACTATGCCGCCTGCGGGAAGATCGAAGGCTGGGCATCCCGCACGGGGTCGATGTGACATGTGCCCCATCCATGCGGCCCGCACATTGGCCGAAAGCTATGACCTCGGCTTGCACTACATGCGCAATAAGCGTCTGCCGCCCGATACGCCGCGCCCCCTGCCAACAAAGTACTGGCCACAAGAAAACCTCGAGTTTCTGGAACGCTATCGCACTTGGTTGTCCAGCGGCGGGATCAGTGAGTTGGTTATCCGGTTGCATCACCTCAAGATGGCCGGGCATGTCTTCGCTCTGACTCTCAAGCCCTATCACCAGCTTGATCCAGATACAGATTTGGATTGTGCGCTCCAGTACGTGCAGGCCAAAGGAGTGAGCGCGGGTTGGATCAAGAACTGCCGGCTGGCTCTCCTCATGCTGCGTCGCTATCTCCGTCTCGAACGCGGGCTGGGGGAGCAGCGCCACGTCCGGCCGTTCGATGTGCCCGCTCACACGCAAGGATTGCCTGCCTGGCTGGTGAATGAACTGGAGCGATATGAAAAGGTGTTGCAGCGTAACTGGCGCTCTGCCCGGCTGGAGCAGAACCTCCGGGGCTTTTGGAACAAGCACGGCCGGGTGTGGCGTTTCCTGTGCGCCGAGCGCGGCGTGCAACAGTTGGCGGATGTGAAGCGGCAGTTCGTTCTGGACTACCTGGACATGCGCCTGCAAGCTGGGATATCCGCACAGACCCTGAACGCCGAGTTGCGCTGCTTGCACAGCTTCCTGCTCTTCCTGCAGGAAGAAGGCTATACCGTGCCCAACTCGCTCTTGCGCATTCCAGGCCTCAAAATCCCCGAGCCGCTGCCGAAGTACCTCACCGATGAGCAGGTGAAGAAGCTGCGGGACGAGTTCGAACGAGTTGTGCGGGAGGCAGTCTTGGCCAGCCACCGCCGTATTGCCCTGCTGGACCGGGCGGCCTTCTATTTGCTTTGGCAGGGCGGCTTGCGGCTGGGCGAACTCGAAGAACTACGCCTGGAAGACCTGGATTTGGGTCACAAGCGGCTCAGCGTGCGGGATGGCAAGGGGCGGGTAGACCGCACCGTGTACCTGGCGGAGACCGCTATCCAGGCCCTGCAGGAGTACCTGGCAGTGCGTGGCGGTGGCAGCGGCGATCACGTTTTCCTGTACCGCAATGCGCCCCTGCGAAAGGATATCATCCGGGATCACTTGAAATATGCTGGCGAGCGGGTGGGTGTGAAGGTCTATCCCCACCGGCTGCGGCATACCTGTGCCACGCAGCTGCTGAATGCCGGTTGCCGCATCACCTCCATCCAGCGCTTCCTGGGGCACAAGAAGCTCAACACCACCATGATCTATGCCCGGGCGCATGACCAGACCGTGGCAGACGATTACTTCGCGGCCATGCAGCGCATCGAGCAGAGACTCGAGATTGCGCTGGAGGCAAATCAAGAGAAAAGCGATGAAGTTGTTAAGGTGCAGGAACGAACGCAAGTGCTGGGATGGGTCAAGCAACTTGCGCAACCCACACTCAGTTACTCAGACAGACTGAGCATCGCCGGCCAATTGCGCGAACTGTTTGGCTCGGTGCAAGAATGTTCGCCTCCGTAACAGGCGGCAGGCACGGAATTTTGTAGCGGCGCGGCATACAGCTAACATCCGATTATGTTAACCTCCCGCTTCGTCCAACAAAGCTGCTTGGGAGAACAGGTTTTGTTCAAGAAGCACTCGTTTCACCTGTTCAAGACTTGCGCTTGTTTCTTCGGATTTGACTCTCCTTAGCTCTTTTCTTTTCACCAGATATGGTACGGTTGCAAGCTCTAGAAGAGCAGAGAAGGCAAACTCCCTCACCAGGTTATTGGAATCATGATCCAAAGCATGAAGAAGTGCTTTCTCTGGATACCGGCCTTGACTCCCTAAGACCGACGCAGCCACAATTCTCACGCCTGAATCGGTGTCATGGAGCAACAAAGCACGAATCTTCTCCAGAACTTGATCGTCTAATTTGTAGTGAAAACCAAGCAAGCTAATACTCTCCGTCCTCCAAGCCGAACGTGCATCATCCAGTCGTTCGATAAAGAACTCCTTGGCTGGTTCATATTGCGCGTCGGCTAGTTCATGCCAGGATTCCCAAAGACCCGTGCCGTGAATCTTGGCATTCTCTTGCAAGGATCTTGCCCTGAGTTCTTGAAACCGCAATTTCAATTTGTCGATGTTGTTCATTCTTTTCCGTATAGCTTCCGATTTATCTCATCAATCCAGCGTTGCCCACGTTCAATTGCCCGATCTATTGCGGCTTGAGATTCTTTATCGCGTGATCGCCGAGCATCTTGAAGATGCGCTATATCGTTTTCTAGTCCTTGTACCCATTGCTCCGCTTCTCCTGGATGGTCACCTTTTTCAAGTGTCTCTCCTCTTGCTTTCTTCTGCGCTTCCTCCTCCAGGTCAGGGTGCTTCCTCAAGAAGCCTTCCGAGTCTTTTTCTAAGTGATCTACCTTGTCTTGTTCATCTTCTGTCAGTGGCTTTTTCTCGCCTACGGCAAACGCTTTGTCCATGAAGTTCGCTAGATTGGCTCCGAACGCGTTCGCCGCATCTCTAAATTGCGGGCTAGCTACATACGCGTACATGCCAACTGCAGCCGTGATGACCACCAACTCCAGTATACAAGCGTCCTCAAGACAATGCCCCGATGGGTCATTATATCGGACAGGATTATTATCGACATAGGCGAACCTGTCCCAAGCCTGTGGATCATATATATTGGGTACAATGCTATCGGGCTGGGTCCAGCGGTTAAAGATAAGGGTCGTACCACCTGGCATTATAGAACATCAGCCCGAAATCGCCGACGTTGCTATATTGGCCGGTGTAGGTGTAATTGGTAGGCGTCGTGCCGGAGGTATAGCGAGTCTCTCCCCAGGCTGTGTAGCGCATCTCAGAGGTGCTACTGTCTGAGGCCTTCACTGTCAAGCTCGTGCTTCCCAGTTGGTCGGAGAGCAAATAATACAACGTCCCTCCGGCGTTCATCGCCACGCGTGAGCCGCCAGCGTAATAGTACTTGTTGACCTGTGTTCCCGTTACCTCATAATAATTGCCCACGAACGTCGTGGTCAATGTGCCGATCGTGGTATTTCACTCGGTTGCCCTCGCCGTCATATACGAAGCTTGCCGTGACTGCACCCGAGACGCTCACCCGTCGGTTCTCAGCATCGTAGCCCATCGTGAACGTCTGGCCATTGGCAGTCCGCTGGTCATGTTGCCGTTGCAGTCGTAGCTGTATGTATTACCGGTGCCGGCTGATCGAGAGATCGCGCATGCGCAATTTTGCGTGGGCTGGACTCTTGATTGTCACCGCTCAGCGCAGGCGCTCCAAGCCCATCCGTTCCATAGCTCAGTGTGCGGCTGCCCTTGGTTTGCAAATTACCAGCTGGTGTGGTTATAGCCGTAGGTTTCACTATACAAGCCGTCGCTTCCACCCGTGGCGCTCACGCTGGTCACATTCTGTTTTGAACTCATGATCGGAATGATCTCTATGAATCGACCATGATTTGCCCGTGTTCTTGCATGAGCCCTTCGGGCCTCATCACACGCTTGAATTGTAAACTCCGAGCGCCAAAGTTGAGAAGCAAGCCGACCTCCAGCCGCATAAGCTTCCAGATAGTTGATTGGCTTGTGCCAAATGAACATCCTCTAATTGAACGACAGCCTTGATCTCGACCATTACCTTCTGCTCAACAAAGAAATCCACACGGCGGTTTCCGATCTTGACACCCTTGTTGAAGATCTCCATTTCGTGTTCACGGCTGAATGCCAGGGCTTGATTCGACGTTTCGATTTCCAGTGCGCGCTGATAAATGACTTCCTGAAAGCCATTCTCCAGTGTCTTATGCACCTCCATTGCACAGCCGATGATTTAACTCGTCAATTCTGAGTGGAGGTATTGCTCGTTTATCACCTTATGCTCCCTATTATTCATCGCCGCTTCGAAGGCTGGCAGGAACCATAGTTACCGCCCACTTTCCATCATAGTTCTCATTCAATCACATAAATCATGGTTCAGACGCCTCCGCGCTTCGTCTGGAACCGTGATTAGACTGATTATATGAATACCATGATTTGCCAGCCTCCCTCATCCTCATTTCATCACACAGATCAGTCAGCTGCCGGCCATCACGCCTCCTCTGGAACCCTGAATACAATGGTTGAATGAACACTATGATTTGCCACCCTCCGATCATAGTCCTCATTCCAATCAGACAAATCACAGTTCCGTTCTTTCCCGCCAGGCGGGGTCCCCAAAGGCGGGGATGGTATCTGCGGGCCAAAAAGCGGCCCTTCGACAAAACATTGTAGTACTAATACAAGGGCGTACACGGGCGCACAAACTTTCTCCTTGACGCCAGAACACCCGTTCTATATAATGATCACGTAAGGCGGCATCCCGCCGCCATTATGTATTTTGGTGATACACTCACCGTAGAGAAAACCCATGCTTGCCTCTGGCCGTGTTTACCTGTCTTCGTGTCTACTGCTCTTCCCACCAACCGCGCTTTGCCTACCAAAGTCTTCTTTGCGGCGCATGCTCTACTCGCCACTCTCAGCAACACACCATGCCTATCACCGATTGTCTTCCCATGATCCATTCTCGATTCTCTATTCACTCTTCCCTCCCATTGACCCCGGAGGTGCGCCTGCTCTTCCCTTTAATGTCCTTTATGTCCGCCATGCCCTCCAAAAGGTCAAAGTCGGCTTAATCAATGGAGCGCTTCAAGTCATCAAAAGCGCCATTGAACCTCATTGTTTTTCTAGAGAGCAAGGTGGTAAAAAGCCGGTTTTCGACCCCCATATATGGCAGGCCTACTCCGTACGCCGCGTCCCAATGTCGCATATATGGCCTCCATTGAACCTCCAAAGGCCTGCGCACATCGGCGATACGAATTGCCGATGCTCCACCTGGTTATCCTATTCACTCCTACTCGTCGAAGGCCGCCGCACAGAGTAAACTATTCCCGCTCCCATGTCTCTAGACTCTCTCATCAACCTCTGGCGCACCGACCCGAAGACCGCTCCCAACTTCCCCATTTGGCAGACGCGGCCCGCGCGGCCCGCGCAGACGCGTCCCCTGCCCGACGATATGCCCGCTGCCTTGCGCGAGACCCTGTCAAGGCGCGGCATCTCCATGCTCTACAGTCACCAGTTGGATGCATGGGTCGCCGCCCGCGCGGGCAGCAACATCGTCCTCGCCACCGGCACCGCCAGCGGCAAGACCCTCGCCTACAACCTGCCTGTAATGGCCTCCCTGCTTGTCGAGCCTTCCGCCCGCGCCCTCTATCTGTTCCCCACCAAGGCCCTTTCCCAGGATCAGCTCTCCGTGCTGGAAGCCTTCAAGTCTCCGGCGGTCAACGTCCCCGGCGCCATCTATGATGGCGACACGCCGCAGGGCCAGCGCTCGCTCATCCGCAAGAGCGCCCGCATCATCCTCTCGAACCCCGATATGCTGCATACCGGCATCCTCCCGCATCACACCAACTGGGCCGACTTCTTCCGCGGCCTGCGTTTCGTCGTGATCGATGAGATGCACAGTTATCGCGGCGTCTTCGGCTCGCACATTGCCAATGTCATCCGCCGGCTCAAGCGCGTCGCTCACTTTTACGGCTCCTACCCGCAGTTCATCCTCACCTCCGCCACCATCGGCAACCCGCAGGAGCTTGCTGCCCGGCTCATCGAAGCCCCCGTTGAGCTGATCGACCAGGACGGCTCGTCGCGTGGCGAGCGTCACTTCCTGCTCTACAATCCGCCGGTTATAGACGAGGCCCTCGGCCTGCGCAAAAGCTCCTTGATGGAAAGCGTGCGCCTCGCTCAGGATCTGCTCGCCGCCCATGTCCAGTCCGTGATCTTTGCACGCTCGCGCCGCAGCGTCGAGATGATGCTCACCTATCTCCAGGACGACCGCCAGGCATCATCGTCCAGGCCGCAGCTCACCTCCGATTCCCGAATATCGACTCCCAACTCCCGACTCCCCAACTCCCGACTCCTCAACTCCCCCATCCGCGGCTATCGCTCCGGCTACCTCCCGTCTCAGCGCCGCGAGATCGAGCAGGGCCTGCGCTCCGGCACCCTCCAGACCGTCGTAGCCACCAACGCCCTCGAGTTGGGCATCGATATCGGCGGGTTGGGGGCCGCACTGCTGGTCGGCTATCCCGGCTCCATTGCCAGCGTCTATCAGCAGTCCGGGCGCGCGGGCCGCGGCGAAGCGCCCGCCCTATCCGTGCTCGTCGCCTCTGCCAATCCGCTCGATCAGTTCCTTGCCCATCACCCCGATTATTTCTTCGGCAAGTCGCCCGAGCAGGCGCTCATCAATCCCGATCATCTTCTGATCCTGCTCAATCATCTGCGCTGTGCCCTCTTCGAGCTGCCCTTCCAGAAGGGCGAAGGCTTCGGCTCGCTCTCGCCGCAGACCGTGCAGGAGATCCTCGAGTACCTGTCCTCCAATCAGGAAGTCCATGCCTCCCAGGATCAATATTTCTGGATGTCCGATTCCTATCCCGCCGCCAATATCTCCTTGCGTTCCGCTTCGCCGGAGAATGTCGTCCTTCAGACCACCGATGATCGACCGCAGATCATCGGGCAGGTGGACCTCGCCAGCGCCTACTGGATGATCCATCCAAACGCCATCTATATCCACGAAGGCCAGCAATACTTCGTGCATGATCTGAATCTCGAGAAGAAGGTCGCCACGCTCACCGCCGTCGCGCTGGACTACTACACCGAAGCCCAGCAGCACTCCGAGATCCAGGTTCTCACCGAGTCGGCATTATCACCCGTCCCCGGCGGCGAAAAAGGTTGGGGCGAGATCCAGGTGACCACGCAGGTCGTGGGTTTCAAGAAGCTGCGCTGGTTCACGCAGGAGAATTTGGGCGAAGCTCCGCTCGACATGCCGGCAACCCAGTTGCAGACCACCGGCTACTGGCTCACTCTCTCCAATGAGGCCGTTGATAAGCTTCGCTCCAGCGGCGCTGTGGACCAACGATCCCAACGACTACGGTCCCAACTGGCCGCGCATCCGCCTCGCGGTCCGCACGCGTGATGGCTTCCGCTGCCAGGTTTGCGGTGCGCCCGAGAACGGCCGCGAGCACGATGTCCATCATAAGGTCCCCTTCCGCACCTTCACTTCCTGGGCCGAGGCCAACCGCATGGACAACCTCGTCACGCTCTGCCCCACCTGCCATCACAAGGCCGAGCAGAACGTCCGCATTCGTTCCGGCTTGGCAGGGCTGTCCTACGTACTGAGCCAGCTTGCGCCGCTATTCCTCATGTGCGACCCAAGCGACCTCGGCTCCCACACCGATGCCGCCGGAACATTGCGCGGCGGTTCCCCGTCTGATGAGGACACGGCCCGCCCCTCCGTCGTGCTCTACGATCAGGTCCCCGCCGGCATCGGCTTCAGCCAGAAGCTGTACGAGATGCACGCCGAGCTGATCGCGCGTGCCCTTGAATTGGTCTCCGAATGTGAGTGCAAGGATGGCTGCCCCTCATGTGTCGGCCCTGGCGGCGAGAACGGCATCGGTGGAAAGCAGGAGACGCTCGAGATCCTGCAGATCCTTCATAAGCCCTCTTGACGGACACCAACCATGTAGGGCGGATTGCCAATCCGCCCTTAAACTGATGCAGAGGCCACCTCCAGCGCATCCATAGCAAAACGATTTGGCACTTCGTTAATAGAACATGAGAGACAGGTGCTTTAGCTTCGAGGAGGAGCAATGGGACACGTTCGCACGATGATCATAGCCGGGGTATTGTTCGTTTGCGGATTGTTTTTGACCGCTTTGGCTTGCAGCACCTTGGCGAATCCCGTACCGGGCAAGGTTTCAAATCCTGATGTGGCTCCGACAAGCCCGGCTTCCACTGAAACATCCATACCCCTCTATCAACAAGTGGCATTGATCTCCAGGTCATCGGAGCAGTCGGGCCAGCCCTTCGCTTACACCATCAAGACTCAAACTCCCGCTTTGACCGGCAGCCAGGACCCGCGTGTCCTGCGGTTCAATTATGAAATGACGGCCCTCGTCGACAAAGCTGTCACCGAGTTCAAGGATAATTTGGCGAATTTGGCTCCCACCGCAAATTCCACCGCCAGCTCGTTCGAGTTGCGCTATAACGTGCTCTCGCCGCCTGGCAACGTGATCAGCGTGAAATTTGATATCACCACTTATTACACCGGAGCCGCGCATCCGGGCGATACCAGCCAGACGCTCACCTACGATCTGCAGCAGGGCCGTGACCTCACCCTCGCCGACCTCTTTGAGCCGGACGTCGACTATCTCACCGCCATTTCAAAATACTGCGTTGCGCAGCTTGGCACGCGCGACATCGGTTTCCAGGGCTTTGAATTGGGCGCAACCGCCTCTGCTGAAAATTACCGCAACTGGAACCTCACGGCTGATGGCCTGATGATCACCTTTGATGAATACCAGGTAGCCCCCTACGCAGCCGGCCCTCAGACCGTCGTTATCCCATACAAGCAGCTCCGCCAGCTGATCCCCACCGCCGGCCCCTTGGCCGTCTACTTGCATTAGCCCGCTCGCCCCGCAGGTTCTTATTAGTCCATGCCCGTTCACTCAACCCTGCGGGACGTTCGTAAATCTAAAATCTAAAATCCCCTCATTCTTCATGCTGCCTCATCCAGCGCCTTACAGCCTCCGGCCGCGGCTGATGCTTTTCCATCAGCTCGATCAGTTTCTCCGGCTCGGTCTCCCAATACAGCGCCTCGCGGTGCTCGCGGAATACGAAGCCCTCTCTCACCGCGTGGTCGATTGCCGCAATGAGCGGAGTGTAGTAGTTATTCACATCCAGCAGTCCGACCGGCTTTTCGTGCGCGCCGATCTGACCCCAGGTGAGCGTTTCGAACAATTCGTCCAGCGTGCCAAAGCCGCCGGGCAGGGCAATGTAGCCATCGGCCAGCTCATGCATACGCCTCTTCCGTGCATGCATCTCCGGCACCATGTCCATGCGCGTCAGCCCTGCATGCGATAGCTCCGCCGTGTGCATCGATGGGATCATCACGCCGATCACCTCTCCGCCTGCATCCAGTGCGCCGTCTGCCACAGCCCCCATCAATCCCGTCCGCCCGCCCCCATAGATCAACTGGAGTTTGCGTCCGGCCATCACCCGTCCCAGTTCTCGCGCAGCGGTAATGTAAGCCGGAGCCACGGCGTCCGAAGAGCCACAGAAGACACAGATTGATTTCATGTCGCTATTATAAAGTGATTGTCGGATCACGCCCAAATCATCCCGGCCATTTGGTAAAGGCCTCATCCCCGCGCATGCCGTCGGAGGTTAGAATTCTATTAGATGCGCCTGAGCAAGCTTGTGTGCCCTGGTTAAACAGCATAGAATTCACCCCAAATGGACTATAAGGATTATTACAAGACTTTGGGCGTTGAGCGCTCAGCCAGCGCAGACGATGTGCGCAAGGCATATCGCAAGCTCGCCATGCAATATCACCCGGATCGCAATCCCGGTGATAAGCAGGCGGAGGATAAGTTCAAGGAGATCAACGAGGCCTACCAGGTCCTCAGCGATCCTCAAAAACGGGCGCGCTTCGATCAGCTTGGCAGCGCCTACTCGAACTGGCAGCAGCGCGGCGGCTCGCCCAATGACTTCGATTGGAGCCAGTGGTTCAGCGGTCAGCCGGGGCAGGCCGGCGCTTCCGGCGGCACGCGCACCGAGTACGGCGATATCAACGACCTGTTCGGCCAGGACATCTTCTCTGATTTCTTCCGTTCCGTCTTTGGCGGCGCGGGCGGCCGCGCGCAGACCTCCACGCGTTCGCGTTCCGCGCCGGCCTATCAGCAGCCCATTAGCATCACGCTCGATGAGGCCTATCACGGTACCACGCGTTTGCTGCAAAGCGATGAGCGCAAGCTCCAGGTTCGTATCCCTGCGGGTGTTAAGACCGGCTCAAAGGTGCGCATCGCGGGCGGCGGCCCCGACGGCTCAGACGTGTATCTCATCGTCGAGGTCGAGCCGCATCCGCTCTTCGAGCGCCAGGGCGACGACCTGCGCTCGACTGCCACACGTGGATGTATTCACTGCCCTGCTTGGCGGTGAGGCCGAAGTGGAAACCATGGAAGGCCGTATCACATTGAAGATACCCGCCGGCACCCAGCCCGAGCAGGTCTTCCGTCTCGCCGGGACGTGGCATGCCCCGCCTCAAGGGCCCAAAGACCAAGGGCGATCTGTTCGTGCGCGTCAAGGTGCGCATCCCCAAGCAACTCTCTGCAAAACAAAGATCACTGCTCGAAGAAGCAGGCCGCGCCGAACCCGGCTAGCAGCCCTCTGGCGTTTCTATTCCCGTATCAATTCGGTCGCAGATCAAAACAGGTCAGGCACGAATATCAAAGTCCCCGTTTATCTGTGCGATGTGCCGGGCAGATCGTCTCTGGTACATATCGGTCAAATAGATCGTCGAACAGGTTCTGTAGTCGGGTGCATACAGCGTTGCGAGAAACCAACCATAACGGATCCGTCAAAGGAGATTCAATGAGAATGAAACGCAATTTACCGGTATTGGCAGCCGCTGCTCTGATGACGTTTGCGATCCTTGCCTGCCAGGTGGTGGCCCCCTCGCCGAGTGCTGCAGCACCTCAGACTCCTGCGCCGCTTACGAATAATGAACCGCCCATTTCCGTGCAGGCGCCTCTCAACCCGGCTGCTGCGCAGGATGCATTTGTTGCCATCTATCAGCGGGTCATCCCCGGTGTCGTCGTCATCAAGGTTGCTTCCCAGCAGGGTGAAGCCCTGGGGGCCGGCTTCGTCTACGATACCGCCGGCCATGTCGTAACCAACTTCCACGTCGTGGATGGCGCTGCCAGTAACAAGGTCGAAGTGGACTTCATGTCCGGCTTCAAGGCCTATGGCACTGTGACCGGCACCGACCTGGACTCAGACTTGGCGGTCCTCAAAGTCGATGCCCCGGCTTCGGAGTTCCACCCGCTCGCGATCGGAGACTCGGATGCCGTCGCCATTGGGCAGACGGTCATCGCCATTGGCAACCCGTTCCGTTTCCTGGGCTCAATGAGCGTCGGGGTCGTTTCCGGGGTACATCGCACCCTCGATTCGGCTCATGCCACCCCCAACGGCGGGCAGCCCTTCACAGCGGGCGACTTGCTCCAGACCGATACCGCCATCAACCCCGGTAATTCCGGCGGCCCGCTCTTCAATCTGAATGGGGAGGTCATCGGCGTCAATCGTGCCATCGAGACCGCCGACTATTCAGCCTCCGGCCAGCCTGTTGAATTCAGGCGTCGGTTTCTCCGTCTCTTCCAATATCGTCAAGCGCGTGGTGCCGGTCATCATCCAGAGCGGGAAGTATGACTATCCGTATCTTGGCATCAGCTCGGTCAGCCTGGGCAACCCCTCGCAGGGCGGCCTCACCTTGGGCGAGATCAACGTGTTGGGCCTCAAGCAGTTCACCGGTACCTATGTCACCGATCTTGCGAAGGGCGGCCCTGCTGAGCAGGCCGGTCTCAAGGCCGGCACGCAGACCACCAGTGTCCAGGGCCTGTTGGCTGGCGGCGACCTGATCATCGCGGTGGACGGGCACCCCATTCTTCAATATGATGATCTCATTTCCTATCTGGTCACTCACAGATCGCCCGGTGACGTTATCACTCTGACCATATTGCGCGGCGACCAGAAGCAGGACATTAAGCTTACGCTCGGCAAGCGCCCGTCCTAGAAAAATCGCAATGCCCCCGGGGCGTTGATTGGCAAAGACAAACTTCCGAAGCCCGCCGCTTGCTGGCGCTTCGGAAGTTTTTTTTATCGGCCCAGGATCATCGTCCCATAGGTTCCGCACAATACCGAACTCATGATCCGACCCCGCGGGACGTTTGCATCACCTTGCTACGCCCAAATCGCCTCTCTCATCTCCCCTTGATGAACTCTTCTCCTTTTCGCATGAGTTCCTCGCAATCCTCCGGAGCAGGCGCGGACTCGATCAGCGCTCGGGTCCGTTCGCGGAGCAGCTTCTTCGTCTCCGGCATACCTTCCGATTGCCATTTCTCAATGGACCACCGCGGCCATACCGGGCTTTGGTAATAGCCCGTCTTATACAGCCGCTTCGTACCCGCCGACGACAGATAACTTCCGCCCACTCCGGCTGCTACGATCTCATCCAGCGCGCTCGAAGCCTCATCCAGCACAAAGCCATCGGCAATGCGCTTCGCCTGCTCGATCACCTCGTGCACGTAGACAACCGTCGTCGCTGCGAAAGCCTTCGCTCCCAGCGTATCGCCCACGAAGGGTGCCAGTCCCCCGTGTGTCAGCCCGAACGTCAGCGTATTCATCCAATACGTGTCCGCCGAGATCAGGTCCGTGCCCCAGCCCGTGCCGCTGCCTGATGTCCCGCAGTGTGGCAGGCCGTAGTGCGCCATCATCTCCGCGCACGCCACGTTGAGCAGGATGCTTTGCGGATCGTAAAAGCTTTGCATGGTCTTCATGTCGAAATAATTCGGCAGCATGCCCAGTACCACCGGCGCTCCCGTCTTCAGCGCCTGGCTGATTGCCAACCCCGCTAATAACTCGGCGGTCAACAGGGCCAGTATTCCGGCGGGTGTCATGGGCGAGGACATTCCCGCCATGCTGTAGCTCGATAGTATGAAAGGCAGGCCGCGCTCGATGGCCTCCGCCATCTTATCCACGGTGCCCGCATTGTAGATCAGCGGCGATATGGGGTTGAAATACGGGACGATAAAAGGCCGTGAGCCCAGGTCGCCGGTCAGGCTTTCGAATAGATCCAGCACCGGCCCAAATTGGCTTTCGTCCGACACCAGCACCACCAGCGGCTTGACGGTGTGCGAGATCATATCCAGCCCCGCGTAAAGGTCCGAAAGCTCCGGCGGCACATCCCGCGGCACCCCCACGGTCGATATCACCTCGTAATGGGGCAGCGCCTCTCCTAGCCTCACCATATCGCGCATGTGTTCGCGCCGGAACGGCTCCGGTGCATCCGTGGCCGGATCGATATAGGATAGCGCCGTCACCCCGATCCCGAAGTGCATCTTCCCGTCGCCCAGCGTCAGCGCCGGCTCGCCTCTGCGGTTGAACACCGCGATCTCACGCGGCGCCGACTGAATGGCAGATTCGACCAGCTCGGCCGGCATTCTCACCGTCCGGTCATCCACATGCACCTGCCCCGTGCGCTTCAGCTTCTGAAGAACGGTCGGCAAATCCACCCGTACCCCCACTTCCCCCAGGATCTGCAGCGCGTTTCGATGGACCTCCATGATTTGTTCTTCGTCCATGAGCGTCAGGCGCGGCTTGACGATGTTCTGCATGTTTTCCTCTGCTTTCATGTCGTTGTGGAGCGCCGTCTCTCGCCCTGTGGCAAGGGCTTTGCAATGCGTGCAGTACGGGTTGGTTTTATAATCTGCTCATTGTCGGATGGGGTCTTTCAAGCCTTCATTCTAATCCCGCAGAACAGGTTTTCCCTCTCCGATGGAGCGTGCTCATGAGGCTTCGGCGCCTGCTTATCCCTGCACTGTGTCTGCTCTTCACACTCGCATGCCTCGGCCCGGCGGCTGTCAGCCATCCCGGGCTTGTACCGTTTACTATCCTTCAGAGAGTCTTCTACAGCATCGGCGCGCAGGACGGCTATATCGTCGAAAACGGTGAGATGGATGCCGCCAGCACAAGCCTGCGCGTCGGCGACGAAAATGGCTATCCAAATCCCCAGATCGTAACCATCCTTTCCTTTGACACCAGTTCCCTGCCCGATGATGCCCTGATCAACTCCGCCCAGTTGATCCTCAAGCAGGAAAGCAGCATCGTCGGCGAAGGCAACCCCTTCGTCAAGTTCCGCGGCCTGATGATCGATATGCGCTTCGGTTCCTTTGGCTCCCCTGCATTGGAGTTTCAAGACTTTGATGCTTACGCCGATGTCAGTTCATTGGGGCCTTTCACGCCTGATCTCGCCGACACCTATACTTTCACCATCCGCAGCGTTGCCTTTCCCTACATTGATCGCTGGGCCGTCTCTTCTGGTCTGACGCAGTTCCGTCTTCGCTTCGCGCTGAACAACGACGGCAATGCCCGCCCCGACTACATCCACTTCTCCAGCGGAGATGAGCCGACTCAAGCATGGCGCCCCCGGCTCGTCATCCGCTATCATCAGCCAAGCCGCATTCTTCTCGGCTCGCTCAATTAGCCGCACCGACGAAAATGCGCCGCTCGCTTCCTCAACTACAATTACGCGCTGTGAGATCCCTTTTCAGAAGACACATAGCCATTCCCCAGGATCATGGGTCTTGGGTATTCATCCTCAGCCCGCTGGTCATCGGGATTTTTGTAGGCGCGCATTTTCGCACAGGTACCGCCTTTCTTGTCATCGCTGCCCTGGCAGCATTTTTTCTGCGCCAGCCGCTGACCACCCTCGTCAAAGCCTGGTCGGGCCGCCGCCCGCGCTCAGACCTTCCCGCAGCGTTTTTCTGGACCGCTGTATACGGAGTCATCGGCCTGCTTGCCGTCGCAGCGCTTGATCTCCCTCGGCGATGGCTATGTCACCTATCTTGCCGTTCCAGGTCTCCTCGTATTCGCCTGGCACTTATGGTTGGTGGTCCGCCGCGAAGAACGCAAGCAGGTCGGCGTGGAGTTGCTAGCAACAGGCGTTCTTTCACTCGCTGCGCCGGGCGCTTATTGGGTCGGGCTCGGCCATTACGGCGCGTCCGGCTGGTGGCTCTGGCTGCTGACCTGGCTTCAATCTGCGGCCTCCATCCTCTACGCCTATTTGCGCCTGGAGCAGCGCCTTCTGCCTTCCGTCCCGCCGCGCCGCATCCAATGGAGCATGGCAGTCCGCGCGCTGGCTTTCACATCTTTCAACGTCCTCTTCTCATTCGCCTTCGGGCTCGTCGGCCAGCTTCCGCGCCTGATCTTCATCCCCTACCTGCTTCAATGGATTGAGTCGCTTTGGGGCGCGTTTCATCCCGCCATAGGGTCAAGCCTGTCCGCATTGGTCTCCGGCAATTGGTCGTGAGCATCCTGTGGACGATTCTGTTCATCATCTTCTGGCTCCGCTTATGAATTCTCCAGACCCGCAAGTTGAGCCTCCGCCTCTGTGAGAAGGGCCTCGCCGCCCCAAGAGTGGGGCGGGGCAGAGGTGGGGCTGATAATCTGGACTTTGAGAAAGCCGTGTAATATCTGCTAAGGACTCTTGCGCCCGATGGGAGACTTATCCACCGCCGCGGGGATCGCTTTCGCAACCTGCGCTGCCGGGGCAGGCGGCTGCTGGGTCACCGCATTCGGTGACAGGTGACCAGTCTCATCTACCCCCAGGACGCGGGCTTTCGCACCGTCCACTGCCAGCCGTGTGAGCGAGCAATTCTTAACCATGGTGAGCCACCATTTGGCCCGCTCTTCCGGAAAGTACCACGCCAGCACCGATGAGATCACGCCGCTGTGAGCTACTACCACTGTGCGCTGGTCCGGCTCTGCGGCAATGATCTCCAGCAGCGAGCCGGAGACGCGGCCCTCCACAGGCCACCGAATAGCCTGTCCCGCTCTCGCGTCCAGGTAGTCTTCCACCGGGTCCAGCAGGGAAGCCAGTTCATATACCGCGAGCATTGGCGCTTCGAGCGCTTCGATTTCGCGGATGCCGGTTTTAAGTCTGGGACTGGCGCTTATTTTGGATGCGATGATGTCCGCCGTCTCGCGGGCGCGTCGCAGTGGGCTTGTGTATAAACCGTGCAGCGGTTCCTGGTTCGACAATAAGTATTCGCCGGTTTGCTCGGCTTGCTGTCTGCCGAGTGGCGTCAACGGCGCGTGCGCATAATCGCCGTTGATCGGCACCGTGTATCCGTGTCGGATGAGGATCAGTTCGGTCGTCATGGTCCGTCCTTCGTGACGCCCCATTATCCCATGCTTTTCTAGCAATGTTCCACGTGGCTCAGCCCTGGCAGCGAGTCCATTTCAGATCTGCTCTTCATGCTTATGCCCAACTGTTGCATGAGAAAGCGCGGCACCCCGTTCATCTTGTACACGGTGAAGGTGTTCTTTGTCCCCACAAAAAAATCTCCGGCGTGCCGAAAGAAGCGGCGTAACCTCGGAGATGTTGGATCAAGACAACGAACCTTACGGCGTTTGCACCCACAGCAGTGCCGCCAGTGTAGACACCGCCGCGAAGATTCCCAGTTCAATGATGGAGATACCGAAGACGCAGAACAGCAGGAAGCCATACAGCGCAGGTGCCAGCGACAGACCCAGGCCCACTAGCGAGAGTCCCGTTCTGCGTGAGAATGTGCTCTTATGGTTCTTCGCCATCCAACGCGTGCGCAATATCCACGCCAGCAGCATGGAGCCGAGCGAGAGCGCAATGACCGCGATCCGCGCCGAAGGCAATATCCCGGAGTATTGCGCCAGCGCGAAAGGCGCCTCTTTTAGGAACACCGCGGCTGCCATGAACATCGCCGGGATCAGCGCGCCATAAGTGAAGAGATAGGAGGGCTTGGGCTTTGCCAACTGCATCGTATTCTTCACTACCGGCTGCTTGTAGGGAGCTGTCAGCCTGTCCACCTCCAGCCCGATCGTGGAGCTCAGGGTGGAACCGATCTGTCCGATAATGAAGTACAGCCCGACCGCGCCGATGACCGCCCACACTACGCCTCCGTATTTCGATCCGAGCAAGCCGCCCAGCACCAGTCCAACGAGGTGCCCCAGGATCAGCCCGCCGCCTTTGACGATTACAGTCTTGTCCTGCCCGTCGTTCCTGGCCAGCATCAGCAGGACCAGTGTCGCGATGAACGTATTGTAGATCAAAAGGAAAGCGATTGTCGTCAGCGGCAGCTCGCTCAGGAGATCAGCCACCAGCAGCGCGATCACTGCGCCAACCGCCAACACGAACTCGGTGGCGGAGGCTATGAACAGGTAGTAAATCGGACGGGGTCTGCGGATTTCCATGCTTGTATTCTACTCAGCGGTTGTTAAAGGAGCCGGAACACGGGGTTAATGATGCTTAAACGTCGGGCTCGGCTTCGAGAGTACATCGCACGGTTTTCTTCGTCTCTAATGAATAAAACGGCCCGTGCCTGACGATTGCACCAATTCTATGCCGGCAGGCTTTGACCGCCAAGTGATATTGGTCAGGTATGGAATATGACTTTGTTACTCCGAATTGTGCCACAAGTTGGGATTTCTTGCCACAATCCATGGCATTTGTTATGATTTTCTCACAATTTTGTGAGGTGCCTCACGGAATCGCCTGCCCTGCACCGAAAACCTCCGAGGCCCGGAGGGGCCTCGGAGGTTCATTTTTCTCTCCTATTAAGTGGTCTTCGTGGAATCCTGCACAACCTACCCGAACCGCTCTTCCTTCCAGACGTCGGCCCGGTTGTGATACCCTGCCTGCTCCCAGAACCCGCGCTTGTCCCGCGGCATGAACTCGATGGAGCGCAGCCACTTCGCCCCCTTCCATAGATACGGCGTGATGAGGTCCTTCTGAGCGGGGATGTTTCCCACCACGCCGCGCAGCGGGTAACCGTGGTCCGGCGTGATCGGCTCGCCGTTCAGATGCGTCGCCATGAGAAAGTTATCCTGCAATACCACTTCCAGCGGCACGTTCACCGTGAAGCCGTACTCCGCATGTTGCATCACGTGCGTTGCGGTCGGCTTGATATTGAGGATGCCCTCGCCCACCAGCGTCTTGATCGACACACCCTCCCATTCGGTGTCGAACTTGCTCCAGCGCGTAACGCAGTGGATATCCATCCGGATCTTCGTGCGCGGCAGCTTATTGAACTCGTCCCAGGTCCATTGCTTCTCTTCCTCTACCTCGCCCCACACGCGGAAGTTCCAGGTGGCCGCGTTGAAGCGCGGCACGGGGCCGTAATGCAGCACCGGAAATTTCAGTGTCAAAGACTGTCCTGGTGGCAGGCGGCCCTCATTGCGCACGCGTATCTCTTCCTTGCGCCGGTCAGGCCCTTCCAAAAAATTGAACATGATTTGGTTCTCCTCAGACGATCTCGCTTGATGACTTACAATAATTCTCAACACGAAAGGAAGACGGAACTATTTGAAAACTCGCCCTTAAGGCTTCTGTCCTTGGCTGCCTAATAGCCCGAAATTATAAGCGATTGCATGAGATGGACTATCCATGGCCCGCCCTCGTTACCCCGCAAATATTACGGCGTGATGAGAGCCGGTCCGAGCGCAATGCCGGGTGTTCAGTCTCCGTGCATCCGGAAGCTCAAACGGTCCTGCACATTCCTCCGTATCTGATCCTTGCGGTTTACTCTCCGCCTATCCTCCACTGCCCATTTTTGAAGTAGACTTGCCCCTAACCTGAGCCACATCGGAGGGTAAATGCCATCTTCAAAACCAACGTTCCGCGAGCGCCTCAATTATCGCTTCGACACCCTGATGTCCAAGGGGACGCTCGCGTTGATCGGCGGCCTGTTCCTGGTCTCTCTCACCATCATCATGGCAGCGGCCGCCATCGTCAGCCTCGGCGGCCTTCTGACTGCGCCGGCAGATAGCACGGCCAGCCCATGTCCTTCGGCGAAGCCGCCTGGGAGAGCCTCATGCGCACGCTTGACTCGGGTACCATGGGCGGCGATACCGGCTGGCTCTTTCGCGGCATCATGTTCGTTGTCACGCTGGGTGGCATCTTCGTCGTCAGCACGCTCATCGGTGTCTTGAGCAACGGCATCGAGTCTCAGATGAGCCGCCTGCGCAAGGGACGCTCGCGCGTTCTGGAGAATGATCACACCGTCATCCTCGGCTGGTCGCCGCAGGTTTTCACCATCATCTCCGAGCTGGTGCTGGCGAACGAGAACCGCAGGATCGGCGCCGTGATCGCCATCCTCGCCGACCGCGATAAGCTCGAGATGGAAGACGAGATCCGCGACCGTGTCGGCGACACGAAGAACACCCGCCTCATCTGCCGCTCCGGCAGCCCCATCGACCCGACCGATATCGAGATCGTCAGCCCTCATACCGCTCGTTCCATCATCGTTCTGCCTGGCAGCGCCTCGGAAGGGAATGACCCCGACTCGCACATCATCAAATCCGTGCTCGCCCTCACCAATAACCCCAGGCGGCGCGCGGAGCCCTATCACGTCGTCACCCAGGTCCGCGATCCAAAGAACCTGGAAGTCCTGCGCATGGTCAGCCAGAAAGACCATGTCCAGCCCGTCCTCACTAATGACTTGATCGCCCGCGTGGTCGCGCAGACCTCGCGTCAGTCCGGCCTGTCCGTGGTCTACACCGAGCTGATGAATTTCGACGGCGATGAGATCTACTTTACCGACCTGCCCTCATCCCTCGTGGGGAAGACCTACGCCGAGTCGTTGTTCGCCTATGAGGACTCGTGCGTCATGGGCCTCCAGCGCCCCGATGGCACGATGCTGATGAATCCGCCCATGGACACCGACCTGCGCCTCGGTGACCGCCTCTTCGCCATCTCCGCCGACGATGACACTCTGCATCCCTCCGGCCTCGATGCCATTCCGATCGAGCAGGCAGCCATTCGTTCCGGTCAAAACCCTCGCAAACCGGTGCCCGAGAAATGCCTCATCCTCGGCTGGAACCGCTCCGGCACTACCATCATCTGCGAGCTGGAAAACTACGTTGCGAAGGGTTCCGAAGTCCTCGTACTGTGCGATGTCTCCAACGTCGAGAAGCAGATCCGCGAGGATTGCGGCCGGCTGCCAAACCAGAAGATCACCGTTCTCGAAGGCGAGATCACCCATCGCGCCATGCTGGAAAAGCTCAAGCTCACGGACTACGACCATGTGATCGTCCTGGCTTATAGTGGCCTTGAGCCGCAGGAGGCTGATGCCAGGACGTTGGTCACGCTGCTGCATCTGCGCGACATCTCGCCGGCGCGATGAGACGCCCTTCTCCATCGTCAGCGAAATGCTCGATCTCCGCAACCGCGAGCTGGCCGAAGTCGCCGGCGTGGACGACTTCATCGTCAGCGAGCATTTGGTCAGCCTCATGATGTCACAGCTCTCGGAGAATGCCGACCTGTTCGCGGTCTTCACCGATATCTTCGACCCCGAGGGCTCGGAGATATATCTCAAGCCCGTCTCGGACTATGTCGAGCCCGGCAGGCCCGTCAATTTCTATACCGTGTTGGAAGCCGCCCGCTGCCGCAACGAGACCGCCATCGGCTATCGGGTCGTCAGCCAGTCCAAGGACGCCGCCCGTTCCTACGGCGTGCATACCAACCCGAAGAAATCCGAGCTCCGTCACCTTCTCCTCCTGACGATAAGATCATCGTTCTCGCCGAGAACTGATGTGCAATACTGGTGGCGCAAGCTCTCCGAAAAGAACATACAGGAAACCCTTCGGCTTCTCGTTCCGCAGGCCCTCTTGAAAAACATCGATGATCGCCGCCCAATTCTTGTTGCGCAAGCCCTTCCGAAAAACATACATGGGCGGGGTGTTCTTCCCCGCCCATGTATGTTTTTCGGGTTTTCCTTTTCCATTCCCTGGAAGGGAATGGAAAAGGCTGAATGAATGCTTTGCCTCTGCCTTCTCCAAAGCTGAAATGCAGCCCTCCTTACAAGAACCCGTCGCATGAAACCTGAACTTGGCACGCTTATCCTCCTCCATCTTGAAGCCTGCCTGCGAGCAATTGCGTGAAAAATCGTTTCACTACCTTCGCTGATTCCATCTCCGCCCCGGAGAAATTCCTCCTCCTGGTCCTGCTGATATTCGGCAGCATTGCCTGCCTCACCATCCCTCTCAGCGCCGGCTACGACGAAGAGACGCACATCGTCCGCGCCTGGCAGATGGCCCATCTCTACTTCGTCCCGAATGAGCAGTTGGGTACCCGGCTGCCCTTCCCCGCCCTCTACTGGGAGCTCTCCTACCGTCGCCAGCCCATCGTCGAAGCCGTCGCTCCAGGGTTGTGGAGCAAATATGGCAGCCTGCGTCTGGACGCCCACGACTACGTCTATGCCAGCGTCGAGACGCGCTCGGTCTACTCGCCCCTGCTTCTCCTGCCGCAGGCCCTTACATTAAGATACCTCGGCCTCTCGCTCCAGTTACCCGCCCTCGCCGTCTACTACGCCTGCCGCTTCGCCGGCCTTGCTTTCCTATTTAATATTGTGCTGGCTCGCACTGCGCAGCATCCCCTTTGGCAAATGGCTGCTCGCCATCCTGATGCTCTCTCCCATGGCCCTCTTCCAGGCCGCCACCATCAACACCGACACCATCTCCAATGGCATCGGCTTTCTCTTCCTGGGCGCCTCGCTCGCCTTCGCTTCCCGGCAGGATATTTCCTGGAGATCATGGTGGACTCTTCCTCGCCCTGATCGCCCTGCTCTTCATGGCCAAAGTGAACCTGGTCTTTCTGGTGCTGTTGCCCTTCCTGCTCATCCGCCCCTCGCGCTTCCGGATGAAATACGGCTGGTTCCTGTTGGCCGCGGTCGGCTTGGTGCTCTTCGTTTTCGAAGTCGGCGGCTGGAATGTGCTGGCCTACTCCCATTTCACGCGAGCGCTCGAGGGGGCCAATCCCGCCGAGCAGATTCGCTACATCCTCTCCGCCCCTCTGCAATTCATCCGCATCATTGCGAACGATATCTGGACGAACACCCTTGCCTACATGCAGGGCTGGGTCGGCGTCTACGGCTACAACTATTTCCCTGTCCCCGCCCTCACCTATCTCCTCTACCCGCTTGCGGTCCTCGCTGCGCTGGCCCTATCGTTCGGCGCTTCCTCCTCCGCTGTCAGCGCTCCTTCGACACCAGCCGAAGGCCCTTCACATCCTGAGCAGCAGATGCGCGCCGACTTCATCGATAGTCAGCCCCGTCACATCGAGCAGCAGCCCTGGACCCGCGCAGTCCTGATCTCCCTCTTCGTCATCGGATATCTGCTCACCATCGTCTCCCTGTATGTAGCCTTTACCCCGGTAAAGAGCCAGTTCGTCGCCGGCGTGCAGGGACGCTACTTCACCCCGGTCATGCCTCTGCTTCTATTGGCGTTGGCGGGCATCGTCCGTGGGGGCGATGCGGCCCCGATCCCCGGCTCGCCAACCTCCGCATTCCCACGGCTCTCCCCGTCTCACTTGCCCTCTTCGCCATCGTCCTCTACGTGGGCGGGATGGTGCTCTCCTATCATGTGCCCTGCGGCTCGGAGTACTACCGTCTTGGCCTCTGCTATCAGCCCGAATATAAGAACTGGGCTCCTGAAGCGTTCTCTTCCCCGCCCATCTCGCCCGCCCTAACCCTCACCCAGGAGATTGTCCCGGCCTGTGACGGGATGCAGCAGATGCTCGTCTGGGTGAACTCTCCCGGCTCGGACCCCGCCGGCACTACGCAGGTCACCCTGCGCGCTCCGCAACAGGAGAAGGACCTTACCCAAAAGGTCTTCAAGAACGCCGACCTCCCCGAAGCCGGCTGGCTCAAGCTGAACTTCCCGCCCGAGTGGGCCTCCTCCAGCAACCTCTATCTTCTAACGCTGACCGGTACCTCGCCCGGAGGCATTCAGGTCGGCTACTCGGCGAAGTCCGAATACCTTAAAGGCAAACTGACGGAAAACGGCTCCCCCGTAGAGCAGGACATCCTATTCCAATACGGCTGCATTGCCGGCTTGCAGCGTTGGCAAATGGGCAAATAACCCGCCCCTGTCAAGCCAGCAACCAACTGGACTCCGCCTGCCCCAAGATCCTAGGACCCCTTCTGAATTCCCCTGTTCATCCTTATTCATCGGGGTTTGCAGAATATCCGTGTGTAATTATGCTTGCATTCCCCTCCCCGTACTACGCTCCTCAATACGGTCGCCTAAATCTCTCTGCATGAACAATTAGTGTTTTCTTTCCATCTTTCCATCCCATTCTCCATCTTTTCATCCAATTCATCCGTGTTTATCTGTGGTTGCCTTTCACTACTCTATACAAGTATTCTCCCCTTGGTGTTTAAACTCCCTCCCACAACCCCGCCGCGCCTCCTACGTATGTCTATAAGATACGGATCAATCCGTAAGGAGGCACTATGAACGGCATTTTGTTACTGGTGGGGCTCGTCGCGGTGTTGGTGTTGCTGCTGTTTTTCCTCTCCGGCGTTCGGGCCATTCCCAATACCCGCATCGGTATCGTGGAAAAACGCTTCAGCGGCCAGGGATCGGTCAAGGGCGGTCTGATCGCATTGCATGGCGAAGCCGGCTTCCAGCCGCGCGTCCTGCGCGGTGGCCTGCATTATCTGATGCCCGTGCAATACGTCGTGCACACCGCACCCCTCGTCACCATTCCGCAAGGCAAGATCGGTTACGTGTTCGCCCGTGACGGCATCCAGTTGGACCCGACGCAGGTGCTGGCGTCCAATGCGGTCGTCCAGGATTTCCAGGATGTGGAAGCGTTCCTTAAGAACGGCGGGCAGCGCGGTCCTCAGCGGCGCATCCTGCGCGAAGGCACCTATGCCTTCAACCTCGTGCAGTTCATCGTCATCACGGAGGAGCGCGTCTATTCCGTGCCTCTCAGCCGCGAAGAGATCGAAGTCGTGCAGCGCATGGCGAAGGTCATCGGCGAGCGCGGCGGCTTCCAGCCGGTCATCATCAAGGACACCGACGACAAGATCGGCGTCGTGACCGTGCATGATGGGATCTCCCTCCATCAGGGCGAGATCATTGCCTCCGTCGTCGGCGATGACCCCAAACAGCCCGATACCTATCACAACAACTTCCAGGACCCCGACCGCTTCATTAAAGCCGGCGGCTCGCGCGGTCGGCAGTTGCAGGTGCTCGTGGAAGGTACCTACTACATCAACCGTCTCTTTGCCACCATCGAGATGATACAGAAGACCATCATCGAAGTCGGCAACGTAGGCGTGGTCGTCTCCTATACCGGCGAGACCGGCATTGACCTGTCCGGCACGGAATATCGTCATGGCGAGTTGGTCGAGCGCGGCAAGCGCGGCGTATGGGAGGAGCCTTTGCTCCCCGGCAAGTATGCCTTCAACACCTTCGCCGGCAAGGTGGTCGCTGTCCCAACCACCAACTTCATCCTCAAGTGGATCCGCAATGAGACCGGCGCGCATCACTTCGATGAGAACCTCACCGAAGTCTCGTTGATCACCCGCGACGCATTCGAGCCCTCGCTGCCGCTCTCGGTGGTCGTCCACATCGACTATCAGAAGGCGCCGCTCGTCATCCAGCGCTTCGGCGACATCAAGCGCCTGGTCGAGCAGACCCTGGACCCGATGGTCGCGGCCTATTTCAAGAACGTCGCACAGACCCGCACGCTGATCCAGCTGCTGCAGGAGCGCAGCGCCATCCAGCAGCAGTCCAGTCAGGAGATGAAGGAGAAGTTCGCTCACTACAACCTCGAGTTGGAAGAAGTGCTCATCGGCACTCCCACCTCTCCGGAGAACGATATCCAGATCGAATCGATCCTCACCCAGTTGCGCTCGCGTCAGATCGCGACCGAGCAGGTGGAGACCTACCTCCGGCAGCAGGAAGCAGCCGTGCAGGAACGCCAACTCCGCGAGGCCGAGGCCCGCGCCCAGATGCAGACCGGCATTACCCAGTCTGAGCTGAACATCAACGTGCAGGCGAACCAGGGTAAGGCTGAGTACCAGCGCTCCATCCAGCAGGCATCGCAGATCCGCGCTCTTGCGGAGGCAGAGTCCGAACGCGTGGCTCGCATCGGTATCGCGCAGGCGCTTGCCACAGAAGAGCAGGTCCGCGCCTACGGTGGGCCGCAGTTCCAGGTGACTCAGCAGGTGCTCAACCGCTTTGCCGACGCCATCCAGCAGTCCGGCGTGGACGTCGTGCCTCGTGTGGTCGTCGGCGGCGATAAGGACTCCGGCAGCGGCAACATCATGGAGGGCTTGCTCGCCATGCTGCTCTCCGATCGCTTCGGCGCGCTGTCCGAGAAGGCCCAGGGCCCGCGCTCACCCGAGGCCGAGAAGCTCCGCCAGGAGATTCGTAAGAAGCTCACAGGGGATGATTAGTAGGACTGAACCGAAGGGCGACCCGAAAGGGTCGCCCTTCATTTATAGGATCAGCTCATCTTAGCAGCAGCAAAGTGTTCTCGAATGTGAGCACGTCCGCCCTCACGGATCCACCAGCCAATCGATGCAATTAGGCTGCTTCCACTTTCCGACAGTGGCCCATGTATTGGGATCCACCGTGCTTATCTCGCACAGGTTGTCGCTGATGAAGCTGCTGGAGGCCGCCAGTGCCTTCCCATCCAGTCGGCGCGTGGGTACCAGATCCGCGCTATTTATGTGTTTGATGATGCTCTTCGATGCCGGATCGTAAACCTCCGTCCATGCCGCCGGCGCATTGCTACCCCAACCCGACAACAAAACCTGCCTCCCGTCCGGTGCTAAGGCGAGCGAATACGCCTCGCTGCCCTTTTGGTCCACGAGTGTCCCATCCTGCGCGTCGATCACCTGCAGGCCAATGTAACTCATTTCCATATTCCAGTTGGTCCCATTCGCATCTAGAGCCACCGTCTCGGTCGATCCCACTACGTACAGGTATTTCCCGTCCGGCGAGATCGTCGCTTGTTTGGTCGTGCCGTCCATGCCTTTTGCAGTAGCCACCCCCGCCGTCAGCGCCAGCAACTGGTCGATCCAGCTTAATGCCGCGTGGATGCTGAGCGTATGTATCTTCTTGTCGGCGAAGTCGATGCGCGTCAGCAGGTCGGAATCGCCATGTACGATGTAAAGAACATCCTGGGTCGGCGCAAAGGCCACACCCGGCTCGAAGTGCGACGCCGCGCCCGGCTGATAGATGTCCTGTGTAATTGTGGTTTCCGGCTTCTTGGGGAAAGTCCCATCGCGCACGCTGCTCAATTCCACGGACCAAAGCAGGCTCAAGTTCTGCGTGGCGAATAACGCGGCCTTCGGCGCGCCGACGCTGACGCCGGCATTGGCGGCCTCACCGGTGCTTGCCAGGTGAGGGCCGTACACCATGATCCCTTTTTCATCCGATGTGAATTTCACTTTCTTCACCGCGAAGCCTGCCTTTGCGCTCGCCGTTACCTTGCCGCTCTTCGCATCCACGATGCGGAGTTCGCCTTCCGGCCCATTGTATGCGAGTGCCAGCAGGCTTCCGTCCGGGCTGTAAACCATTGCGCTCATCCATCCGCGTATTCCCACATCCGACGTGCGCACTTTCCAGCTCTGCAGGTCGACGAGCAGTAGTTTTGTATCGGAGATTACTGCCAGCGTATGCCCATCGGGCGCGAAAGCATGGCTGTAGTAATATCCCAGTAGGATGGGAGGGAACGCGCTATAAGCCGCGCCTGTTACGGACGAAACCACCATCAGCTCGTTTCGCCCCTTGATATAAGCGATGGCGGGCACAGCCACGCCCAATGGCTCATCTGTCGGAAGCGCCGTTACGGAAGGCGCAGCCGCTTGCAATGGCGTAGGGACCGGCGTCGTCTCCTGTATCGCCGTGCCGCACGCGCTCAACAGCATGCCCAGCATGCAACCGATCATCATTACACTTCTAAGTCTTCGCATTGGATTCTCCTTGCGCTGAGAGCCTGGCCTCAGCGCCTTATTGCACCGGCTTGAGTGATTCGGCTATCTTGATCGCCTGCTCCACCGGCAGGTCCGTCTCCAGCCGGTAGGTGACGTTCTTCTCAGTCCAGATCAGCACGTGACCCTCCACAAGGTGTCTCTCGACGTAATTGTGATTTCGCGTCTCCAGCATGTAAGGGCCTTCCGTCCACGCGCCCCGCTCTCCGTTTACTTGCACCTCCTGCACGACACGCGGATTGAACTTCGTGATCGCCCAGCTTCCCGGCGCTATCTCATGCAGGCTCATCCGCACCCGGTCAGGTCGTACCGGGTCGAGCCAGACCAGCAGGAGCATCGGCCCGCCCATATCCTGCACATACACCCTGTCCGGCTTGCCCAGATCCGGCGGATAGCTCGGCAGCAGAATGGGAAACGCTACCTTCGTTTGCGCATCGGCGAGCGTCGTTTCTCCGTCAAGATCGAGCGCGGCAGGTGAACCCGGCGTCGCTGTGATCGGCGTCACCGGCGATTGCAGCCCGGCAGTTGGCATACTCGTCGGCGCATACACCGGCGCTGGCGGCAAATTCGGCCCCCGTAGGATACGCACCACGCCGATTTGGATGAAGTCCAGGATCGCCGCGCGCGCCGGCGGCACGAGCATCAATGCCGAGAGCAGCACGACCACCGCCGCGGCCGCCCACGCCCATCGCCGCCTCGCCTCGCGGCCGGTGGTGCCGCCTGCTTTCACTCGTCGCATCACGCCCGCCGCGAGTTGTGGCGTAGGCGGGTAGGGCAGGTCCCTCCCCGCCTCCTTTAGCTCAAACTCAAGGCGTTCAACATCCAAAAGATTCATCGGGCTTGCTCATCTCCAAGTGTTGGAAGATCACGCCGCACAATGCTCCGCAGCCGCTCCAGCGCCCGCGAGCATCGCGACTTGACCGTGCCCTCCGCCATCTCCAGTGTCTCCGCCGTTTCGGCCACCGATAGGTCCAGGAAATAGCGTAGATAGATGATCTGCTGGTCGGCTTGCGCCAACTGCTGCACGGCCTTCCAAAGTTGCTGCGACTCGATCCGTTGTGTGCCCTGCTCTTCAGTGCTGGGTGTCTCGGCCTCCGCCTGCACCGTGCGGACCAATGCCGCCAGGTATCGCCCCGCCGACCGTCGCCGGTTGTTGGCCGCGTTGGCTGCAATGCGGAATAGCCACGGCCGCAGCGGGCGCCTCGCGTCGAAGCGTCGCAGGTTCTTCCAGGCGCGCACGAACGTTTCCTGGGCAACGTCTTCTGCTTCGTCAGGGTCACCCAGGATCAGATAGGCAAGGCGGAAGATCGCTTCCTGGTGGGCGAGCACCACTGGCTCCCAGGCTGCTGCCTCGCCCTGCGCCGCACGGCTGATCAGGCTGGCTTCATCCAAAAGATCATCTCTCCGGAGAGTTCCTTGCGAATAATACCCCGCTCGATGCAGGATGGTTCCAACACGAAGTTCGCAACGGCAGCTTGGAAAACAACAAACGGTCGCAAACGTAGGCCGCCCCATCCTTTGCAAAGCTCAATTCCAGTTCGACTGCAATTTGGCAGGCGTGACGTGATTACTTCTGCGAAGGCAGTTCACTGCCATCACCAATAATCGCAGAGGGCAGAAACACCGCACCCCCAACTGAAATGTTGGGGGTGCGGTGAGCGGCACAGGAGTGTGAATTTGGGCCCAATTCACACGGCAGTATCAATTCTTACGCCTAGAGATCCTTCATATATGTAGCAACGGCAAGCAGAACGAAGGCGACTGCTACAAACCAAAAATCATTGGCACTAACAAATTGTATCTTGGTGAGGTGGCCCAGGATGCCGAGTACACCGACAATCACGGCAATCCACCAGGTAACTACTTGCGGTGCTGAAAGTTTCATTTTCACTTTCTCCTCCTTGGCTTAATATGGATGACGCTCTCTGAATGCCTTAATCATCCCTGGCCCATATCGAAGTTCCGGGATGGGAAACCCCTTCCATAACTCAATGACCACGTTCTGGATAACGGTGGATTAATACGCTGCTTAGTCCTCGAGAACAAATGTGATCCGCAATTGGACTCGATACTCGGAGATTCCACCGTTGTCGTCGATGACAACCTCTTGATTCTCGACCCACGCAGATTTGACATTCTTCAAGGTCTTACTGGCGCGAGCGACACCCTGTCTCAGGGCATCATCGAAACTCTTCGTGGAAGACGACTTGATTTCGGTAACACGGGCAACTGACATTGCGGCGCTCCTTTCTGATTGAGTAAGCACTGATTTCATTCTACACGAATTGAGTATCGTTGCAACAGGCATTTTTTAGACGAATTGATCCCTCGAAATGCTTGGGAGGGCCGGCGTTCACATCACTCCAGATCTTGTTCCAGTTCGGTATAAGATCGAATTGGAAAAAGTGGGAAGTGGGTCGCAGATCTACTTGGATTCAAAAGCCAGTTCTGAATGCTGCAGTTCAGGCTATCTTGCCCTCGCCGGCTTGCGCACCGCGCTGGCCTTTGGCCGTGCATGCAGCGGCTCATAGACGCCCAATTTCCCGCCTCCCGGCAGCTTTACCTGCGTAAGCTTTCCCCATCTCAACGTTTTGAACGGCGCCGCACCGAATACCTTTCTCCTCCATCGCCGACACGAACGCACCGATATCCTTGCACATGAAATACAACTCCTGCACGTTGTTCTTCCCGGACGGATGCACCGCCAGCTCTCCCCTCGGCAGTCCAAAGATAAGCCACCCGTCGCCAACATCCACATGCGAGAGCCCCAGCACATCGCGCAGGAAGGCGCGGTCGGCCTCCGGCTTCTTGCTATAGATGATGGAATGCGCGCCGATCAGCATCTTGTTCATTTTTCCTCGCTACTTCACCGCCTGCCGGAACATCGGGTACACCGCCAGAAAGAACTTGCTCAGTTCCCTGATGAGACGCGGCAGTGGCAGCTTTCCCTTCGTCGGGTCCAGGTGCTGGAATTGCATCTCGGTGTAATGCACCCCCGCCCGTCCGGCTAGCGTCGGCTGCAGTCGCCTCGACTCGTCGACTGGTATCACCTGGTCCCCGCGGTCGTGCAAGAACACCATTAGCGGAGCATGGATATCCTTTACAAAATTCACCGGAGACATGGCGCTCAGGTTTTCCTGCATGCCGGCCGGCAGTCGATGCAGTGCCGCCTCCGCCTGCTCTGGATCCGGCGCGGTCAGCAGCGAATACACCGCCTGTCCATCTGCTGAGAGTTCGCCGCCATCGAAGTGCCCGCCCTCCGTTGCGAACGCGCTTCGCAGCCGTTCCGCCTCACCCTCATCCAGCCACGCCGTCACGGAGTGGACGAACACCTTGCGAGTCAGCTGATCCACTTTCCACGCGGTACGCTCATTCCCCCAGCAGCGTGTTCCGCTTGCAATGTCCCGCGCGAATGTCCACATCGACGAGAACGGAGCATATGCGCTGACGAACGCGACCGAGTCCCGGATCAGCGGGCGGGCTAGCCGCCATCAGCGCGAACGACCCTCCCACGCACGTTCCCAGCAGACCGCTTCTCGCCGCGTCAACATATGGTTGCTCCACCAGCCAGTGATACGCCAGCGCGATATTATCCACATCCTCCGGGTCCAGTCGCAAGTCCCGCATCGCCGGCGACCAGTAAAGCAGCGCCGCGAACCCCGCCCGCGCCAGCGCCTTCCCCAGCACCGGCACCTGCGGATGATCCACGCCGAACGGCACCACCCCCAGGCACACCACGATCCCCGGGTGCGCGCCCTCTTCCGCCGGCCGGTAGATATCGCCCTCCGCCTCGCCAAAGCACGTCGGATACCGCACCTTCTCCACCACCGGCGGCTTCGTCACCCAATCCACCGGTCGGCTTGGCAGCATTGGAAATACTTTCAGGAAGAAGATCGCTGCCTTGCCAACTGCTCGTATCGGCCGTGTGGCATCTCTCAATACATCTTGCATCTTTCTCATCTTAGTTCCGTTCCTTAAATATGAATTGCATCTTGCCTGAAGGCCCGTTCGTTTGACTCGCTAGAGTCTGTATTCAAATTCATGGGAGCCTCACCGCCCAGCGGCCCGGGAGGGGGCGTTCCTCTGCGCCCTCTCACGGGCACTCCATCCATTGCATCGCCTCCTGACCGCCCTCCCCCAGCCCATAGCCCAACGGGAACAGCGGCGCCTCGCAGCCCGTCTTCCCCGCCGCGTTATTCTCATTGATCGGCAGTTGCGCGTTCGACCGCGGCCAGGAGTATGGCAGCTTCCCCTTGAACGGAGCATCGCCGAACAGCACGTCGGTCACCCCTTCTCCTTCCGTTCCCGGCAGCCACGCCGCCACCCACGCCTCTGCACTCTGGAACTGGCTTGTGATGACCATCGGTCGCCCCGAGATCAAGTATAACGACCAGTTTGTTCGCGTGCCCGCGCATGTTCGTGATCGCCTCGATATCCTCCCTCGGAAGGCTCAGGTCTGCCTGGTCACCCACCCCTTCCGCGTACGGCGATTCCCCAACGACCACGATCCCAATATCCGCATTGCCTTCAAATTGCCCGGCCTTATCGTACACCACCTTCGTGCTCGGCGAGACAGTTGCCTTGTATTGCGCTCAGTATGCTTGTGCCGTTCATGATGTTCGCCGTGTCGCTCCCTTGCCAGGTCAGCGACCAGCCGCCGCATTGCATTCCCACGCTATCGGCGCCGCGCCCCGAGACGAAGATCGTCGGCGTGTCCTTCGCGATGGGCAGCGCATCCCTGTCGTTCTTCAGTAACACCAGCGACTCACGTACCGCCTGCCGCGCCAGTTGGCGGTGCGCCTCCGAGCCTACAGTATCCGCGAGTGCCGGATTCCCATATGGATTCTCGAACAGCCCCAGCTCGAACTTGGCCCGCAGGATCCGGCGCACCGCATCGTCGATGCGCTCTTGAGAAATGGCGCCCGTTGCTACCGCCTGCTTCATCACGTTGATGAACCGGACGTAGTCATATGGCACCATGTTCATGTCCACCCCGGCGTTGATGGCAGTTACGACGGCTTCGTCGTAATTCGCATTGATCTGGTCGATCCCGCCCCAGTCCGAAACGACAAACCCCGCGAACCCCATTTCGCCTTTCAGCACGTCCGTGATCATATGCTTATTGGCATGCATCTTCGTGCCGTTCCAGCTGCTGAACGAGATCATCACGCTCATCGCGCCATCCCGAACGGCCTCCTGGTAGGGAGGCAGGAATAAGGCTCGAACCGTTGCCTCGTCGTACTGCATGTCTCCTTGATCCAGCAGATAGGGCTTAATAATGTTTTGCGTGGATGTCCCAAACGTAGTGCCGCCGTCCCCCAGGAAATGCTTGGCGGTCGCCCCGGCAAACAGTGTCTGTCCTGGCGGAACCTTCATGCCATCTGGAATGCTCTGAAAGCCCTCAACATACGCCGCAGCAAGTTCCGCCACCAGCCCCGTATCTTCGCTAAAGCCTTCATACGTCCGCCCCCAGCGGATATCCTGCGGCACAGCCACTGTGGGCGCAAAGTTCCACGGGATACCGGCTGCCAGCATCTCCTCCGCCGTTGCCTGCCCGATCTTCCGCACCAGTTCCGCGTCCCGCGTCGCGCCCAGCCCTATATTATGCGGATAGACCGTGGCCCCGTTCACGTGTGCAAAACCGTGCACCGAGTCCACCCCATAGATCAACGGGATTGCCAGCCGGGTTTGCAGTGCCGCATCTTGATAGCCTTTGACGACCTGGGTCCAGTCGGCGAGCGTGTTGTCCTGCGAAACCCCGTCCCCGCCCGTCAGCACCGAGCCAATGTAATACTTGCTCACATCTTCCGGCTTGATGCTGTTGTTCTCCGCCTGCGTCATCTGCCCGATCTTCTCGTCCAGCGTCATGCGTGAAAGCAGGTCCTCGACCCTCGCCTCGACCGTTTGACTGCTGTCCTTGTAGATCGCCTCGCTCGCCCCGCTCGGCAACGCCGCCGGGTACCGGCGTGGGTCCGCTTGTCGGCCCGGCCAATTGCCGTGGCCCGCACCCCGACAAGACCACACTCATGAGCAGTACAAAAATTACGGTAGTTCGTTGCTTTGTAGTCATAGGTCCCATGCGCCATCCCCGCCTTCATACTAGCATCTGTAGTGACGGCTTCGCGTGAGCACCCCTCTGGGGTCAGCCGTGCATCTCTTTACTCATTGCGCTCCCGCCTTCATATTATCATCTGTAGTGACGGCTTTAGCCGTGCCCGTTTTCCATCATCGCGCCTCGGCCCTCACTTCATTGCCAGTGGGCTGCATACCTTTATAATGTTCTCAAATCTGCCTGGTCGTGCCTGAGCAGCCCGGTTCGCTCAATTCACATTGTACAGGCGCCTGGCCCTCTGGGCCATCTGTCATTTGTCACTGTCGCCAAGGAATTCCGAATGCATTTGCCGATCATCTGTTTTGACCTGGACGGCACGTTGCTTGACGCGCAGGGGATTATCCACCCCAATGATGTAGCTCTCCTGGCATCCGCCGATCCTCCCGCCATGTTCATACCCTCCACCGGTCGCCCCACGGCCTCCGTCCGATGCGCCTTCGCCCGCAGCGGCCTGTATCTGGATCGCCCGATCCCTTTCAATATGGTCCTTCAGAACGGCGCCCTGCTCCTTGAACAGCAGGAGGTGCTATTGGCCTATGACCGCCTGGAAGCGCTCCGTCCAGGAACGGCTGATCGCGTTGGCGAAAGGCTTCACGCAGGTCACCTTCCTGTTCCTCAGCTCAACCGACATCTTCGTGTTGTGGCCGAACCCGTTTGGGCTGGCCCTGTCGGCCAGTTTTGACTTTGCCTTACGTCCTCTGTCGGATGCCTCCGCCGCCACTCCATTCAGCAAGGTCATGTGCATGTCCACTAGCCCCGCTGCGCTTGATGACATTGCCCGGGCTGTCGCATCCTGGCCCATCGAGAGCGCCTTGAGCATGCCCACGATTCTTGAGATCACGAATTACGAAGTAAACAAAGGCAGCGGTGTACGGAAGCTCCTCCAGAAGATCGGCAAAGCGGATCAGCCCATTTATGCAGCCGGAGATTGGGCAAACGACCTGCCGTTGTTCCGCATTGCGGCAGCTTCTTTTGCACCCGCCAGCGCCTCCGAGACCATAAAGGCCGCGGCCTCTCACGTAATTGACGTGACCCGGCACGGCCTGCTCACGCCAATGCTAGAGATCGTCGGCTGACCTCCTCGTTGGCATGACGACAATCAGGCGCCGAACCGTGCAGGCCTTCTTCTTTTCATTTTTGTGCGTTTCCTGTCAGGTTTCCCTCATACCCCAAATGCTATAATCGTCCTACCAGGGGAATTCATACCCGCATCCGGAGAACTCTTCGCCGCCCGAGCCTGAGACAATCCATGCTAAGGTCAGTGGTCGAGGGCAAATGACTCTAAATTCAAATGGAGGGACACTATGAAAAGCTTCGCTCGCATCACGGCTATTGTCTTCATGATCGTGGGTGTCATAGTTATCATGCTGGGCGTCAGCATGACCGTTAATGGCTTCCTCAAGCCGCAAGCGCCGGCCCCTTCCCCGTTCAGCTTGGTTCCTAACCTGTCCGCCTTGTTGCCTTATGCAGGGATCATTGCCGGCGTCGCGGTCGGCTTCCAGGGACTCTTGCTGGCAGCCATTGGGCAGGTCGTCTGGCTCATGGCCAGTATCGCCGGTGAGCTGGAAAAATCAACCGACTACATGGCTGAGCTGGTGCGCCGCATGGGCAACGCCAGCCGCTGACGGTTGAAATAAGCCATCACCAACTTGTGCCGCAGCGTTAGTAGTTACAAAGATATCCGGTCATTCCAACGCCCAGTATCACGCAGGGGCTATCCTCATTGCCGAAACCGGATCATGTGAAGATAGGAGAGAAACATAAAATGACAACAGGCCAGGAAAAATGGGAGTATTGCAGATTTGAGGATTTGCTCGGCGGCGGATTCATTGCGGCAAAGCTGATCTTCTTCACAGCCGAGGGCGAGAAGGTCGAGAGCCTGCCCGCGGTGGAAGAGAGCTCGCAGAGGAATGAAGTCGCCATAAGGATTGCAAAACTTGGCAATGAAGGCTGGGAAATGGTCGCAACGGGTATCACTGGCCAGGGCTCTCATGCTGTCTATTTCAAGCGAAAGAGGATCTGAATCGCAACCGTGGAATAGATCCCTGGCTTTCGTACCTCCATTGATGCGCAAAACAAACAAGAATACCGCACAAGGCGGTATTCTATAGGCTGGGGATTAGAGATTCGAACTCCAAGCAGGCTCTATCCTAAAACTTCCCGCCTTGAACTGCTTCATCGTTTGCCGGATTCCCAGCCCCAGCGCGCGCGGACTGCCCATTATCTGATCCTCCCGATCAGGCTCCCTATACCCTCGATCAACCCGGCAAGGAACACCAAAACTGTTAGGACCGCAGCGGTGATGCAGCCCCACTTGATGATCCGATCCCGGGTCTTGTGCTTCTCGGCCTCATACTTATACTGGCGATACTTTCCGGCGCCGCGCTTTCGGTAGTCCCCATACCAGGAGTGCTTCCGCCGTGCCCGTTCATCGAGATCCAACAGCAGTTGGCCCGCGAACGTATCCTTGATAGCTTCAACTTCGCCCTGAACTTGAGCAACAGCAGGTAAGCCGGATCATCGCCGAATTTCGCTTCAAAGCGCCTGCAGGCGGCAGTCATGTCTAGGTCCTTCACTTCTTCCAAATACCAATATCGACCGGCCATCTCCGGCATCTGGAGCCGCCAGTACACCGCGCCCAGTCGTTTTCGCGAGTCCAGGGTATCCGGGTAGCTGGAAAGCAGCCCATGCAGTCGGTCTCTCGCCTTTCCGAGATCGCCCGCATTGATATTGGCCTCGATACTTTCCAGCGTCCGCTCTAGTGTCATTCAAGGTTTCCGATCGAATTGCATTGAGCCAAAGGCAGACACGCTGAAGATTAACGGCAACCAAAGCCCACCATGCCCGCAACCAACATAATTGGCTGTCTGGAGAAAAACACCACGGCGGCAGATACAATAATTGTCGCATAAAGGACAAAAGTTGTTAAAGCTGACGAGAGTATCAAAAATCGATGGAAGTAAAATCAGGAACATCACCCATCGACGTCGCAATAAACAGTGGCAATTTTAAAGAAAAAGCACGACCAGCGGGTATCCAACGACATATAGGAAGTTCGGTAGAAAACGCCGATTTCCCAATACAACCCACAAGACCGCGATCACCAGCGAGCAGGGCAAAGATGCGAAAGTTCAGAATCCAAGCGATATTTGGAGCTAGCGAATTGGACAAAGTACTGGTCGAGGTCGAAGAGCGAGGGCCTTAACAAGTATGGATGCCCATAAGATGACCCCGAGGGTGTCTCGGACATATCGTGGGTATAGAATTGGGCGCTTGTGGTTGTCCACTTCTGACATCGGCGCTCTCTCCAGCCATTGATAGGGAGCTACGCAGGCAAATCTTCCCACTCGATAGGGCTCAGAATGGAGTATATCACCATGAGGAATCAGAAGATTCTCGGCACGCTATTGCCTTCTTCGCCCGATTTTCTTCCCGGTTGTTCAGGGAATGAGGAGGAAGCGCCAACAGCCAGCAATCAGCCCGATGACGAGCCAATAGAAGATATATTCCTAAATAGAGAACGAGTTGCGCTAAAGGATTTCCGCCACTGTATAATGTGACGAGATAAGAGGAGTGTGAAATGACAACAGGCCAGGAAAAATGGGAATATTGCAGATTTGAGGATTTGCTCGGCGGCGGAATCATGCGCCGGGCAAGGCTGATCTTCTTCACAGCCGAGGGCGAGAAGGTCGAGAGCCTGCCCGCGGTTGAAGAGAGCTCGCAGAGGAATGAAGTCGCTATAAGAATTGCAAAACTTGGCAATGAAGGATGGGAAATGGTCGCAACGGGTATCACAGGCCAGGGTTCCCATGCTGTCTATTTCAAGCGAAAGAGGATCTGAATCGCAACCGTGGAATAGGTCCCTGGCTTCCGTACCTCCATTGATGCGCAAAACAAACAAGAATACCGCACAAGGCGGTATTCTGTAGGCTGGGGATTAGAGATTCGAACTCCAAGCAGGCTCTATCCTAAAACTTCCCGCCTTGAACTGCTTCATCCTTTGCCGGATTCCCAGCCCTCAGCGCGCGCGGACTGCCCATTACCTTATCCTCCCAATCAGACTCCCTATACCCTCGATCAACCCGGCAAGGAAGACCAAAACCATTAGGACTGCGGCGGTGATGCAGCCCCACTTGATGATCAGATCCCGGGTCTTGTGCTTCCCGGCCTCATACTTATACTGGCGATACTTTCCGGCGCCGCGCTTTCGGTAGTCCTCATACCAGGAGTGCTTCCGCCGTGCCCGTTTATCGAGATCCAACAGCAGTTGGCCCGCGAACGTATCCTTGATAGCTTCAACTTCGCCCCTGAACTTGAGCGCGAACAGCAGGTAAGCCGGATCATTCCCGAATTGCACTTCGAAGCGCCTGCAGGCGGCAGTCATGTCTAAGTCCTTCGCTTCTTCCAAATACCAATATCGTCCGGCCATCTCCGGCATCTGAAGCCGCCAGTAGACCGCGCCCAGTCGTTTTCGCAGTTCCAGGTTATCCGGGTAGCTGGAAAGCAGCCCATGCAGTCGGTCTCTCGCCTTTCCGAGATCGCCCGCATTGATATTGGCCTCGATACTTTCCAGCGTCCGCTCTAGTGTCATTCAAGGTTTCCGATCGAATTGCAGGATTTGCGCCAATGGTTGCCGCAGGTGCGAAGATCGCCGCCACTTATCCATTATGCTGACCCTCCGATGAAAAATCAATCCCCGCCGCCCACCCCTATTCCTCTTTCTTGTTTCCTGTCTCTCTTCCCCTTATTAAGCGTGATCTACGTGCCACAAAGCGGCCCTGCTACAAAACATTGTAGTACTAACACAAGGGCACACAAGGACGTACAAGGGCGCACGTTCGCCTTATCTTGACACTCGAACATATGTTCCGCATAATGATTGCATGGCATGTCATCTCCCTCCTCGGTATCTGGATCCATTGGAGCCTCGCCAGCCCGGCTTGCATTCGCGGTTCGCATTCCGTTCATCCCCCTTCAGTCGTCACCCGCTCCCGCGCCTTCTCCTTATCACCGCCAAACGCCCACTATATACTGCTCACTGCATACTGGAAACTGTTTACTGGGTACCCCGCCGGGCAAAGCGAATGCCGGAGCCAACTGTCAACTGCCAACCGGACGTCCCATTTGACCCTCTATTCGAACCTCCCCGTTTTCGCGACCCGTTTACCCGTAATTTACGGCAAGCCAATCCTATTCGAACCTCTTTTTAAGAGGCGTTTTCTTATCTTTGCCAATGCCCCGAAAGCCCGCCGGATATCCGCATTTGCTCTTGGCTGACCTTCCGAGCGAAGTCGTAGCGGAGCGGAGGTCCCACTACCAGCGGGAGCTCCCACCCGAACCTTAACAACTTGTATCGCTGCTTCCCTGTTTCGATCTTTCCTTGTTCTTCCTTGGTGCCGCTTTGTGGCCGCCTGCACCCGTTAGGTGGTCGTGGTTAAAGCTCTTCTCCTCATCCAGGTACCGGCCCTCAACCGTCGGCTGCAATCAACAATCAAATCTAAAATCTACAATCTACAATTTACAATCCCCTCACCGTTATTCCCTCCTTCCCCAGCGCCTCCCTCACCAGCCTCGCATTCTCCGCCGCCTGCGGACTATCCCCGTGCAGGCATAACGTATCCACCTGTATACGTTCCCCCGCAAAGTCGATCCCATCCTTCGCCAGCGACACCGCATGCATCGCCACCTCCTCCGGAGATTCGATCAGCGCCCCCGGCAGCTTCCGCGACATCAATGTGCCGTCCGCGTTATACCGCCGGTCCGGGAACGCCTCGTTCGCCACTCGCAGCCCCAGTTCCCATCCCCGCCGCGATCATCTCCGACCCCGCCAGTCCCACCAGGATCAGGTCCTTGTCGAACAGCTTCACAGCCCGCGCGATCGCCTCCGCCAACGGCCTATCCTTCGCCGCCTGGTTATACAGCGCCCCGTGCGCCTTCACGTGCCGCAGTTCCACCCGCTCCGCATGTTCCCCCTCCGCCCGCCCGAACGCCGCCAGCGCCCCGATCTGATACAGCACATACGCCTCCGCCTCCTCCGGCGTCAACATCATCTCCCGCCGCCCAAATCCCTGCATGTCCGGCCAGCCCGGGTGTGCCCCCACCGCCACCCCGTATGCGTTCGCCAGCCACACCGTCCTCCGCATCACCATCGGATCCCCCGCATGCAGCCCGCACGCAATGTTTGCCGAGCTGATGAACGGCATCAGCGCCTCGTCATCCCCCAATGCATATCGCCCAAAGCTCTCGCCCATATCACAGTTCAAGTCAATGTTCATCTCACACTCCGCCATCAGCCATCAGCCTTCAGCCACACCCAATCCGTCAATCTAAAATGTTCTTCCCTTTAAGTCCTTGGTGCCCTTGGTGTTTAATTCTTGCTCTTCGGCTCAACCAGACATAGAAAATATCTCTTATCCCTATATCCTGGTTCATCCATGTTCATCTCTGGTGAATCTCCCTTTGTGTTTGGCTCTTGCTCTTCCAATCATCAATCTAAAATCTACAATCAAAAATCCTCCACCCCTCCCCTCATCCTCCGCATCGTCTCCCGATACTTCTCCTGCGCCGCCTCCACGCTCACCTCCCGGAAGCGCACCTCATCCCTCCCCGGCGTGCACTGCGCCAGCAGCGGCATGTCCGCCTTCGTCACGCATGCGATCTTCGGATACCCTCCCGTTGTCGCACTGTCCGCCATCATCACGATCGGCTGCCCATCCGCCGGCACCTGGATCGATCCCATCGCCATCCCCTCCGACGTAAGCTCCGCTCGGCTCTTCCGTTCCAGCCGCGGCCCCTGCAACCGGTATCCCATCCGGTCCGACGCCCCGCTCACCCAGTACGTCCCCGATAGGAACCTGCTCACGTTCTCCTCGTCGAACTGATCGTTCTGCGGCCCCATCACCACATCTACAATGGGGTACGACCGATACGCGGGCCGCGCCTCTTCAGTCAGAGCTCCGCCCCGCCGCCTCCATCAGACCGCGGCGTCGGCCTCTCGATCTTCAGCTCATCCCCCGCTTGCAGCAGCCTTCCCGTCCATCCCCCCGAACCGCCCGCGCATATAGGTGGAGCGTGAGCCGAGCACCCTCGGCGCATCCAATCCTCCCGCCACTGCGACGTAGGCCCACATCCCGAAGCCCAGCTTGTTGAGCCGGATCGTCCAGCCGCCCCTGACAAAATACGAGCCCCACAGTGTGAACGTCCCACGGTCCCACCGACAGCTTGATACCCCGCTCCCGTCACCGCCACCACGCAATCATACGTCGCCCTCAGCACCAGGTCGCCTGCTCCCACCTCCAGCGCCGCCGCATCTTCTTCATTGCCAGCCAGTAGGTTCGCGGCCCTGAAAGCAAACGCATCCATCGGCCCCGCGGCTGGCACCCCGTACCGCCTCCATCCAAGCCGCCCCTCATCCTGCACCGTCGCCAGTCCGCCAGCTTCCAACACCTCAAGCATCCAGCGCCTCCGCGACGAAGCGCACGCTGTCCCCCGGCGAAAAAAGGAATGGCTCTTCCGCCTCCGGGTCGAACAACCGCAGCGACGTCCGCCCGATCAGCCTCCACCCGCCCGGCGAACTCGATCGGGTAGATCCCGGTCTGCGCCCCCGCAATCCCCACCGACCCCGCCGGCACCCGCGTGCGCGGCGTCTCCAGCCTCGGCGTCGCGATCCCCTCCTCCAGCTTGCCCATGTAGGGGAAGCCCGGCGTGAACCCCATCATGAACACCGTGTAATCGCGGCTCGTATGCCGCCGCACGATTTCCTCCGTGCTCACTCGATGGTACGCCGCGACGAATTCCAGGTCAGGCCCTTCCTCGCCGCCGTAGCGCACCGGAACCTCCACGCGCCGCGGCCTTTCGAGCAGCCCCTGCTTCCACACGGGCATTTCCGCCCTCACCCAGTCCATCACCTCCGCGTACGTCAACCTCAGCGGATCGTAATGGACCACCAGGCTCGCGTACGCCGGCACCATCTCGATCACGCCGCTGATCGCTTTCGCCCTCAGCCGCGCATCCAGCGCATGCACGCGCTGGTTGGTCGCAAGCTCGATCTCATCGCCATACAGCACCAGCAGCGCCGCATCCCCGAGCGGCACGATCTTCACCCTATCGTCTTGATTCACCGCTTGCTTCCTCTGCCCAATCTTACAGGGTACTGCGTAATTGTCTACAAGGTACTGCGTAATTATCTAAACCTGAATATTACTTTCTGCCCTGCTGCCGATTACGACCTGTTTAGATATTTATGCAACAAGCAGTAATACTTTCCTCCCTCGCTTGGTTCAACTTCTCTCCCCTTGTTCTTCTACGTTCTCGCGCTTGGTTTGTCCGCCTTCCCCGTCAAGGGAAGCCCGCCAACCCCTCGCCTCCACCATCAACTGCTCACTGATTACTGCTTACTGGTTACTGATCCCGCTTCAAACCAGCTGATGCTCTCGATATGATACGTCTGCGGGAACAGGTCGAACGGCGTCACCGATCTCAGCTCATAGCCTCCCTTCAGCAGCCGGCAGCATCCCGCGCCAGCGTCGACGGGTCACACGAGACGTAGATAACGGTACCCGGCTTCATCTTCACGATTGCGTCCAGTGCCTCCGTTTGCAGCCCCGCCCGCGGCGGGTCCACCAGGATAATGTCCGGCTTCACATCCAACGCCGGCAGCACGTTCTCCGCCGCATCCTCGTAAAGCTCCACGTTGTCGAACTCCTCCAGGTTCACCGTGAAATCTTCGCAAGCCGCCTCCGACGACTCGATGGCGATCAGCCGCTCGCACTTCGCCGC
This sequence comes from uncultured Chloroflexia bacterium, assembly GCA_963805515.1. Classification (GTDB taxonomy): domain Bacteria; phylum Chloroflexota; class Anaerolineae; order Anaerolineales; family Villigracilaceae; genus Fen-1038. Next base: position 136,065 of record CAWDUZ010000004.1, on the reverse strand, counting down.
TCAGGAACGCGCTGAACAATCCCACCCCGCAATACACATCCAGAATGGTGGAGCGTTCGCTTGGCAGGTTGGCGAGCACGTGCTCCACCATTTTTTCTGCCATCGCCGTGTTCACCTGAAAGAAGGAGGCCGCCGACACCTGGAAGTCGCGGCCCAGCACCTGCATGGTCACATGGTCGCCGCCCGCTAACACCGCAGCATGCTCTTCATAAATATGCGCCACTGAAACGCCTGCCTCGATCTCCAGCTCCGGCAGATCGGGTGCATCGGATTCCAGGCCCACCATCAGCTCCTCATCCTTGCCCTGCCTTATGGAGACACGCTCGATGTCTATCCCCGGCTCGAATTCGAGCTGCGGCCACAGGCTGTTGATGGCGCCCTCTGGCAGGTGACACTCGGTGATCGGCAACACGCTGGGTGCGGTTCTGTGCCTGTGCGACTCGTCCGCAGCGCGCTCGATCATTCCGGCCCGCACGTATCCGAGCTTGCCCTCCGCCGTCAGATGGAACTGCACCTGGTTGCGATAGTAATACGGCTCAGGGCAGGCGACGGCCTCCTGCACCGGTGCGTTCTCGATATGGCCGATGCGCCGCAGCTGATCCCGCAGGATTTCCGTCTTGGCCTTGAGTTGCATCTCATAGGGCATGTGCTGATAGTGGCATCCACCGCACACGCCGAAGTGCTTGCAGCGCGGCATGATGCGTTCGGGCGCCGGCTCGAGCACCTCCAGCAGTTCGCCACGGGCAAAGCCGCGCTTCTGCTCCACCAGCCGGATGCGCACCCTCTCCCCCGGCAGGCCGAACGGCACGAAGACCGCCCGGTCGGGTTTCCCCGCCTCCGCTGGCGGGATGCGTCCGAGCGTATCGCCGCCGTACGTGAAGGCCGATAGTGTCAGGTCGAAGATTTGGTCATCCATGGCTGTTGATCATTAAAGAGTAGGGGCAGGCCTGATGCCTGCCCGATCTGCATGACTGAACATCGTTTCTGCGGTCTCGAAGGGCGTCCTACCGCAGGATGAACGCCAGGATCACGAGCACCACAAAGAAGCCTCCCGCCAGTGTACCGATGCGGCCAAGGTCGCGCTTGATATACGTATAGTCGGGGTTGAACTCCGTCACGCGCGGGGCGGGGGTCGCAGGCATGAATGCGGCGGACTTGCTCACTTGTCGTCTACTCTTTTTGGGCATGAGAATTCTCCTTCAAGGTTGTCACTGCGGCCGCATCTTCTGCAACTCGCAATGCTGTTGACTTAATTTTGCAGCCGGGCAAAGACCACGATGCGCTGCTTGTCCACCAGGTACGGATAGCAGGAGATCAGCGTCACGGTCGGCGCGCCCGCCGAAGCCATCACTTCCACCGCCGTCGGCTCCACGATCTCCGTCCGGTCGATGACGTACACGAATTGCCGTTGCTGCGTGTACAACCGCACTTCGTCGCCGGGGTGGAGCTTGTCGAGGTTGCGGAAGAGCTCGCCGTAGACGTCATCGTGGGCCGAAAGCACCACGTTGCCCGAGTCGCCGGGGTCGGCCGAGCCGATGTGCTGCGCGACGCCCTTCTTCAGTTGTTCCCAGCCATCACCCTGCACCACCGGCGCATCGATCTTGATCGACGGGATCTCGATGCGCACGGCCTGCTGCACTCCGGGTGTCGGAGCCGGCAGGTTCGCCAGCGATTGCATCATCGGGCGCAGATGCTCGGGGATCTCCGCATCGTTCGGACGTGTGTTGCCCTGCGCATCGGGAGGCGTATGCCCCGATGGCAGTACCACAGCCATTACCAGTGGGGTGGGTGTGGGCGTTGCGGGATGGAGCGCCGCAGCAACTTCACGGTTCAGATCCCTCAGCATGCCCAGCCCGCTGAACAACACTCCTACCAGGCCCAGAACCCCCAGCAATTCCACGCCGAGCAGCAATCTGTCCATCAGGCGGCGGCGCGGCGTCTTTGGGGTTTCCCGGCGATCAGACGGTCCGATCGTCAGCCGCGGCTTCGGGCGTATCCACCACCGGCGCCGAGTTGCGGTCGTTCATCAGCTCGGGCGCAACCACACGCCCTGTCTGCCGGAAATGTTCCAGCCGCTCGCGCCGGGGGCCACGTCTCTTTTCGATCAGCAGACGCCGCAACTCCTCTACCGACAGGTCTTCGGGCGCTTTACGTCTGGGCATGGCAGAGGCGATTATACCGCGCTCGGTTTGCACAAATACGCGCCATGCCGACCATAATGGTCTTTATCATGGGATCGCAAGGTGCTCCGGACTTAATTTGCGGACGGTATAATCGCTTCATCATGGACGAGCACAAATTCTTTCATCCGATGGAAGTGCGATACGGTGACCTGGATCCGCAGGGGCACCTCAACAACGCCAAGTACCTGACCTACTTTGAGCAGGCCCGCATCCAGTATTTCGCGGCGCTGGGGCTGTTCTCCAAAGACAAGTCGTTCATGGATATCGGGGTGATCGTTGCCGACATCCACATCAAGTACCTGGCGCCGGTATTCCTGGGTGCGCCCATCAGGGTAGGGGTGCGGACGATCAAGATCGGAAACAAGTCCATCACCCTGGAAGAGACCGTTGAGGATGAGATGGGCACGCAGGTCCATGCCAGCGGCGAAGTGGTGCTCGTGGCGTATGACTACCACAGCCATCAGACGATCCCCGTGCCCGAAGAGTGGCGACGGAAGCTTGGCGGTTGGCAGTGACGAGTGAACGCAGTAAGTAGCGGGAATACATTGCGCAATGCGAATCTCGAATGAGGTTCGAATAGTACATACGGTAATCCCATCGTCTCCTAGTTGAAGAGTTTGATAATTGTATAACCTGATAGCGTACGCACTGAGCGCTGGCTCGGTTAAACGCCGAAGGTTGGGCATCAAGAGGCGGTACGGCGCTTTCCACCTCTCCATTGAAAAATGCCGATTTTGAGGCTCTTTCGGAGGGTCAATGCGAGGCCATATATGGACATTGGGACGCTGCGCACGGGTAGGCCGGCCATATATGGGGGTCGAAAACCGGCTTTTTACCACCTTGCTCTCTAGAAAAACAATGAGGATCAATGGCGTTCCTAGTCGAGTAAAGCGTGCTCCGCAAAGAACATTCTGGTATGAGAGAGATGCAGGAGACACCTTTGCAGGGAAGAACGTCCTGCACCTGGCCTCGGCTGGAGAACGCCTCCGGGGAACAATGCGCTTCTTTTCGAGTAAAGCGCGCTCTGCGAAGAACACCTTGGTATGTACAGATGAGAGATGGATAGACGGTGTAACGTCAAAAGTCGGGGGTCCAACGTCGGATGAGCGGAGGCAAAGTGAGTTGTAAGCATGGTAGTTCCCTTCGATCATTATAGGGAACATGTGTTCTATGGTCAAGGACAAAGTTTGTACGTCCTTGTACGCCCTTGTATTAGTACTACAATGTTTTGGGAAAGGGCGCTTTGTGGCCCGAAGACGACGCTCCGGGGGAAAATGAGAATTGGGTAAGCACGCTAGTATGCACCGCGGTTACGGGCCCCGGTCGGAGTCGGTAATAGAGGAATTGGAAAGGGGATGAGGCGAGCAAAAATCTCATTAGCACTCATGGGAAAACGGGAAGAACAAGCGGCGGGATCTGATCATCTCAGATGGTATTGCGTCACGGCAGCCGACTTAACGGCTTTGGTAATCTTGGCGGAGCCGATCGGGGGTATCATCGGCTTACTCCAGTGGATACGTTATAGTTCGGTAGGCAGAATTGACGCCGAAACCGGATAAATTGAACAAGAGGCGGACAGTCAAGCATGCCATCTTCAAGAAAAGTTCTCACTGCTGCGCTCGATATTGCGGACCATCGGGCTGTCGACCGAGGCGGTCGATGATATTGTCGATCGGATCGTGGACCTGCTGTCGGAGAAATGACCCGAAGCCGGCGGGGCCGCCGGAATATCCGTACCTGGTGAGGGATGACTTCCTATCCCCCGCGGAGCAGAACTTCTATCTGGTGCTGAAGCATGTCGTGGCGGACTGGGCTTTGATCTGCCCGAAGGTGGGGCTGCACGATCTGTTCTATGTGAGGTCGAACGATGCGAGCAAGTACAGGACGCTGACAAATAAGATCGACCGGAAGCATGTGGATTTCCTGGTGTGCGAGCCGAAGACGGCGCGGGCCGCTGCTGGGCATAGAACTGGATGATAAGAGTCACCAGCGGAGCGACAGGCAGGGGAGGGATGAGTTCGTGGAGAGGGTTTTCAGAGGCGGCAAAGCTGCCGCTGCTGAAATCCCGGTGCGGCAGGCATATTCGGTGACGGAGCTAACCTGCGGCGTTGCGCCAGCACATGGGCTTGCCGAAGGCCGAAACGCCGGTCCAACCGGTGGTGATCGAAAAACAAAACAGTGCGCCGTGCTGTCCGAAATGCGGCGGGGAGATGGTGCTGAGAACGGCAAAGAGCGGGACCAACCAGGGCGGGCAGTTCTGGGGATGCGCGAATTATCCGCAGTGCCGGGGAATCGTGAAGTATGAGGGGCAGGCGGCCTAATTCCTAGCGGAATCAGGGTGCGAAAGGCACTTGTAAACTCTACCGGAAATGTGTACGATGATAGTTGGCAGGATGGAGGGATACTATGCCTTTTCGCTTCCGTCGTTCACTCAAGATTTTTCCGGGCGTAAAAGTCGATCTAAGCAAGGGTGGACTAAGCACATCTATTGGCGGCAAGGGCTTTCATATGAATGTTGGAAGGCGGGGCGTTCTCCCGACCGTATCCCTGCCCGGCACGGGCATGTCCTATACGGGCGACAATCTCCTTGCATCGAGCCCGCTTAGTTTCAACCAGAATTATCCCGGTCAGCCAAAGGCGCAGTCCGACCGACCAAGCCGCCTCCCAACTACGGCGCTAACCAGGGATTACCGCCACGGCGAAAAGGCGGAGGAAACGTCACGCAGATCCTGCTTATCGGCGGGGGAATTCTTTCAAGCCTATGTCTGCTGCTGCTCTGCTCCGCTGTTGTGTTAAGTCGGATGAACTTCGCCGCGCCGCAGCCGACGCTTGATTACGGTGCTATCAACACGTCCGTTTTTGGATCGCGTCGGCATCAAAGCTAAGCACGCTCAGTGTAAGTACGCCCATGGCGCAAGCTACGGCGACACCCATCGCAGCCACCACCGCTGGCAACGGAGACGGCAATCCCACTTCCAGCAATCGCCGACCTATCTGGCATCAACGGCGCAGGCTGCATTCCGACCAATCCACCAGAGCACGGCAAAGTCGTCCAAGTAGTAGACGGTGACACGATCAAGGTCATGCTGGATGGGGATGGGAAAACATACTCTGTGCGCTATATCGGCATGGACACTCCCGAAATGAGCGGCGGCATCCAATATTATGCGGCAGAGGCCAGCGCGAAGAATACAGAATTGGTTTTTGGCAAGGATGCTTTGTTGTTCAAGGATGTTTCCGAGACCGACAGATACGGACGCTTGCTGCGCTACGTGATCGTTGACAAAGTCTTCGTTAATTACGAACTCGTGGCACTGGCATTTGCAAAAGCGGCCTCCTATCCTCCGGATACGGCCTGTATCCCTGCTTTCCAGGCGGTCGAACAAGCGGCATCTGCCGACACAGTCTTGGAATTTGGGCAGCTCCGCTAACCATACCGACCCTGCGCACCTCTGCCAACAGCACCAGGCACCGGCGGGGCGGCGGCGTGTTCGTGCAGCGGCAATCTCTATAACTGCGGCGATTTTTCTGGCAGCATGCCAGCGCGCAGGCATGTTACGACTACTGCAAATCCATTGGCCACGGGGATATCCACAGGCTCGATTCGGATAGTGACGGTAACGCTTGCGAGAGCCTGCCGTGATTGCACAGGTTCATTAGGGATGAGTTTGGCGACGCCGATTCGAGGTCGATTCTATGCTAGGTGAGGAATATGAACAGGTTTAATTGCTATGGATTTTTGGGCATATCAGGAAATAGCTTGCGCCACAGGAAATACGCTCGGCGTACAGACAGGCTAGCCTAAGAGAGCCACCCCAGATAGGGGCGACTCTCATGAGGCACAGGTCAAAGTCGATGCAAGACCTACAGAGTCCTGTCAGATCCAATTGAACGTCAAGCCCACGACGGTACCTGCTGGCGAACAGCCTCCGACATCCAACGGCTACGCTCGGGCCGAAGCGTCGCAATCATCCCACACAAATCAGACCCGTGCTCAGACAAAAGCAAACAGGCACCAGAGACAAAGTGAACTCAACACGAACACACAGCTAAGGGAGCCCCTAACTCGCTGCAAGAAACCACATATCTCAACAAATCCAACATGAGAAGGATCGGATTTGGCAGGATCTCAGATCATCGTAGCACAACAGAACGAAAAAACATTTAAGGAGCAGTGGTCCAGGAGTAGCGACAAGAAACCGTCTATATATTCTTGCGGCATTATCTCTGCTGGTGCCGTTACGATTGCAGTGCATTCTCCCATACTCTGGATCGGAGTTATTTATCTCGGATTTATTTTGGCATCAAGGTTGAGTGGTTTACAAGTAGCCGGTCGCAGTTTCTCTATGTTCAATTCTGATGTAGACAATACCCTTCGAACATCAGCGGGGCAAGTAGCGAAGGATAGTTGCGCCAAGGATATAAGCGGCCTCGAACGCCATTTTTCTTCCTTTGCATCTCTTGCCGATTCTGCTCCGCTTCCTCATCCTTCGACGATAGCGAAGAACAAGTGGCACGTCGCCTCACCGCCTTCTTTTTCTAATGGGGTATATGCCGCTGCAATTCGACCGCGGAAAATCGCACGCTATTATTCACTGACGGGGAAGAAAAAATATCAGTACGCTTTCGCCACCGTGCAGGCATAGCCACGAACATCACCTACGTCGAAAAACTCGTCTCGCTTATCGGTACGCCATCGCACAGTGCGGAGTTTTCTATTTTGTTCGCCTGGGCTATCCGGCAATGCCGCGAACTACGCAAGTGCCCACAATGTGAGATGGTATATGCTGGAAGCAATGAACGAATGGATTGAACAGGTATTGACATCGGATTACAGCGGGCCATCTGGAAACGTGTTAACGAATCTGGACAGGCTCCGTAGCTTTGTCGCAACAATATCCGTCTCAATCGCAGCCAAGAGTTGCAACTCGGAGGTATCGGTATACTAAATCGCGATATTACAGATAACAACTCAACCAGGAAAGTGAGCACGCTGCTCTATCAACCGTTCGCCGATCTGGTAGGGAAACATCAAAATGCAGACATCATTGTTTAACTCAATGAACAATCGCTCTGAAGGGTTCCAAGAGTTATCAGAAGAGGAGAGACAAAAAGAAGCTACCAGAGATGAAGAACGCAGGCAACTAATTGACCACATCTCATCGGCTGTAGTAAACACACTCAGAGACAAGGTTGCCTGGATTCTGAACCATTATCCCGAAACCCGGAATTCAGACATTGCTCTGCAGGCTAAATTTTCGGGAAATTTTCGAGCCAAATCAGTACGACGGCAAATCGATCACCCCAGACCATCTCTACAGCCTGACTAGATTTAACTTCTCTAGCCCGAGAAAGGGCGGGCAAATCCAGAACGTGTATAAACTTTTCATCGCCAATGCGGAAATCCGTCAACATCGAAGAACACTTTCTGACGAAGAAAAAGAGAAGGCTGTTGAAGATAGACCGGAAGGCTGTCCTACTCTGAGCGTGTACATGGATGAAGAGCGGAAAAAACGACCCCCAACTTATCGTGGGTAGCGTGTGGTTTTTAGGTGGGGGTTATCCCATCTTAGCATTGCACCGTAGTTTGCTAAAGTTCAAGGAAAATTCCGGGCTTGACAAAGAATTTCATTTTTCTGCTATAAGTCGTCATGATTTGCCGGTTTACATAGGAATGATCAAGCTTTTCTTGAAAGATGCACCAGCAGTAAGTTTCAAAATTACCAGTGTTCTTGCTAAAGGCATAAGTAACAAACAAGATGCGTTACATCAAATGTTTTATCATTTGCTAGTGCGAGGCGTTACCGACGAACATGAAACAGGCCGGGCTGTATTGCCAAGGTTACTGCAGATTTGGAAAGATTCAGACGATCAAGGGAGTGACCGTCTCTTAGTTGCAGATCTAAATGATCGCCTAAAACAAGCGTCGACTTCGCGACTCAATGGACAACTGTACATTGATGATATCCGATGCGTCGATTCTACTCATAACATATTCATACAAGTAGCAGACCTGTTTACAGCCAGCAGGCAAATCGTGTTTTGAACCCAGTCGGCTCACAGCGCAATCATAAGGATCAATTTGCCGAGTTTTTCCTAGATGCCGTTGGCGTAGGCAAGTCGTTTACACCCAATGAACAAGTTGGCGATATGGTTGTCCACATTTCGCTTTGACGAAGGGAGAGCTTAGCGACATTGTGCCCATTATCCACGAGAGGCTAAGAGCAAATAATCCCGTTGCAGCCTCACCACAGAGTCGGTTAAGTCCACAGTTAGCGTTGAAAGGGATGATCCAGCACCATATTATGATTGCAGAAATCCTAAGAGGAGCGTGGTTCTGTCGGAGTGCGAGCGAGGCGATCTACAAGGTAATGGGGGAACCCGTTTCCAACCGCTATGTCGAGAAAATCCGACAGTTAATGCCTGAGGACAATTGGTATAGCCGCGCCTGTTTGAAAAGCGTGTGCGGGAACGTCGATATGGCTTTCGAACACCTTCAGCAAGCGGCAAAGCTCGGAAAGTTCACTCTGGCACGGGCATGGGAAGATCCGGACCTCCAATGGCTGCGCGGGGATGCTCGATTTGCTGCGATCGTCGGCAAGAGGCCGGGATAGCCCAGGGGACGCATCACAACCGAGTGCATTCGTGGCGGCACTGCCAAAAAAGACAGGGTGAATTAGCACAGACAGGGCGACCCAATCGGTTGCCCTCTCTGCTTTGTAAGCCGACGGTTACGGATCACCTGTACTGCCGGCGAAACTGGCTACAATTAAGAAGTTCAAGGGCTGATGTCCAATGGGGACCTGGCAGAAGAAGTATTCAGCGAATTGGAGGAGACTTATGGCGCACAAAAAGATCGCCATGGAACACAATAAGAAGATCGCCCTCGTCGCTCACGACAACAAGAAACGCGACCTGCTGGAATGGGCGAAGTACAACCGCACTCTCCTGGCTCATCACGAGATCTATGCGACGGGTACCACGGGCCTGGTGCTGGAGCGCGAGCTGGAGCTTACCGTCCAGAAGCTTCAGAGCGGGCCGCTGGGCGGCGATCAGCAGATCGGCGCCAAGATCGCTGACAATGAGATCGATTTTCTGATCTTCTTCTGGGACCCGCTCGAGCCGCAGCCGCATGATCCCGATGTGAAGGCCCTGCTGCGCATGGCGGTCGTATGGAACATCCCGATTGCCTGCAACCGCGCCTCAGCGGATTTCATGATCTCTTCGCCTCTCATGGATGGGGAATATGATCGTCTCGTGCCGGACTACGACGGCTATCGAACTCGCAAGATCGCGTGAAACGCCAGCGGCTGTCCCCAATTTTCGCCCGAAGGAGAAAATCATGCGATATACTCACCGCTGTCGCACCGCACATAAATGATGCTTCCGGGGTAGTGTAATTGTGCCATCCATTTCGCGCTTCGCATTCGGAGAAGAGCCAAAATGCTTCCTGACGTAGATACCAATTACCTCATCAAGTTCCTGGTGGACTTGCTGAACATTCCCTCACCAACCGGCTTTACGGATCAGGCCATCGCATTTGTAGAGAAAGAACTCTCCCAATATCCGTTCCTTCAACTCTCGCGCACACGCAAAGGCGCCCTGGTCGCAAGATGGGAAGGGCGATCCGCTGGCTCGCCGCGTGCCTTGACGGCCCATGTGGATACGCTCGGTGCAATGGTCAAGGAACTCAAGCCCAATGGCAGGCTCGCAATCACTCGTATCGGGGGCCTGCTGCTTAACGCCGTGGAAACCGAAGGTTGTTGGGTCTTCACGTCTGCGGGTGAGAAAATACGGGGTTCGCTGCTCATCGATGCGGCCTCCGGCCACGTCTATGGGGCGAAAGCCTCTGAGACGAAGCGGGACGAAGACCATATGGAAATCCGGCTCGACGCGAGCACCTCGTCTGCGCATGGAACGCGCCTGCTCGGTATCAACGCGGGCGACTTTGTGGCTTTCGATCCGCGCGTCGAGCTGACGAACGGATTCGTGCGCTCGAGGCACCTGGATGATAAGGCTTGCGTCGCGGTCCTTGTGGCGGCCATCAAATCCCTGTCCGCTGCAGGTCAAAGCCCCGCGCAGAGCGTTACCTTTCTTTTCAGCAACTATGAAGAAGTGGGACATGGCGCCGCCGCAGGGATCCCATCCGACGTGCATGAGCTGGTTACGGTGGACATGGCCGCTGTGGGTGAAGGTCAACAATCTGATGAGTTCCATGCCTCGCTGTGTCTCAAGGACAGCGGCGGACCTTACCATCACGGCTTGAGCAATAAGCTGCGCGCGCTGGCGGATACGAACGGCATCATCTATAAGGCAGATACATATCCAAACTATGGATCAGATGGGGAAGCGCTCTGGCGTGCCGGCGGGGATGTGGCAGTGGCGCTGATCGGCCCCGGCATTGATGCTTCGCACAATTACGAGCGCACCCATACTGATGCGTTGGTCGCAACCACGCAGTGGGTCCTGGCTTATCTGTTAAGCGACTAGGTGCGGACTGCCCGGAAATAATTTAGCGCAGGGTAATTCATGAAACCAGAGCGACTATCAAGAAGCATTATCTATCAAAGCCCGTGGGTGAACCTGTACGTCGATAAAGTGAGGTTTCCCAATGGGCTTGTGATCGACAATTACCACCTGTTGGATTTTCCGCGGCCCGCGGTCACGATGATCGCTGAGAATGACCTGGGCAGCATCGTGTTCGTCCGCGTCTGGCGCTATACCACCGGTCTGGCGGAGTGGGAATTGCCAGCCGGCGGAGTGGAAGCCGGCGAAACAGAAATTGACGCCGCCCGGCGCGAGATCCTGGAAGAGACGGGATATGCGTCCGATCAACACCGCTTGATCTATTCTTATTATCCGATGAACGGGAATGCCAACAAGCTTTTCCATGTGCTGCACTGCAAAGCGCTCGGCCGCGTCCAGGATTTCGACAAGGATGAGGTGAGCGAGATCCGGTGGTTCAGCCGGGACGAGGTAAGGCAAATGGTGAAGAACAAAGGTACATCCAATGGCTACACCCTGACCGCTTTGCTTTTATGGCTGCAAGGGGAATAGGTGCACGGTAATTGCCCGGCCGCAGCGACGCCGACCGCAGTCCCCAGCCCATAGAGTCGTGTGGCGCTTTCCTTCTAATATCCAATCAGACAACGCTCAACAATGAACTTTGATGCGACTCTGCCGCCTTGTACATTGAAAGACGTCCCGGCCATCGCCCGGGCCGCCGAAGACCTCGGCTTCGATGCGCTCTGGACCTCAGAAACCCAGCACGATCCATTCCTGCCTTGCACGCTGATCGCCGAACATACGCAGAGGCTGTTCTTCGGCACGGCGATCGCCGTCTCCTTTGCGCGTTCGCCCGCGAACCTGGCTTATACCGCGTGGGACCTGGCGGCGCAATCGAATGGGCGTTTCATGCTGGGGCTGGGCACGCAGGTGCGGGCGCACATCGAGCGGCGCTTCGGCATGTCCTGGCCCGATTCGGTCACCGGCAAGCTGCGCGAACAGATCCTTGCCATTCGGGCGCTGTGGGATGCATGGCAGAACGGCACGAAGCTCAATTTCCGGGGCGAGTATTACAAGCTGACCCTCATGTCGCCCTTCTTTGACCCGGGGCCGATCGAACATCCGCAGATCCCGATCTACATCGCCGGAGTGAATGAGGGACTGGCAAGGCTGGCGGGCGAGTTGTGCGACGGGTTCCATGTACATCCGTTCCACAGTCCGCACTATTTGGAGAGAGTCATCGTACCCGCGATTGAGGCGGGACTTAATAAGTCCGCAAGAAAGCGACAGGATATTTCGATCTCGGTGTCCGCCTTCGCCGCGACCTCGGCAGAGGAGCAGGCAGCCGCCCGCGCGCAGCTTGCGTTCTACGCATCCACGCCTTCGTATCGCCCGGTGATGGAGTTGCATGGCTGGGCTGGCGTTGCTGAAAAGCTCTCGTCGCACGCAGCGAAAGGGGAATGGGCTGAGATGCCGGCCCTTGTCAACGATGAGATGCTGCAGGAGTTTTGCCTGGTGACCGATGCAAAAGACTTGGCGTCTGCCCTGCGTGAGAGGTATGCGGGTATCGCGGACCGGCTGACCCTGTATGTGCCCTTTGTTCCGGGCAAGCGGGACGAGTTCTGGAAAAGTTTGGCCGGCTCGTTCAAGACGTAGCGCGTCTTATTTCCGATTCCAAGTGAGGGTTGGGGGCAAGAGTTTTATTGCAAGTGGACTGGCGAAAATCCCACAATTCTTGTATAATTAGAACATACGTTCTGCTGCTTGTTGCATTAATATCTAAACGGGTGCAACCGGTAGCAGGGCAGAAAGGAACACTCGGGTTCAGATAATTACGCAGCACCCTGTAGGCAGGCGTCTTTGCCTGCCCACCTTTACACTGTCATAAGGAGATACCCATGCTTACCCTTCTCAATGTTCGGGATCAATCCACTGCCGGCCTGGGTCAAACGGAACACATGTTTAATGTGCGCGTGCCAGCCGAGACCATCAGCGTTCGCGAGCTCATTCGCAAACGCGTCTATCAGGAAGTCCGCGAGTACAACCGTCACAGGCCCGAGTTCTTTCACCTGCTCGTCCAGCCGGGGGAAGCCGAGCGCACCCGCTATGGATTCCACATGCGGGAACCGCGCTCCATCGACCCACAAGAACAATTCGAAAAGGCCATCGAAGGATTCGAGCGCAACGGTTTCGTTGTGCTGGTGGATGGGCGGCAGGCCGAAAGTCTCGACGCGCAGTTCGAGGCGCGTCCGGAGACATCGGTCACCTTCCTGAAGCTTGTGCCATTGGTTGGGGGCTGAGATGGAAAACTCATTCAATCTGCGGGCAGAGCCTGAGGCCGCGGAAACCCTTGTCGAAGAGCTTGCCAAACAGCCCGGGCGCAACTACCCGTTTCGCTTGGAGAATTTTGCCGCAGGCGCTCGAATCCAGGAATCCGATCCGGCGGTTCAGAGCCGCGCGGTGCTTGCCATGGTGCGATGGCTTGAGCAGCATGGCGCCACCACGTACAACCAGACGAGCTGGAAGATGCGCCAGGCGCTCTTTGTGCTGCTTAAGCGCCGGCTGCCGCTCAGCGAATCGGATATCCTGATCATCCTGGATTGGTCGGCGCAAGTGGGGAGCAATTACTGGCGCGGGCTGCCGCAATTGGTCAAGTTGGTGAGCGACCATCTTAAGCAAAATGAATTAAGTACGGCATTGGCCGGGAGCATCGGGCGACTTATCAAAGCCGTCGAAGCCGAGCGCATGACCGTTGAAGACCAGCGCCATATCCTGCACCTGCACGAGCTGGTGGGCAATCAGGCCGTGCGCCTGCCGATGACGGAAGGGGATGCGTGGGCGGACGCGGCGCTGGCTGATATCAATGCCTTGGATAGCGAGAGGCGCAGCGCGTGGGCCCGGCTTCTGCTCTGCTGTTTGCGAGCAACCGGGTCCGCTCCGACGAGAAAATGGCTAAAGGATTCGCAGGCCAGCCTCGGCATCATCGGGGAACAGGACTTCCGCTCCGCCGCCTTGCAGTGGTTCCCGCTGGCTGACAGGCCGCGTGAATCGCCAGGCCGCCGCGACAACGGCCAGATGCCCCTGCCGGGCAACGCCGATATCCTCAAGGGGCTGGTATGGCTGTGCGGCAGGTTCGAAGACGCCGAGATCGCTCGGGCGCTCACCGCGCTGGCGATCTCTGCGTATCGCCGCCTGCCGGGGTATGGGCCGCGTGCAGCTAGGATAGGTAATGCCTGCTTCTGGGCACTGGGCAGCATGCCTTCGGCGGAAGGCGTCGCCCAGTTGAGCATTCTGAAGGTAAAGATCAAGGGCAGCAGTCCGCAAAAAGCGGTCACGGCTGCCATCACCATGGCGGCGAAACGTACAGGCATCGCAATGGAAGAGATGGAAGAATTGTGCGTGCCTACCTATGGCTTTGAGGAAGTCGGAACACAGTCTTATATGTTCAACGACGGCGCGTGCTCACATAACCGTGATCGGGAGCGATGTGGAGCAAACGTGGGAACGCTCCGGCAAGCAGATCTCCACTCTGCCCGCAGATGTCAAAGAACGCTACCCGGCCGAAATCGGGGAGATCACGCAGACCGTCAAGGACATCCGCAAATTATTGCCCGCGCTGCGCGATCGAATGGATCGCCTCTACCTTTCGCCCCGCAAATGGACGCTGGCAGCCTGGCGGGTGCGCTACCTCGATCATCCTATGGCAGGTACGGTAGCGCGCCGGCTCATTTGGAAGTTCAGCAGAGACGACCAGGCTGAATCGGGCATCTGGCGGGCGGGGCAGATCGTGGGACGCGATGACAAGCCGCTGACGTGGCTGGATGATAGGACGAACGTCGAGTTATGGCATCCGATCAGCGCAGGTTCGGATGTAGTGTCGACATGGCGGAGCTGGCTGGCCGCGCATAATGTGCAGCAGCCGTTCAAGCAGGCGCACCGCGAGATCTATGTCCTCACGGATGCGGAGCGCAGCACAGGCGTCTACTCCAACCGCTTCGCGGCGCATATTCTGCGGCAGCATCAGTTCCATGCATTATGCGCGGTGCGCGGATGGAAGAATTCACTTCGATTGATGGTGGATAGTGAGTTCCCGCCTGCCACGCGCCTGCTTGGTCCCTGGAACCTGCGCGCCGAGTTTTGGGTGGAGGGCATCGGCAGCCACTACGGACACGATACCAACGAGACGGGCACGTTCCTATATCTAACAACGGACCAGGTGCGCTTTTATCACCGTGACGCCGCGGAGAACCGTGCGCATGCCTCCGGGGGTGGTTACCGCGCCCGCCGTTGGAATAATCATGACAATGCCGAACCCCTGCCGCTGGAAAACATTCCACCGCTGGTGTTCTCGGAGGTCATGCGCGATGTGGATCTATTCGTCGGCGTAGCCAGCCTGGGCAACGATCCCAACTGGCTGGATGGCGGCCCGGAGGTGCGCTACCGTGACTATTGGAACAGTTACTCCTTCGGCGAGCTTACCGAATCAGCCCGCACTCGAAAACAGGTGCTGGAAACACTGCTCCCGCGCCTGAAGATCGCCGAACGCTGCCGCTGGACGAAAAGTTCCTGCTTGTAACCGGCGACATTCGGAAATATAAGATCCATCTGGGATCCGGAAACATCCTGATGGAGCCAAACGATCAGTATTTGTGCATCGTCCCGTCACGGGCAGCAGGCGCACTGGCAAGAGAGAAGCTGCTCCTGCCATTTGAAGGCGACCCGACCCTGGCAGTCATACTGTCCAAGGCCTTCCTGCTTGCCGACGACAGGAAGATCACCGACCCCACGATCACCCGCCAATTGAAACGATAATCGTGTATGATGTGCATGCTTGCAGGGCGGGATGTCAAGCAGCACTTTTGGCTGAGGCCGCATTCCCAAAAAGGCTGGGCTCTGATTCCGTGCGGCTCGATACGCAAATTGAAATTCATCGTTTTACCAATTGGAGAAGGATGTGAACTTCGATGACTATCAACTAAAAGCCAGGCAGACCGCGAAGTATCCCGTTATAGGGCACGGCGTGATCTATCCGACGCTGGGCCTTACAAATGAAGCGGGTGAAGTCTCCGGTAAGATCAAAAAGATCTTCCGCGACAAGGACGGTGTTTTTAGTGAGGCCGATCGTGCAGCCTTGCAGGCCGAATTGGGCGATGTTCTGTGGTATCTCGCTCAAGTTTCAACAGAACTGGGCCTTTCGCTTGACGAAATAGCAGCTCATAACATCGAAAAGCTGCTTGACCGCCAGGCACGCGGTAAGATCCACGGCGATGGAGATAATCGATAGAGGAGGTTCGTGCGGAATCGCGCATGAATATTGCAATTTGATGACCAAATTGCGAAAAATGTCATAACGACACGAAACTCTAATCTTTCTCCTACACAGAGTCCGCTTGCTTTTTGGTACAATCTTTACCGACCCAATCCGATTTATTGGGTCGAGGAGTGACAGACACTATGGCTGGTATGGAACGCTTTACCCAGCGGGCGAGACGGGTGCTTAGCTTGGCCCATCAAGAAGCCGAACGGGGTCATCAAAACAGTATTGGTACAGAACATCTGCTTCTGGGCCTCATGGAGGAAGAAGGGGGCGTGGCCGGAAGAGTGTTGCGCGAGCTCGGCCTCGAATTTAGCCGTGTCCGAGAAATTATTGAGCGAGTAAGCGTCGAAAGCCGGCACGAAGATACCAAGATCGATCTTGCTCCCGATACACAACAAGTTCTCGAATATGCAGTGGACGAGGCCCGGCGCCTCGGCCACCACTATATCGGGACCGAACATATCCTATTAGGCCTCGTACGCGTCGATGCGACCGCGATGGAAGTTCTGCGCCGCCTCGGTGTTACTGCGGATCAGATCCGCCGCCAGACTCGGCGCGTCCTGAACGAGACGGCTTCCTCGCCTTCCGCCGCCGCGGGCACGCCGCAATCGGCGCGCACTCCGGCTGCAACCCCCAAGACGCCGCTTGTCGATCAGCTCGCGTCCGACCTGACGACCCTGGCCGAAGAGAAGAAGCTTGATCCGGTGATCGGGCGCCAGATGGAGATCGAGCGCGTCATCCAGATCCTGGCGCGTCGCACGAAGAACAACCCCGCCCTGATCGGCGAGCCCGGTGTCGGCAAGACCGCCATCGTGGAAGGTCTCGCGCAGCGCATCGTCGAAGGCGACGTGCCCGCGCCCCTGATGAACAAGCGGGTCTTGCAGTTGGATGTGGGTTCCCTCGTGGCCGGCACGATGTATCGCGGCCAGTTCGAGGAAAGACTCAAGCGCGTGATCGATGAGCTGAAGCAATCCGGCGCGATCCTTTTCATTGACGAAGTGCATATGCTCGTCGGCGCAGGTGCTGCAGGCTCCTCCGTGGATGCGGCCAATATCCTCAAGCCGGCCCTATCCCGCGGCGAGCTTCAGGTGATTGGCGCGACCACTCTCGATGAATACCGCAAGCACATCGAATCCGACGCAGCCCTCGAGCGGCGCTTCCAGCCTGTACAGGTGGACGAGCCGTCCGAGGCCGAAACCATCGAGATCCTGCGCGGCGTGCGCCCGGCCTATGAAGAGCATCACCACCTCGTGATCTCCGACGAAGCCCTGGAAGCCGCAGCGCATCTTTCATCCAGATACGTAACCGAGCGTTTCCTGCCTGACAAGGCTATTGACCTGATCGACGAGTCTGCTTCGCGTGTGCGCATGTACAAGAGTCCGGCTGCCAAGCAGGCCAAAGACCTCTACAGCCAACTGCGCGAAGCCCGTCAGAACCGTGCCCTGGCACAGGAAGAGGGCAACGGCGAAGACATCAAGGAATGGGAAGACCGCGAGATCGACCTGGGCGAGCAGATCGAGCGCATCCGCTCCGGCTGGGACCGCGCCACCAGCCCCGTCGTTTCAGCGGACGATATTGCCGAGCTGGTCTCCATGTGGACCGGCGTCCCGCTCATGCAACTCGCTGAGGAAGAATCTCAGCGCCTGCTCAAGATGGAAGACGAGCTTCGCAAGTCCATCATCGGGCAGGAAGATGCCATCCTCGCCATCTCCCGCGCCGTCCGGCGTGCCCGAGCCGGGTTGAAGGATCCCAAACGCCCCATCGGCTCATTCATGTTCCTCGGGCCTACGGGTGTCGGCAAGACGGAGCTGACTAAATCGCTGGCGAAGTTTATGTTCGGCAGTGAAGATGCGGCCATCCAGCTCGATATGTCCGAGTTCATGGAACGCCACACGGCCTCCCGGCTGGTGGGCGCGCCCTCCAGGTTATGTAGGCTACGAAGACGCCGGGCAGCTTACCGAGGCTCTGCGCCGCCGCCCCTATTCGATCATTGTGTTCGACGAGGTCGAAAAGGCGCACCCTGAAGTCCATAATATGCTCCTGCAGATCATGGAAGAAGGGCATCTCTCGGATGCCAAGGGTCGCAAGGTGGACTTCCGCAATGCGATCGTGGTGATGACGTCGAATATCGGCGCCGACATGATCAAGAAGCAAAGCGGGCTCGGCTTCCAACTGACGCGGGATGACATCTCCGCCGAGAAGCTTTCCTACGACGAGATGCGCAAGAAGCTGAATGAACTCGTTGAAGCACGCCTTCCGGCCCGAGTTCATCAACCGGCTGGACAGCGTGATCATCTTCCGTTCGCTGAACCGGGAAGATATTGAGAAGATCGTCACCCTCGAACTCGACAAGGTGGCGCTGCGACTCAAAGAGCACAGCCTCACGCTCCGGGCCACCCCCGCCGCTCTGGCTGTCCTGGCCGAGCAGGGCTATGACGCCGACTTCGGCGCCCGCCCCCTGCGCCGCACCATTCAGCAGAGAGTGGAAGACCCGCTGTCTGACCGCCTGCTGGCCGGAGAGTTCGCCGATGGCGATTTCATCGATGTGGACGTGACGGCAGACGGCGACATAGAGTTGAAGCGTGCGGCTGCCGTACCTGAGCCTGAGCCAACGCTGTAAATGAAATAGACCGCTCGATCTCGTCCGGCAGTCTCCACTGGAAAAGCCAGTGTGCGGCTGCCGGACGGTTGTTTTATGGCGTGCCGTAATACTTTCTTAATAATATTCCGGCCCTACGGGTCGTCTTACTGGCTGAACGAGCCCGATATTTTCAGAGAGAAGGAGAATTTATCATGAAGGAAAATCTACAGACTGCAACTTTGGCTGGCGGGTGTTTTTGGTGCCTCGAGGCCGTTTTCGATGAGGTGAAGGGTGTTGAGTCCGTGGAATCGGGATACGCGGGCGGGCAGGTCGTCAACCCGAGCTATCGGGATGTATGCACGGGCCGCACGGGCCACGCGGAAGTGGTGCAGGTGAAGTTCGATCCATCCGTCGTTTCCTACCGTGACCTGCTGAACGTGTTCTTCGCCATCCATGACCCGACGACGCTGAACCGGCAGGGTGCGGACACGGGCACGCAGTATCGCTCGGCTATCTTCTATCATGATGACGAGCAGAAGGCGACCGCGGAGCAGCTGATCAAGGAATTGAACGACCAGCACATCTGGGATCAGCCCATCGTGACCGAAGTAACCCGCTTCGACAAGTTCTACGTGGCCGAAGACTATCACCAGGAATACTACGCAAACAACCGCTTCCAGCCATATTGCATAGCGGTGGTGGCACCCAAGGTGTCGAAGTTCCGCAAACATTTCCTGGACATGCTGAAGAAGACGCAGCCTGCCTGAAAGCACAGCAAATAAAGCGAGCAATAAAAACAGCCAGTGGCATTTGTGCCACTGGCTGTTTTTATGTCCGGGTTCCGATGTGCAGGATCTGTAACTACGCTGACACGTCAACGCAGCGTGAGACGGGCCAGTAGCCGCTGGTGCGTCTTCATCATGCAGCGGTTCATGACGACCTGCAAGCCGGCCTTCTCTGCCGTTGCAGCCGCCTCCTGGTTCACGATGCCCTCCTGCATCCAGACCACCTTTGCGCCCGCCTTTATGGCCTGCTCGACGATGGGCGGCACGTCCTCGGGCTTCCGAAAGATCTGCACAACGTCCACCTTCTCCGGGATGGACGGCACGTCCGGGTAGCTCTTCCTGCCAAGTATCTCCGGTGTCGTCGGGTTCACCGGGATCATGTGATAGCCGGCATCCGCCAGGTATTGAAAGATCTCGTAGCTGGCTTTCTCCGGGTTGGAAGACACGCCGACACAAGCTACCGTCTTCACGGTCTTTAGGATCTGCCGGAGCTCGGCATCAGTCTCGATCGTCATATTCTCCTCCGTGGTCCTGTTTCAATGTAAAACGTCGCAAGTCGTACGAGTGGTGCAGTGACCGGGATCGCATACCCCATCAGCCTGCCACGCGGGGCAATTGGGTGGGCAGTGTCACTTGAAAGCAGGTATTCCCCGGTACGGACGTAACGCTGATCCGGCCGTAATGATTGTTGATGATGCTGTAGGCAATGTGCAGCCCAAGGCCCGTGCCCAGGCCGGGAGGCTTGGTCGTGAAGAACGGCTCGAAGATCCTTTGCTGGATTTCAGGCGGAATGCCGGGGCCGTTATCCTGGATCTCCACAACGACATGTCCATCTTCGGCGCGCGTCCGCAGCCTGAGCAGGCCGCTGCCTTCCATTGCATAGATGGCGTTATCGAGCAGGTTGGTCCAAACCTGGTTCAGCTCGCTGCCATATGACTCGATGTGAGGCAAGTCGGGGGCGTATTCGCGTACCACCTCAATGTTCCCGCCGATCTTGTGCCGCAGGATGATGAGCGTGTTGTCCAGGCCCTCATGGATATCCACCTCCTGCACCGGCGCCTGGTCCAGATAGGAATAGGCCTTCACAGCTTTCACGATCTCGGACACGCGCTCCGTTCCGAGGTCCACCTCATGGAGCAGCGATTGCACCGTCAGGCCGGCAGCAAGCCACCGGAGGACTGCGTTCAGGACGGGGGAGGGAAAGTCTCTTCCAACTTCGCGATCGACCCGGCTTCCCAGCCGTTTGCGACAAATGTGGGGGCCATCTGCCAGGCGTCGGCGATGCCGCCTTGCTCCAGCGTCGTTTGCAGCTCGTATTCCTGGTCGCTCTGAGCGAGCGGATCGAGCGCCTCATTCGCTGAACGGGGCGCTTCAAGCTGCACCTTCAAGTCCCCGACGGCCCGGATCTGTTCATCGGTGAGCGACAGGCGCTCAAGCTCGCTCGTGGCGGCGCTCCACTCCTTGAGCGCAGTCCTCAACTGGTTGGCGCTCCGGCGAACAGCGGCCGCGGGGTTGTTCAGCTCGTGCGCAAGCCCGGCAGCCAGCGTTCCCGAGGGCCGCCATCTTCTCGTTCTGCCTGACGAGCCCTTCATTCTGCCGCAGCCGCCGGCTGACCGTGCGCAGGATCGACAGGCTTGCCGAGGCGCTTTGCGAGAGCAATTGTTTAAAAGTATCGCCGCCGATCCGCAGCAGGCTGCTTCTGCGCAATGCGCGCACCGTTGCCGTGCGCGGCGACTGGTCGATGAGCGCCATTTCGCCGAACACTTCGCCGGCATCTCGCACGGCGATCACGATATCCTGTCGATTTGATTTCTTTATGATCTCGAATTCGCCGTCGAGTACGACGTACGCGGCCTCCCCCGGCTCGCCCTCTTCTATTAAATGTTCCCCGGGCTGCACGGTGATCGGCTCGGCGTGGGCAGAAAGCCACTCCAGGTCGGCTTCGGATAGCTCCGCGAATAGCGGCAGGCGCCGGAGCAACTCGTTGATCATAGGGTCTTGAGATACGACTCGATGGCGGCGATTGCGATGCCGCCTTCCCCGGTGGCGGAAGCCACGCGGTGGTTGGTGCCGAGGCGAACGTCGCCGGCGGCGAAGATGCCCGGCACGCTGGTCTCCAGCATGAAGGGATCGCGCTCCAGCGGCCAACTCTGCGGCAATTTGCCTTCCTTCATCAGGTCGCGGCCGGTGAGGACAAACCCCTTGGATTCCAACAGCACGAGGTCCTTCACGATATCGGTCTGAGGCAGTGCTCCAATGAAGATGAACATTGCTGCGGCCGGCAGGGTCATTATTTCTTTGGTCTGGCGGTTCCGTATCACGACCTCTTCGAGTTTGCCGGGCTTTCCATGCAGCTCGAGTATTTCGCTGCTGAGTATGCGCTCGATCTTTGGGTTGGCTGCTTCCGCGTCCAGCAGATACTGTGACGTGCCATCCTGCGAGGGGCGGCGAACGAGCATCGTCACCTTGCTGGCAAAGCGGCTGAGGAATAATGCACCCTGTCCCGCCGAGTTGGCGCCGCCCACCACCAGCACCGGCTGGTCCTTGTAGAAGGCCGCCTCGGTGTACGCCGCGCCGTAATAGACACCGGCGCCTGTGAACTCGTCGATGCCGGGCACATCGAGCCTGCGGAAGGAGGCGCCCGTTGCCAGCAGCACCGCCTTGCTCACGATCTCCATTCCGTTGGACAGGGTGATCACCCGGTACATGTCCTGCAGGCGTATGCTCGTCACGAACTGCGTCGAGATGATCTCCGCGCCGAAGCGCCGCGCCTGGGTGACGGCCCGCCGCGTAAGGTCCATGCCGGAGACGCCCGCCGGGAAGCCAAGGTAGTTTTCTATTCGAGGGCTGTTGCCGGCCTGCCCGCCGGGACTTTGCTTTTCGATCACCAGGCATTTCAATCCGCTGGATGCGCCATAGACTGCCGCAGATAGACCCGCCGGGCCGGCCCCAATGATCACCACGTCATAGAAGGGCAGGGAGGCCTTGGTTTGGATGCCCACCTTCTCTGCCAGCATCTGGATATCAGGTTCCACAAGCGCGCTGCCATCGGGGAAGAAGACCACCGGCAGATGCAGGCTGCCATTGGAATATCCTTCCACCAGCGTGCGCGTTTTCGTATCGGTATCCACATCCAGCCACTGGTACGCGATCTGGTGCCGCGCCAGGAAATCCTTCACCTCATGCGATCTGGGCGACCATAACGTGCCCGCCACACGGATGCCTTCGAACGGCAGGCGCACATTGGAACGCCAGTCTTCCAACAGGTCGACCATCACGGGATAGAGGTGATCCTCAGGCGGATCCCAGGGTTTGAGCAGGTAGTAATCGAGCTGGAGTTTGTTGATGGACGCAATGGCCGCTTCGGTATCTGCGTAGGCCGTCAGCAGGACGCGCTTCGCTTCGGGAAAAAGCTCGCGGGCCTGCTCCAGGAATTGGAGCCCGGTCATCTGCGGCATGCGCTGGTCCGTGAGGAAGAGCGCTGCGATCTCGTTGCGCTGCTGCAGCTTCTTGAGAAACTCGAGCGCCGTGGCGCCCGAGTTGGCTTTTACGATGCGGTAGTCCTGACCGAACTTCGCTCGCACATCCCGCTCGACCGCGTTCAGGACGGCCTGGTCGTCGTCGATGAGCATGATCACCGGATTAGGCATTGATTTTCCTTCCGCCTCACGAACAATAACTCATCACTAAGCAGGTACCGGTATTCGGTGATAGTTTATCAAAAGAGTCGGCATAGTATAGCATAGCGGTCTATTTTCCCGGCTTAGCGGACGCTTAGTGCTTCATCAATTCTTTTTTGGATAGTAGCATTCTCCACAATCCGTCGGCCTCGGCAGCGAAAACCGCCGGTACACTCTATTGTATAATTACTCCCCCGCTGAATATTATGATACAGCTACCTGCCGAACCGACTACCGCACCCGCATTCTCAGTGCGCGACATTCCCATCCACGGCAGATGCCATCCTGGCTCCGATGGACGGCTATTCCGATTGGCCGTTCCGGTCGGTGTGCCGGTCGCTTGGCTCGGCGATGAGCTATTCGGAGTTTGTGAAGGTCGAGGATATACTTCAGCGCCCCAGGCATGTGAAGGCCAAGCTTTATTATGAGCAGGCGGAGCGCCCGGTGGTATTCCAAATATACGGCGACGACCCGGAGCACATCCTGCAGGCCGCGCTGATCGTCCAGGAGCTGGGTCCGGATATCATCGATATCAACATGGGCTGCCCGGCCAAGAGCGTGGCGGCGCGTGGCGCCGGGGTGGGGCTGATGCGCACACCGTTGAAGATCGCGCGGCTCTTCCGCAAGCTCACGGCTGCCCTGCACGTGCCGGTGACAGGCAAGATCCGGCTGGGCTGGGAAGACATGCGTACCTATAAGCTGGTCGCCCGCATCGTAGAGGACAACGGCGGTTCGCTGATCGCCATCCACGGGCGCACCAAGGAACAGAGCTACGGCGGGCAGGCCGACTGGGATGCCATCGCGGAGGTCAAGGCGGCGGTGAAGATCCCGGTGATCGGCAATGGGGATGTGAAGACCGTGGCGGATATCCAGCGGCTCAAGGACTACACCGGCTGCGAGGCGGTCATGATCGGGCGCGCGGCGATTGCCAACCCGTGGATATTCTCGCGTTTGGACCGCGACCAGGTCTCGCCCGAACAGGTGCGGGAGGTGGTCCGTAAGCACCTGGCGCGGAACGTGAAGTTCTACGGGGAGGAAGATGGGCAGAGGCTTTTCCGCAAGCACGCCGTGCAATACCTGCTGATGCGGACGCTCACGCGTGATGATCGGAAACGAATATTGCAGGTGAGACCGCCCGCGGAATTCCTGGCGTTGCTGGACCAGATCTATTTGCCTGTGGGGGTTTGATCGGGAGTGGTGCCCATTTACCTGCCGCTCGGCGCGATCAGTGACTTCTGGATCAGTTAATAGTACATTGGGGATTGGTGAAATGGCATCACGTCGCGCTCTGGACGCGAAGTTTGAGGTTCGAATCCTTGATCCCCAGCCTCAAGACACCGCATTACGCGGTGTTCTTGTTTGTTTTTGGCACTCCAGAGTTTTCTATCGGGATGTGAGTACTGCCCTCTGCGCCGCGTGTTGCATCTGCTTTGAACCACGTACCGGAGAAACAATATCATCCATGACGCCTGCAGCCTGGTCTTGCATGTCAGGCGACACATGAGCATGGATAACGAGCGTGATACTTGGGCCTGGGTGACCGAGTATATTTAGACCGCGACAAGGGCTTGGAACAGGTCAAGAAACTCAGTCAGGGCAAAATAAAGTTATGGATTCTCATAATCTGGACGCTATAAGAGTTGTAATGGATCTATCGGCCATACTTCTTTTGGGTTTGATTTGGTTCGGCATGGTCGCGTTCCTTCGGTTGAAGAAAAAGAAGGCTCTCGTATATTTGCTGTTCTTCACTATATTCTACGTCTATATAGTTATGGTTCTGGATTACACGCTCTATCAATTTCAATCTCTGCTTCTTCTAAGACATTTTATGCCAGGCCTTATCCTGCAGGGACAAACGGCTGGGAAAGCCATGAATCTTATTCCGCTTATCACGCTCACCCCAGCGGACTTGAAAACCTCGCTTCTAAACATTCTGCTTCTGATTCCTTTCGGCCTTGGGCTGCCGTTCATCACGAATCTTCGCATGAAGCAGGTAGTTGCCATCGGTGCGCTCTTCAGTATCAGTATAGAGTTTCTGCAGCTGATAACGGGGCTTATTGCAAGAATTACGTTCCGGATTGCAGATATCAATGATGTGATATTCAATACGGTTGGTGTCGCAATCGGTTATGTTCTATTTGTTGGATTCGTGCGTATCTATCGCCGCGTATCTCCTAATTGGGAGATATCAGCGAATCCGATCTTGCGATATATTGCCGAGCGGCCGCAGATAGATAAGCAACGCCGGCTAAACTAACACATTCTCTTGATAAAGAGATAGTGAATATAGATGGATTTGGCCGCCAAACAGTCACAGAATACCCATAAATGCACGCCATAGACGAAGTAGACAAGTTCCGGGGCAATTCTGGATCAGGTAATAGCTGTTCACCTGTGCCTGCGGCAAGGTGCAGGCAAATCCCCCGAAGGGGACCGATGTCCATTGGCCTCAGACGCGAAGACACCGCCAAACGGCGGTGTCTTGCTTTCCTTGACTATATGAACGGGGTAACGATGCTGCGCATCCGTACAGATGCGAAGCAACAGGCGTTGCCGTGTGCAGCAGCGTTTACGCCGCGGCAAGGATGTGCTTGCTTTCACGGCTCTCACGCCAACCACCAGCAGGTACAGGACCATCCAGATCTCCGCAATGGCCGGCACGATGACAATGAACGCGTGGATCTGCTTGCCGAACTCGGGGATCAGGAACGCCGCGAACAGGTCCACCAGGTAACAGACGGTGGCCGCGACGAGTACGACGCCCAGCGCCTTGGGGAACAGCCCTGATTTGTAGGCGAGATACCCGAGCGGTGCCAGCCACAGGCCAAAGAACACCTGGGCGCTGAGGGTTCCATAGTGCTGGATGTCGAGCAGGAGCAGCACGAGCGCATTCGACCCCGCCGCGCCGAAAGCGGTCACGTAGGAGCTGTCGGTGGCAACCCGCAAGCCCTCAAACTGGAAGACCGCATTGAGGGTAATGATCCCGACCGCCACTGCGACGAAGACCAGCATGGCCCTCGCCATGCTCTTGTGCACGTGCTCGAGCAGGATGTAGAGGGTCATGGCCGTCAAGACAAAGAATATCGCATCCAGCAAGTGGGCCGCGACGATCATCCGGACCAGCCCGGGGTTCGCGAGCACGTTCCCAGTCGTGGCCGCTGCGTTGCCGGCTGTGTACATCTTGGGGTCCCCAAAGCCTTCGGCAAAGCCCCCGAAGATACCGACGAGCAGGTAGAAGACGCCGGCGATTCTCGCGAGGCGCTTCGGTGAAAACGTGCTTTCTAGGTTTGTATTCACTTTGCCTCCTTCATTGAATGATAAGGACGAGTTTCATGGAATAGGACTCGAATAGAACTCTAGTCGACCATAGTATATAGCCTGCGGGGGCCGGGTAATACTTGCCCGGCCCCCGCAGGTCCCCCAGGAATTCAGCCGCTCTCTGCCCTTGCGTAATACTTTGACTTGGATGTCACGAATTTCTTGGACCCGCCGGGCTACAAGCGGTTCTGCTACCAGATTGCTGGTTTTTGAGCCAGGGAAGCGATGGCAGAGGAGTTGAATCCCTTGACGATGAGCCAGATGCCCAGCGAAAACTCAAATAGCGCGACCAGAAGTGCGGACAAGCCTGCCAGGGCAGCATGCTGTCCGACGAGGCCGAACATGATGGCGAGGTATCCAATGAGAAGGACGGGGCCTCCGACGATTCCGATCAGAGAAAGGCCTCTAGGCACCAGGCGCGACTTGTAGAGCAGGAATCCCAGCAATAGGTCGTTTACAGCCGGCAAGAAGCTTTGACTAAGGAGAAAGATGCGATTATATAGCGTGACAAGCACATTGCTGGTGACCAACGCATCGGCTCCAGCTCCGGCCTGCCGCAAGGTCACGATCGATAAGATGAACGCCACGCCGACGAAGATAGCGCTGGCTTCCAAAACTCGGGAGGCGACGAGGCCCAGCGCGGCCGATTCATTCTGCTTCTTGAGTACCGGGAACAGCGTGACGGCGGTGGCGATGCCGGCGAGGGCCACGATGATCTCCAGGATACCGCCGATGACGGCGGAAGTGTCCGGACCGGCGCCGAGGATGTAGTTCGCACTCTTTACCGGGCCATAGATAGCGAGGGTCGGGATCGAGACAAAGGTGAGCACGTAGAAAATGCCCGCCCATAACGCGGTCTTTCTCGACGAGGACATGGTCGTGGCAGCCCGCTGACCGGTGTTCGCAAGTTTGACTTCTTTAGTGATGCTCATTTGTTTTCCTTTTTTGAAGAATATGGATGGCAGAGAGGGCTGAATGCCCTTCTCCGCCATCCATATTCCATCACTGTGCGGTGCTCATTGCAGAGGGGAAAGAACGGCTAATGCCGTGCGGGTTGGAGAGCCGCTTGTCTCACTCCGCACAAACTCCAGCGAGCTTAGTCTGCTCCGCTTCGGCTGGGCAGGGGGCTTCCCTTGACAAGTACGGGTTCCGCGGCTGGCGCTCGCCGTTCAGACCAGAGCGCATATCCCAACCAGGCCAGTGCTAACCCCATCGGTATTGCTATTTTCGGCTGAGATGCGTTGGGGAGCAGGGCAGCTAATGGGGCCAAGACAGTCGAGAGGGCAAGGAGTGCGCCCGCCCAGCGCGGCAGGATGCCGGCACGGAACGTCGCGATGCCAAACAACAGGCCGCCGAGAATATACACGGGGCCCGACAGTGTCCATAAAGTTGGGAGGACTCCGAGGTCAAATTCGCCAGCGGGGCCGTTGAACATCCCCATCCAGGCCTGCACAGACGCAGGCAACGCAGTCGCCACATGCGGCAGGATAAAGGCTTCAACGAAGCTGAAACCCATGATCATCACCAGCCAGAGGCTGAGCAGGATGTAGCCGATCAGCCCAAGCCAGCCGGATTTTTCCGCTTGCCTGGCGTATAGCCCCGGCATGCCGAGCAGCCCGAAGAAGCACATGGCGCAGGCAAAGATGTGAACGATCACCCAACGGGTGGTGGTGACTGACGAAGGAATGTTTGCAGGATGGAAGATCCCAACGATCACGTAACATATCCCTGCCAGCATCGCTGCCAGACCTGCCCAACGGGTGAGATTTGAGGCTGTTATCTTCATGGCTCTGTCTCCTCTTTGACGAGTCTATGGATGGGTTTACATAGATCGAGCTTGAAGCGCGCTATCAAGCATCCAACGCCCGACTGCATCCGCCAGTCGGGAGATCTATTTCGACAACCTAATTGAGTGATTTATAGTGCGAAAACCATCCGTTATAAATCCCCGCTAGCGTGTGGTATACAGAGCTGTCTCTGTGTGGATAACTTATACCGTATTTGTCTAGATAAGGCAATGATACTTCTAATCCAAGCTCACTCAGGATCCGGATCGGAAATGAACATGAATGCCGCCGCTGTTCCCACGCAGAGCGGGGAAACAAACTTGGCGTTCTTGGCGCCTTGGCGGTTTACCTTGGGATAGAACATAAATTCTGATATACTTTGCCTATGGCTAAGACACATACTCGCTTCGTTTGCCAGGAATGTGGGCGTGTTTCCGCCTCCTACATGGGGAAATGCCCGCAGTGCGGCGCTTTCAATACCATGGTGGAAGAGGTTATGCACGACGAGGCCGTGAGCAAGGGGCCGGCGTCGGTGCGCGGGCTCAGCGGCCGGTCGCAGCCGCGGCCCATCGGGCAGGTGGGAGGGGACACGGAGGAGCGCATCCATCTTCCGATGGGGGAGTTCGCACGCGTGCTCGGCGGAGGCATCGTCCCCGGCTCGATCGTGCTGGTGGGCGGCGACCCCGGCATTGGCAAATCCACGTTGATGCTGCAGATGGCGCTGGAAATGGCCGCCCATAAGCGCGTGCTCTACGTCTCCGGCGAAGAGTCTGAGAGGCAGATCAAGATGCGGGCCACCCGCATCGGGGAGGGCGCAAAGAGTTTTCCTCCCGATCTCTTGCTGGTTACCGAGACCAATCTGGAAGTGATCCTCAACCATGTCAATGAGGTCAAGCCTGACCTGCTGATCGTTGATTCCATTCAAACCGTTTACCTCTCCGAGCTGGATTCTTCGGCCGGCTCGGTCTCACAGGTGCGCGAGTGCGCGTCGCACCTGCGCGAGCTTGCCAAATCGAGCGGGGTTTCGGTCTTCCTGATCGGGCATGTCACGAAAGAGGGCGCCATCGCCGGGCCGCGCGTGCTCGAACATATCGTCGATACCGTGCTCTATCTTGAAGGCGACCGCTTCCAGGCCTACCGGCTGCTGCGCTCGGTCAAGAACCGTTTTGGTGCCACCTCTGAAGTGGGCGTGTTCGAGATGCGCGAGCGCGGCCTGCAGGAAGTGACCAATCCGTCTGAAGCGTTTCTTGGCGGAGCGCATGATCAACGCGCCGGGTTCTTCCATTGCGGTCACCATGGAGGGGACGCGACCCCATCCTGGTGGAGATCCAGGGGCTCACATCACCCGCGCAATTCGGCAACGCCCGCCGCACGCCGAACGGCGTGGACTTCAACCGGTTGCTGCTCATTGCGGCTGTTCTTACGCGTCGTGTGGGACTCAAGCTGGGCGAACAGGATGTGTTCGTGAACGTGGTCGGCGGGCTTCAGATCGACGAGCCGGCTGCTGACCTGGCAATTGCCGCGGCCATCGCCTCCTCCTGGAAGGATGTCTCGGTGCGGGCCGAAGCGGTGCTGATCGGTGAGATAGGCCTTGCCGGTGAACTGCGCACGCCGAGCCAGATGCCCACCCGCCTGCGAGAGGCCGCCAAGCTTGGCTTTAAGACCGCCATTGTTCCGAAGGCCATACACCCGGGGGAAGGCTGGCCCAAGGATATCGAGATCATCCAGGCCCGCTCCATTCAGCAGGCACTGGATGCCGCCTTTACCGCGCAGAGGGAAACGCCCAAAGTACGCAAGGTGGCGTAGATATCCCTATTTCTACAAGACAAGCCAATCGATAAGAACTCTTGTTTACAGGCAGCCTGCCGTGCGTTCATTTTGCGCGCTCCGGCCCGTCCTGCGACGAAAGGCTCCGTGCTGCGTATACCCTGAAGAAGGAGAAACGCCATGAACTATAAAATTATTTCCGTGACCATGATCCTTGCCCTGGCGACTCTGGCCTGTGGCTTTAGCTTTTCGCTGCCAAAGGTGCCCACGCCCGGGCCGGACGTGACCGATCCAATAACTGTGCCTGCCCCTGCCTCCGGTGAGACGCGGCTGACCCTTTCCTTTGGCGCAGGCGAGTTGACCTTATCCCCCGGCGCCAATGACCTGGTGAATGGCACAGCCACCTATAATATTGCCGATCTGAAGCCCGAAGTGGTCGCGAACGGAAGCAATATTGAGATCAAGGAAGGGGATTTGAAATCGATCCCGTTCAGCAGCGGCATGAAGAACAACTGGGATCTGAAATTGGGCAGCACGCCGATGGACCTCACCGTCCATGCCGGCGCCTATAAGGGCACCTATGAGCTGGGCGGCCTGGCCCTCACCGGCCTCACCGTTCAGGATGGCGCCGCAAACACAAAGCTGTCGTTCTCGCAGCCCAATAAGGCCGCCGATGACGATCCTGCGCTATGAGACCGGCGCCTCCAGCGTGAAACTGACCGGACTTGCCAACGCCAACTTTGGCACGCTGATCTTCAATAGCGGCGCCGGTGATTACACCCTCGATTTCTCAGGTACGCTAAAACGCGACGCGACGGTCACGGTCTCGAGCGGCATCAGCAACCTGATCCTTGTGGTGCCGCAGGGTGTCACCGCAAACGTAACCGTGGACAGCAAAGCCTCCAACGTAAATGCCGGCTCCGGTTGGAGCCAGAACGGAGACGTCTATTCACAGAGCGGCTCGGGCCCGGTGCTGACGTTTATCGTCAAGACCGGCGCGGGAAACTTGACGCTTACGCACTAGGAAAAGTCCAGTTTCCGGCAAAAAGCCGCAAAACATTCCAAAAATCGGAGTAAAAGGTCATATTTCATCCATGACCTCTATCACTTGCAGTAAGTATCCGTCCAACATAAAATGACGATAACAGATTAGTATTATCTGTTTTCCTTGGGAGAGGACGGACACCAATGCAAATTACTCGTCAAGCTGACTATGCGGTTCGTGCGGTACTATATCTTGCCCGTTTGGGAACGAACGAGCGTGCTTCCACAAGCACAGTGGCGGAGGAACAACGCATTCCGCCTTCATTCCTGGCCAAGATCATCTCGCAGCTATCCATAGCGGGTCTGCTTCACACGTCGCGCGGGGCACGCGGTGGTGTGACGCTGGCTCGCGACGCCAAGGACATTTCCCTGCTGGAAGTCATTGAGGCCATTGATGGGCCGATCCAGCTCAACGAATGTGTCGGCGAGGATGGGCTCTGCTCCTTCGACGACGATTGCGTGCTGCGGCCCGTATGGTCCGAGGCGCAAAGTGAGCTGGTGAAGCGCCTGCAGGGTACGAACTTCGCCCAGCTATTGGAAAAAAGCAAGGTCGTGGCGTAGAGAAGTCGGACAAAAGCAAAAATCAGCCTCTCAACAATTGCTGTTGAGAGGCTTTTTATTGCGCCCTAGGATTGCATCGACGGCTCAATAGAGTACTGGCGTTTTCGCTCCCGGCTTATAATAGCCGGGAGTACTTTTTTCTATTCTTGACACTCTTCCTCTCAAAGGAGTAACTCATGCCTGGTCCCCGCACTGTCCGTGCGCCGCGCGGAACACAACTCACCTGCAAATCATGGCTGACCGAAGCGCCGTACCGCATGATCCAGAATAACCTGGATCCGGAGGTTGCCGAGCGGCCGCAGGATCTGGTGGTCTACGGCGGGCGCGGCCAGGCTGCCCGCTCCTGGGAAGCCTTCGATGCCATCCTTGAGTTCCCTGAAGGCGCTGGAGGATGACGAGACGCTGCTCGTCCAGTCCGGCAAACCGGTGGCGGTGTTCAAGACCCATCGGGACGCGCCGCGGGTGCTCATCGCGAATTCCAACCTGGTGCCGCATTGGGCCACCTGGGAGCACTTCGACGAGCTGGCGAAGAAGGGCCTCATCATGTATGGGCAGATGACCGCCGGCTCGTGGATCTACATCGGCACGCAGGGCATCCTGCAGGGGACGTATGAGACCTTCGGCGCACTGGCGAAGCTCCGCGGCTGGGATACGCTCAAAGGTAAATTCGTTCTCACCGCCGGCCTCGGCGGGATGGGCGGCGCCCAGCCGCTTGCCATTACGATGAACGAGGGCGTGGGGCTGATCGTGGAAGTGGATAAGGACCGCGCTGAGCGCCGCCGCTCCATTGGCTATGTGGATGAGGTGGTCGATAATCTCGAAGAGGCGATGACGCTGGTGGAGGAGAACAAGGCCGCCGGCAGGCCGCGCTCCATCGGACTGATCGGGAACGCGGCCGATGTCTATAGCGAGTTATGCCAGCGGGGCGTGATCCCGGATGTGGTCACAGACCAGACCTCTGCGCACGAAGCCCTCATGTATGTCCCATCCGGGCTATCGGTTCAGGCCGCCAACGAATTGCGCAAGTCCGACCCTGAGAAATACAAACCCATGGCGATGGCTTCGATGGCGAAGCATGTACAGGCCATGCTGGAATTCCAGCGCAAAGGCTCGGAGGTCTTTGACTATGGCAACAACCTGCGCCAGCAGGCTTTTAACTTCGGAGTGACGGATGCCTTTGAGTTCCCCGGTTTCGTACCGGCTTACATCCGCCCATTATTCTGCGAAGGCAAGGGGCCGTTCCGCTGGGTGGCGCTGTCCGGCGACCCGGAGGATATCTATCGGACCGATGAAGCCATCATGGAACTGTTCCCGGAGGATGCGCATCTGCACCGCTGGCTGAAGATGGCGAAGGAGAAGGTCCCGTTCCAGGGACTGCCGGCGCGCATCTGCTGGCTCGGATACGGGGAGCGCGCCAGGGCCGGACTGAAGTTCAACGAGCTGGTTGCCAGCGGGGTGGTGAAGGCGCCGATCGTCATCGGCCGCGACCATCTCGAACTCGGGCTCGGTCGCCAGCCCAAACCGCGAGACCGAAGCCATGCAGGACGGCTCTGATGCCATCTCGGATTGGCCGATCCTGAATGCCATGATCAACGCCGTGGGAGGCGCCACATGGGTCTCGTTCCATCATGGTGGAGGGGTGGGCATTGGGTACAGCCAGCACGCCGGGCAGGTCATCGTGGCAGACGGGACGCCGGAAGCAGCCGTTCGCTTACAGCGGGTGCTCACGACCGACCCTGGCATGGGCGTTGTGCGGCACGCAGACGCGGGTTATGACATCGCCATCGAGGCGGCGAAGAGGAATGGCATCAAAATGCCGATGCTGAAGTGACCAATAGCCGTAAGGTATCGGCCTTCAGGTTTCAGGTGGATTGGCTCGTGGCCTCAGTGCAGAATGTCAAACACCAGCTCAAACGCTGGAACTTATCTGGTTGGGTGAGCGGGATTCTGTATGTTTAGGATAGCAGAATTTATCCTGGCAACAGCAATGGGGTTAACGGGTGTTTGGTTCGGCCTTCAGGCGTTTTGGGATGACCTCCGCCGTGTACCCCGGCCCCGCGCTGTACAGTTCACAGGAGGAAAACGACGGGCGATATATCTCAGTGTCTGTGCCATTGGTTGTTTTTCTGCGCTTGGTTTGTTTCTGAATAGCGTGGACGGTTTGGTTGGGGCACCGATCCTTATAGCCCTGGCTTGGCTGCAATACCTTATCAATAGGATAGTATATAAGCAGTCGTGATTGCTTGCGTCGCCAATTTTTGCATAAACCAAGAAACAGGCAGAGCGAAGTTGCTCTGCCTGTTTCTTGTTGTGGAGAGGGAGTTGGCTAGTCGGCGGGGGAGGAGACGCGGTGCTCGGATTCCTGGGCGAGGCCGTCCCGGTCTTCGTGGCCGCGGACGAAGGATATGGCCGCGGCAACGATAACTAGCACCGTGGAGACCAGGAAGGCATTGTGCATGCCGAACACGAAGGCCTTCATGGGCGCAGAGCCGAGGGTTACGTTGTTGCCGACGAAGAGCTGCATCATCACGTCGCGGGGCAGGCTGCTGGCTGCGACGGCAAGGGCAAGCGCAAAGCTGGTGACCATGCCGGCCTGCCGGAGCGTGGCGAGTGTGCCGGAGGCGATGCCGAGGCGGCCTTTGGGAGCGGCGTTCATGGCGGCGCTGGTGTTCGGCGGATAGAACATGCCGCCGCCCAGGCCCATGACGCCGAGCCCGACGGCGATCCACCAATAGGGCGTTGTGGGGGTGAGCTGCATGAACCAGACGAGAGCCGCGCCCTGGATCAGCAGGCCGATGGTGGCGGGGATGCGCGCGCCGATGCGGTCAGCCAGGTTGCCGCCGAACGGGGCGACTATGGAGGTCACGACCGGAAGCGGGATGAGCAGCAGAGCGGCCTTCAGCGGGTCGTAGCCGAGCACTCCCTGCAGGTAGAAGATGATCAGGAAGTTCACGGCGAACAGCGCCAGCGACTGGATCATGGCCGACAGCACGGAGAAGTTGTAGATGCGGTTGCTGAAGAGCGACAGGTCCAGCACCGGGTTGCGCGCCGCGTCGTTCCCACCAGAGGAAGAAGGCCACGCCCACCAGGAAGAAGGCGAAGAGGGCAAGGATCGGCGTAGAGGTGAAGTTGTATTGAATGCCGAGCGTCAACGCGATCAGGAGGGCGGTGAGGCCGAGGCTGAAGCTGATGGCTCCGGGAATATCGAAGCCCTCACCCTTCTTGCGGATGGACATTTCCTTCAGCGCCCAGTAGCCCCAGATGGCGCCGAAGATGCCGACCGGCACATTGATGAAGAAGATCCAGCGCCAGTCTGCGAGCGTGAGGATCAGCCCGCCCAGGATGGGGCCGGCCACGCCGCCGAAGGAGAACGTCACGGCGTTGATGCCAAGCGCCTTGCCGCGCTCATTGGGAGGAAAGACCTCCGTGAGGAGGGCGACGCTGTTCACGACCATCATGGCCGCGCCGGCGCCCTGCACCATGCGCGAAAGGATGAGCTGGGTGGCATTGCCGGAGAAGCCGCACAGCGCCGAGCCGATGGTGAAGACCACGAAGCCCAGGTTGTACATGCGCACGCGGCCGAACATATCGGCGATGCGGCCGAAGGTCAGCAGAAAGACCGTGCTGACGAGGATGTAGGCCATGATGACCCAGATCATCTCGACCAGGTCTGCGTGCAGCTTGACCATCATCTCTGGCAGGCCAAGGATCACGATGGTGCTGTCGATGGCGGCCATCAAGGCGCCGATGGTGGTAACGCTCAGGACGATCCATTTATAGTCAACCGTCCTGCCGAACAATCGATATTCTGAATTTGGTTTCTTCATGATACGTCTATTCTTGACTCTCTTTCATGGTGTTATGGCATGGGGTTCATGCCGGATTGAAAAGCGGGGGAACCATGAGCAAACCGGTTACGCGACAAGATATCTGATGAAGACGAAGATGGTTTTCTTTCCTGGAAGCGGCCTGGCTATCCGGCAGTATGAGGCGATGCGTGAGGGAGCTTGCAACAAAGGCGCCGTTTGCGGCGGTGCTATTCGTCGCGTTGCAAGGCCGCGGCGGGTTCCTGATCGCGCATAAATAGGCGCTTCAAAAGATCCATCGCCTGAGAAATGCTGTTCAGCTCGTCCTCCGGAAGCACCGACATGCGCTCTGCCAGGAACTTCTCGGTGGACCTGTGCGCGGCTCTCAGCTGTTCACGCCCAAGCGGGGTGAGGGACAGGCAGATCTTGCGCCGGTCACGTCCATCCGGGACGCGGTTCACCAGCTTGCGGCTGACAAGGCCATCGATGAGCTTCGACATGGATGGCAGCGTCAGGCCTATGTGGCTCGCCAGGTCCGAGAGGGAGGCGCCATTATTTGCATCGAGATAGCCCATGGACCGGAACTGGGGCACGCTGATGTCGGCGCCGCGCTGCCTGCGGAGCTGGGCGCGGATCGCACGGGTCACCAGGGGGACCGCCTCAAGAACCTGATGTGCGGTGTTTTGTACGCTCTGCGACATACTTGTTTCTCTTTCTAATAGTTTCAATATCTAATTATATTCCTGTATGACGGTCCTGTCAACCGGCCTGAGCCTCCAACGGGCTATTGCGTTAAAAAAGGCAGGACGCTACCATAGGCGCGACCAAAGGAGAGAAGCATGCGAAATCGCCGCTTATTGACCCTGGTTCTGATGACCACCATTTTACTGGCCTGCAACTTCCCCATGTTTGCGCCGCCACGGGCTACGCCTACGGCGGTCTCCGCGGGGCCGGGACCTGCCCTCACGCCGAGCAATACGCCCAGTGTTGTCTTGCCCAGCCCCACAGCGGCGGTGGACTGCCGTCACGTCGTTCCCCGACCGTGGCAGCCACGCCCAGTACACCGCAGGTGACGCCGAACTCGGTGAACGTGAACTGCCGCTCCGGCCCGGATGTGGCCTACGATGCCATCAGCGTGCTGGTGTTCGGGAACACCACGCAGGTGACCGGGCGCAATGCCGATTCCACCTGGTGGTATGTGCATGACCCATCCAACCCCGGCGGCTCGTGCTGGATCGCCGCCAGCGTGGTCTCGCTGGCAGGGCCGATCGGAGGGATCCCGGTGGTGGCCTCGCCGCCGGCGATCGTCACGAAGGTGACCGTGGACGTGAGCGTTCCATCCACCGTTACGTGCGGAGGGCCGAACCCGGTCGCGTTCAGCGGCACGTTCACAACCAATGGCACAGCCAATGTAAAGTTCCAATGGGAGATCACCGGTGACAAGACCAACACCACATCACCGGAGACGCTGAACTTCGCGGATGCGGGAACGCAGGATGCCCCGGACCCGGGCGCATACGACGTGGACTGCGGCAACTACAAGATCACGCTGCACGTGCTGAGTCCCAACGACACGTCGGCGAGCAAGAACTTCAAGGTCGGGCCGTAGTTTCACGATTCATGTCTTCGGGTTGCTTCCTGACCCGGGAGGATTGAAAACAATGAGTGAATTCGCCCGTGTAGCCGAGCCCCGGGATGGCGATGAACGAAGCATACTTCTTGGTTGGCTCGCGTTCCACCGGAATGCGCTGGAGGCCAAATGTCATGGTCTTACAGCGAAACAACTTACAGATCGCGCTTTGCCACCCTCCTCGCTATGTTTGCTCGGTCTTGTGCGGCATCTGACCGAGATCGAACGGACCTACCTTGTGTGGGCATTGGGTCCTAAAATACCGTGGAAATCGGTATGGGGCGAGTATAGGGATGGCGGGCCCGATTGGGATTTCGAGGCAGACGCCTCAATGTTCGCCGAATCAATGGCAGCCTGGGAACAGGAAAAGCGCACTGCAGACGCCTTGATCCGCCAGTACGAGTCTCTCGACGTGCACGGGATGGGCAATGGTTATTCCATTCGATGGAATCTAGTGAAGGTGATCGGCGAGTATGCGCGGCACAACGGCCACGCCGATTTGCTTAGAGAGCGTATTGACGGACAGACTGGCGAATAGACAATAGCACAGCTGCTTCGAAAGCGAATGGCTTTAGATGCCTTGATTCCAACGTACTTTAGGTGCTCGCTCCGATGATATGAAGGAGATGAAGATCATGAAACGGCCTGCACGCACGGCTGAGAACAACCCCACTCTGAAACGGGCTCGTCTCTGGATCTGGCTCTCGATCGCTGGCTGCGCTATTGGCGGTCGCGGGAAATGTGATCGCGCTGTCAGTCCCGGCGATCTACGCGCGCCTTACGCCGGTCTTTCTTCCACAAGCCCTGGCGCAGGATATTGCCGACCTGGCGGTCGTCGCGCCGCTGTGGCTGATCGTGGCTGTGCTTGCATTGCGCGGCTCCCTTCGGGCTTACCTGCTCTGGCTGGGCGTGCTGACCTTTACGGTCTACAACTACGTGATCTACACGTTCTCGATACCGTTCGGACCGCTCTTCCTGCTTTGGGTAGCGGTGTTTGCTCTGAGCATCTATGCGGCCATCGGCGGGGTAACTTCGGCAGACCACGAAGCCATCCGGTCTGCCTATAGCAGCCAGCGCGTGGCCACAGTCGCCGCCTGGTTTCTGATCGTTACCGGAATCCTTTTTGCACTGTTGTGGCTGTCGGAAGATGTGCCGGCGCTGCTCGCGGGAAGGACGCCGCAGAGTCTCACCGACATGGGCCTGCCCACTAACCCGGTCCATATTCTCGATCTGGCGTTTTTCCTGCCGGCGGTGCTTATCACCGGTGTGCTGCTGCTGAAGCGCAGGGCATTGGCTTATACACTGGCCCCCAGCTTCATCGTGTTCCTGATATTGACAGGCGTCCCGATCATGATCACCCCTGTCGTTCAGGCGAGCCGCGGGGAGGCTGCCGGATGGGGAGTGCTCGCGCCGATCGGCGCGCTAACCTTCCTGCTCCTGTGCCTGCTGATCTGGTTGCTATCGACGATAAAAAGCTCGCGAAGCTTGGCGCAAACGCGGTAATTGGGTTGACCCCCTGGTGGTCGGGCCTTGCTAAGGATGCAGGCTCATCAGCAGATCGCGGCCGGGGCGCAGGACGAAGAGCGCCTGCGGTTCGGCCTCCACGCCGGGCATCAGGTGCAGCTCAAAACGCTGCGCCATACAGGCGATGATGAGACCGGCTTCCATGAGCCCGAAGTTGTTGCCGATGCATTGGCGCGGGCCTGCGCCGAACGGCACATATGCAAACTTATGGCGTCCGGCGGAGTTCTCCACGGAGAACCGTTCGGGGTCGAAGGCCTCCGGATCATTCCAGAAGGCCGGATGCCTGTGCAGTGTGTAGGTGCAGATGGCGATGACGGTGTTAGCGGGCACGGTGTACCCGCCGATAAGGTCTTCGCCGAGGGCGCGCCTGCCAAGCGTCCAGGCCGGGGGATAGAGCCGCAGGCTTTCATTCAGCACCATGCGGATATAAGGCAATTGCTCCATGTCACTGTAGCGCGGCGCGCGGCCCTGTAAGAGCTCGCGGGCTTCACGCCGCACGTGCTCCATGGCCCGGGGATGTTTGGAGAGCAGGTACCACGTCCAGGTGAGGGCGCTGGCGGTCGTCTCATATCCTGCCAGCATCAAGGTCATGATCTGGCTGCGTAGTTGATCATCCCCCATGGCAGCGCCGGTGTGCTCATCACGTGCCATAATGAGCGAGCTCAGCAGGTCGCCTGCATCTTTGAAATCCTGCTTGCGCTGCCGGATGATGCGGTCAACAACGGCGTTCACTTCCGCCGCGGATTGGATCAGGTGCGGATTGTTGGGCTTCTCCCAGTAGTTGGCAGTGCGGTTGACGATCTCGCCTACTTCGCGGACATCCTCGCCCAGGTCAACGCCAAAGAGGGCGCGGGTCGTCACGGTCAGGGTGAGGGCTGCCATCTCGCGGGGCAGGTCTACGGCCTCGCCTGCCTGATAACATCGCTGCCATTGGTCGAGCATGGCAGTTGTGGCATCGGTGATCATCACATCCAGCTGCTCGATCCGTGAGTGATGGAAGGCTGGCTGCATCATGCGGCGCTGCTTGCGCCATGTTTCGCCTTCCGAGGTCAGAAGCCCCTCGCCCACGATCTTGTCGAACATCATATTCGAATAGGTAGCTTTGCTGTAATTGCGGTTATTATCCAGCAGCACGTGCCGGATGTAGTCCGGATGGTTGATGAGATAGGCGGGGTCCGGCGCGGCGCGATAGCAAACAATATCGCCGTATTGCGCGCTGATCGATTGGAAGAAGTTAAGCGGATTCCGCAGCAGCTCACGGATGCTGCTGCCGGTTGGAGCCGGAGGCAGCCGTTTGCCGTGGGTGGAACCGTCGGATTCGGGGTCAGGGATAAGCATTGTCATTTAGGGATCTTCTTTACCGGCAATAGACTAGCCAAACTTTACAGGATTGGTCAAGTATACGGGAGAAGATTCCAAAAATCAAATGTTCTTAAGAAGGTAAATCACGCTAATGTTAACAACTCCGTGGACTACCGTGCGCGGCGTGCTCAAGGAGGGATACCGGGTTGCTTCGGGTCCATCCAGCGATTACCCGTACGGCGCCCTCGACCGGCAGAGGCCCATCTTCAAAGAGCGCGGGCTGGACCTGGAAGGCTACTTCAACGGCACTCTGAACGTCGATATCAGCCCCCTCATCTTCAGGCTGATCAAGCCCGAATTCACATTCCGCAACGTGGAGTGGACGGACCTGCATCCGCCGGAGCATTTTTCGTTTTCGCATTGTGCGGTTATTTACGAAGGTGTTGAATATGATGGGTGGGTTTATTTCCCGCACCCTGAGACGAAGAAACGCAACTTTCAGGACCCGTCGCTATTGGAAGTTATTGCCACACTTATACCTAACATCAAGTACGGCGATGAATTGGACGTGAAGCTCAACCCCGAGAGAATTGAAGTGGGCCCGGGCACGTAGGGTTCTGTGCATCACAGCAAGCATCACAACATGCGAGCAGGAGAATGCAATGCGACTATTGTTGATCTATCCCGAATTTCCCGATACATTCTGGAGCTTTAAGCACGCCCTGCAATTCATCCGCAAGCGCGCCTCACTGCCGCCGCTCGGCTTGCTGACCGTGGCTGCCATGGTGCCGGCTGAGTGGGAGAAGCGCCTCGTCGACCTCAACGTCCGCAAGCTGACGGAGCAGGATCTGCAATGGGCCGACATGGCATTTGTGAGCGCCATGGTCGTGCAGCGCGATGCGGCACGCTCCGCCATTGCGCGCTGCAAGGCGGCCGGGGTGAAGGTGGTCGCGGGCGGGCCGCTGTTCCTGGGCGAATATACCCAGTTCGAAGAGGTGGACCACTTCGTCCTCAACGAAGCCGAGCTGACGCTGCCCCAATTCCTTATCGACCTGGAGCACGGCTGTGCGAAGCCGGTGTACGAAAGCGCAGGATTCGCCGACACGACTCAGACGCCGGTGCCGTTGTGGGACCTGCTGGATCTGAAGTCCTACGCCACCATGGCGATCCAGTTCTCGCGCGGCTGCCCGTATGACTGCGACTTCTGTAACGTGACCGTGATGCTGGGGCATCGTCCGCGCTTGAAAACCACAGGCCAGATCATCGCGGAGCTCGACGCCCTCTACCGCGCCGGATGGCGCGAGAGCGTGTTCTTCGTGGACGACAACCTGATCGGCAACAAGCGCGTCCTCAAGGAAAGCCTGCTGCCCGCGCTGATCGAGTGGCGCAAGGACAAGGCCGGTATGACGTTC
The DNA here is from genome assembly GCA_963805515.1 of uncultured Chloroflexia bacterium. GTDB lineage: Bacteria > Chloroflexota > Anaerolineae > Anaerolineales > Villigracilaceae > Fen-1038. The sequence goes on along the minus strand of CAWDUZ010000004.1, from coordinate 94,863 downwards.
CACACCGAGGCCTCCATCAACCTGGCGGACGATGAGAGCTCTCATGGACCTGATGTCCGCCGCCGGCTTCGATATGGTCTTCATCGGCATCGAAACGCCCAGCGAAGAGAGCCTGGCGGAGTGTGGCAAGAAGCACAACAAGAACCGTGATCTCATCGAAGATATCAAGCGCATCCAGCGGCACGGCATGCAGGTGCAGGGCGGCTTCATCATCGGCTTCGACAGCGATACGCCATCCATCTTCCAGCGGCAGATCGAGTTCATCCAGAAAAGCGGCATTGTGACCGCCATGGTCGGCCTGCTGCAGGCGCCGCTCGGCACGAAGCTGTACCAGCGTCTCGCGCAGGAGGGCCGGCTGCTGGGCTCGTTCTCCGGCGACAACGTGGACGGCATGACCAACATCATCCCGAAGATGAACATCCAGGTCTTGCACAAGGGCTACGAGACGGTCATCCGCTCGCTGTACGCGCCGGCTAATTACTATGCGCGCGTCAAGACCTTCCTGCGCGAGTACAAGCCGTCGAAGATCAGCGTGCCGCTGGACTTCGAGCACATCCTTGCATTCTTCCGCGCCATCCTGCGCCTCGGCATTCTCGGCAAAGCGCGCCTCGAGTACTGGAAGTTCTTCTTCTGGGCTCTGTTCCGCCGTCCGCGGCTGTTCCCGCTGGCGATCACGTTCGCCATTTATGGCTACCACTTCCGGCAGGTGTGTGACCTGCACGTGGCATAATACATCTGCCTGCTCGGAGAGGCTTATTGCGCATTAATTTAACAAGGCGCTGCGCGTTTTCCGTTATAATGCGGCTTGCCGTTCAGGCAAGGAGAGAGCAGCATGCCCAGCCGTGAGGGTCCTTTAGCGTTATCTCCACTTCCCTACAACAATAAATCAGATCTGGTTAGCACCTCGCCTGCCCCTCGTGGCAGGCGAACTTTATTCGCCGCGCATGGGATTTAGCCCCGCTGCGCAAGGAGACGCCGGTATGTTATCCCTGGTGGAGAAGGTCCTCGTCCTAAAATCCGCAAGCCTGTTCAACCAGACGCCCGATAATGTGCTTGCCGACGTTGCTCAACGCGTGCAGGAGATCAGCTTCGAAGCAGGCGACTTGATCTTCAACAAGGGGGATTTCGGCGATAGCCTGTACATCATCGTGAGCGGGACCGTGCAGGTTTGGGATGGGCCCCACCTGCTGAACGAGCTGGGAGAGGGCGATATCTTCGGAGAACTGGCGCTGCTCGATCCCGCGCCGCGTTCGGCATCCATAAAATCGATCGCGCCCACTCGTCTGTTGCAGCTCGATGCGGCGCACTTCCGTACCATCCTCGAGGAGCGGCCGGAGGTGCCCGTCGCGATCATCCGCGTGCTCACCGGCTATATACGCGACAACCTGCGTCTCGCCGAAAACATGAATCCCGGTATCAGAAGCTCCAGATCTTTGCCGCCAGCCGATCCCGCCCATGACTGAGGGCAGCCCGCTCGACGCATATCTGCCGGGCAGGATACGCAACTGGCTGGAGGAGACCTACTACAGGCCCACCAACGAGCGCGCCACGCTCGAGTATCTGGCGGCGCACAGCCGCGAGTTCGTGCTGGAAAGCCCCGCGCTGTATTCGGATCATGGCATCGTCCACGTCCGCGACGTCGCGACGCGGATACTGGAGATCCTGGATGTCATTAACGGGGTCCTGATCCCGTCACGCTCCGAGCACGACCTGAGCACGTTCATGAAAGGCTATGGGGTTCTGCTGGCCTACCTCCACGATATTGGCATCAAGGACTTCACGCCGTTCGCGCGCCGGATGCATCCGGAGCTGGCCAGCCAGTTGATATTTTCGACGGACTTTGACAGCACCGTCTCTGACATCTGGAATGAGAACTATGGGAACCTGGCCTGGAGGTTGCTGACACTCTCGCGCGACGGCGAGCTGGTGCAGCCGCCGGAGTTGGTCTTGCGCGAGCTGATGGCGCTCTGTGTCTGCCACAGCAAGAGCAAGGTTGCCGCCTCTCAACTGAGCCGGCCCGCACAGTTGCGCTCCATGTTGCAGCGTGCAATCGGCATGGACCTATCGGCCCTGGATGAAGTTGCAGCATCAGAACGGCGCCTCCGGCGAGCCCGCGGCTCAGATCTCTGCGGCCCGCCGTGCCGATCTGCGGTGCTATTACACCGATTTCGAGAGCGAGTCGTTCCAATGGATGATCTCCTCGGCCCCCGGCGCGATGCGCCTCCTGCAGGATGCCATCGATACCATCCGTGCCCTGCGCTGTGCAGATGCCCTGCGTCAGCGCGGCACCGTTCAGAAGACATCCGGCGGATATGAGATCTTCGTCAGCCAGCAGACCGGCAACGCGCTGTGCAGCCTGCGGTATGGGGAGCAGCAGCTCTATCTCATGGAACTCGACCAGCCCCTCAGCGTGGGGGAGGCGAATATTGCCGCCAGCGCCCTCACGCACGAAGGCGACCTGCGCATCGCGTTCCACCGCGGCAGCTTCGCCGAGGCGGGAGCTTCCGCGCGCGCCGCGGGATATGCTGCCGCGGTCCTCAATGACATCTGTGAAGATGTTATCGGCAGCTTTCAATATCCATTGGACAGTTCCATCTTCGATGAGTTGCCTGCCCCTGCGTGCTCCGCAGAGCAGATCGATATTCTGCTGGAAAACACAGACGACAATCCGTCGTTCGTTTCACAGGTCATCGAGCAGCTAGGCATGCTGAATGAGGTGGCGGCCTCACGCTGCCGGGTGGTGCCGTCCTTGCAGAACTCCACGCTCCTGGAAAGCACGCGCTACCTGAATGCCGGCGAGCTGGATTGGGACCGCGCCCGTCTGCAAGACTTTCTCGGAAAGATCGGCGCCTCCGGTCAGAAGATCAGCCACATCGATGTGGGGCATGCCTTCGAGCACGTCCGCGAGGTGGCCCTGGAGCCCGGCGAAGTTCTGATCGAGGCGGGTACCCCTTCTGCCTTTGTATATCTGCCCCTGGGCGAAGGGCTGCATGTCACGCCACTGGGCGGTTATCAATCCGTCTCCATGAAGGGTTGGTTTCCCATCGGCACCACGGGCGTGATCCGCGGCGCAGCCCGCAATGCACACGTCGTCGCCGGGCAAAAGGTCGCCGTGCTCATCATCCCGAAAGAGGTGTATCTCCGCTACTGGTATTGGCCTTACACATTCCAGGAGGTGCGCGACCTGATCGGGGGCTGAATCCTCGTCCGTACTAATCCCATTTTCCCTTCGTTAATATTTAGGAGTGCCTTATGTCTACTAAAAAGAAAGCCTCCGATACGATCCCCCTTGAGAAGGAACAGATCATCAAAGATTACCGGCTGGCCTACCAGTCCCGGCAGGCGAGTCTCATTGGCCGGCGCGAAGTCCTGAGCGGCAAGGCCAAGTTCGGCATCTTCGGCGACGGCAAGGAGCTTGCCAATATTGCCCTCGGGAATGTGTTCCGCAAAGGCGACTGGCGCTCGGGCTACTACCGGGACCAGACCTGGATGGCGATGCTCGGCGTGATGAGTCTCCAGCAGATGTTCGCCCAACTCTACGCGCATGCAGACCTGGAAGCCGAGCCCAACACCGGCGGCCGCGGCATGAACGCGCATTTCGCCTCCCGCACGATTACCCCTGAAGGCGCTTGGAACGATCAGACCGCCACCTATAACACCACCGCCGATGTCTCTCCGACCGGCACGCAGATGCCGCGCGCGGTGGGCCTGGCCTATGCTTCGGTCCTCTATCGCAAGCTTAAAGAGCTTCAGAAGTACAAGCAGTTCTCGCACAACGGCGACGAAGTCACGTTTGCCACCATCGGCAACGCATCCACGGCGGAGGGCATGTTCTGGGAGTCGGTCAATGCCATTGGCGTGCTCCAGGCGCCCGCTATCATTACCGTCTACGATGACGGCTACGGCATCTCGGTCCCGAACCAGTTCCAGATGGTGAAGGAAAATATCTATGCCATCCTGAAGGGCTTCGAGCGAGACGATTGCATGGAGGAGGAGTGCGAACGCGGCTTCAACCTCTATCAGGTGCGCGGCTGGGATTACGTAACCTTGTTGGAGACCTACGAAGCGGCCGCGGATATGGCCCGCAAGTATCACATCCCATCCATAGTCCATGTGGTCGATCTGACCCAGCCCCAGGGCCATTCCACCTCCGGCAGCCAGGAGCGTTACAAGAGCCCCGAACGGCTGAAATGGGAGGAAGAGCATGACTGCCTTCGCAAGATGCGCGAGTGGATGCTCAAGACCGGCGTTGCTTCCGAAGGCGAGCTTGCGGCCCTGGAGAAAGAGGACCACGATTTTGTGGAAGGCCTCCGCAAAGCTGCGTGGCAGTCGTACCTTGAGCCCATCCTCGAGGAGCGCGGCCAGGTGACCGACATGCTGGATGAGATCGCCGGCACTTCCTCGCACGCCTCCGAGCTGAACGCCATCAAACAACGGCTGGCGGATATGCAGAACTCCCTTCCGGCGCGACATCCACGCGGCCGCGCATGCAGCCCTGCGCACCCTGCGCGACGAAGACCATCCGTCCAAGCAGATCCTCATGCAGTGGAAGAATGAAGAAGACAAGATCAACTTCGACCGCTACGGCGCGCACCTGTATAGCGGGACGGCGTTGAAAGTGGAGGAGGTGAAGCCGGCCTACTCCGATGGTTCGCCGACCCTCATGGGCTTTGAGGTCGTCAATGCGGGCTTCGAACTCGATCCTCGAGCGCGATGACCGCGTGATCGCCTTCGGCGAAGACGTGGGCAAGCTGGGCGACGTCAACCAGGGCTTCAAGGGCCTGCAGGAAAAGTATGGCGAATGGCGCGTGACCGATACCGGCATCCGGGAGGCAACCATCCTGGGGCAGGCCATCGGCATGGCGCTGCGCGGCCTGCGCCCGATCGCCGAGATCCAATATCTTGATTACCTGCTCTATGCCTTGCAGCTTATGTCCGACGATCTGGCGACCTTGCACTGGCGCACGTCCGGCGGGCAGTCCGCGCCGGTCATCGTCCGCACGCGCGGGCACCGGCTGGAGGGCATCTGGCATTCCGGCTCGCTCATCAGCGGGCTGATCGGCCTGCTGCGCGGCATGTACCTGCTGGTGCCTCGCGATATGACGCGCGCTGCCGGCTTCTACAATACGCTGCTCAAAGCCGACGAGCCCGCGGTGGTCATCGAGGTGTTGAACGGCTACCGCGTAAAGGAGCGCCTCCCCAATAACATCGCCGAGATGACGGTCCCGCTGGGCGTGCCGGAGGTCATCCGCTCCGGCTCGGACATCACGATCGTCACCTACGGCGCCTGCTGCCGCATCGCCCTCGACGCCGCCGATAAGCTAAGCAAGGCCGGCATCGACGCCGAAGTCATCGACGTGCAGTCCCTCCTGCCGTTCGACATTCACGGTCGCATCGTCGAATCGCTCAAGAAGACCAACCGCATATTGTTCCTGGACGAGGACGTGCCCGGCGGCACATCCGCCTACATGCTCGAGCAGGTGATAGAGAAGCAGGGAGGCTACTATCATCTCAACTCCGAGGCGCGCACGCTCACCGGCGCGGAACATCGCCCTGCCTACGGCTCCGATGGCGACTACTGGTCCAAGCCGAACCCGGAGACGGTGTTCGACGCGGTCTATGAGATGCTGCGCGAGTCGATCCCGGGGAAGTACCCGGTAGTAAAGTGAACCCTGGAGAGCCCATGGCTACAAAAGTCATTGTCCCAAGATTAGGTGAAGGCGTCGAGGAAGTCACCGTCACAAAATGGCTCAAGCAGGAGGGCCAGACCGTCAACGAGCTGGAGCCGCTGCTGGAAGTCAACACAGACAAGGTCGATACCGAAGTCCCCAGCGCCCACGTCCGGCACGCTATTGAAGATCGTTGCGCAGGAGGGGGTGCCGGCGAAGGTCGGCGCCGTGCTCGCCATCATCGGCAAGCCCGGAGAGAGCCTGGAGGGCGCCGCCACCGTCGAGGCGACCAGCGCTCAGCAGGCAGCCCCCAGCCAGCCCACGCCTGCTGAAATGCCGGCGAACGCCACCAAGCCTGCTCATCCGGCCGCGTCGGGCGCAGCCGCCAACGCTGCATTATCCACCCCCAGCCGCGAGCCCCCTGCCGACGCCGCCCCCGGATCAACCAAGGACTCTCAGCCATCCAATGGCAACGGCCGGGCGCAAGCAGCCGGGGCGAGCCGCGAGATCGGCTTCATTTCTCCCGTGGTCGCCAAGGTTGCTGCCGAGCATGGCGTGGACCTGTCGCAGGTGCAGGGCACCGGCCTCGATGGCCGCATCACGAAGAACGACGTCCTCAAATTCGTGGACGGCGGCAAGCAAGCCCGCCCCACCGCGGCCGTCGCGGAGCAATCGGTTCCGCAGCCGCCTCCGCCGCAGGTCACAATGGGCGCCGGTGACCAGCTCATCAAGCACACCAACATGCGCCGACAGATCGCCGAGCACATGGTCATGTCGCAGAAGACCTCCCCGCACGTGCTCACCGTCATGGAAGCCGACATGAGCAAGGTCTTCGCGCATCGCCTCGCCAACAAGGAGCAGTTCGCCCGTGACGGCGTCAAGCTGACCTTCACCGCCTATTTCATTGCGGCCCTTGTCGCCGCGCTGAAGGCCTACCCCTTGGTCAACTCCACCTGGACCACCGAAGGCGTGCTCGTGCATTCCGCGATCAACATCGGCATGGCGGCATCCCTGGGCGAAGAAGGGCTCATCGTCCCGGTCATCAAGGGCGCAGATAACCTGTCGCTGCTGGCGATCGCTCGTGCGGTCAATGACCTTGCCAGCCGCGCGCGCGCCAAGAAGCTCCAGCCCGATGATGTGCGTGGCGGCACGTTTACGCTGACCAATCACGGCATTGCCGGCTCGCTGTTCGCCATGCCCATCATCAACCAGCCCCAGTGCGGCATCCTCGGCACCGGCGCGCTGCAAAAGCGGGTCGTCGCAGTGACCGACGCCGATGGCAATGACTCCATTGCAGTCCGGCCCATGGTCTATCTCTCCCTGGTCTTCGATCATCGCATCCTCGACGGCGGCTCCGCGGATACGTTCCTGTCCAAGGTCAAATCGACTCTTGAGAACTGGGTGTAGCCGCCCGATCGCCCTGCGGGTTGTAAACCAGAACATATCCCTCCAGAATCCTGCGGCGTGTTTCCTCCGACCGCAGGCCGCGTGTAACCCGATAATTTCATCCAAGGATCGCACCCTCGATGACAGAAAACACGGACCATCCGCAACTCATCCTTCCTCCGCCGGTGATATTCCTCGGCTACCTGGTCGGCGCGCTGATCCTGCAATGGGCCGTGCCCTTCAGCACGCCGTGGGGATTGACGCTGCGCATCCTTGGCGGCCTGCTTGTCATCGCGGGCTTTGCGCTGGCGGGTTACGCGGTCTCCGCGATGAGGCAGGCGCATACCACGCCCGACCCGCGCGAGACGCCGGTGGCCCTGGTCACCGCCGGCCCCTACCGCTATAGCCGCAACCCGATCTACATCGGATTCCTCCTGATCTATCTGGGCTTCACGCTGCTCGCCGGCACGCTCTGGGGACTGCTGCTCAGCCCCTTCCTCATCGGCACAGTGACGCAATGGATCATCCACACCGAAGAATCCTATCTCAGCAGAAAGTTCAAAGACGAATACGAGTTGTATATCTCGCACGTGCGCCGCTGGATATGAAGAACTTTGCTATGTGAGCCGCAAAGCAAGGGAGTGATCTCATCGACGTGGTTGCGACCGAAGGCCGAAGGTGTAGGTGTTTTTCCTACAGCCGGTGCCATTCCGGCAGGCGATCTTCCCCGACTGCGCAGTCGAAGCGAAGCGTAGATCCCGCCGGAGGCGGGACGAAGACCCCGCTTCAGCGGGGCGGAGCGGGAGCAATCTACTTCTTTGCATGCGCGCTCCCCTTCGTTTGTCTTCCAATCGCTTCCTGTATGCTCCATTCCATAGCGGGATTACAATAGGAGCCGCACAAGGTCTGCAATTTCGGCTCTTTACCATTCTCCATTCTCTATTCACTATTCTCTCCCCCGGAGTTCTTCATGGCTGAAAACTTTGATGTCGTTATCATCGGCGCCGGGCCTGCAGGCTACGTCGCCGCCATCCGTGCCGCCCAGCTCAAACAGAAGGTCGCCATCGTGGACAAGCAATGGCTTGGCGGCGTCTGTCTGAACGTCGGCTGCATTCCCTCCAAATCCCTGCTCAGGAATGCCGAGGTGGCGCTATACCCTGCGCCAGCGCGGCAAGGATTTTGGTTTCTCCTTCGACAATTTCAAGCTCGATTACAGCGTGGCGGTGAAGCGCTCCCGCCAGAATTCGGATCGCCTGGTCAAGGGCGTCGGATTCCTTATGCATAAGAATGGGGTCACGGTCTACATGGGGGAGGCGAAGTTCAAAACCAAGGATACGCTGACGTCACCGGCGCGGACAAAAAGGTCACCGAATTGCAGGCGAAGAACATCATTGTCGCAACCGGCGCCACGGCTGCTGTCCCCGGCGCATGGAAGGTCGACGGGAAGAAAGTGGTGACTTATCTGGAGGCCACCTCCAGGACGCTTCCCAAGTCTGTCGTCATCATCGGCTCGGGCGCCATCGGCGTGGAGTTCGCCACGGTCTGGAGCTCCTACGGCGTGGACGTTACGATTGTCGAGATGCTGCCTCGCCTCGTCCCGCTGGAGGACGAAGAGGTCTCGAAGGAGCTGAAGAAGGAATTCGAGAAGCGCGGCATCAAATGCCTGGTGGGGAACAAGGTGGAGTTCGGTCGAGGCCACCGGCACAGGCGTTGCAGTCAAGATTTCGTCAGAGGGCAAGCAGACCTGCTGGAGGCCGATCAAGCCCTCGTCGCCATCGGCTTCCGCCCCCATACAAAGGGCTTCGGACTCGAGGAGGTCGGTGTCAAGCTCACCGAGCGCGGCTTCATCGAGATCAATGATAAGATGCAGACCAGCGTCCCCAACATCTGGGCCATCGGCGACGTCACCGGCAAGCTGATGCTGGCGCACGTCGGCTCTGCCATGGGCATCTCTGCGCGGAGAACATTGCCGGCGCCGAGACCATCACCCTCGACTATGAGATGATGCCGCGCGCCACCTATTGCCAGCCGCAGATCGCCTCCTTCGGACTGACCGAAGCGCAGGCCAAGGAGCGCGGGCATAACATCAAGATCGGGCGATTTCCCTTCCAGGCCAATGGCAAGGCGCTTGGCCTTGGCGATTACGCCGGCTGGGTCAAGATCGTTGTGGACGACAAATACGGCGAGATCCTCGGCGCACACATGATCGGCCCCGAAGTCACCGAGCTGTTCCCGGAGCTTACGCTCGCGCATCTTATGGAGCTCACCCCGCATGAGATCGCCCGCAACGTCCATGCGCACCCGTCCCTCTCCGAAGTCCTCGGCGAAGCCGCCCACGCCGCCGAAGGCATGCCGATACATATCTAGTTGGCAGTTGACAGTTGACGGATGACAGTTGGCAGTAATCAGTAACCAGTCAGGCTGCATGACTTCCGAAGCCCGCCCATCTGCGGCCGTTTTCGGAAGTCTTTGTTTTTCGGAAGCATGGGGATAGGGTTCACGGCGCGCCTATCGGGGTAGCCATTATTTCAGTGCCACTTTGTCGCCCATGTAGTGACGGCTTCGCTGAGCACCCCTTTGGGGTCAGCCGTTCCCTCTTTTCCCCAAATAATCCCGTTCATCTTGTATTATCTGCGTTTATCCGTGGTGATCTCGACTCCTCGCCGGCCAATACCTATCCTCTCCACCGTGAGCCGCCCCGGAACCCCTCCCGTCCATGGTATACATGATCCCTGAGCACCCCATGGACAAGTTCTTTCCCTATCTGAAAAGCTTCAAATCCCTCCCTCCTCCCCGCGATTGGATTCCCTGGGCCGTCGCCCTCATCGCCGCCGTGGCCCTCTTCCTCCTCGTGCGCAATACCACTACCTGCTGGCAATTGACCGCCTTGCCCGGCATACCGCCGGCTGCCTGCGCGGGAGCCACCACCACTCTGCTCCGAACGCCCTCGGTTCCCAACGCTCAGGGCACGTCCTTACCGCCCACCCAGCCGGTTGGCGTCCCCCAGGCTCCGGCTCCACAATGGGACGGCGGCAGCCGCATCAACATTGTCTTCTTCGGCCTGCGCGGCGGCGACCCGGTCACGAGCGCGGACTGCCCGCTTTGCACCGATACGATCATCGTCTTCACGCTCGACCCCATCACGAAGACCGCCGGCATGATCAACGTGCCGCACGAATGTGGGTCAACATCCCCGGCTTCGGCTTCAGCCGCATCAACACTGCCTGGACCGACGGCGAGCGTGCCAAACTGCCCGGCGGCGGCCCCGCCCTGGCGATGAACACCGTCTCGCACTTCCTGGGCGTGCCCGTTCAATATTATGCACAGGTGAATTTCGATACGTTCGTCCGGTTCATCGACAGCATCCACGGGGTCGACGTATACAACGACCAGAACCTTCTTCTTCAGAAGCTCGGCGGGGGACAGGACGGCATTCGCATCACCTGTTGCGGCATCCGGCACCTCGGCGGGCAGGCCGCCCTCGCCTACCGCGCTGCCGCGACCCGGAGCAGGGCTGCACCGACGGCGACCTGGGCCGCTCTGCCCGGCAGCAGAAGATCATCCTCGGCATCCGGCAGAAGGTGCTCAGCCCTCAGTATTTCCCCACCCTCATCGCCCAGGCACCGCAGCTCTATCAACTTTTCTCCTCCGGCATCCAGACGAACCTCTCGCTCGAAGACGGCATCCGGCTCGCCTACCTGCTGAAGGACATCCCGGTGGCTCAGATCAAGCAGGGCCTCATCAACGATCAGATGGTCGTCTACGGCAATGTGAAATTTGACGAGGGTCCTGCTGCCAGCATCCTCATGCCCATCCCCGACAAGATCCGCCTGCTGCGCGACCAGGTCTTCACCACCGGCGGCACGGCCCGCCCGATGGCCCAGGGCAATCCCCGGCTGCTGATGCGGGCCGACGCCGCGCGCATCCGCCTCGTCAATAACTCCAGCACCGCTGACCTCGACGCCCGCACCGCGAAATTCCTGATCGCCCAGGGCATGAACGTCACCGAGCGCCGCCCGTTCTACCGGCGCAACCGGTCAGACGACTGTTGTGGTGTATTCCCCGAAGCTATATGCGCTGCGATATCTCATCACCCCCTTGAAGATGATCTCCAGCGGCGCGCAGATCATCTTCCACCCCGACCCCGCTGAAACCGTCGACCTGGAGATCCGCCTCGGCAACGACTGGCTGCCCCACCTTCCCCCTGGCTCCTAACCCCTCCAGTTCGTATCCCTCTCTTTGCCCTTTCCCAAAAAGAATCCCATTTATCCTTCCATCTGTGTTCATCCGTGGTGATCTCTACTCACCGCCCTCCACTCCTATCCTCGACTTCGACCCTAGCGGATCAATCACCTTGATCAGCTCATGATGCCCCGGGTCCGTCACGATCAGATTGCCCTCCACGTCAAAGACCATCCCCTGCGGCTGGCTCAATCCGCCGACCAGGACCACATCCTGCCCCTGCCCCGCCGGCAGCACATGGATCGCATTATCCCCCAACGTGATCACGAAAATATTCCCGCTCGCATCCTCGATGACATCATCCGGCGTGGAAAAGCCCGCAACCTTTTCCAGCGTGCCATCCGCATGAAGCCGCACGACTGCGTTGCCGTACTCATCTACCACCAGGATATTTCCGTCCGCCTCCACCCAGGCTCCGGTCGGGCGCACCAGCCCGGACGCCAGTTGGCCGACCGGTATCCCATCCCATGAAACTACCAGCACAGTTCCATTCGGACTATCCGGCACGATCAGAGCCGTTCCATCCGCGATGATGTTATCCACGCCCAGGTTATTGGTATGGTTTACAAGATCCAAAAATGGACTCAGCGTTTTTGACGTGAAGTCATACCGGACCAGACGGTTGTTGCCTTGCTCCGCAATGATCAGCGAACCATCGGGAGCCAGGGCCATGCCCTCCGGCTCGTTCAAGCCGGAGACCACCACCTGCAATCGACCATCGAGCCCGTATTGTCTTATCGTTCCATCTGTGACGTCCGAGATAAGGATCGACCCATCGGGCATCAGCAGCAGATCATCCGGCTCGGGCAGACCGGTAGCCAGCACCACCACCTGCGGCTGAAGGTTTAGCGGAGCCTGGGTTTGGGTTGAGACCGGCGTTGGGCTTGCAGTTGGCAATGGCGTGACCGTGTCCGTAATGGATACTATGATGGCGTCGGGCTTTGTGTTGCCGCCGGTGCGCTAGTGTCCGTGCCGGATATTATGGCTTGCGTTGGGGAGGTCGCTGTAGCCGTGACGTTCGCGCAGGCAGCCAGGCCGACGCACGCCAAAAGAAACGTGACCCACCTGATCATGGATCGCAAGTGACCGCGTCCGATGCTCTCTCATCAATTAATTATAGCGGCAATCCATTCCTCAACCTCCTGCCCGCCCCGGACTGATCCGCCGTCCCCCCGATTCTCGAATCCCAACTCCCGACTCCCTATTCTCCATTTTCTATTCTCTATTCTCCGTTTTTTTCAAAACATTGTAGTACTAATACAAGGGCGTACAAGGACGTACACGGGCGTACATCCGCTTGACCTTGACGATAGAACATACGTTCTATACAATCATAGCAAGAGAATTATCCGTGTTATGGGCCGATAGGCCGAATTGGAAAGGAGCGTGATTCATGCCTCGTGGTGCACCCAAGGGCAACAAGAACGGGTTGAAGCACGGCCTGTATGCCGCCAGAACGGAGGTCGTGGCGCTAAAACACCCAAAGGTGCGGAACGCCGCCTTCGCCATCCTCTACCTCGAGCAGGCCATCGATGAGATCCATGCCCGGCTCATGCGGGCCGATGGAGACGAGTTCCCCCGGCTTGCCAATTCCCTTTCGCTCGCCGTCACCGCGCTGTTCAACGGCCATCGCACCATCAGCTTCCTCACCGGCGGCATGACCCCCATGGAAGACGCCCTCAACGAGCTAAAAGCCCTCAACTTCTCCGAAGACTAAGGGTTACTTGGCAGCTATGAACCATAACCGCGTGCAAGACCCCGGATTTCTCTTTATCTCTCCCAGAACGTCCGCGCTTTCCAACCTTTCCGCTCTTCCCCAAAAAGAATCCTATTCATCCGCTTTCATCTGCGTTCATCTGTGGTCATCTCTACTCACCGTCAACCGCCAACTGTCACCTCCGGAGCCCTCATGCGATCCAACTTCACCGAACTCGCCGCCCGCATCCGCCACACCATCCGCAAAGACCCTGTCGCCTGGGCCGCCATGTGCGGCATCAGCTCCGGCCCTATCAGGCGCAGATCGCCCTCGCCATCAAAGACTCCATTATCCACAACAAGGGCCTCACCTTCGTCGTCATCCTCCCCCGGCAGTCCGGCAAGAACGAAGTCCAGCGCCACCTCTTCGCCTGGCTGCTCTATCGGGCCGCCGAGCGCGGCGGCACCATCGTCAGCGTCGCCCCCACCTTCAAGCCGCAGACCGTCAACGCCATGGAGCGCGTGCGCCTCACCCTCAATACCAATATCGCCACCCGCGGCGCGTGGCACTCCTCCGCCGGCTTCATCTTCCGCTTTCACCTGGCGCGCCTCCAGTTCTTCTCCGGCGCAGCCAGCGCCCGCGTGGTCGGCGCCACCGCCGACCTGCTCCTCAGCGTGGACGAAGCGCAGGACATCGACCCCGCCAAGTTCGACAAGGAGTTCGACCCCATGACCGCCAGCACCAACGCCACGCGCGTCTTCTGGGGCACCGCCTGGACTTCGCAGACGCTCCTCGCCCGCCAGGCGCGCACCGCCCGGCTCGAGCAGGAAGCGGACGGCATCCAGCGCCTGTTCTTCTACACCGCCGACGATGTGGCCGCTCTCGTGCCGGAGTACGCCGCGCATCTGGAGCGCGTGGTCAAGGAAAAGGGCCGGCAGCACCCGCTGGTCCGCACACAATACTTCAATGAGGAGATCGATGCCATGACCGGGATGTTCAACGCCGGCCGGCTCGCGCTGATGTTCGCCGGCGAACCCCTCACCCCTCCCGAAGCGGCCGCACAAGCCAGGTCCGGCAAGTTTGCGTTTCTCATCGACGTGGGCGGCATGGACGAAGCCAACCTCAAGGATTCCCAAATGACCGGCCTCGGTAACCCCGGCCGCGATTCCACGACCCTCTCCGTGGTGGAGATCGACCTCTCCACGTTGGAGACCCTCCAGGCTCCCACCTATCGCGTCGTGCACCGCGAAGCCTGGACCGGCCTGAACCACGTCACCGTCTTCGGCAAGCTCAAGGCGCTTGCAGAGACCTGGCATCCATTGCACATCGTCGTCGATGCCACCGGCGTCGGCGAAGGCCTGTGGGCCATGCTCGACCGGGCCTTCTCCACCCGCGTCATCCCCGTCAAGTTCACCCAGCAGGAAAAGAGCGAGATCGGCTGGCGCTTCCTCAGCATCATCGAAACCGGCCGCTTCAGAGATCAATACGCAAACTCCCCTCTCCACTTTGGTGCCGTTTCAAAATGGGGAGGGGCCGGGGGTGGGGCGGTAAATCCCGAAACCGTCCGCATCCAATCGGGCGAGGGAGCCCCAAGCGACCATCGCCCACTTCCACCCCAGGAGGGGGTGGAAGAAGCTCTCCGAGAAAGCGCGCTTGCAATACTCCCTCTGCCAGTCCGAGATCCTCCCCGGCCCCGCCAAGACCCTGCGCTGGGGCGTCCCCGACGGCATGCGCGGCCCCGATGGCGAGCTGGTGCACGACGATCTCATCCTTGCGGATTCCCTCGTCGCCAAGCTCGACCAGCTCGAATGGTCCATCAGCTTCACGCCCTTCATCATCCGCGCCAAGGACCCGTTGGAGGAGATGTCCAGGTTTAGGAAACCCTCGCGCCTCGATCAAGACTTTTATCGTGACGAAAACGGAAACCGCTTCTATTAGCCCCCGCTGCGGCTTCAAATCGTTAGATTACAATGTAAGAGGCGTTTGGCTTGCGAGACATCGTTGCTGAAAGCCAAAAACGACCACTAGAGTTTCCCATGGCTAAGTATGATGCTCTAAAAGAAATCCTCGGCAAAACCATAAAGGGGGTAATTGTCAAAAAGAACGAAAAGGGCACCTCCCGGCCATGTCTGTCCATCTTGTCTTCAACGATGACACATCCTACAGCTATATACGGATTATCATATCAACTTTGCAGGAGGGTCGATCCGGGGGGCATGGATAGAGTGCGCCAATATGGAATTCCTCCCAAGGGGCCGATGATAAATGTTCTCGATATCTCGCTTGACGATGAATCCGCGGCGAACCAATCCCGCCTTCGCGCATTGTAAGTGTAGTGGCGGCTTTCGCCGCTCCCTTAATCACCACTATTCTTCCTTCCACCCTTCGGACGTTTCGATAATACCCACCTGACAGCCGAGAACCATCTCTTAATGCCTAAGCCGCCTGGCGAACGATGAACTGCGGAGAGTTGATGTGATGCCCTTAAGTAGCCCAAGCCAGCGCTGGTAGACCAGGGCCGATGAAATGTATAATACTCATCCGAACGCAGTTTCACATACCGACTTCAACCCGTCTGAGAAGGGAAGAAAAAAATGGCGGACGAGAAACAATTGGAGATTTTGAGAGCGGGTGTTCCGCTGTAATAGCTGGCTGCGCGATCGTCTTCCAAGGGTGTATATTGATCTCGATGGGAGCCGTATCTCGGGAGCCGATTTCATGGAAGCCAATCTCAGGGGAGCCCATCAACGGAGCCGACCTTGGAGGAGCCGATTCAGGGGAGCCAATCTCCTCGGAGCCGACCTAGCGTAGCCGATTCAGCGTAGCCAATTCTCGGAGCCGATTCGGCGGAGCCGATTCAGCGTAGCCGCTCTCAGGGAAGCCGATTCAGCGGAGCCGAGCTCAGCGGAGCCGAGCTCAGGGAGCCGACCTCAGCGAAGCCAATCTCAGCGGAGCCAATCTCAGCGGAGCCGGGCTCAGGGGAGCCGAGCTGAGAGGAACCGATCCTCAGCGGAGCCAATCTCAACGGGAGCCAAATTTACCGGAGCCGATTCAGTAGAGCCATTCTGGTTCGAGCCATTTTCACTAATGCCCGCTTTGGCCGAACTTTGTTTGCGAACGTCAATCTTAGCAACACGATTAGCCTGGAAAAGCTTTCCCCACTATGAGCCTTCCACTCTTGGCACCGGATACAATTCAACTCTCCAAAGGCAAGATCCCCCTAAAGTTCCTGCGTGGTTGCGGCTTAAGCGATTGAACATTGAATATGCAAGGTTGCGCAACACGAGTCTAGACCCGGAACAGGTAACCGCTATCACCTCTCAGATCTATGAAAAATTACCTTGGCGGCCCGATCCAATATTCCTCGTGTTTCATCAGCTATAACAACCAGGACGAAGCATTTGACCGGTGCCTGCAACAATTTGCAAGACAACGGCGTGCGCTGCTGACTCGCCCCTGAAGATCTGAAAACCGGGGATCGGTTGCGGGCGGCCGTCGGCGAGCAACTCCGCTTGCGAGACCAGCTCCTGGTCATTTTATAAGAAAATTCGGTCGAAAGCGAGTGGGAAGGCCACGAAGTTGAAAAGGCATTTTCAGAAGGAAAGAACAGGGAAGTTTGAAGCTCTTCCCCGTCCGGCTGGACGATGCCGCCCTCAGAGGCTAAAGACGACTGGGCCGAAGCGATCAGATTGCAGCGCCACATCGGCGATTTTACAAACTGGACCGACAAAGCAAATATCAAAGCGCCTTCGAGCGCTTGCTTCGAGACCTGAAGGGCCGCAAGCGCCAGCGCCTGATATTAAAGCTGGGATATTTGGCATAGACCCATGAGCGCGAATTTACTCTATCGGCCGGCTCGGTATCGCCTTATCGATCTTCCTTCATCAAGCCATGGTTTCCCTACAATGCGACCGCCACGCGCTAATAATGGGTTATATATGCTTGACAGCACCCCACCTTTACGGTCTTTTACGCCGTTTCTTCGCAGACTGGTGCCGCCGATTTTCAATTCCCATAGAGACGAGGACATCGCCGAAATTCTGCTCGCTGTTTGATCAGACGCTCTTTACGCTTGGCAAACTGCGCGTTCTCCACCTGGTTGTCGCCTTTAACTGGATATGATGTGATGAAGTCATCCACCTCGGGCGAGTGAAGCAAGTGCAGATCAACAAGCGCCTTGCCTTTGGCGACCCGGCGCGCCGAATAGTTTCTTGTCACTTGTAAGTGGCAGGCGCGGAAAATCAATTTTAAAGAATGGCAGCTTTTTACCGTTGACGGTAGTTGGGGATCGAACACGGCGTAGGCGTGATGCGAGGAGAATGTCATATTGGCCCGAAGGTCTTTTTGAGGTCGCCAGAGCCATCTTCAGTAAATTGCAAACCAAGGTTTCCCGCGAAGGTGGTTATGAATCGAGGGCGAGGTTGGATGAGCGTGGTCTCGCTCTGTGCGAATAATGTGCCCGCGGTCTCTTCGCGTGGTGTACAGATAAAGCGGAAAGAAGAAACTCCGGTCGTAGACGGCGACAATTTTATGCTCGCCGCAAATTAAGTTGGTTGCCAAAGCGGCAAACGGCTCTTCAGTCTGCCGAGTTGTCACCAGGGATAAATTCGGAAGAAGCAAGTGGGCATTTGCTTCAGTCTCGCGGCCTATCAATAAAGCTGGGATGATGGAAGAGCCATCTTTCATCAAACGGACGATAGAGGCAGGGTATGATTTTTTCTTGCCAATCCTTGGTCTGTTGCAAGTCGTTTCTAGCCTTCTGAAAATTCCACCATCCGGTATCCCGCAATCCGAACATTGCAGCTAGCTGATTCGTTTCTCTTACCCCTTCGCGTATGGTCTTTATTCGGCGCATGAGATCATCTTTGTGCACGTCTACCACCAACGCATCCCGCGCCGTATTCATGCAGCTGGAATTGATGGGGAAGACCTGGGATCGGCCAGCCTTTGTCGTATTCTGGTCGCAGTTGATCGCTTGTTTCAATGAAGAAATAGTAAGGAGAGCTAGGGTGGATTTCTATCCAGTCTATGGTAGCAATGTTGTTACCATGCAGGTATTCATATTTACTAATCCGTGTTCCCCACAACTCTGAGTGATAGACTTCCCTTTCTTGATGATGGGCTTTTGATTGCTATTAAGATCGAAACTCCTTGCTGTATATCAAAAACATTCTCGTCCTTTTCCCCATTCGGCGCAACTTCGTGTTTATTTGAATTCCCATGTAGGTCCAACACGTAGATTTCATCAAAAGTTTGCATGAGATGCTGTCGCATGCCTCTAAAGGTTGGGTTATCGAGATATCCGTGATTCGTGATGAAAGCCAGGACGCCGTGGCCTGTACGGCTGATGCGCCACTCGCCAAAACGGATGAACTTAACGTAGTCATCCTGAAGTGACTTTGGGTTACGTTCACCTAGCGGTGCGCCGTCCACAGAGTAATATTCGTGAATGAGTTTGCCTATGAAGTTAGGCCTACCTTCCGCATCAACGGCGGCATTCGACGAGTTAACTGAGTACGGTGGATTGCCCAATACCACCATAATGTCTTGCTGTTTCTTTACGTAGGCTGCATTTCAGCCTCCTCGGCAATATAAAGCCCTAGGCCTGCCAGTTTGTTCGGCGCGGGTCACGCCTTCATCAAGCGTGTTCGTGAGAAATACTCGCAGGCGTTCTTCTCTTCCGGTCAGTGGCGCTCCCAATGTCTTCAACAACAATTCTAGCTTCAGGTGTGAGACTACGTAAGGCGCAATCAATAGTTCAAAGCCAAAAAGACGTCCCAACAATTCCTTGCTTTTCGATTGCCATTGACCTTCCTGTTTATGGGTTCTTACCACTTCGTCGTATATCTGCTGGATCACATAGTACAAGAACGTTCCAGTTCCCTCCGCGGGGTCAAGCACCTTTACGTCCTTGTCCGCCAGTCCCCACGCCTTTCCGAAATGCGTTTTGAGCAATTCGTGCACCGGAATGGACAATGAACTGCACCACGGGTTCAGGCGTGTAGTACACCCCGCGGGTCTTGCGCAATTTGGGGTCATACACCGCCAGGAAGGTCTCGTAGAAATGGACGACCGGATCTTCGGTACACGTTCGCTTGCCGAATTCGGCAAGGATCTTATGGAAGTCGGCACGGTTCAGCAGCGAAACGATGTCATGTAAATAGGGGCGGATGATTTCAATTTCATCCAATTCTTCGCTAACATCCGAGAACAGGCGGCGCAGAAACTTGTTGCCGAAACAAGAATTGATATGCGCCAAGCAATGTGAATTTTTCGTTTTCCGGCGCGCTCAACTTCGCGGCAAATAAGCCGTAGGTCATCGCCTCCGCGTACAAATCCGCGAATTCTTCCGGTTTGAGCCCAGGCAGAAGCAAATTACGAAAAGCCTGGAGCCTTTCCTCCAACGCTTTCTGAATTAGATTCTTCGCCCGACCCCCAATGCAGCGATGATCTGGTCACGGATGAAATGCGTAACGTTGGCTAATCTTGATGCAAGCTCTTTTGCATTTTCTACGCTCGGTGCTTCCGTGAGAAAGAAGCCCTGAAACATCTGCTCCACGGCTTCGATGCCTTGTGGATTTCGAGTTAGCTTCTTGTTCTTTCCAACCTCAGCGATGCTGGCTTTGACCTTCCTTACCCCATTCTCGTACCAGCGGAATTCAATGTAGTCGGTCAAAATCAAGTTGTGCAACGCCTTCAAATAGCGCTTCATCTGATCCGACTTTTCGACCTTATCGAGCAATCCCCCCATGTCCTTTGTCTCTACGTAGCCAAGCGGCACTCGCCTCTTTTTCAACAATAAAATCAGGAGCCCCGCAAGCGATATGCTTGGGATCGCTGGAAGCATCGATACCACGCCCCAGCTTCGATTAGTTGTTCCACGGATGAGCGATAGGTATATTCTGTGGCTTTACCGCCCCCGATAGTCCTGTTCGATTTTCGCGATGTAGGCTTCAAAGGTACTTTGCATTTGCAGCTCCCTTCGTACCCGAAGTGCAAATTATAGCAAATTAAAGCGGGAGAGTCGCCGCCTATCATCCCCGCAGGCGACCCTGACCCGGCCGCGCTGGCGGATACCATCAAAGCCGAATGCACCTCTAATCCCACTCCTCCCGCACATGGAGGCACCCCCTTCCCGTTTCGGGAAGGCCGCGAAGCGTGCCCAGCGAAGTTGTAGCGAAGCGGAAATCCCGCCCCGCGGGGCGCAGGCTGGCCGGGGGGGTTAGGTCTCCCCCTCTCGCGCTTGACACCCACGCCCTCCCGTCATACACTCGGTCAAATTTATACAAGTTGTATTCGATTACGCAAATACTTATTGACCTACCAATTTACTAATCTACCAATCTACAATTTCCTTTTGATCCATTGACGTAAGGAGAGAGCATGTCCGGACGAAATTTCACCCTAACCCGCCTCTCACCGCAGCATCTTATTGTTAAGGAGGTCATCGTGTCAGAGCCATTCATCTCGCGCGGCTTCGTCGGCAAGCGCCGCGGCGGCGCAGAAAAAGCCGACCGCATCCCCCCCGGCCAATACCTCACAGACGATTTCCCCGTCCTCTCCGCCGGCCCCACCCCCAGCCTCGACCTCTCCCGCTGGACCTTCAAGATCGAAGGCCTCGTCAAGCAGCCCATCTCCTGGACCTGGGATGACTTCCTCAAGCTCCCCTCCCAGGACTTTGTCGTCGATATCTCCTGCGTCACCAAGTGGACCCATCTCGACATGAAGTGGCACGGCGTCAGCGTCGATACCCTCCTCGAGCATGTCGAGCTCGACCGCAAAGCCGCCTTCATGACCGCCTTCTCCCACGAAGGCTACACCACCAACATGCCCGTCGCCGATATCCTCAACGGTCAGGCCTTCGTCGCCTACCGCTACGACGACAAGCCCCTCGCCCCCGAGCACGGCGGCCCCGCGCGCCTCGTCGTCCCGCATCTGTATTTCTGGAAGAGCGCCAAGTGGGTCGCCGGCCTCCGCTTCATGGAGAAGGACCAGCGCGGCTTCTGGGAGTCCGCCGGCTACAACAACCACGGCGACCCCTGGAAAGAAGAGCGTTACAGTTCCTGGTAGACGGAGACCCGGATGAGACAACCACTGGACTGGCAGATCGCCTCGGTCAAGGGCATCCGCCCCGAAACCGCCAACGTAAAAACCTTCACCCTCTCCCTTCCCAACTGGACCGCCCACCGCGCCGGTCAGCACTACGACATCCGCCTCACCGCGCAGGATGGCTACCAGGCCCAGCGCAGCTACTCCATCGCCTCCGAGCCTGAACGACAGGGCGAGATCGACCTCACCGTCGAGCGCATCGGCGACGGCGAAGTCTCCACCTACATGCACGACGTTCTCACCCCTGGCGACCGCATCGAAGTGCGCGGACCCATCGGCGGCTACTTCGTCTGGGACTCCGACTCCGTCGAGCCCCTCTTCCTCATTGCCGGCGGCTCCGGCGTCGTCCCCCTCATGTCCATGCTTCGCCACCGCGCGGCTGTCGGCGGAACCGGCCTCGCCCGCCTGCTCTACAGCTCGCGCGCCTTCGACGACATCATCTACTACGACGAGCTGGAGAAGCTCCGCACCCTCGGCCCCGGCCTCGAAGTCCTCCACACCCTCACCCGCCAGCACCCCGACGACTGGAAAGGCTACACCCGCCGCATCGACAACGCCATGCTCAAGGAGATCATCAAGCCTCTGCGGCAGGTCCCGCAGGTCTTCATCTGCGGCCCCACCCTGCTCGTCGAATCCGCCGCCAACTCCCTCGTCAAGCTCGGCCTGCCCCCTTCCCAGATCCGCACCGAGCGCTTCGGCCCCACCGGCACCAGCAAGTAGCACAGGAGTACTCACCCATGGACGAAACCATTAACGATATGAACCGTGAGCTCATGCTCGACGCCAACTCCGTCGCCGGCGTCTTCCAGGAGATCTTCGGCGTCGAGATGACCGCCGCCCCCACCGAATGCGCCCACTGCGGCAACGAAGCCGAGATCGGCACCCTGCTCGCCTTCACCCAGGGCCCCGGCATCGTCCTCCGCTGCTCCACCTGTGAGCAGGTCGTCCTCCGCATCACCCAAACCCCCGACGCCATCTACCTCGACGCCCGCGGCGCCCTCTACCTCCGCCTCGCCCGCTAGCCTTCGCCTCTCCTTTGTCCCTCATTGAATTAATTACGGCAGCGCGATTCGCCGCCCCTTGCTCTCCTGCAAGAGAAGGCCCCGCAAGCATATGTGTGCTTGCGGGGCCTTCTTGCATCCTGTTCCCTGAGGCGGTCCTGCCCTATCCTCCCAGCGTCTCGTTCAGCCAATCCAGGAAGCCCTTCTCCTGCGGCTTCACGGTCGTCCCCATCGTCGCCGCCAGCTTGTCGAACAGCTCGCGCTGCTCCTTCGTCAGCTTCGACGGGATCTCCACGTTCACGATCACCAGCTGGTCTCCGCGGTGCTCTTTGCGCCGCAGGTGCGGCACCCCCTTGCCCTTCATGTGGAACACCCTGCCCGGCTGCGTGCCCGCCGGTATCTTGAGCTTCTCTTCCCCATCCAATGTCGGCACCGGCACTTCCGCCCCCAGCGTGGCCTGCGCGATGTTTATATCCAGGTTCAGCAGCAGGTCGTTCTCGCGCCGCTTGAAGAACTGATGCGGCCTCACGTCCAGCACCAGGAACAGGCTTCCGTTCGGCCCGCCGTTCGCGCCCGGCCCGCCTTCGCCCGCCAGCCGGATCTGCGTCCCCGCATCTACGCCCGCCGGTATCTGGACGGTCTTGTGCACGGTCTTCCGTTCCAGCCCGCTGCCCCGGCACGTCTTGCACGGCGATGAGATGATCTCCCCGCGCCCGCCGCAGTTCGGGCAGGTCGCTGTCTGCACCATCTGCCCCAGGATGGTCTGGCGCATCTGCCGTACCTGCCCCTGGCCTCCGCAAGTGGGGCAGCGCGTGGGCGTCGTGCCCGGCTCCGCCCCCGACCCATTGCAGTGCGAGCATGTTTCCTCGCGCTCGAATTCGATCTCCCGTTCGACGCCGAACACAGCCTCGTCGAACGCCAGTGTCACGGTCATCTGCAGGTCACGCCCGCGGTGCGGCGTCTGCCGCCCCGAGCGCCTGCCCGTGGAGAAGCCGAACTGCCCGAACAGCTCGTCGAAGATGTCTGCGAAGTCGGTGGTGTAATCTCTGAAGCCGCCCAGGCTTCCAAGCCCTTCGCGCCCAAAGCGGTCATAACGGGCGCGCTTGTCCCGGTCAGACAGCACCCCGTACGCCTCGTTCAGCTCTTTGAACTTCTCCTCGGCGTCCGGCTCCTTGTTCACGTCCGGGTGGTACTGGCGCGCCAACTTACGGAATGCGCCTTTGATCTCGTCGTCGCCGGCATTCCGTCCCACGCCCAGGATGTCGTAATAATCACGTTCGTTCATAACTGGGAAGAGCAGAGAGTAGATAATTAGAGAGCAGACGACCAGAGCTGCGCACCGGCGCTGCTCACTGATCCCTATTCACTGATCTCTATTCACTATTCTCTGCTCTCTATATCCTCTATTCCTTTACTTCGCCGTCCACCACGTCCGGGCCCGCGTTCGACGGGCCGCCTTGCTGTGGCTCGCCGGTGGGTTCACCGGCCTGCGGCTCGGTCTGCTGATACGCGGCCGCGCCGATCTTTTGGATGGCCGCGCCCAGCGCTTCCGTTGCTGCTTTGATCGCAACCGGGTCATCGCTCTGGGCCTTGCTGCGCACATCGCTGACCTTGGTCTCGATGTCCGACTTCAGGTCAGCCGGCACCTTGTCGCCGAAGTCCTTGAGCGCCTTCTCGGCAGCATAAGCGGTGTTATCTGCGTTGTTGCGCACTTCGATCAGCTCTTTGCGCTTGCGATCCTCGTCGGCGTGAGCCTCGGCGTCCTTGCGCATCTTCTCCACCTCGGCATCCGACAATCCCGAGGAGGCTGTGATGGTGATGTGCTGGCTGCGCCCCGTGGCCTTGTCCTTGGCAGTCACCTTCAGGATGCCGTTCGCGTCGATGTCGAAAGTCACTTCGATCTGCGGCACGCCGCGCGGCGCCGGCGGGAAGTCCGTCCAGCACGAACTTGCCCAGCGATTTGTTGTCAGCCGCCATCGGCCGTTCGCCTTGCAGCACGTGGATCTCCACCTGTGTCTGGCTGTCGGATGCCGTGGAGAAGACCTGGCTGCGGCGTGTGGGGATGGTGGTGTTGCGTTCGATCTGCGGGGTGGCGACGGAGCCGAGTGTCTCGATCGAGAGCGTCAGCGGCGTCACGTCCAGCAGCAGGATGTCCTTTACTTCGCCAGCCAGTACGCCTGCCTGGATGGCTGCGCCCACCGCCACGACCTCATCGGGGTTGACGCCTTTATGTGGCTCCTTCCCGAAGAAGGCGCGCACCCGGTCCTGTACTGCCGGCATGCGCGTCATGCCGCCTACCATCACGATCTCATTGATGTCGCCGGCGTTCAGGCTTGCATCGGCCAGGGCCTGCTTGAGCGGCGCGATGGTGCGATCCACCAGGTCGGCGGTGAGCTGTTCGAGCTTGGCGCGCGTTAATTTCGTGACGAGGTGCTTCGGTCCGCTGGCATCTGCTGTGATGTACGGCAGGTTGATCTCGCTCTGCATCATGCTGGAAAGCTCGATCTTCGCTTTCTCGGAGGCTTCCTTCAGCCGCTGCAAAGCCTGGCGGTCCTTGCGGAGGTCAACGCCGTTGTCCTTTTGGAACTGGTCTGCCAGGTAGTCCATGATGCGCTGGTCGAAGTCATCTCCGCCCAGGAACGTATCGCCGCTCGTGGAGCGCACCTGGAACACGCCGTCGCCCACGTCCAGGATGGAAATGTCGAACGTGCCGCCGCCCAGGTCGTAGACCGCGATGACTTCGTTCTTCTTCTTGTCCAGGCCATAGGCCAGCGAGGAGGCGGTCGGCTCGTTGATGATCCGCAAAACTTCCAGCCCGGCGATCTTGCCTGCATCCTTGGTGGCATTCCGCTGTGCGTCGTTGAAATAGGCGGGCACGGTGATCACAGCCTGCGTGATCGGCTCTCCGATATAAGCCTCCGCGTCCGATTTCATCTTGGCCAGGATCATGGCCGACACTTCAGGCGGGCTGTAGTCTTTTTCATCCAGCTTCACGCACACGTCGCCGTTCGGCGCGCTGTCCACCTCATAGGGGACGCGCTTCCTTGTGCGCTCCACTTCGGCGTCATCGGACTTGCGACCCATAAAGCGCTTGATCGAGAAGATGGTATTCTGCGCGTTGATGATGGCCTGGTTGCGTGCCACGCGCCCTACCAGCCGCTCATGGTTCTTGTTTACCGCCACCACCGAAGGCACGAGCCGCTCGCCCTCAGCCGAGGGGATGACCACCGGCTCGCCTCCCTGCATAACCGCTACGACGGAGTTAGTTGTCCCCAGATCTATTCCAATGATTTTGCCCATGAATTCCTCTTCTGGAATTTATTGAAGCTAACGGCGTTGGAGTGCGCGCACGCTGCAGGCCCGCGCCCTCTTGAACGCCTCGGCTTATTTTGCCACTCTTACCATTGCGGGCCGCACCACGTGGTCGCCCAGCATGTATCCATTTTGCACCACAGCGATGACCCGCCCGCTCTGCACACCATCGGCCGGTTCGTAGGAGATCGCCTCGTGGAAATTCGGATCGAAATCCGCGCCTTCCGCCTCTATGCGTTGCAGGCCCTCCGCTTCCAGGATCGTTTGGAGCTTGCGCTTGACAAGCTCGATGCCGCTCGCCCACGCATCCTCCGCCGGACGGTTCTGCAGCGCGCGCTCCAGATCGTCCAAAGCCGGCAGGAAGCGCTTGATGAGATCGCCCTTCATGATGGCCTTGTCACTTTCGCGATCCCGGTCGATGCGCTTCTTGTAGTTTTGGAACTCAGCCACGGCGCGCTGCCAGCCGTCCAGGTTCTCGCGAGACCTGGCTTCGAACTCTCTGGCCTTTGCCTCTTCTTCCTCCAGCCGCGCTTGCAACAACTCTCAGCTCCGCGGTCTGAACTTCAGGCGATTCCATGCGTGCATCGGATGTCTCGGTATTTTCTTCCTCTACCTGCTTAGGGTGTTTTTTATCGGCCATACTTTTATCTCGCTATTCACTGTCAAGGTTCGAGATCTGCCGCCCGTCTCGCTTTTCGCATCGACGGCATGGCGGATCTCGTCATTAGTCTTGTCCTGCGATCCTGTCGTTCACCAGGCTGCTGAGCAAGCCGGCGACAAACCGTACGGTGGGAATGGTCTTCGCATATGACATCCGCATGGGCCCCAGCACTCCCAATGTTCCGGTTGCCAGCCCCGGCACCCCGTAGCGCGCCAGGACCATGGAGCATTGGCGTAGTTCCTCCCAGCCGCCCTCGCCTCCGATCAGCACCTGCAAGCCGCCCACCGTGCTGTTCACAGTGGTCCGAGCCAGGAGGTCTTGCAGCGTCGACCGCTCCTCGAAGAGCTTCAGGGCGCGGCGTGCATCGTCAGACTCAGCAAACTCGGGCTCCGAGAGAACGTTTGTCAGACCGTCCGTGTAGATCTCGCCGGAGATGCTTTCGGCTGCGCGCCGCATATCGGCTACGATCAACGTGAGGATATCCTGCTCCAGCGCGTCAGCCCGGCTCGGCAGCGCGGTCAGATCGTTGAGAGTGGACCCAGCCAGGACGGCGTTCAGATGCGCGGCGGTCTTGCTGAGCCTTTCCTGTGGGACCGGTTCAGCCAGCGCCAGGAGTTGCTGCGACACTTCGCCGCCCACCATCACCAGCACCATGAGAATCTGCCGCCCCTGTGTCGAGATCAGCTCAACGTGCTGGAAGCGCGCGTTATCCGCACGGGGCGCGGTCACCATCGACGCTCCTTGCGATTGGAACGCCAGCACCGACGCGGCGAGGTGCATCCATTGCTCCATGCCCGGACGCGCCTGATGGAACTGGTGCGAGATGGTGTTCTGCACAGACTCGGGCAGCTCCGCCTGGTTCATCATCTCGCTCACGAAGCAGCGGTAGCCCTCCTCAGTGGGCACGCGGCCCGCCGACGTATGCGGCTGGCGTAGATAACCCATTTCGGTCAGAGCTGACATCTCGTGCCGGATCGTGGCAGGGGACAGGTCCAGGCGATAGCGCTCCACAAGACGCTTGGACCCCACCGGCTGGGCCGCGTCGATATAATCCCGGATAATGATGAGCAGCAGAGTCTTCTGGCGGTCGGTTAATTCGAACATATTCTTTTCACAATTTGGCACTCTCTTATGGAGAGTGCCATTATGACAGCTTGAATCATATCATGCGGGCAATGGGAGCGTCAATAAGAGGAGTATAAGAAACCCGTCTCATGCCAGATCCGCCCCTTTTCGCCGCACAAAAAACCTCCCGCTCAGGCGGGAGGTTTTGAGTCCGATGGCGTTTATGGCCTCCAGGCGGGGTCGAAATCGAGGCCGGGATCCGTTGTCAGGCGCGTGCGTTCCGTGCCGGTAATAGTTGAATAGAAGATATCCAGGTTGTTGTTTGGGCCCTTGCCCTCGAAGACAAACCAGTTCCCATCTGGTGAGTAACGAATGTTCTCAACCGGCAGCGGTTTGATCTGGATCTGGTTGCCGCCCGTTATATCGCGATTCTCGTAGGGGATCGTCATCGCCCATGGCAGCACCGGAGCGTTGGCGCGCCGCTCGATATATGTGATGGTGGTTCCATCCGGCGACCAGATCGGCTGGTAATCCCAATACTGCTGCCCGCTGTGGACGATTTGCTGTTCTCCAAGGCCTGTATTCGTGACCGCCCAGATCTGATATGCGCTTGCGCGCTTCTTGGCGAAGAGCACCTGGTTACCTGCGGGTGACCAGGAAGGCTGGCGGGCGATATCGAAGTCCGTTGTCGGCTCCGTCAAACGCGTCACCGATTGATCCGCCAGTTTCATCACGTATATCAGAGGGCGCCCATCCCGGAGCGAAGTAAAGGCGATGCGGCTTCCATCCGGAGACCAAGCCGGCTCAGAGTCTCCTCCGGGAACGGTCGGCAATGCGGTCGCTTCAGACCCGTCGGCGTTGGCTATGTAAATTGCAGTATCCGGTGGTATTGTCACGGAGAGGTCCATAGGGCCCGCACAGGGAGATACAAATACGATCTGTTTGCCGTTCGGTGACCAGGCCGGCTCGCACGCGCCTTCCGGCATATTTGTGATGGCTGTCAGGGATGTGCCTTTCACATCGATCAAGTAGATCTGAGGCACGCCCGAGCGGCTGGACGCGAACGCGATCTGTCCGGACCTACCGCCTCCGGTGACCGGCACAGCAGTCGCCGTAAGGGTATAGATCGGCGTACTTGTCGGCGCCTGCGTAGAGGTGGCAGTCGGCTGGACTGTTGCTTTCGCCGGGACCGGGGTCGTTGCCAGCTGTTGTGCCGCTGTGGCGGTTGGCAGCCCGAAGATGGCTGGCAGCGCCAACGACGATGGCAGCGAGTCCGGCAGTGAGGCATGCAACCCGGCATACAGTTGATTAGGATACAAGATGAAGGCGCCTGCACCCGCAATCAATAAGATGAAGAGCAGCAACATCCAGATGGGACTGCGACGCCGGCGTTTTCCTGGCGGAACGAAAGGCCCATTATTTTCAGGAGCAAAGAGAGGCAGGGGGATCTCAGCGGATCGAGGTTTCGAATCACGCTTGGCCTGCGCGCTGGAGGCAGCGCCATTTTGAGGCTCGGGCGGCGCGACCGTGAACTCACCGGTCGGACGCTCTCCTCGCGACTTGGCGCTGAGAAGCGCCTTTTTGAATTCATCGGCAGTCTGGTATCGATCCGCGGGATCGACCGCCATGGCCTTTTCGATGGCTGCAGCCAGCCGGCGCGAGATCTTGGGGTTGCGCTTGCGCAGCGGCGTGAGCTGGGCATTATCCATGGCGCGCGCCAGCCCATCTTCCGGGATCATGCCCGTCAGGGCTGCATATAACGTGGCGCCAAGCGAATAAACATCCGTGCGCGGGTCCGTGCGCGCGGTTCCATATTGTTCGGGAGGGGAATAGCCGGGCGTCATCGCGCGGGCGCCGGTGGTCGTAGCCTGCGAGCCTTGCACCAGCTTCGCCAGCCCAAAGTCCACCAGGTAGATGGTGCCTTCGGGTGAGATCTTGACGTTGCCCGGCTTGATATCGCGATGGAGGATGGACGGCTTGCGCGTGTGCAGGTAGCTCAGGGCATCGCACATCGCAGCGCCCACCATCACGGCATCTTCCTCGGTGATGTTGCCCATGCGCTCCATGCGCTGGCGTAAGTCTTCCCCTTCGATGAAGTCCATGATCAGGTATTGGCCCTGGTCGCCCACCGCGAAATGGTCGGAGACGCGCGGCAGGTTCGGGTGGCGCAGGCTTGCCAGGATCACTGCTTCGAGCCGGAACTGGCGCGCATATTCGTCCGTGGTGAAAAGGTTTTCCTTAACGGCCACATCGACGCCCAGGTTCTCGTCCACCGCCCGGTAAACGGATCCCATGCCGCCTTGCCCTAGAATTTCGACAATGCGATAACGTTTATGAAGAAGAGTTCCGCGCTCCAGCGTCATCTAGGTCCTATCGTGATAGTTTTTCGCTGACCGTACCGCTCGAAAAAATCCCCGGTTTTTCCGGTGTTTCCTGAGCCAACTTGGGTTCGTAGACATAATGCGAACTGAAAGATTATATCAGATTGGCTTTGCAGGCGATTTTCGCCCGCAATTCTGATATGGAAACACAATAGCATTTCGTCATTTGACGCGCCTGCCCCGACTAATGTACACTTGGGCTATGGAAAAGGCGTCCACACGCAGCTGGGATTGGCTTGTTGCCGGATCGGTTTTCCTGCTGATGCAGGCGGCTGCTGCGCGCCTTGTTACCACCGACTGGACACCGAACCTCTATTTTGGCGAGACGCTCGCCGCTTTTGGGGCGATCGTCGGTTTGGCGCTGGGAGCCAGCCGTTTTCGTCGCTGGACCGTCACATGGCTGGCTATCGCATATACAGTCGTTGTGCTTCCCTGGCAGTTGAGCGGAACAGCGTCCAATGATCTTTTGCTGGATCGTTTGCAACGTGTGGGGGGCATCCTGCTCGTTTCGTTGGGTCAGTTCACTCACCGCCAGCCGGTGAAGGACCCTCTGTTTTTCGTCGTGTTTGCGTGCCTCATCTTTTGGATCATATCCTTGCTGGGTGGTTACTGGGCTGCACGCCATCGCAACGTTCTGGTTGCCATAATCCCCTCTGCGATCATCATCCTGTTGGTCCAGATCTATGCCAACTACCAGGCTCATTCATCCTGGTGGCTTGCAGTCTATATTCTGGTTGCCCTGTTCCTGATCGGCCGCGTGTATTACCTGCAAAGCGAGCGCCTCTGGGCCGAGCGCCGCGTGTTCGTGAACGAAGAGGCCTGGTCGAATATCATGGGGGGCCTGTTCCTGACGGTAAGCGCGACGCTCCTCGATCGCGTGGACCGTGCCCACTTCGATCTCCAGTGTGCAGGCTGCCACCGACGCCTGGAGCAATATGACCCGCCGCATGCGCGACCGGCTGTCCAACGCGGTTACGTCTTTGACCGGGCCGAACGGCAAGCCCGGTGTTAACTTTTACAGCACGAACCTGCCACTGGGGCAAAATGCTGCGGTCGGCGATTTACCCGTCTTCAGCGTGCAGATTGTTAAGGCGCCGGCATCCAACCTCCGTTATTATTGGCGCGGCCGCGTGTACGATAACTATACCAACGGCCAGTGGACATCTTCGCCCGACCACGACACAGCGCTTTCAACCAACTGCCAGCAATATCAGTGTGCCGTATCCCAATGGCCGTTCCCTGGCCCAATTGCGCTTCACACTTCAGTTTCCAACACAAAGCCTGATCTACGCTCCTTCGGAACCGGTCTGGATCGATCGCGCCGCCGACCTTCAGATCGCTCCTATCGATGCCGGCGTCAGCGATCCGCTTTCGTGGCAGGCGGTGAAGTTGATTTCTGCCGGAAGCAGCTATGAGGCGCGTTCCGAGATCGCCAATCCTAACGTCGTGCAACTGCGTGCCGCCCCGCCGTTCTATCCCCATCCGATTCAGGACCGCTATCTGGAAATCCCAGCCGACCTCCGGCCAAAGTTCCAGGCGCTCGCGGAAAAGGTGACCGCCGGGCAGAACAACCCGTACGACAAAGCCGTTGCCATCACCAACTACCTGCGCCAGAACCTTCAATATTCACTCAACATACCTGCCGCACCGGAAGGCCGCGATCCGGTCGAATGGGTGCTGTTCAGCTATAAAAAAGGTTTCTGCAATTACTACGCTTCGGCGGAAGTGCTCATGCTCCGGTCCATCGGCATTCCGGCCCGCATGGCAGTCGGTTTCGCACAGGGCGAGTATCAGAATGGTGCTTATACAGTCCGACGGCGGGACGCGCATGCCTGGCCCGAAGTCTTTTTCCCCGATATTGGCTGGGTTGAATTCGAACCGACCGTGAGCCAGAATGCATTGGTCCGCAGTGATCCCTCTCTCCCAAGCGTTGGCGGCCTCATTAATAGGCCGCGCAGGCCGCTGGATGAAGGGGACCAGCAGGGGCCAAACAAGCCTGTGACCCCGGCCAGCAAGCCTGCGGTGCCCTTCAGTGAGACATTAGCCGGACGCGTCGCACGGATAAGCCTGTATGTGATCGCTCTTGCGGTGCTGATCTACCTGCTCTATCGCTATCGCGCCTTCACGTTCGTTCCCGTGCTTCTCTCACGGGCTTTTGAGAGCAGCGGCGCGTCGACTCCGGCCTGGATCGAAAACTGGTCGAGATGGAATTGGCTTGATCCGGTTGAGCAGGCTTTCGCCTCCGTTAACCTGAGCCTGCGCTGGCTGGGCAAGCCGGCGCGTGTGGATGCCACCCCCGCTGAGCGCGCCCTCGCGCTGCGCGAACTTCTCCCTGAGGCAGGTCAGCATATCGATATCGTGGCGTCGGAACTCGAAAGGGGTCTGTTCACCCCTCAGCCGGCGGATGCTGCCCGCGCTCGCACAGCCGGTTTCTCGCTGCTCCTTGTCGCCCTGCGTGCCGCGTTCCTCAATCGTCTGAGCGCGCCGGGTCGACGCAATGGTTACTCGAGATAGCCGCGCGAAACACCGCGTGTCCTCTACCAGGAACAGGACCCCGAGACTCAGCCGGTCCGTTGGAATTCCAAAAGATCCCGATCCATCGCAAAATAGTTCTTGCTTCTGTGTTCTGCAACAGAAGCTGCTCTCGCCCTTGGTACCTCGGATGGATCGGGACCGAGAAGCGCCTCGAATTTACCGCGATTGCCGATAGCATCAATACTGCCAGGAGGATCCAGGAGAATTCTGAAAAGGACCAGGTCCTCCTGAGCCGCCCCGCTTATGACTGTGTGAAGGACCAGGTAAAAGCGAAGCGTCATGCCAGGCTGACCATCAAAGGAAAGTCGCAGTCTGTTGATGTCTATAAGATTGTGGGATTGAAATGATGGGGCGTCTTACCACGTGAAAAGAGGGAAGACGCTGGAAGACCGGGAATAAGTCACGGCAGGCGGAACGCTCTCTCCACGAACCGTACCAGCTGCCGCATCCCTTTTTCCACCGGCGCAATATCGATATATTCATGTACGGTATGCGCGCCGCTGCCGGTCGTAATGCCCAGCACGATGGCAGGATAGCCCCGGCTTAGCGGAATGTTGGCATCTGTCGAGCCGGCCGTAAACGTCGCCTTCAGGCCCTGCTCGGCCAGGCAATCCTCCGCCAGTTTCACCAGCGGATGGTCTTCTGGTATCTCGCCCGCCGGACGCCGCCCAATAACTTCCATCTCGCTTTTCACCCCTTCGCGATTCGTTGAACGGATGAGCTCCTCGACCCGATGAACGAGCGTTTTGAGAACTTCGGGGCTCTCAGATCGGATATCAAGCTCAAGCGTGGCCTCCGGAGCCAGCACATTAACGCCCGTGCCGCCGGAGATCAGGCCCACGTTGAGGCTTGTACGCGGATTGGACTGCATTGGAAGAGATGTCAGTTGCGTAACCAGCCGCGCCAGTTCATGGATGGCGGATGGCTGGCCGTAATCTGACCAGGAATGGCCCCCGGCAGTGCGCACGACCACGCGGTACCGCTGCACCGCGATGGCCCGGTGATAGACATGAGCCAGGGCGGTTCCTTCAAGCACAAGGTAGGCGCGCACGCCCGCCTCGAAACGATCGACTACCGCCTTGATGCCGCGCAGATTTCCAAGGCCTTCCTCCCCCACGTTGGCCACCAGCCAGATATCGCCCGCATGCGCATTGGGGCGCTCGCGCAGCCCCCATACCAGGCCAAACAACGCAGCCACGCCCAACGAGTTGTCCCCAATGCCCGGACCGTGGATCCGCTCAGCATCGCGCGAATGCGTGAGGTCCGTATGCTCGGGGAAAACAGTATCCAGGTGCGCGGAGACTATGATCGGTTTCCCGCTCTGTTCGCCCGCCAATCGGGCGTATACATTGTCGAACGCATCCATGGATACATCGGAGAGGCCTTCTTTAAGAAACAACTTCTGCACAAATTCTGCCCGCTTTTTCTCATGGAATGTCGGCGCAGGGATCTGTTGGATCTGGATTGCCAGGTCGAGAAGTTGGTTGATGTGATTGTTCACAGCGCTGCGCCTCGAATACTTAGATCTCGCGTACCAGGTCCTTCAAGACGTTGAGCCGCGCCTCAGCCAGGCCGGGCAAAATGTCCAGAGGGTAGAACGCGCCGCTTCCTTCCACTTTCAGCGAAGCTGAAACATTTCCGTGGAGGGTCGCTTCCACCGGGTCATAGCTCTTGCGAAAGGCGGCGAGAAATCCGCCGCAGAATGCATCCCCCGCGCCTGTGGGGTCTGCCGGGCGCGCCGGATAGGCCGGCACTTCCCATTTATGCTTGCCCTTTACATCATACACGGCCTGCCCGAGTCCGCCGCGCTTTATGACAATGATGTCGCACCCATATTCGCCAAGGGCCGCGGCCATCTCCCACAGGTCATAGGTCGCACCCCAGAAGAGCGCGCGCAGTTCCTCCTCCGAAGGCAGGAAAGCAGTGAGTCGGGCCACGATCACGCGCAAGTCCTTGAGGAAGGACGGGATCATATAGCCGGGCGAAGGGTCGAGCGTGATCGTCGCACCGGTACCCGGGCCGAAGGCGCTGAGCAGGTGGTTCTGACTGACAAAATCCAGCGGGCAAAGATGGACAGCGCGCGCTTCGAGGTACACAGGCGGGATTGCGGTGGCTGGCGGCGAGAGCAGATCGGGAGTCCTCGTGTCTTTTTCCGTCCTGGGTGGATCCTGATATCCGAGCAGCACTTTGGGAAACGTAAGCTCGCGCCTCGCAAACTGTGACACCGGCAAGCCCCGCGTGAGGTCAAAGTTTTCGTTGTAGGCATAGAACGCTCGCAGGTCCAGGCTCTGCCGCAGGATCTCAATGCCTTCCACATCGATGCCGCGCCTCTGCAAGTCCTTCAGCCATGGGCGGGGATAATCTTCGCCCACGCGGCCCAGCAGCCCAAGTTCGCGCTCCCACACCAGGAACCCCCCGGCTGCATACAGTGCGCTTCCGCCGGCTGCATCCAGTAACGGCTGTCCAACGGGTGGCAGGATATATTCCCGCGCAAGGTGCCCTGCAATGACATAGGTGGGTTCCATGCTGGCGGCTGCCTCGGTTGCCATGCGCTGCGATAGGATCAGGTTTTGAGCTTCGCCCTTATTTAGGGGTCTAGAACATGGCCGGCTGGGCCCCGGCCGGTTGCATCGGCAGCAGGAATGAAAAATTGCTGCCCTTGCCCTCGGTGCTTTCCACCCAGATGCGGCCTCCGTGCATCTCGATCATCACTTTAGCCACCGATAGACCAAGCCCAAGGCCGTTATGCCTGCGGGTGAGATGCGACTCCACCTGGAAGAACCGGTCAAAGACGCGCGGCAGGTCTTTGCGCGGGATGCCGATGCCGTCGTCGATCACCGAAACCTTCACGTAACCCGCCAGGCACTCCGTCTCGATACGGACGTGTCCGCCGTCATTCGTAAATGCGATGGCATTATTGACCAGGTTTCCAAGCGCAATGGATATCTTGGTCTCATCCGCCTCCACCAGCGCATCCTCGGGCACCGGAGAGATCTGCAATGCGATATTCCGCCCGGCTGTCATCTCCCCAAAAGATGCGGTGACTTCTGCAATGATGCGCCCGATGGGCACCGCGTGGTGCCGCAGCCGCGCCCGGCCGGTCTTGTAGTTGTCCATGCTGGCGACGCTCTCCACGATCTCCTTGAGGCGCGCCGTGTTCTTGATAATAACGTCGATCTGTTCTCGATACTCCTGGTCAAGCACCTCGCGCAAGTATGTGGCATGTCCGAGGATGACACCCAGCGGCGTCCGCAGCTCATGCGAGGTGATCGCGATGAAATCGGTCTTCAAACGATCCAGTTCAGCCAGTTCTTCAAAGCTGGCCTCCATGCGGCGCTGAAGGCTGTTATTGCCCATGGCGAGCGCAACGGGCACAGCCAATGTCTCTAGGATTGTGACATCTTCCTCGGTATAATCAGGCTGGTTCTTATTGATCGCTTCCAATACGCCAATTGGCTTGCCGAACAGCATAAGTGGCACTACCAGCATTGAGTTTGGCTGGATATTGAGATTCAGGTCCGCGCTTCTGAGAAAGTCTGAAGCCGCCTTCTGAGCCGGGATTCGAAGCGGTTGGCGGGTCTGGATTGCCCAACCGGCGGCGCTGTCCTCCACAGGCAGTGGGAGGTCGCGGCCGGCATCCTGATAGGCTGGTGGCGCAGCTAGAATATGAAGCGACCTGCCTCGTTCGTCGCACTCCAGGATCGCGGCCGCCTCGCTTCCGGTGAGGTCACTGGCTGCAGCGATCGCCGCCTGCAGGAATGGAGCAAACTCGAGGCTGCCGGCTGAGCGGGTTACAGCCCGCAGGCGTTCGAGGTCGGTCCATTGTTTCTCGGTCATAGTGCAGAAAATTATACCCGCTTACAAGGAGAGAATTCACATGGCAGATAAGAAAGTCCGCGTCGCGATCATCGGGGTTGGCAATTGCGCCTCCTCGCTGGTACAAGGCGTGCAGTTCTACAAAGACGCCGCCGAAGACGCGACAGTGCCCGGTCTGATGCACGTCAATCTGGGGGGCTACCACGTGCGCGATATTGAGTTCACAATGGGGATTGACATCAATATCACCAAGGTCGAGGAGGACCTTTCGGACGCCATTTTTGCCGCGCCCAATAATACGTACAAGTTTGCCGATGTCCCGAAGATGAATGTGCCGGTCGTGCGGGGCATGACCCATGACGGCCTGGGGAAGTATCTTTCGCAGGTCATCGAGAAAGCGCCTGGTCCCACCGCCGACATTGCCAGTTTGCTGAAGGAGACGAAGACCGACGTGGTGGTGAACTTCCTGCCCGTCGGCTCCGAGGAAGCTACCAAATGGTACGTGGAGCAGATCTTGCAGGCCGGTTGCGCCTTCGTCAACGGCATCCCGGTGTTCATTGCCTCGCAGGAATATTGGGCCAAACGCTTCCGCGAAGCCAAGCTGCCCCTTCTTGGCGACGACATCAAGTCGCAGGTCGGCGCCACCATTCTGCATCGCGTCTTGACGACCCTGTTTGTGGACCGCGGCGTGCGGATCGACCGCACCTATCAGCTCAACTTTGGCGGGAACACCGACTTCCTCAACATGCTGGAGCGTGAACGGCTCGAAAGCAAGAAGATCTCCAAGACCGGCGCGGTCACCAGTATGATTCCCTATGACCTGGGCAAGGGCAATGTCCACGTGGGCCCCTCGGACCATGTACCGTGGCTCACGGACCGGAAGTGGTGCTACATCCGCATGGAGGGCACTACGTTTGGCGAAGTGCCCCTTAACCTGGAGGCCAAGCTCGAAGTCTGGGATAGCCCCAATTCTGCCGGTGTGATGATCGACGCCATTCGCTGCGCCAAGCTGGCCCTGGATCGCGGCTTATGCGGCCCGATCGTGGGCCCCTCCTCCTACTTCTTCAAGACACCGCCCAAGCAGTTCCGGGATAGCGTGTGCCGCGATATGGTGGAGGCCTACATCAAAGGGGATAATGTTGCCTGAATAATGGGGAGGCAATAGGCTGTGAACAACAGGGCGCGTCCACGGGGCGCGCCCTGTTATGATAGGCACAACGGATCCTCGCCATACCATGAAGACATCACGCTCCTTTTTCAATGTGTTCGCTTTGCTGTGTGCGCTTGCCGTGCTGTTCACGGCCTGCCAGGCGCCGGCCCCATCAGTCGATATCAACGCACAGGTAACGCAGGCAGTACAAACCGCGCTGGTGTCCATCCGGCAGACGCAAACCGCGGCCATCTTGCCCGTAACGGAAACGCCCGCCGCGACTGCCACCGCATTGCGCACGCCGCCTGCGCTGGCAGCGGCTTTTGCCACAAGCCTGCTCGACCCGCCGGCCAGCCCGCACACTTACATTCAGGATGACTGCGAATATCTGAAGGAAAAATGGAGTTCTACCAATTCCCCGCCGGGGACCGTCGTCATGGTGGTGATGTTCCACTCCATTACCAAAGGGCTCGCCACCGGAGCGAACGAGATCAGCAACCAGACCTTCCAGAAGCTTATGAATGACCTGCACGACGCGGGTTTTCAGGCGATCTATATGGAGGAGCTGCAGGACTTCCTCTACACCAATGCAAAGATACCGCAGCGATCCGTGCTGCTGGTCCAGGACGACCGGCATGCGGCCCAGAATTTCACGGATCATTTCCTGCCCTATTATCAGCAATGGGGCTGGCCCGTGATCA
Organism: uncultured Chloroflexia bacterium; assembly: GCA_963805515.1. GTDB lineage: Bacteria > Chloroflexota > Anaerolineae > Anaerolineales > Villigracilaceae > Fen-1038. Next base: position 57,139 of record CAWDUZ010000004.1, on the reverse strand, counting down.
ATGGCTGGATCAGTTCGCTCGGCGGTGCAGACCCCGTCCTTCAGGAAAATGTGGCCTTGTCCCAGCAAGGCTGGGTGGATTATCAGGCCCATGGAGTGGTCCACAACACCCCGATGAGCGACAGCTCCACAGATGATTTTCTCACCGGCGAGCTGCAGGGATCTTTGACCAATATCGAGAAGTACTTCAACAAAACGCCCATCGCTATTATCTGGCCGGGCGGCGGATTTGGCGTCCGGCCCGTGCAATTTGCGCGCAAATTCGGATACCAGCTTGGTTTCACGGTCAACGCGCGCGGCCCGCTGATGTACAACTGGATCCCCCTGGCCAATAAGCCCGATCCTGCAAATCCGGTGGCGATTGCAGAGGGTCCGGTGAACGACCCGTTGATGACGCTGCCTCGTTTTTGGGATACCGATGCGCGCTCTCACATCGATCAGGTTCGCCAGATCGGCAACGAAGCCGCTGCTTATGCCGCCACGCAGAAGGCCACCGAGATGGATTATTACAATATTATCTGCGCTCCCAATTATGGGGCCCTGCCATAAATGAGGTGCTTCGCCTCCGGCCTGCACCCGGGCCGGGCGCGTTGCATGACTTGCCCGCATGAACAACGAAACTTGTATATTCTGCCGGATCGTAAATAATCAGACGACCGCGAACATCCTCTACCGTGACCAGCAGGTGACGGCATTTCGCGATGCAAATCCCGTCGGCCCAACTCACCTGTTGATCGTGCCGAACAAGCACATTCAGTCCGTCAATGACGCGCAGGATGAAGAAGAGAGCCTGATGGGATACATGTTCTCTGTGGCACGGAGGCTGGCTGCCAAGGAGGGCGTGGACAAGAGCGGATACCGGCTGGTCGTGAACACAGGCGCTGATGCAGGTCAGTCGGTCGATCATCTCCATTTGCACCTGATCGGTGGACGCCCCATGCACTGGCCGCCGGGGTAGCAATACTTTGCTGCTTGCCTGTAACGCAAAGCCCCGCAGGTTGTTGCACAACAACCTGCGGGGCTTTATCTTTTAGATGGCCTGGGTCGATCAGGGGCGTTTGCCTTGCCCTATCGCTTCAATAATCCGCTGCGCTTGAGTTTGCTCTGCGGCGCCCGCAGTCGGAGCGCATACCAGCCGAGGCCCAGTCCGCCGAGCAGCAGGAATCCGCCGAAAAATCCCAGCAGCGGAGATGTGCCGCCGGCAGGTTTCGTTCCCGGAGTTGTTTGAGAAACGGTTGTGTCCCGCGATTGGGCTCCGAAATCCACGAAGTCGCTCTCTCCGGCCTTGACGTCCAGTGTGTAGTTAAGGCTTGTGGTCGCATTATAGTTGTCCGGGATCGCGACGCCGATATTATAGTTACCCTCAGGCACATCGGTGAAGCATACGCCCTGATATGCGGTGGCATCAGCGTTGACGGATGTCTCGAGCGTTTTCGAAAACTTCCCGCCTGTCTCGGTCACGCTCACTGCACCGCCGGCGATGACAGGCTCACTTGCCTGGCGCAGGGCATCCCCGTTCAGATCGTTGTATAGCAGAACGCACAGGTCTGTTGTCCCGGCAAAGGGCGTGGGGGTGACCGTAGAGGGCAGCGGTGTCGGCGAGGGCCCCGGAGTAGCCGTGGCTCCCGCTGGGCCGGCAAGGGCGATCAGCAGATCCTGTCCGGGAATAATGTTTGTGCAGTCTGTGTTGATGTTCTGGTTGAGCTCGCGCAGTTGTTCAAAGCTGATGCCGTACAGCAGTTGGATTCGGCCGCATGTATCGCCGGCCTGGACCTTGTATAAGATCCGTCCATCGGGAAGAGGGGTATTTGTGGCGAACTGCTGCTGTGCGGGCGCCGCTTGCACCCGCAGCGATAGCCCGAAGCATGATAGGAAGACCACAAGAACGCCGAAGATCACAAGCGGACGGATTTTCATCGGGAAAATTATATCAGCTAACTATGGGATGCAGAGCGCACAGGGATCTCAGTGTGCACGCAAAGGCTGTCGGTGACTTTGTGAGCGCTGGGCAGACCGCCAAAATCGGGGGAGATCAGCTGTAATTCGCCGTTCGCGCCATAAAAAGGAGAACACTGCCCGCCGCAGTCAGTCGCCAGACACGGGACGGCCACCCTGCGGCATTTTGAATATGAGACACGCGCACTATCGGATCTTGCCCGTCACCACCCCTAGCACAACCGCGCTCAGGCCCAGACATGCTAGGCCGGGCAGCCACATCTTCGTCGCGAGCAACACTACGCCGGCGATTGCCGCAACGATCACGGCTCCCTGGTCCACTCGCCGGATCCTGATATCAGCCTGATCCGGCGCCATGCCGCCAGCAACCAGTGTCCACTTCAACAACGTGCCCCCGTCCACCATGGGTACCGGAAACAGGCTCTCGATGAGCAGTATGCCATGCCCGAATGCAGACCATGACGCCCATTCTCGGACCAGCGAGTTGGTTGGCGTCATGACAAATACCGCCACGCTCAACAATATTCCGAGAACATTGAATAGCGGACCGCCCAGCGCCCGCAGCCGGTGCGCGTTGGGCGAGACCGAATCGTTCGAATAGAGGGTCCGGGGCATGCCCTCGGAAATTACCAATTCGTCCATGGGGGCGCCGGCAAAGCGGGCACTGATCATGTGTGCAAACGGGTGCCCATATTCTGCGACCGCCAGGAGAAGCGCCGATACCAGCCCGATCAGCAGAGCCTGCGGCAGCGTGCGGTATGGATGCAAGAGCCATCCCAGCGAACTGACAATAAACCAGAGTGCAGCAAGAACCAATACAACCACCGACTTTACCTTCACCAGTGTGCCGGAGATCTTTGTCGAGATCATCATTTCACTTCCTGTTCCTGTTCGGCGAGACAATGTTTGACGCGGGCCCAGTCTTGACAACGCCAGAGCGACATGAACCGAGACTTCTCACGGGATGGCGTGTTCTGACCCGAACTTTTCGCACAGCAAGGCAGCCTCTTCCTGGGGAACGTCCCAGCTGGCGACGACTCGCGAGAACTCCTTTGCTTGCAATGCGGCTTCATCGTGCACGAGTTGGGCAACGGCTGCCTGGTCAGGGCCTGGCAAGTTTCCTTCCAACGATGATCCCATAGCCCGTATGGCTGCTCTGGAAGATCCTCTCAGATTCCCAGACATCCATCAACCCTGCGATCCCCCATTGGGTGATGACCTTGCGAACGATCTTCAAAATGCTGGAGAGGGTCAGGTTCCTGGTGGTCTCCTTCATCCACGCCGGGATGAGCGCAGACCGGTCGAGCGCCTGCACATCGGCAAGTCCGGCCTTCTCGCATAAGGCTTTCCAACCCTCGAGCGTCTCCGGCCTCTCGTTCTCTATTTCGGCGAGCCGCTGCTTCATCCGTTCAGGCGTGTCGCCTTTCCAGCAGATATCGTGGAATCCCACACGGCCTGCCGGCATTACCACTCTCAGCATTTCTCTGATCGCCTGTTCCTTGTCAAGGATGCACATAGTGCATTCGGAGATCACCACATCGAAAGTATTATCCCGGAAGCCCAAATGGTGTGCATCCGCCTTTTTGAATTCAATTCTCAGGTTCCTTTGCTTCGCCTTCTCCCTTGCTTTTGTCACCATGTAATCTGAGCCGTCCACTCCCGTCACCCGCGCGCCCAGCTTCTCTGTCAGATAACAGGCAGTCTCGCCGGTACCGGAGGCGACATCGAGCACGTAGGTGTCTTTCTGAATGCCGCACAGGCCGGCAAGTTCCTGCGTGATTATCAATCCCCCGGGATGCAGGATCTCAAATCCCAGGTTCTCGCTCTCAACCAGGTTCTCCAAAGAGGGGCGGGTGCGCTCTCCGCTCGTCATCTTCTCCACCTTTCCTTCATTCAAATCTGGGCTTTGGCCCTCGGCTCTGATCACCTGCTGGCCAGTTCGTTGGCAAACGTCACATCCGTGGGCATTCCAGGTTTGAGCATTCCATCTGAATTCGTCACAGACAGCTCGACGGCATAGACGGTGGTCTGGCGGCCCTCTTTAGTCTGCACATTCTGCGGTGTGAATTCCGCCTTGTCCGAAATTCGCGTGACGATGGCGGGGAAGGTCTTGCCCGGGTAGGAATTTACGGCGAGCGCGGCCTGCTGACCCAAACGGATCTGCCCATATTGATCTTCCGGAATGTAGACTGTCACTTTCAACGTGCCGAGTTTGCCGATCGTGATGGCGGGCGTTGCGGCTTGGATGGTTTCGCCGGATTCGATGCTGCGCACCAATACCACGCCATCCAGCGGAGCGCGGACGGTCAGCTTCTCGATTTGCGTCTTGATGAGATCCAGATTGGCCTGGGCGGCTGAGACCGCGGACTGCGCCTGTTCGAGCATCGCCTGAGACTGATCCACAGCGCCCTGTGCAGCCTTGACAGCCGATGATTGGTCCCCCGTCTCTAACGTTCGCAGCAAATCCAGCATTGCGTAGTATTTTTCCTGCGTTACGGCAACCTGCGCCCGCGCCTTGAGCACTTCGCTGGCAGCCTGTGAAGACAAAAGCTGATTGTACGCGGCTTGGGCTGCGTTCAATTCGGCCTGCGCCTGATCGTACTGAGCGCGCCCCGCATCGGATAGCTGTGGATCTCCATTGCAGTCATAGAGAACGTTCACCAACTGTTGATCGGGGATGCGATAGCCCTCATTCGTCCCGCAGTGGGTGCTGTTATAAGCGCCTGCCGGCTCATTGGAACTTGCAGATTTTTGTGTGCGCGTGTTCACATTTCTGGCCACAAGGTACGCAAGGCGCGCGTCCAATAAACGCTGCTCCGCTTTCACGAACTCGGCTTTTGCCACGGAGTGCGTAACATCGGACAGATCCGCCTCGGCAGCCCCCACTTCCTTCTGAGCCATGTCCACTTGGTCCTGGGCAGACTGAATCTGTTCTGCGCGCGAGAAGTACCATCCAGGCTGGTCGAATTGTTTTGGATCCTTGGCATACCAGTCATGCAGCCGATTTGTCTGGTCTTGTGCAAGCGCGCCTTCCAATGTCGTCTGGAACTGGGCCTTGGCGGTCTCCAGCCCGTTTTGCGCACTTTGTACGTCTGCCTTCGCAGCATCCAGCCCGGCTTGCGCGACTTTCATCTGCAGGATGAGCAGGCTATCGTCGAGGCGCAGAAGGGCATCGCCGGCCTTAACGGAATCCCCTTCCTTGACATATACTTCGACGACGCGGCCTGAGAGTTCCGGTGCGACCGCGATCTGCGTCGCTTCAATCTGACCCGAAGCCTGGATCGCCGTGCTTTTGGCCGGTCCACAACTGGCAACTGTAAGCGCCAGGAGCAGGGTAAAGAGCAGGGTACGTTTTTTCATGTGAACCTCCGGTTATGTTTTCATGGCAGAGATAAAGATATCTTCGAGCGACGGCTCGATCCGGGACACGTGGCTGACGCGGATGCCTGCACGCTGCAATTCGTTCTCGATGGCGCGCTGGTGTTTTTCCATGTTGGGCGCGACGACGTGGACGAGCGCACCGTAGAGTTCGACTTCTTCAATCGGCAAGGTTTGGCGGGCCTGCGCGGCCCGCAGCACTTTTACGGCATGCGGCGCATCGGACGGTTCGAAGCTCCAGCACATCGCCGTGCATCATTTTGTTCTTGATCTCTTCGGCCGTTCCATACGCGATGAGGTTGCCGTGTTGGATGAAGGCCAGCCGCTGGCAATGCTCGGCTTCATCCATGTAATGGGTGGTGACGAAAACCGTCATGCCCTCAGCGATAAGTTGATAGAGCAGATCCCAGAACGCGCGGCGCGAAAGGGGATCAACGCCCGCCGTGGGCTCGTCCAGAAAGAGGACTTCGGGGCGATGCAGGATGGCCGCACTGAGCGCCAGGCGTTGGCGCCAGCCGCCGGCAAGATCTTTGGTTTTGGCATGCTCGCGTCCGTGCAGGCCCGCCATGGATAACGCTTCTCCGATGCGCGTGTGGAGTTCCAAATCTGAAAGTCCATACGCCGCGCCATAGAAGTTCAGGTTTTGTAATACGGTCAGGTCGTTATACAAACTGAAGCGCTGGGACATATAGCCGACCCGTGGGCGGATTTGCCGTGCGTCGCTGTTCACGTTCAGACCGAGCACGTCAATCGATCCTGAGCTGGGTTTCATTAATCCAAGCATCATGCGGATTGTCGTGGTCTTGCCAGAGCCGTTGGGCCCCAGGAAGCCAAATATCTCGCCATGCCTGACTTCAAAGCTAATGGAGTTCACGGCCGTGAACTCGCCAAAGCGTTTGGTGAGGTCCCTGACCACAATTGCGGGTTTCCCTGCGTTCATTCTTAATCGAGTGCCTTTCTCACGAAGCGCAGCGAGAATATGCCGATCAGGACGCCAAGCAGAAGCAGAGCCAGCACGTTTGGCCATAGCACGTCGAGCCCCGCGCCTTTCAGCAGGATGCCGCGCAGGATGGTCAGCCAGTGATGGGCGGGGATGATGTTGGCGAAGATCTGCAGCGCGCGCGGCATGCTCTCCACAGGAGCAGCATAGCCCGTGAACATGAAGTCCACCATGCCGACCAGCAACACGAGCAGAAATGCTTGGTGTTGTGTCTTCGAGATCACGGATAGAACCAGCCCCTTGCCCAGCTCGACAAGGATGTAACCGAATGCCAGGAGCAGCAACAGGATGAAGGAGCCGCGTATCGGCACGCCGAACGCAAAGTGAACCATGGCGAGCATTAGTAGAAAATCGGCGAAGCCTACGAGCACCACAGGAATGGATTTCCCGATGATGATCTCGAGCGACGAGAATGGCATGACCAGTAGCTGCTCGATTGTGCCGAGTTCGCGTTCGCGCGAGACTGCCAGCGCCGCAAATAGCAGAACGGTGAACTCGAGCATGAGCCCTAATTCGGCAGGTGTGGTATACAGCCCTTCTGACAAATTCTCATTGAACCAGACCCGCAGGCTCGGAACGAACCCGCTGAACTGACCCGGATTCAGGCCGAGTCGTTGGATCACCAGGCGCTGGTCGATATCCTGCGCCACACCTTGCGCTGCCCGTAGCGAGGCTTGCGCGGGGGTGTTCTCCGAACCGTTCAAAATAATGAGGATTGTCGGATCTCCCGTCGGTGAGAGCATCTGCTCACTGTAATCGGGCGGAATGACCACCGCCGCGCTCACCTGTCCGCGATTAAGAGCGTCTTCAATGACGCCCATGCCTCCGACTTGCTGTGCGCTGCGGAAGGTATGCGTGTTTTCGAGGGCTGCTACAAACTGCTGGCTGGCCGCGCTCTTATTTTGATCGAGCACCATCAGGGGCAGATTCGTGATCGGCCGTGAAGTAGCCCATCCGACTGCCAGTAACTCCGATGCGCCGCCGATCAACATAAGGGCTGGCATCCACCAGTCGTTGCGAAGATGGATGAACTCTTTTATGACCAGGGACCAGATGCGTTTCAACATACTCAACCCAGTTTCTTGCGGAAAAATAGGACCGCCACGAGCGCAAATGCGACGCCCAACCCCGCCAGCATCACCGCATACGGCCAGAGCACATCCAGCCCCACGCCTTGCAGGAAGATGCCGCGCGTGATGATGGCGTAATGTGTGCCGGGCAAACCCAGCGCCTCCAGGCGCGCTTCCTCCGGCATCGAGGCCAGCGGGAAGAAAATGCCTGTCAGGAAGAAGCCGGGAAAGAAGATGACAAGGAACGAGAGTGCCAGCGCCGCGGCTTGCGTGCGCATGAAGACGCCTACGAGCATGCCCATGCTCAAGACCGCGAACATGAAGAGCGCGGAAAGCCCAAAAAAGAGCAGGAAATTGCCATTGAACGAGATGTGGAACCAGGCGATGGATAGCACGGGGATGACGATGACATTGATCAATCCCACGCCGATATAGGGTGCGATCTTGCCTAACAGGAGCTCTCCGCGGCGAATCGGCGTGGCGAGCAACTGCTCGAGTGTGCCGTGTTCCCGCTCGTGTGCGAGTGTCAGCGCAACCGACAAGGCGGGGAAGCCCAGCACCATGGAGATCAGGCCGGGGATCAGGGCGTTCCGGGATTTCAGGTCGGGATTGAACCAGGTCTGTATGCGCAGGTCGAGCGGCTGAAGCGTTTCAACGGAGATACCCTGCGAGCGCAGTCGTGTCGTCAGTGCCTCGTCTATGAATTCCTCTGCGCGTTGCGCGATGTGTGCCACCGCGAAGTTGCCGCCCTCCGGCTCCGTCCCATCGATGATGACTTGCACAGGGATGCCCCTCAATGCCTGCAGGTCACTCGCGAACCCCGGCGCAATGATGATCGCTGCCTTGATCTCTCCGCGTAGCAGCATCCTGTTGATTTCGTCCATCCTGGTGGCGTACGCGTAAATGTCCAGGTCCTGTCCGGCAGTGATTTGCTGAATAAAAGCCTGAGATGTCTGGCTGCGGTCGAGGTCCAACACGGCAACGGGGATGTGTTTCAGGTCAACCGTCAATGCATAAGCCATTAACAACAGCACCAGTGTCGGCGTGAACAGCACCAGGAACAATGTGCTGCGATCGCGCACGATGTGGTTGACCTCTTTACGAGCCACGGCCCAAATGTGATGGATGGATGCCTGGGCGGAGTGAAATCGAAACATCACACCTCCATTTTCCGGATCAGGGAGATGAACGCCTCCTCCATGCGCACCGGCGCAATGCGGATACTGCGGTACGCCAGCTTTTCCCGCTTTAGTACGCGCTCGATCTCAGGCAGGCGGCGCTTCCCGGAATCCACTAATAGATGAATGGACTCGCCGTAGGTCTGGGCCTCACGGACTCCGTCCAGGTTCGTCAACGTTTTTAGTGCCTTTTGCCAGTCCGCCGGCTGGACCTCAATAACGTCTCCTTCGAGCTTTTCCCTGATATTCTTCGGCGAATCACACTCGACAAGTCTTCCCGCGTACATTAAGCCGACGCGTGAACATCGGTCTGCTTCGTCCATATACGGGGTGCTTACGAGAATGGTCGTGCCCTGCAAATGCAGGTCGGTGAGGATGTTCCAAAACTCGCGACGCGAGATGGGGTCCACGCCGGTAGTGGGCTCGTCCAGCAGGAGGATTTCGGGCTGATGGATCAACGTGCAAGCGAGGGCGAGCTTCTTCTGCATTCCGCCGGAAAGCTGCGCCGCCCGCCGCAATTTGAATTCGGTCAGGCCCGCAAAGGTCAGGAGCCGTTCCGTGCGCTCCGCTATGTCTTTTTGCTTCACATCGAAGAGCGCGGCGAAGAATTCCAGGTTTTCCATCACTGACAATTCGCCATACAGGCTGAACTGCTGCGCCATGTAACCGATATGCGGCTTGATGGATTCGGCCTGCTCCTTGAGATCCAGGCCAAGAATGGCGGCGTCCCCCGCGCTGATCTCCAGCAGTCCCGCCAGCAAACGCAGGGTGGTCGTTTTCCCCGCGCCGTCCGGGCCAACCAGCCCAAAGAGCTCGCCAGGCGCGATCGACAGCGTGAGCCCATTCACCGCGTGGACCGATTTATAGTCTCGCGTGAGGCCCGTCGTGGAGATCGCTGGCGTGGAATTCGTCATGCTCGCTTCGCCGCTCGGATGATCCACAGCACGAGCAACGCGCCCAGGGCGGGTTCCACTGCGACTCCGATGTTGCGCAAGTTGTTGCTGAATCCCATGGCAGGGATCACGTACCAATCAAGCAGACCGACCGCGATCGCAGTGACGACTGCCGCAACATAATCACCCCGCACGCCGAACGGGCGTTTGTTCTTCCAGATCGGCCCGGCAAGCCAGCCGACCAGGAGTTCCCACGACGATCATTGCGACCAACAAGATGACGATTTGCATTTGGAAAGCTCCTTTCATTTGGATGTAAATGGCGTACTGACCAGTCAGTCAGTAATCCGGTTAAAAAAATGTACCTGCACGTCTATCAGCACGCCTGCACTCCTTCGAGCAATAGCTTCATCCCTGAACGAATGTGGCGGGCGGGATCTATTAGATCGTGGTCGTACACCCACAATAGCAGTGTGCCCTCCATGATGGCGCCGGCTGCGATTGCCACTTCGCGCGCATCCACCCGGCGAAATTCTCCCGAATGGATGCCTCGTTCAATGACTGGGATGAGCAGATTTATGTAGCGGTTGAGGTAGTCTTTCAGGGCCCGCTGCACATACCGATTCCGAAACGCAAGGGCCAGGAAACTGTAAACGATGGGGACAAGCCGCAGCAGGCGAAGGATGTCTTTCGTAAGCAGGTCGGTCAGTCTCCAGATTGCCTCCGCTGCACCACCCTCATCCAGCTGCAATGCGTCCAGCTGCCTGAATTCGATTTGAAACATTCGATCAAGGATCGCAAGGATCAGGCCATCCTTGCTCTTGAAATAAATATAGAGCGTTCCCTTACTGAGGCCGGTTTTTTCTGCGATATCCTCCATGCGCGCCTCATCAAAGCCTTTTTTGGTAAAGACTTCTTCAGCGGCGTTCAGGATTTGTGTTTTACGTTCGTCCGTTACGTTTGGGCGGGGAGACATGTCTGCCTTATCTATGACTGACCGGTCAGTTATCATCAGTTTACCTCCATCTGAGCAGCTTGTCAAGATGCATCAGCAAGGCCCCCGCCAGGTTCGCGCAGACCGACCGACGCTTCTTGAGAATTGTCCTATAATCTACCAGGCTTTATCCACGTTGCAGCTCGATTGAAACTCATTGATGACTTCCCCAAATCCCTTGCACGACCCATCCACACAAACTCCAGACACAGTCGGAGCTCGTTCCGAACTGCAGGAATTCCTAAGCACCATGCACCAGCGGCGGCGCATATTTCCACGCGCTGCGCTTGTTGGCTTTGGAGCCGGACTCATTGCCGCTGTGTTTCGCGCCACGTTGGCCGGAGGGGATAACCTTCGCAATGCATTGATTGCCTGGTCGCACCACTACCCTGCATTCGGCTGGGTCTTCCCGATTATGTTTAGTGTCCTCGGAGCCATCTGTTCCGTGTTCCTTGTGAGGCGCTTCGCCCCGGAGGCCGCCGGCAGCGGCATCCCGTTCCTGAAGGGCGTATTGCACCGTCTAAGGACCCTCGCTTGGCGGCGCGTACTGCCGATCAAGTTTCTGTCTGGGGTGCTGTCCATCGGCGGCGGGCTGGCTCTCGGACGCGAAGGCCCCACGGTCCAGATAGGCGGCTCGATTGGCGACGCAGTCGCAGACTGGCTGAAGTCCGCGCCCGAGGAGCGCCGCACGCTAATTGCCGCGGGAGCGGGCGCCGGACTCGCAGCCGCATTCAATGCTCCGTTGGCGGGCGTGATCTTCGTGCTGGAGGAGATCCGGCGCGATTTCCACCCGATCGTTTTCGGCGCCGCGTTCCTGGCAGCGGCCATTGCCGATATCATCGTCGGGTTGCTTTCGGGCACCTTCCCGGTGTTTTCCATCCCCAGCTATCCGTCGCCGCCCATCCTTTCGCTTCCTTTTTTTGTCGTCCTTGGAATCCTGGCTGGCGCGCTGGGTGTGTTATATAACAAGACTCTGCTTTATTCCATGGGGCTGTTTGCACGCCTTGATGGGCGTTGGAAGCTTGCCAGCGCTGGGCTGGTAGGTGCCGCCGTCGGTTTGGTCGGTTGGTTTTCACCCATCCTCATAGGGGGTGGTCACTCGTTGGCCGAGTTGGTGCTGGCCGGCAGCGTTGTAATGGCGCTTATCCCCCTCTATTTGGTGGTTCGATTTGTGCTCAGCATCTCGAGCTACGCCTCCGGTGCAGCGGGAGGTATCTTCGCGCCACTGCTCGCACTCGGTGCACTGATCGGCCTCGGAGTCGGTCAGCTTGCGCATCAGCTGGTTCCTGCCGCCGTTCCTCAACCGGCGGTCTTTGCCGTCGTCGGCATGGCGGCCTATTTCACCGCCATCGTGCGCGCGCCGCTCACCGGCATTGTCCTGATCGTTGAGATGACCGGCAATTATGAGCAGATGCTGCCGCTGCTGGTGACGTGTTTCTGCGCGTATGCCGTTGCCGAGGGTTTGAAAGACCTGCCGATCTACGAGGCTCTTCTGGAGCGCGATCTCTCGCGCGCAGGAGATGCGGTGCTGCTGAAGGAACCGATTGTGATCGACTTCGAGGTGGAGCGCGGCTCGCCGTTTGCCGGGCAGGCCGTGCGGTCTCTTGGGCTGCCCGCCGGATGTGTGCTCGTTCGAGCGATCGAAAGCGGACACGAGTTCGTGCCGACCGCATTTACACGGCTTGAGCCGCATATGCGTATCACGGCCTTCATCGCGCCGGACGCGTCTGATGGCTTGGAGATCCTGCGGCGCGGCTGCAAGACCGCGACGAAGGAGCGCCTCGGACAGACCGAGAGCTGATCACAGATCATCAGGGAGAAATTGCGAGCCCGCTCGGGGGAAACCTTCATCCGACCCGGCCTGCCAGTGTTCTAAGGATCAATGATCGCGCAAAACGCCGGGTAATATGTAGAATACGTGTTTGGTAAGTCCGTCTCCGCCTCACTCAGGTCAGCGGCCTGCCGTAAGGAGTGAGTTTAATGGCCATTGCAGCACGCCTCTCCACTTCTCCCTTTTCGGTATTTCGCAACCGCAATTTTTCCCTGATGTGGTCCGGTCAGCTGGTCTCCACCATGGGTTCAGCCCTGCTGTCCCTGACGGCTTCCATCTACGTCTTCCGCCTCACGAACTCGGCCTTGAGTGTGGGGCTGATGCTGATGGCGACTGCCGCTCCGAGTTTGCTGGTTGGTCTCTTTGCCGGCGTGCTCGTTGACCGTTATGACCGCAAGAAGATCATGATCGCCGCCGAGCTGCTTCAGGGCGTGCTGGCCTTCTTGATCCCGATCCTTGTACCCTTCAGTACTGCATGGCTCTACGCCATTGTCGTGCTCACCAGCACCATCGCGCAGTTCTTCAATCCCGCCTATGAAAGCGTGCTCCCGGAGGTCGCCTCCGACGCGGAGCTTGCCGCGGCCAATTCGTTGATCGCGATCAGCGGGTTTGGTTCGACCGCCATTGGATTTGCCGTCTCCGGGCTGATCGCCTCCGCGACCGACCTGCGCTGGGCATTCGATCTGGTTGCAGTTTCATTCGCTTTTTCGGCCACATGCATCTACCTGATGAGGTTCAAACATTTTGCGGTCGAGGACCGCACCAGCGTGGCAATCGTGCTGGGCAACCTGCGGGCGGGCGTGCGTGAACTCTTCAGCAGGCCCATCCTGCGTTCGATGTTTAGCTCGCAAGTGCCCGTATTTCTGGCGTTCGGCCTGATCAACGCCTTGCTTCTGCCTTTCGCTCGGCGAGCGCTGGGCGCCACAGAGTTTCAGTTTGGTGTGCAGGAAGGTCTCACTGCCATTGGCTTTGTGGCTGGCAGCCTCCTCATGGCAACGATCTTCGATCGCATACGGGAAGGCGAATGGATGGCCATCAGCTATCTGGGGATGGCGCTCGCCTGCATTGCCTATTCATTCCTGCATTCCATTCCCATCGCGATCGTGGCTATCACGCTCTCAGGTTTCTTCAACGCACCATCATCCGTTGCACGGCGTCTTATCGTACAGCGCAATGCACCGCGTGAGATGCGCGGGCGGGTAAACAGTGTGATCTTCGTTTCGCGTGATATGGCATACCTGCTCGGCATGGCTGCTGCCGGTCTTGCAGACACATTGGATGTCCGGCTGCTGGTTCGCCTCGGCGGCCTGATCCTTCTGCTGGCCGCGATTCTCGTGGCGGTACTTCCGGGTCTGCGCCAGGAACGCGCCCAATGGCGGAAGGCCCTTGCCTTCCTCCGGGCTGCCCCTGGCATGCCGGGTCTTGGCCTGGGGGCCGGAAGGGCCGCCACGCCTTCCGACGTGGACCTGCTGGTTGGCCTCGTGCCTTCGCTCTCGGATTTGTCACGCAAGGAACGCGCCAGCCTTGTCCGTTCAGCCAGGGTGCTGGATGTGCCGGCAGGCGCCACCATTCTCCGACGCGGCGACGCCGGGGATGCCGCCTACTTTATCCTGTCCGGACGCGTGGCGGCAGGCATCACCTCCGAGACCGGCGAGTACCATTCATTGAACAGCATGACGGTTGGTGATCTCTTTGGCGAGATCGCTGCGCTAACGGGCGCTGCTCGTACAGCGGATGTGGTTGCCACTGACCCCGCCACCTTGTTTCAGATCCCTTCTGAGTCGCTGCGCGCATTGATGAGCAAGCCGGCGCTGAGTACCTTGGTGCTTGCGAAGATGACCGACCGCCTCACCCATTCGAGCCTGCTGACGGAGCTGCCGCGCTTTGCCGGTTACGATCAGCAGGTTATGCGTGACCTCCGCAATGCGCCCGCTGAAGAGTAGGCTGCTTGCTGCTTACTATTCAGCGGGTGTGGTGTGCAATGCGGATGTGCGGGTGGGAGAGGTGCGGCAGTTCTGCAAATTGGCCGGGGAGAGCCTGGCGCGGGCGGCGATGGGCCAGATGAACCTATCGGCGCGGGGCTATCACCGAGTACTGAAGCTAGCATGCACGATTGCAGACCTGGCGGGATGCGAGAATATCCAGTCGGCGCATTGGGCAGAGGCGATGCAATATCGGCCTGCACGCCTCTCTACACGTTGGCGTGTGGAGGGGCCAACCCCGGCTGCTAATCGATATGACATATCGATTGAAAAGCGTACGGCTTATTGTCCGATCACATGATGGTGTTGGATGTGCCTGTCGCTACCGACGATTGACTCACGATGGAGAAAGGGCCAGCGACATAACGCAGGCATGACTGATGGTCCGGTTTATGGTAATAGGTAAAACTTCCAATTTCTTTGCATGGAGAGATGGAATGATTGTCCATGAGAACTATTGTTATAGATCCGGGGATCAAGCTAGAAGAGATCCGAAGCATCGCCCAATTCTGAATTATGTCATAGATGGCGACGCCAACCAGCAGCAGACCGCCGAGGACGTTGACTATTCGAGAGTGACGGGCGAACAAGACGGACAGTTGGCGTTGGAGCGTCCCGGATAGCAAGGAGAGGATTAATAAGGGCACGCCAAAACCCAGCCCGAATGCCAGGAAGATCCATAGTTTGCTGAATACTTCGCCCGCCGTGAAGGACAAGGCAAAAATGCTTACTATAAACGGCCCGGAGCAAGGCAGTGCGATGGGGCCATAGAGCAGACCGTATAAGTAGGCATTAACGAATGGAGAACGGAGGACGGAACCTGGATTTGTGGCAGGCTCTTGAAGGGATTGCGATCCAACAAGAGCAGGATGCCAAGCAGCAGGATAAAGAAATCCGCAAGCGGAATAATGATCGCCAGAGTACTGCTGACGGAGATTGACAGCAGGGCGATCAAGCCTCCCAATGCAAGCATCATGGTCAGCACACCGATCAAGACGAAAAAGCCTAGGAAATAACGTGAACGCCTTCCTGATGCTGTGGCGGTCTGGCCGCTCAGGTAGGCCAGAAAGCCAGGATAGAGAGGCAGGACACAGGGGCTGGTCGTTGCCAGAAGGCCAAGGATGAATGAGGTGATGGCAATATTCATGGCGCCTTACGGAGCCAGGTAGGGGGACAGGGTATTTTGAAGCAACTCGGCCTTCTTTAACCAAAGGGCAGACTGGTAACGCCGCCATGCCGGTCTATGAAAAGCATCGGCGCAAACGGAGGATTTATGAACTCGCCACTGTACAAATTGCTGAGCGCCCGGTCGACTTCCAGCGGTGAAACAGCAAAATACCAGTCGAAGCCCCAGGT
The DNA here is from genome assembly GCA_963805515.1 of uncultured Chloroflexia bacterium. Taxonomy (GTDB): domain Bacteria; phylum Chloroflexota; class Anaerolineae; order Anaerolineales; family Villigracilaceae; genus Fen-1038. The sequence goes on along the minus strand of CAWDUZ010000004.1, from coordinate 41,502 downwards.
ATCCGCATATCCTTTAACGTGGCCGCATCTTCGTGCAAGTCAACATTGAGGCTGATATGGACCAGGTCTTTCGAATTGTTTGTCAGACCCTGCATTTTTTTCACTTCGTTTTGCTGCTGCAGACAGGTGGCACACCATTCCGCCATAGTTTCAACCAGTACAACCTTCCCTGAGAAGTCATTCATGGAAAAAGTTTGGCCGGTGCGGACATCGGTCATTCTAATATTGAACCAGTCCGGTGTGCTTGCTTTTGTGGCAACGATGTTAGTTGCGAGAGGGGTTGATTGCGCGAGCGGTATCGTCATACTGCAGGCTGACAGGATCAATAAGCTAGGTTAAGAATAGCATTACAAGCGAAGTACGGGGACCGTTTAGGAGGGCATGGTTCTCTCTTTCGGATTGCCTGATCGAATTCTTAGACGTCAATTTGCAGCTTTTGGGATGACAACCCTTCATTCATAATCAGATAGGCTATTTCGAATTATCATCCATTTTCATTGTCCATGCCTGCCAAAACAGACTTCGGACATGGAACTCTCGCTCCTACGCTTCCTTCTTAAGAAATTGTCGGATCATTAGCGCCGCCGCTGCCTTCCCCCGTGGTGGAGGCCGCCCGCTTGGTCGAACCGGCACGCACATCTCCGGCCCGAACAGGCCCGGTAGAGAGCTCATGAGCGTCTCGTTCGTGGCGACAAAGCCGTACGGATCTCGGTCGACCCGGCTCTTCACCAGGTCGTTGTTCGGCGTTAGTCCGATAAAGACAAATACCCCATCGTAGCGCCACTCCTGGATCTCTCCCGCGGCGCGATCTTCAACCACAACGGCTTCCAATTTGTGCTTACCTTTGAATTCCCTGACCGCATGGTTGGTGATAACAGTCATATTCAATTGTTCGGCCACCTTTTCTTGCAAGATCCGGCTAGCCTTGACTTCGGGAGCGAACTCGACAATGTCCACCTGGCGCGCAAGGCGCGGTCCAGGAACAACCCTTCTTCAAAGCCGCTGTTTCCTCCGCCGATCACCAGTACTTTCCTGTCCTTGTAGAATGCTCCATCGCATGTGGCGCAGAAATGGATATTGGTGCCGATCAAATCATCTTCTCCCGGCACTCCGAGCTTGCGGTAACTTGCTCCCTTCGCGGTAGTACGGCTTTCGTTCCATACTGGCGGCCGTCGCCTGTGGTAACACACAGATACGGGCTTTCCAGCGAAATATCTGTGACATCCTGAGCCTGTAGGATCTCCACCCCAAATGACGGGCCTGCTGCCCCAGCCGCTCCGCGAAATCAGCGCCCGAAATACCCTCGTGGAAACCGGGAAAGTTGTCGAGGGTTTGAGTAATGCCAACCTGACCGCCCAGGCCGCCCTTCTCGATCACCAACGTCTCATAACCCTCACGAGCCAGATAGAGCGCTGCCGTGAGGCCGGTTGGGCCGCCACCGACGATGATGGCATCATAGAATGAACGTTGAGCCTGGGTTCGCAATCCTAACTTTGCGGCCAGCTCTGCATTGGACGGCTCGACCATGACCGAGCCATCCGGAAAGACGATCGTGGGGATGCCGCGCATGCCGTGGTTCACCTTCTCGACGAACGCCATCGCTTCAGGATCCTGCTCGATATCGACGTTGACATACGGCACGCGGCTGCTCGCCGAAGAACTACTTGGCGCGCTTGCAGTCCGGGCACCAGACGGTGCTATAGACAATGATTTGCTCAGACATTCTTTTTCCCTGCTTTCGATAGGAAATTTTTCCAAACTGGCTTCCAGGATCGTAATGACACTTGATACCGTTGAAACCACGAACGGGATCACGATGGTCAGCAGCATCCGGATCAGGCGGGTGCGGTCAACGACGCCCTGTAATAAAGCGTCACCATAATCGATCAGGATCAAAACCGAACCGACGATCGCGGCTAAAAGGCGGCGCGCCGCCGGACAGGTTTGGTCACGCACAGGCGAAGCCAGACAGGAGCGGCTGTCATAGGTTGCTCCATCAAGACGCACAATAGGCCCCTCGTCAAACATCGGCCCGACAGACAGGTTAGACGGCGCGGCGTAGAGTTCGGGGGACACCGATGTCCCCCAGATATAGATTCGCCGACATACCGGCGGGCGCCAGCCACCAGCAATCCCGTTTTGGGAAGAGCCAGCGTCATCGTGGCCGCGGCCCGGATGCAGGGTTGGCCTGCTCTTCCGGTTGTCGTATCCAATCCGGACGGTGAATCCAGAGATAGGCTGGCAAGGCCGGAGGCATTGGCATGTTCGATCCATTGGCGGATTGGGGGGCGGGGATCGCCCGTGGCGCCGTAGCCAAGCAACGCATCCAGAAGGGGTGCCGAGGATCCAGCTCGACTGGATCTGATCGAGATGCAGCGCCTCCAAAATGGACCATTGCCGCGCCGGAAACTTCCCTCAAGCCGGCTGACTCGGCGGCCAATACAACATTCACGCGTGCTCCCCAGTTGTGCAAATGCCGGGCCGCTACCATTCCCCCGCCGCCATTGTTGCCCGGGCCGCAGAGGATCGTGATTGGATGCTCTCGCGCCTGCCCGTGGAGCGTCCTGCGTGCCATCTCAGCCAGATCTCTTCCAGCGTTCTCCATCATTTGGCTGAGCGCAATGTGATAGCTGTCGACCATCAGCCGGTCGACATCCATCATCTGGGTGGTAGTTATCGCAGGAATATGCACGGCAACCACCTGACCTCGGCCCGCACCCACTTGGTCAGCACGTCTCTTGGCTTCGGCTCTACCAGCACGTCCCCATCCGGAAGACGACCGTCGGCACGGAAAGATTGCCCCTAGCAAGCAGCCGCAGCTCCTGCTTGAACTGCGGATCGCCATCCACGATGTCGCGCCACTCGTACTCAATGCCATTCTTGTGTAGGTAGTATCCAGGTAGAGCGTGTCTGCGCAATATTGATGTCCGTAAACGATCAGTTTGATATGCATGCTTCATTCCCCGCCAATGGGCTCCAATTTAACCGTCCGATCCGCTGCAGCGACTCCGTCGCCTCTTCCACCTGCAACTGGAGCGTGTACCGGGCCGATAATCGTCTGCATCGACTATCCGCCGCGCGTGCTTGAAGGCGGCGGCCACTGCCTGAGCGTCGTATTGGTACCGGCCTTCCGGCGCGTGCCTCCAGCGCCGGCGCACCCGCCTCGACCTGCATGTCGAACATCAGGGCGCCCGTCTGCCGATCATGGGCGGTCAACTCGTATCGTGAGCGGGAGACGCCGGTGCCGATCAAATACATGAAGAACTCCGCCCGTTGGTAGTCGGCGAACTCCGCCACACAGTATAAACCGCACAGGTCACGTACACGTCTTGTCGTCATAAGTTCAGGCCTCTCCGGGAGTTGCAGCACCTACGTCGGCTGATTGCCGGCGGCCGCCTGGGCCGGGCAGGAGAAGCCCGGCCCGAGCGCAGATGTCCAGTTCAGAATGCGGCATATACCAGCGCAACCACCAGGCCGAAGATCATGTGTGCCATCAACCCGGCGAAGAAGGCCATGGCGCCTCCGCTGTTGGTCATCCAGATGCCCGGTGCTTTCACTACCCCCGAGCGAATGCCAGCATGCATCATCGGGATCATACCCATGATCATGCCCACGATGAGCCAGTGCACGGCGCCGAAGGCCAGGCCCCACTGCCAGGTTGGCGCACCGAGACCGAGCGACCAGAAGAAAGCGTAGATGAGACCGAAGACGACCCCCATCATGAGATGGAGGTCTAGCCAGCACACGATTATCGCCGCCGAACATGGTGCTCAGCATGCCGATCAGGTCCATCTTCGGCAGGCCCATCTTCGGGGCCATCAAGAGCACGGCGGTAAAGACAACGTTTGCAACAATTCCGACAATCACTGCAGCGAGAATATTCATTCTTGGGCTCCTTTTTGAATGTCGCTTTATACCCACCCGATAGAAACCCCTCGATTTCTCTTACCCATTCTGCTTCAGCAGGTGTGAAGTCTGCCAGCTGCAGGTCGGGGAATCCCCCATCCCCCTCAGGTAAGCCGCCTCGACGGATTGGCGTCGTATCAAATAGGTTACGTGTGTAACCGGTGGTCCCCACCGCCGGGTGAACGTCGGGCAGCTGATGGCTAAACCCCCTGGATCAGCCATACGTTGCGTTGCACTATCCGGTGATTGCTTGGCAAAGGGGTCACTTGACCAAGTCCAGAGAAGGCAGAAAGAGGAACCGATGGATCAGAACATTGATGACTTGATTAACCAGTGGCCGGAACAATCGCAGAAATCGGCCCGGACAACCATTGAGAAATACGGACAACCCGACGAATACACCGCCGACATGCTGGTCTGGCACCACAACGGGCCGTGGAAGCGCACCATCGTGCACCGCAAGGAAATTCCGCACCACTTCCCCATGCCGCATCAGGACGTGCTGGAAAATGTCATCGATTACAAGGCGTCGCTGGAGAAGTATGATGACGTGGCCAAGTTCGATGGCAGTGTGATGCTCGAACGCACCACGGGCGAGATGAGGGTGCTCTGTTTCAAGGAAGAGCTGAATTTCGTGTCCCTGAACCTGGCGAATGACGTGATCGAGGGCAAGCAGAGTGTCGACGACGCCCGTCAGGCCTTTGGGAAGATCGCGGCCGCCTTCATGGAGGGCAAGAGCGATCCCTATACCCAGGGGCTACAGTTCAAAGTCCCGAAGGGTGATACTGGCGATCCCGATCATCCGGTGGTCGGCGGGATGATGAAGGGCATGGTTGAGGGGATGGTGGACAAGGTGAAACACTCCACCTAGCGTCATCCACCCCCCGGCGCAACAAAAAGCGGCTCACAGACGGACAATCTGTGAGCCGCACTCGCATAAGCAATATAGACGAGAAGCGGTTATGCCAGCCCGGAAGCCGTGTTCTCCAAAATGCTCTGAAGCACCTGGTATTCCTCGCGGCAGTCGGCGCACATCTCCAAGTGCTGTTTGACGAGGGGCATCAGTTGTGCGACATTCTCGCCGCGTGCAGCCATCTCGGCAAACTGATCCACCAACGCGAAGACCTCGTCGCAGCCTAGCTCCGCTGGCTGGGTCTGATCCAGCATCATGAGCAGCTTATCCATCATTTCGGATTGAGAGGCCGGCATAGCTGCGGGGGCAGCCCGAGATTGCGCCGAGTCCGGGTGGAAAAGCTGTTGGAGTAACCGTTTAAAATTCATCGTAAATACCTTCGACGCATAGATAACAACCCATATCCATTCTCTTACTTCCCGGCGCCTTCAAAGACCGCCAAGACCTAGCGCGGGGTCAACCCGTCCTCTTCCAGCCGTTTCTTGAGCCGCACGCGGGCGTCGTGCATCAGCTTGTACAGGGCGTTGCAATTCATCCCCAGACGCTGGGCGGCCTCCTCGAGCGGATAGCCCTGTATCCCGACTGCCATCAGCGCCTGGCGCTGTTTCGCCGTCAATTCTTCCATGAGGATCCGGTTGACACGCTGGAGCATATCTGAGCGATCCACCTGTTCTTCCGGACTCGCCTGGCCGTCCGGCAGTTCGTGCTCCATCGTATCGGACTCTTCGTGCATCTGCATTTCCGGCAATGGGACTTCGCGCCAGCGACGGTGGCGCAGTTCGGTCAGGGCGGCCCGGACAGCGATCTTGTGAGCCCAGGTAGTGAATTGACTGCGCCCTTCGAATGTGTCCAGATTATCCAGTACCCGCATGAGGGTTTCCTGGATGATTTCCTCGGCCAGTGCCTCCGCCTCGGGAGTGTTGGGTGCAATTCGGCCTGCAATCGTGTAGGGTAAGCCCCGCAACAGAACCGCACGCAGGTCCTCTAAGGCCTGCGCTTGCTGGTCTCCCCCGGCGCGCAGGTCGGTAATCCACTCCTCATTCGTTCGTTTGGCCATGTCTTCATTATATATCAGCGCGGCCGCCGTGGGCCCTGCACCATTGTATGGCGTATGGCATCTGACGCGATGAGAGTGCAAAATTCCATCACCCATCAACGCGGGAAGAACTACTGGCACGCGCATGCGTTCCCCGGCGCTTGTGACGAGGGTAAGGATTCAGCCTGCTTATCTATCACCGGTGGGGATTCGGGAGGCTGCATGCAGTTCAATTCAAGGTATGATGGGCCTTCGGCGAGGGAGACGTACAATGGACATCGAAAATCGCGTGGTGGTAATTGCAGGCGCTACGGGTGCGTTGGGGCGCGTCGTCGCCAGGGAATTTGCCGCGCAGGGTGCGCGTCTGGTCCTGGCGGGAACCCGCGAAGACAAGCTCCAAAGGCTGATTGATGAATTGGGCTTATCAGAAGAATGTACGCTGACCGTGACCGGCGACCTGAGCCAGCCTGATGCCGCCTCGGCCCTGGTGAAGAAAGCAATCGAGAAGTTCGGTCGCCTTGATATTCTTCTCCATCTGGTCGGTGGCTGGATTGGCGGCAAGCCGGTCACCGAGACCGAGTGCCAGCAAGTAGAGTCCATGCTCCAGCAGCACCTGTGGACGACCTATGGCCTCACGCAGGCGGCCCTGCCGTTCATGATCGCCAATCGCTGGGGACAGAATCCTGGCAGTCTCCTCCCCGATTGCTAAGGAACGATCCAATCAGCAAGGCACAACCTGATCGGCCTCAACAACTGTTCATTCACGTCTGGCATCGGCGGCAATCCGGTCAATGCCCTGCTGCTGCTCAAGCGGACACCAGGGCGCATACAAACGCACGCCCTGTTCAGCCCGCCTATTTCCCATTCCCTATTTCCTATTCCCCCCATCCCCTACATCCCATACCTCTTCCTGATCTGCGGCAAAAAGTATTGATCGAAGAACGCATCCGTGTCGTAGTCCGGCTTCCAGTCCCAATCCTTGCGCGCCAGGCCATCGTCCACGTCTTCAGGCCACGAGTCCACGATCCCCTGTCGGCGCGGGTTTGGCTCAAAGCTGATCTGCGCGCCGGGGAATGCCTTCAATGCCCGCTCACGGAACTGCCCGGCTGTTAACGCAAAAGCAGCCACGTTGTAAACAACGTGGCTGAGTTTTTCGCGAGGCACATCGGTGAGCATCAGCAGCGATTTGATCGCATCCGGCATCGCCATAAAGGAGATCTTCGTATCCTCCCGCACGAAACAAGCGTACGGCTTGCCCTGTGCGGCTGCGTGCAGCATCTCCGGGCCGTAATCACTGGTGCCGCCGCTGGGAAGCGTGAATGCCGAGATCAGCCCCGGAAAGCGCAAGCGCCCGAAAGTCCAGCATGAGCGGGGGCACGGCGTCCAGATGCCTCTGCCCGTGGTAGTGGCTGTAGTACATCCCCAGCTTCTCGCAGTAGAGCTTGTTGCATCCGTACATGGTGTGCGGGGCATTGTATTCATATTCCCGTACGCAGCCCGCAGCCCGCTTCTCCTCCAGCGTCATTCCATAGGCGGCGATCGAGCTTGGGAACAGGAATTTCACAGCCTTCTTGTACTTTTCCGCCCGGTAGTCCGCCAGCATCAGGAGCTGCATCGTCCCCTCGACGTTGATGCGATGCGCCTCCTCGGTCGCCACTTCCGCCTTCGAAGAGAGCGAAGCAGCCAGGTGAAAGATGACGTCAAAATCGTAATCGTAGAAGACCTTCACCTTGTATACCAGGTCCCCCTGCACGTGCTCTGCCACCAGATCCCTGATCGCCTCCGGCAGGGGCGCAATATCCGCGGTTACGATCCGGCAACCCCCGCGTTTCGAGATCTCCTGAACCAGCGCCTGCCCGATCTCCCCGCATGCCCCGGTCACCAGCACGGTCTTCTGCGCCATCGTCCGCTCCTTATATGCTAGAATGGGAAAGTTGGTTTTATTGTACAACAGCCTGTGGAATCCGACATGAAGCCTGCCGCCAATGCTATTATCCTTGGACTCATGATACTTACGATCTCAGGCTGTGCCGCGCAGGCGGATACCCCCATACAGAGCATCGCTCTCCCAACTCATACCAGCCCGCCTCCCACCGCAACCATTGATTGGTTCCCGGCGTCGGCTACGCCATCGGCCCAGGTCTTTCCCACGAAGCAGCCCACCCCGGAGCGGAAGCCCGGCATCGGGAGTCTCATCCTCACCGATGATTTCTCGTCGGACAAAGTATGGAACACAGGCGTCTCCGAAGAAGCCAGTTTTGGACTCAGCAATGCTCGTTTGACCATTGCCGCGCAGCCGGGGGTCAATGCGTTCCGTGTGCGCCAGGATCCTGCTCTTCGGGATTTCTATGCCGAGCTTACGGCGCGTCCAAGCCTCTGCCGCGATGCCGATGCCTATGGCCTGGTGTTCCGCGCTCGTAACAACGTTGCCTATTATGGCTTTGCGCTATCCTGCAACGGCACAGCCAGCGTCGAGCGTGTGCGCTTGAACAAGCCCACGGTCCTTCAGCGTCCCACATCCAGCGCAGACGTGCCGGCCGGCGCGCCGGGCGAAGTGCGGATGGGCGTATGGGTCAACGGCACAGACATGCGCTTTTTCCTCAATGGACACTATCAGTTCAGCATAACTGACAGCACGTATGCCTCGGGCGGCATCGGGGCCTTTGCGCGTTCTGCCGGGCATACACCGGTGACCGTCACTTTTTCAGACCTGGCGATCTACGACGTTATCTATTCAGACTCCACTCCCACGCCCAGCCCTTAAGCCAATCATCCATCTCTCCCTGATTCGCCCTCCTACTCATATGCCAACCAACAAGCTCAACGAATTGGACTCCAAGACCTGGCTCAAGTTTCAGAAGTCCTGGTTCGTTCATAATCCGCCGCCGCGTAAGAAAGGCGTACTGACGCACCCCGCCAAATTCCCCGAAACCATGGCGCAGGAGTTCATCGAGTTCTTCACCAAGAAGGGCGGGACCGTCCTCGACCCAATGGCTGGCACCGGCTCCACGCTGATCGCCGCCCTGCGCGCCGGGCGTAATTCCTACGGCATTGAGTTGAACCCGAAGTACGCCCGCATCGCCGAGCAGATGATCGCCGATGAACGCGCTTTGCTTGGCAAACCCGTGAACAAGCTCAAGTCGGAGATCAGGATCGCGGATGCCGCCCACGCCGCAGACCTTCGGCTTCCAACCTTTGACTATGTCCTGACCTCTCCGCCCTACTGGGATATGTTGCGCGCCGCCGGCGCGGCCACGCAAAAGAAGCGCCGCACTGCCTCTGACTTGGATGTTTACTACTCCGATGACCCGCAGGATTTGGGCAATATCGGCGACTATGATCGCTTCGTCGAGAAGCTGGTCGCCATCTATGCAGGCCTGAAGCCGCTGTTGTGCGATAAGGCCTACCTCACCATCATCGTCAAGAACGTCAAAAAAGGCGGCAAGATCTACCCGCTTGCCTGGGACCTGGGCCGCGAGCTTGGCAAGACCTACACGCTGAAAGATGAAAAGATCTGGTGCCAGGACGATATCCGCCTCGCGCCCTATGGGCTGGGCTCTGCCTGGGTGAGCAACACCTTTCATCATTATTGCCTCCAGTTCCGCAATCTAGCTATCTGACAGTTTACGCGCCTGCTGATCTTGACATAATATGGAACCCTCCTCGCCTCACCAAATTCGCTGGTCCTCTATGATTTTCCCCAAAGAGTTCCGTGAGAATCCGTGCCTTCCGTGCGGTCGCACTCCAGACCGTCCGTGTGCTGTTCTTTCGCCTTCGAGTGAAACTGTCGGCTTGCTACTTACTGGTTACTGCCCACTGGTTACTGATCACTGGCTACGGATCACTTTCAACCGCCACCCCGGCTACTGCCGGTGCCAACTGTCAACCGAACCCCTAGATCCCATCTTCCTCATGACCAGGCCTTGATCACCGCCGCGGACCTCATTTGCCTTCCCTACACTGCCGATCTTACGGAGGGCGGCATTAGCTATGCCTGCCGTTCGCTCCCGCATACCTATGATCGCATGGGCGGCTCGCCATTTGACCGCCTGCGCCGCATCGTGGTCGGCATCTCGGTGGAGCTTGCTTTTCGCCGCTATCTCACCCAGCAGCACGTCCCTTTCGACATTCAAGGGGCCACCCCCTTTACCGACCCGGACCGCTACGACGTCTCCCTCGGCGGCCACCGCTGCGACATCAAATCCTTCCTCATCTCCTACCGTGAGCAGATCGGAGCCCTGCATGCCAGCCCCGCTCAGCTCCTCCGCGCCCCCGCCCTCGTCCCCCTCGATCAATACTCCGCCGAGGCCCGTTCTCCCGCAGATTTGTTCCTCTTTGTTTTTCTAACGGGGCTTGTTGCGGCGTCCCCCGCCGACGTGCACAAAGCCATCGCTGCAGGCCTGCCCACCTACCTGGTCCATACCATGCCTTCCACGTGGGTGCGCCCGAATGCCTGGATCCCGCTCCGCTTGGTGCTCAAGTCTGAGGCGGATGAACCGCTTGACCTGGAGATCGGCGGCCAGGATGCGGCTCGCGAGTTCGTGACCTCTTCGGTCCGCCTTCCACCTCATACGCGCCTGCCCATCGACACCGATCTTTATTCGCTGGCCTACGTCCATACGAAATTGCGGCCTGCCGCCCGGCTTGGCATCCACTCCAGCACGCGCCGCGAGACCTATATGATCCAATCCGCCGAGTGGAGCAATATCTGGGTCTACGGAATGCAGATCTATCTTACCGGTTGGATCACGCGTGAGGAATTTCGACAGCGGGCCACCCTGCTGCAGGAAGGCAGCCGCGTCTTCCAATATGATCGGACGCGCACCAGGAACCTGGCGATACCGATCTCTGAACTGCGACCCTTGCCGGACCTGCTTTCAAAGGTGCGTGAATGGGGTGCGGCGGAGAGCAACGAGTCCAATCGATCCAACGTTTCATAAGATGTATCGGTCGACAGCCTTATCGGTGAGCCATGATATCTCTCAAGCGTCTCCCTCTCGCAGTCCTGCTTGTCTTTTCGCTCGCCTGCAACCTTGTTTCGAGGGCGTTTGTGCCCGCAACGCCCACAGTATTACCCTCCACGATCACGCCCGCGCCTACGGCGTTGCAGCCGGCATATATACCGCCGGATTGTGATGCGGCGTCGCTCGCTACAGTTCCGCCTGCCACAGAGCTGGCCCTGCCTACGCCAGCGATCGGGATAAACCCCGAGATCGATCACAAGACCCAGTTGAGCGTGTTTGACCAAGCTGTGAATATCATCTCCAAGGTTTACGTCTATCCTGATTTCAATGGCAAGGATTGGAAGTCCATCACTGCGGCCGAGCAGGCCAAGGTCGAAGGCGGCCTATCAACGGAAGCCTTCTACAGTGACATGCAAACCATGGTCGAGGCGCTGGGAGACGATCATTCCCATTTCGACTCGCCGGTGGACGTTGCCGAGTCCGATGCAGAGCTGGCGGGCACTGGTCAGTATGTAGGTATTGGCGTGTCGGTCGTCCCGGAGATCGAAAAGGGCAGGGTAAGCATAGCGGGCGTGTTTCCCGGTTCGCCTGCCGACCATAGCGGCATCAAGCCACACGACAGCATACTCTCCGTCGACGGCCTGCCCCTGATCCAGGATGGGAAGGTTTATACCTACCGTGTGCGCGGGCCGGAATGCACGGCAGAGCGCCTGACCATCCAGTCGCCCAATCAGAGTCCGCGTGACGTCCTGCTGGTGCGGCATAAGATCGAAGGCGATCTCCCGATCGACGCTCGTCTCGTGCCGACAACGGATGGTGCGCACGTCGGATATATCCTGCTGCCTTCCTTTTACGATGACAAGATCCCCGGAGAGGTGGCTGACGCCCTCAGGAAGTTTGGCACTCTCGACGGCCTGATCCTTGATAACCGGCTAAACGGCGGGGGCAGCAGCTCCATCGTCGAGCCGATCATGTCTTATTTCATTTCCGGGACGCTCGGGGAATTCAAGAGCCGCACCGCTTCGCGGCCCCTCGCCATTCAGCCGGATCCGATCGAGAATTCGCAAACCGTTCCGTTGGTCGTGCTGGTTGGCAAAGATACCGCCAGCTTCGGGGAAATCTTTTCCGGTGTAATGCAGGATTCGGGGAGAGGCAAAGTCGTTGGTGAGACGACGTCGGGCAATGTGGAGATCCTGCACGGATATGACTTCGAGGATCACTCCAGGCTGTGGGTTGCAGAGGAGACCTTTGACCCTGCCGTCTCACACGCAAACTGGGAGGCGACCGGCATCGTGCCGGATGTTCAGGCGCATGCCGATTGGGATAGCTTTACCTTTGAATCGGATCCAGCCGTCGCAGCCGCCCTCAAACTGCTTGGTCATCCGTAAGCTGCCCACTCGTCCAGCGCGTGTGACTGCTAAGAATCGGCTCATGCAAATTTGGTAGACTAAGCGGTATGTTCCGTTCAAACCGGCCGATTCTGCTGAGCCTGGCGGGCTTGCTACTGCTGGGCGTACTCGTTTTTCAAATTCCTTCGGTGAAGAGCCGCGTGGATTGGCGTTATGAAGTCTGGAGCACGTATCTAAAGAATGCGGTGGATCCAGTTGGCAAAGTGCCTACACCGGTGCCCTCGACCCCATTTGCAACTTTTACGCCACTGCCTCCCACTCCGACCTCGTTGGCTACCACAGCGGCTTCGCCGACTCCCATACCGCTTCCACCCCAGGCTTCGCTGGCTGCGCCGAAGTATCAACAGCAGGGTATCAACAACTGTGGCCCTGCCACGCTTGCCATGACCTTGAGCATGTATGGCTGGGAGGGGGACCAGAACGATATTGCCAAGGTGATCAAGCCTTTGCCCCAGGACCGCAATGTGAATCCGGATGAGCTTCGCTACTTCGTGCTTAATCAGGCAGGCTGGCTGCGCGCCGAGATCCGCGTGGCGGGCGATACGAATACTTTGAAGGCGCTGCTGGCAGCCAACTATCCGGTCATCATTGAAGAAGCATCCACCCTGCTGCCGGAGGATGCCAACGGCCCTCAGGATGATCTGTGGGACGCACACTACCTGCTGATCACCGCTTATGACGATGTTTCAGGCACTGTCACAGCCCAGGATCCGTTGCGCGGCCCGGACAAGAAGATAGCCTATGACAAGCTGATGCAAGACTGGAAGCCGTTCAACTACCTGTACATGGTCATTTACCTGCCTCAGGATGAAGAGCAGGTAAAGTCCATCCTGGGCGGCGACTGGAATGCAGATCAGAACCGGCAAAGGGCCCTGGGCATTGCACAGTCGGCGACGACCGCCAACCCAGATGATGCATTTGCCTGGTTTAATCTGGGAAGCAACCTGGTGTACTTCGATCGCTACGCCGAGGCCGCGCAGGCTTTTGACCGGGCATTCACCATCGGCTTGCCGCAGCGCATGACGCGCTATCAGTTCTGGCCGTTTTCAGCGTATTTCAACGCCGACCGCATCGACTACCTGCTTACTTTGACGGAGAACACCTACAAGCCGATCAATGGCAATTATTCCGAGGAGGCTTTGCTCTGGCACGGCTATGGGCTGCTCCGCAAAGGAGATCGCACCGGTGCGTTGGCTGATTGGAATAAAGCGCTGAAGGTACATCCGGACTATTGTGACGCGGAGAAAGCCGTCAATGACTATATTCAGCCGACCTATTCCCTGGTCACATGCAGCCCGTAGGATAGGTAGGCTGTCATCTGCAAGTCTCCGCGGTGTGCCGGAGTGACGCAGATCCACCCCATATTAATCGACTGCCAATTTAACCTGTGGTATTATCGCGGACAACTAAATAGCCCTGATCGGCACTCTTATCCAGAGAGGCGGAGGGAACGGCCCTGTGATGCCTCGACAACCTGAATTAGTTTGTTAGTTGGATGGTTGGTTAGTTCGATAGTCGGCTTGCTGAAAGCAGACATCTGAACAACCAGAAAGCTAGCGACTAAGTCAAGGTGCCAATTCCGACAGAAGGATGTTCTGGAAGATGAGAGGGCAGCCGTGCCTTTGCGCAAATTGCCCTTTCGATACCGAAGGGCAATTTCATTTATGGAAAGGAATTGAAATCCAATGAGCACTACCTTCATGACGTCTCCCAAGCTGATGTTCACATCCGAATCAGTGACAGAGGGCCATCCGGACAAACTTTGCGATCTCATTTCGGATGCCGTGCTGGATGCGTGTCTTGAACAGGACCCCAACTCGCGTGTGGCATGTGAAACAGCTACCAAGACCGGCTATGTGATGCTGCTCGGCGAAATTACTACCCGGGCGCATATCAATTTCGATGACCTGGTCCGCAAAGCGATCCTGGATGTTGGCTACGACGATTCAGCCAAGGGGCTCGATGGCAATACCTGCGGCGTGCTGGTGGCTATTGCGAGACAGTCTGGTGATATCGCAATGGGCGTGGACAAGGCGCTGGAGGCCAAGATCGGCGAAATGTCGGAGGCGGAGGTAGAAGCCATTGGCGCCGGCGACCAGGGCATGATGTTCGGCTATGCTTGCAATGAGACACCCGAGTACATGCCAATGCCCATCTATCTGGCTCACAAGCTCACGCGGCGGCTGGCCGAATTGCGCAAGAACGGCACGCTGCCGTGGTTGCGTCCTGATGGCAAGAGCCAGGTGACGGTGGAGTATGCCTACGGCAAACCCAAGCGCATTGACACCGTGCTTGTGAGCACGCAACACTCGCCGGAAATGGCGCAAGCCGACATCCGCGAGCAGGTGATGGAGCACATCATCATGCCGTCCATGCCGGATGGCATGACGGACGCGGACCTGAAGGTCTTCGTGAACCCGACCGGCCGCTTTGTCATCGGCGGACCCCAGGGCGATGCCGGTGTGACAGGCCGCAAGATCATTGTCGATACGTACGGCGGCATGGGCCGGCATGGCGGCGGCGCTTTCAGCGGCAAGGACCCGACCAAGGTTGATCGGTCGGCGGCGTACGCGGCGCGTTATGCAGCGAAGAACGTAGTGGCGGCAGGGCTTGCCGACCGCGTGGAGATCCAGATCGCGTATGCCATTGGCGTGGCACATCCTCTCTCGGTGAACGTGGAGACCTTCGGAACGGGCAAGATCTCCGATGACAAGATCGCCGATCTGATCAACGAGTGTTTTGATCTGCGCCCGGGGGCCATCATACGCGACCTCGGCCTGCGCAAGCCGATCTATCGCAAGACGGCTTCGTATGGGCATTTCGGTCGTGATGATATTGAGTTCCCGTGGGAAAAGACGGACAAGGCTGCCTCATTGAAGCAGGCTGCCGGCATTTAGCTCGATAAACCAACCAATACCGAAAAGAAGCGCTCCTGAATTTCAGGAGCGCTTCTTTTCGGTATTGAGAGTTACTACGAAGCGGCGTGAGAATGATAATGGGGCAAGTTGCAGGGGAGCAAAGGCGACCTCATCCAACACCGACGGCGCGAGCAAAGGTAGTCCAAGGTACTGTAAACAGTCGTCTCTGTGAGGTCCGGCAGCGTTTGGCGCTTCCGCCTATTCATTCTAGGGTTCCCACTTGAACTGCATGATCGCATATAAATAAGGCCGGCCATTGACGTAATGCATTCCCAACAGCCAGGTATGCCAATCGAGGCTGTTGTTTGCCTGGCTCCCGGGATAATAGACGGAATAGAAATTGTAGCCGGTGTAGGGCCATACCGCCTGGTAGCTTGCGCCGCCGATCTGCACCTGGTTGCAGGTGAGAGTGTAGTTCTTATTGAATACGTCCAAGAGGTCCGGGACGATGCGCTCATGGAATGAGCCCATGGTATCGAGCCCGCTGCCGGGGGCGGCTCCCCAATTTACGACGAACGTGGTCTGGAAGAGGAATTTTGCGTGCTGCTGATCGTAGTTGACGATGCGGCCATTGCGATACAGGCGGGCATCCATCCCGTGCGTGGGGCTGACAAGGGAAGCCAGCAGTGTCCCATTGGACGACTGGAGCGCAGACTTGAGGCTGTTGATCAACGTCGTTACCTGGGCATCCGCGCAGAATGTGGCGGATGGCACCTGTGTCACGGACGCCGGGGCCTGGGTCGCAGATATTTGCGTAGGCCCGGCCGCGGTGGGGGCGAGCAAGGTCGGGAAAGTTGCGGCTGTAGGGGATGAGGCGAGCAACGCCGTAGGCGAGCTAGGAGCGGGCGATGGCATGAGCAAAGTGGGGGTCGCTACTTTCAATATGGTTGGCGTCGAGCTAAAGCCGGGAAGTGTACAGGACGTAAGCAGGCAGCATAACAGGCCGAAGACGAGCAGTCTAGCTCCATTATTGTGCATTCTCGTTTCCTTTCCGAGCAAGGGCAGGAATCTCTCTGCCTTCTATTGTACATCTGTACACAAGGCGCGCCTAAGGTAACCTTTCGGCCTTGACAGGAAACGTAGCGGGCATATAATAGCGCGCAATATCAAACAGGCTTTGACGGGGACGAGTAAGCGCTGAACGACGGTTTAGAGAGCAGGCGGTTGGTGAAAGTCCTGCCCGAGACGACGGCGCCGAATGGACCTCCGAGCTTTGAGGCGAACGGGCGGAAGCCCCAGTATCCAAAACGGCTGCTCCCGTTACAGAGCTAGGATATCGGCTTCCGGCCTGTATCTGATGAGTGAGGCTGGCTATTCTCCCTGATGCTTCATCAGGGAGATTTTTATTGCGAAGCAAGAAGATTTGCAATCGCAGCCTAAAGCGGGTGGCACCACGGACACAACAGTGTTCGTCCCAGAGCGGGATGAACGCTGTTTTTTGTTGTCTACTGGAAAGGAGATGAACATGACACCGCAATCCAAATCCATTGAGCAGGAAGGCACGGAAGAAAGAGCTCCGGGGGAGGCAGTTCGCCCGGCAGGTGGAAGACCATTCACTGCCGGCCCAGGAGATATTGACGAAACAGCAGGAAGGCCGCGCTGCAAACCAGGCGCCCGCGCTGTTCATTCCGTAGAAGCAACCATGTACACGATCGCCTTTCATCCGCCCTGAATGACGATGTGCTGAACGCAGCCCGCCGAGCTTTCGGCTCTCTATTTATTGATGACCTATTTAGCGATAAGGAGAAATACGATGTCTGAGCAAACGAAATTCATCCTGAACGAATCCGATCTGCCGCGCTTTTGGTACAACATCAACGGCGATAGCCCCCTGGCACCGACACCGGTGCTGAGGCCCGACACGCTGGAGCCGGTGACGCCGGATTTCCTCTCGGTGCTGTTCCCGATGGAGCTGATCATGCAGGAGGTTTCCACCGAGCGATTTATCCAGATCCCGGAGGAAGTGCGCGAGATCTACAAGCTCTATCGGCCGACGCCGCTGCTGACGGGCGCGCCGGCTGGAAAAGGCGCTCGGCACCACGGCGCACATCTACTATAAGAACGAAGGCGTCTCGCCGGCGGGCAGTCACAAACCGAACACTGCCATCCCGCAGGCGTTCTACAACAAGGCGGCCGGCACCAAGGCGCTTGCCACAGAGACCGGCGCAGGACAATGGGGATCGGCGCTGGCGCTGGCCTGCA
The DNA here is from genome assembly GCA_963805515.1 of uncultured Chloroflexia bacterium. GTDB lineage: Bacteria > Chloroflexota > Anaerolineae > Anaerolineales > Villigracilaceae > Fen-1038. The sequence continues at coordinate 24,154 of CAWDUZ010000004.1, read as the reverse complement.
ACTTCTTCGGCCTGGCGCTGGAAGTCTACATGGTGAAGGTCTCGTATGAGCAGAAGCCTTACCGGCGCGTGATGATGCAGACCTATGGTGCGGATGTGTTTGCAAGCCCCACCGATCGGACGAACTATGGACGGTCGGTGCTGGCGCAGGATGCGGGCAACCCCGGTTCGCTGGGGATCGCCATCTCGGAGGCGGTGGAGGTGGCTGCCACATCGGGCGGCAAGAAGAAGTACAGCCTTGGCTCGGTGCTCAACCATGTGCTGCTGCACCAGAGCGTGATCGGCGAAGAAGCCCTGAAGCAAATGGATATGGCGAATGAATACCCGGATGTGGTGATCGGCTGCGTGGGCGGCGGCTCCAACTTTGCGGGCATTGCGTACCCGTTCCTGCGCGAGAACCTGAAGAATGGCAAGCGCACGCGGCTCCTGGCAGTTGAGCCCACGGCGACACCGTCGCTTACAAAGGGCGTGTATGCGTTCGATTACGGCGACACGGCCAAGATGGCGCCGATCGTCAAGATGCACACGCTTGGACATGGCTTCGTACCGCCGTCGATCCATGCGGGCGGGCTGCGTTATCACGGAATGGCGCCGAGTCTCTCCGCTTTCTGCGATGCGGGCATGATCGATGCAGTAGCTGTTCAGCAGAAGGCCACGTTCGAGGCAGCCATCCAATTTGCGCGCACCGAGGGCATCGTGCCAGCGCCTGAGTTGGCGCATGCCATCCGCGCGGCGATCGACGAGGCGCTGGATGCCAAGGCGAAGGGCGAGAAACGCGTGATCCTCTTCAACCTGTCAGGCCACGGCAACTTCGACATGGGCGCATATGAGGCGTACCTGGGAGGCAAGCTCGAGGACTTTGAGTATCCGGCTGAAGCCGTACGAGCCGCGATGAGCGAGCTGCCCAAGGTGAACATTCCCGCGTAGCGCTCTTCGGAAACCGTATCAAAACGTTATCCGGCCATGCAATGGCCGGATAACGACTGCAATCTTCTCCTACTCCTTTTCAGCTCCCCCGGGAGCAAACTGTGAAGGCCAGGTCTTTTCCAGAGGACCCGGCCTTCGCATTTTTATTTCTGTTCACCGAAGGCAACAACCACGATGTGCTGATTAAGGAATTTGGGCGCTCCTGCATCCTTGCCGGGGATGATCTGACCGAGGGTGTAGCCACCAGCGAGCGGAACGCCGGCGCCGAGGATATCCTGCACGGCGGCGATTTCCGCGCCGGGCTTTGACTTTAGCAGCATCTGCCAGGCGATATCAACGAGCATCAGCACCAGGGCCGGCTTCGCATCGCCCAGCGCCAGGAGAGCCTGCTGGGCGGCCTGCGCGGCGGCTTTCTCACAAGAGGCGCGGCTGCCAACCAACAGATAGGCGTCGGCGCCATCGCGGACGGCGGCATTCATGCGGAAGCTGCCATCGGCCTCCACGCGGATGGGAGCGCGGACAACCAGGTCTTCGCCCTGCTCCACGCCCAGCGGGTAGAGACGAGCGAGGTAACTCAGGGGAGGGAAGGCCCAGTCGCGTGCAGGCTGACCAAACAATTCCGCGTAGGTCTCAGAAGCGGGACGGCCGTTCAGAGTGCGAAGCCAGAAGCCGCGTGAACGGGTGACACGAAACTGGCTGCCGACCGGGTCCCAGCCGTGGGCCTGGCCTACGCCCATGCGGAGGTTGCCGCGCAGGAAGGCGGCGGCAAGGCTGCTGGTTCCGCTCTGGTTTCCGGCGATTTGATAGGTGGTGCCGGTGTGGATGTCGCCGCTGGACAAGGCGCCAACGAGCGGCAATTGGGCGAGCTGGGTGGTGAGGCAGAGCTGCTCGGCATCGCCGTTGAAGCCGTCGGCGAAGAAGAGAACGGACTGGTTGGCCTTGTTGCCCAATGCGAGCTGGGCGAGGCGGGTGGACGTCTCGCGGCCCGACTGGGCGTATCCGGGGAACCAGTGTGACTCGGCCTGGAAGTCGCCGGTGAGCAGGGCGAGGGTGACGGAATGAGTCAGGTAGCCCTCAGTGGTGAGGGTGGCGGGGGTGCTGAAGCCGATGAGGGGGGCATCACCGAGCAGGCTGGCGACGCCCGTGAGAACCTCACGCGGCTGATATTGATGGGAAGCGATGAGGATGCCGAGACCGGGGGTGCCGACCCCAAGGCGGTTGAGCGCCTGGTGAGCGGCCTGCAGGCCGGCCTCGCGCCCGTCCAGGGCCTGTGCAGTTCCGACAGCGGCTTGAAGCGTCATGGGCGATAAACCCTGTCATCCTCTTTCCGGTTGCGATCCAAGGCTGGAGATTCGGCGGGAAGAGGCGGGCGCTTCTTTTGCGCCGCCAGGATGGTGATGACGGCAAAGATCGCGAGGAAAGAACGGTTCGCGCCTTTGCGCGCGGTGCGTGGGGTGCGCTTGTTTTTCGGGGCGCGGATGCGAACCCGGGTCTTTGAAGGATGCTGCCTGGGGGAACGGGATGTCATGACTGTTTAGCCCTCCGCGACCGGAATGGTGAAATGGAATGTGGTGCCCTCGCGAAACGCGCTCTCGAACCAGATGCGCCCGCCCTGCATTTCGACAAGGCTCTTCGTGATGTTCAGGCCAAGGCCGGTGCCGGGCGCTTCACGCGCCTTCTGGTCTTCGGAGCGGAAGAACTTCTGGAAGATGCGAGCCTGATCCTCCGGGCTGATGCCGATGCCGTTGTCCTTGACCCATACATGCAGGACCCGGCTGGCGCCCTCGGGATCCCAGCGATTGGCGGAGGCCTCCGCGCCGACCACAAGCACGCCGCCTTCGGGTGTGTACTTGTGTGCGTTACTGACCAGGTTGATGAGCACCTGCGCGATGCGCGTGCGGTCGCCCCAGACCTTGGGAAGCTGCGGAGGCAGGAAGGCCTGAATGACCTGCTTCTTGTCGTCGATCTGGCGCTTGGTGGAGCGGACGACCTCATCCACGATGTCATCCATCTCGACAGCTTTGAAGTCCAGGCGGAGCCGGCCAGCCTCGATCTTGGAATTATCGTTGAGGTCTGAGACCAGGGTGGACATGCGCTCGGTGTTGGAACGGATGGTGTGGAGGAAGTTGGCCTGCATCTCGTTGACCGTGCCGACCGCGCCCGTGGACAGCAGCTCGGCATAACCCTTGATGGAGGTCATGGGGTTCTTCAACTCGTGCGCGACCAGAGAGACGAAATCGCTCTTGGCGAGGTTGGCGCGCTGGACTTCGCCATAGAGCTGGGCGTTGGAGATGGCGATGGCGGCGTGGTCGCTGAGGCGGGTGAGGAAGGCCAGGTCTGCGCCGGCTGCGGCAGTGCTCTCGAGGATGAGCAAGCCGATGACGGCGGCCTCGCGGCGGATGGGGACGACGACCTGATGGCGTGCGGTGCTCAGCAGGGTGCCGGCGCCGGATGCCGGCATCTGGACCCGCTGCGGGAGGCCGGATTCAACGGCAGCCCGCAAGCCGGGAAGCTCCAAGGCCATGAGCGGCTGCGGGGCGTTGCCCAACGTCTCGCCATAGCCTTCCTGGGCGACGACGCGGAGCTTGTCTTCTTCCACCATGCCGATCAAGCCCGGCTTCGGCATTGGATTGGCGCAAGGCCCACTCCAACGTGATGCGCATGGCGCGATCGGTTTCGAGGCTGGCATTGAGCTCACGGTCGATGCGCTGCATGACCGAAAGCTCCTCGACACGGGCAGCGAGCTCCAGATCGGTGAGGGTGTAGAGGCGGGCATTCTCCATGGCAACGGCGGCCTGACCACCGAAAGCGGTGAGCAGGGTGAGATCTTCTTCGACGAACGGCAGGCCGTCCTTGCGGTTCATGACCTCAATGACGCCGATGACGTTGTCCTTGACGAGCAGAGGCACGGCGAGGACCGCGCGGGTATCGAAGCCGGTATGGACATCGATCTCGCGGCTCCAGCCCGCAGAGCGCTTGACGTCATTCTCGATGACCGGCGCGGCGGTGTTTACCGCGCGCCCGGCGATGCCGCTGCCAGCAGGCAGGCGATGCCCAAGCAGCTCGCGGCGCGACCGGACCCGTGGTGACGCGGAAGACCAGCTCGCGGGTCTGCTCATCCACGAGGTAGAAGGTGCCCGCTTCGCAATTGAGGATGCCGACCGCGCTTTGCAGGATGTTCTGCAAGAGGGGTTCGAGATCGAGCGTGGATGTGAGCTGGCGGGTGACGTCATTGAGGGTGCTGAGCTGGCGCGCCCGCTGCTGGGTCTCCTGAAGAAGGCGGGACTTGACGATGGCACCGGCCGTCTGGTCGGCGATGGCTTGCAGAAGCTCCACCTGGCCGCGGACGTAAACCGTGGCCGGATCGCGGCTGCCAACGCTGAGGGCGCCGATGGACCCGGCGGCAGCGTTGAGCGGCACGCCCATCCAGGCAAAGATGCCGTCCACGTCCGTGGTGGCGCCGTGGGTCTGGCACTCACGAGCATAGTCCTGCGTCATGATCGTGCGGGCGTGATGGATGACCTCCGGCACGAGGCCCATGTCTGAGGGGAAGGGCAGGTTCTCACGAGAGGGGAGGCGGTCATTATTCTCCACGACGAAGCCATTGTAGAAATAATCGTTGGCCTTGTCGTAGAGCGTGATATTGAAATGGGAAGTGGGAATGATCTGCGCCACCTGGGCGTAGATCAGCTCGAGCACGTCGTCGAAGGTGAGAGTGACATTGACGCCCTGGGAGACGCGGGTGAGGGCATTCATTTCCTGCACGCGGCGCTCCAGGTTGGCAACGGTCTGCACACGCTGGATGGCGATGGATGCCTGATCGGCAAGGTTCTCGAGGAAGATAAGATCGCGGGGGGCGTAGGGCTGACCCGAGAGACGCGGACCGAGCGCAAGCCAGCCAACCGGCTGAGCGCTGCCGCGCAGGCCGACGAACAGACGCGCGCCGAGGAGCTGAAGGCGCAACTGCTCGGGCTGGAGGGCGGCGGGCATGGAGGCGCCATCCAGATAGAGCGGCAACTGCTCGCGGCTGAAATACTGCGCCAGAGGGCTGGTGGACACGAAGTGGATATCGGTGGAGGGCCGCCCATCTTCGTCGGTGAGGGAGGCGTAGTTATCGTTGAGCGAATTGTAGGTGAAGATGTGGATGCGCTCCGGAGCGACCGAGGCAATGATGCGCTGGCGAAGGACGCGCCCGATGGCAGCAAGATCGATGGCGGCAGTCAGCTCATGAGCGAAGTCCTGGATGCTCTCGCTCGTAGGCGCGCTGGCCGCGGAAGAAGGTGCTGTCGACGAATGTCTGCAGGCGCGTGCGGATGGGGTCGAGCAGGATGGCGAGGACGAAGACCAGCCCGCCGATCCAGAACGGATTGCTGGCAGGCATGCTGGTCTTGAAGATCATGCTGAGACCGGTGACGAGCATGGCATAGCCGCCGACGATGAAGACCGAGAGCGTCACGTAGATCATGCCCTGGCGAACCCAGTCGTCGCCGCGCAGGAAGCGGAAGCGCAGGATGGTGTAGCCGAGGGTGAGCGGGAAGAGCACGATGGGCAGGAACAGGAAGGGCGAGAACTCGAAGACGTTAAGCGGAGCGCTGAGGAGCCAGACGGTCATGGGGCCGAAGGCGAACAGCGAGCCGGTGACGATCATGCGCGCCTGGGTCTTGATGACCGGCGATTGAGCACGCAAGCCGTAGTAAACGTTGATGAGCAAATAAATGAGGCTGGCAATGCCGACGAACGCATAGATCCAGCGCCAGGAGATGACATAGGCGAGGGGATGAGAAAGGTCGTAGAGCGTGGTGGCGGCGTACCCTGCGAGGCCGCAGAGCAATGCCGTAGCCAACCGAGCGCAGCCAGGGACGGCGGGAAACAGCTTTAAGCTCGTGGGGGAAGGTTAGGGCGAGGTCCACAAGGGCACCGCCAGCCATAGCGAGGCCGAACGTCCAGATGGCGGTGAGGCGGTGGGTGGTATAGAGGTCGAAGAAGCTGCCGATCGCAATGCTGATGGAGGCGGAAAAGACGGAGAAGGCGCGGCCAGCCGATTCCGAGCGCCGTATGCCAAAGATCCAGAGGCTGAGCGTCAGGAAAAGGGCGCTGAGGATGGCAGGAAGCACGAAATAGGTGGTGCGGTCGCCGGAGGGGAACGCATCGAGCTTGACCGGGATGGTCTGGGGCTGACCGTCCGCCTTGAGGATGCCGACCGGGATAGTCTCACCGGGGAAGAAGCCCTTGAGGATACGCGGCGACATCGGCGGCATTGCGAACGTTGATGTTGTTGACGGAGATGAGGCGGTCGCCAAAGCGGACGCCCTGGTTATAAAGGAACCAGGTGCCGGCATCGCCACTGGGGGTGGCGCCGTTGAAGACGTTGGTCTGCTCGAAGAGCGCACCGATGAAAGGCGTTCTGAGCCAGGAGCCGGCGAGGAACAGGGCGGCGATGAAGGCGATGATGGCGATAGCCTGGTAGACGGAGGCGGCAACCTGAAGGACGCGGCTACGGAGGGCGTTGGAGCGCTCCAAGCGGAGGGTATCGGTGAGAGCGGAGGATGGTGCGTCGGTGGTTTGGATCAAGCGAGACCTCGCGAGCGGCTAGCGACATGGAAGGGATAACGGTAAGGGGCCTTATCCACGAAGTACACTAAGGAACACGAAGGGAAAAGCAGAGGTGGAACATCGAAAATTGTACCGATATTATATGAGGAAAAGTGTAGTACTTTCATGACAAGATGCACGCAGGGAGCGGCGGGAGAGAAGAAAAAGCGGAGGAAACGGGTGGGGATACCGGATTGGGTGACGTCGGCGAGTCGTCTCGCTGACGTGCGCAATAGCGGCAGGAAGCCATGCCAGCGAGTCGTCTCGCTGGCATGCGCAATAGCGGCTGGATGCCGCCTTGCGCGACATTGCGCGAGCGAATTCGAATGAGGTTCGAATAGTACTTGCGGATAGCCTTGTGAGGGCAAGGTGCTGCTATTAGAGAGCCGGAACCGTAGGCCAAGGGCGATATGTGTTTGGCGACTATGCGACCCGGCGGGGATAAGAACATTAACGAGCGAAAAAAGCGCGAGTCTGCACGATACGCGTGGAGAGCGCAGAGCCGGGAGGGCTGAGTATGGGACGCGCGTGTGAAAACGGGTCTGGACTACCCCACCAAACGGGGCCGACTGGAAGATGGCCGGAACCGACTGGTCTGTGTTGAAGAGAGAGGCGAGAATGAAATCGGGGCGGCGTCCGGGGGAGAGCAGTGCGGGTTCTAAGCGCGGAGGCGTAGCTGGCGGGAAATGGAGTTGCGGCGCGGGAACGTGGAGCTCCATGGAACTATGATAAAGAACATACGTGCTAGAGTCAATGACAGAGTTTGTACGCCCTTGTACGCCCTTGTATTAGTACTACAATGTTTTGGTCTTAGGGCCGATTTATGGCCCGCAGACCTCGCTTAGCGAGGAAAAATGGGATCGGGAACAGGAAAATGAATCATGGGTATGGATGCTCTGCACGGGTTTTTGCAGCGGAGAGCACGGCGCGGTGAATCGAGCTAAGAAGACTGCGAGTGGAACCTGGAGGAAATGATATGTCGCCTCAATTGGAAGCGGCTCTGATCGCGGGGGCTGTGGCCCTGGTCACGGCGCTGGGTACAGGGTATCTGACCTGGCAGCAGATACAACGGGAGCGCGCCAAGTGGCTCTATGACATTAAGACGACGATCTCGCTTGAACTCCACCGGGCACGCATGGCGGAGTATGCAAAACTATCGAAGCTGCTGATCGGTCTTTCGAGGGCCAACCGCCAAAAGTTGACGCTGGCGAAGGCGCACGAATTGGCAGACCAGATCAATGAGTGGATGTACGGGCATGGGGGGCTGGTGGCGAGCGCGCGGACGCGCAATGCCGGTTGGGCGCTGCGAGACCGGCTATTGCGTTGGAAGGCCGGGCCTCAGCCCAAGGACGTTATCGAAGTGCGGACGCTGCTGTGGTGGTCGATGCGGCAGGACCTGGATATCCCATCTGGAAGGGAAGGGGATGTGCCGGAGGATAAGCTCATCAAACAGTTGCAGGATGAGATGGATGGGACGGTGGGAGGGACAAGTAAGCCGTAAAATTTCCAAGCTTGCCGCATCAAATTCCAGTATAATGCCGAATGTCGTAGTAGATGCATGTTGTCCTCCAATGCGTATATTAATTGAAGTCAGCCATCATTAAAGTAATGGGCAATGACTCTCCGAGCGACGAGCAGTTGATCGCGCAGGTCATGCGCGGCGACACGGCCGCGCATGAAGCGCTGTTCGACCGTTACAGCCCGGTGGTGATGGGACTGGCGTTCAAGATCACGGGGGATCGAGGGGCAGCAGAGGAGGTTGTCCAGGAGGCCTTCTGGCGTCTGTGGCGTAAAGCCGATTCGTTCCAAGTGCAGCGCGGGTCGTTCACCAGCTGGTTCTTTAGCATTGCCAGAAACCTGGCTATCGATGCCGTGCGGCGGCAGAAGAACCAGGGCCAGCCGGCGAACGAAGCATATCAACTGGTGGAGCAGATCGCCGACCCGTCGGCGGACGTGGCGGAGGCGGCCTGGCTGGGGGTACGGCACGAACAAGTGAGAGCAGCAGTGGCGGGACTACCGGCGGAACAACGCAATGTGATCGAGATGGCTTATTTTCACGGTATGACGCGCCAGGAAATTGCTCAAAAGACGGGGGAGCCGTTAGGGACGATCCATACCCGCGCACGGCTGGCATTGCAGAAATTACGTGACACGCTGAAAGTTCAAGGGCTCGATGAGTAACATGAACGAGGACGTAGAAGAACTCTTTGCCTTTTACGCAATGGGCACGTTAAGCACATCTGAAAAGGCTCAGGTGGAGGCTTATGTTGCGTCGCGCCCGGAGGCAAGGGACCGCCTGAACGAAATGATCGGCGCAGTGTCTGCGCTGCCGCACATGGCGACGCCGATGCAGCCATCGGCCGCATTGAAGGAAAGCCTGATGGATCGGATCAGAGCGGATGCGCGAAGCCGGTCAGCGGCGGCGAGCCGGAGTCGCGCTGACAGCCGACCGCGGTTCGGGTTTGGCAGCGGGTTGGCGTATGCTGTGGCTGTATTCAGCCTGCTGGTAGCATTCGGCGTGGGGATGTGGGGACTGAGCATCCGCAATGAGGTGGCGCGTTTGCGAGGGGAAGTGGCGGTGCTCCAACAGCAGGTGCAAATGCAGAAGACGGTTCTGGCGCAGCTCAGCTCGTCGCATTCGGAGCTATTTCCAATTTCCGGGACCGAGCACGATCCGCAGGCGAAGGGGCAGTTGATCGCCGATCCCAGCACGGGTTCGGCGGTGCTGGTGGTATCGGGGCTGAAGTCGCTGGCCGCGGGAATGACGTACGAGTTCTGGTTGATCAAGGATGATAAGGCGGCTCCGGCGGGCCTCTTCAAAGTGGGGGAACAAGGCCAGGCCGTTCTGCAGGTGAGCCAGAGCTTTACTTCGGATGCTTATAACGCGATCGGGGTATCGATCGAGCCGGACGGGGGAAGCCAGTCGCCGACGGGCGATATCGTGATGCTGGCGAAGCTGAACCAGTAGAGAGGGGCGCTCGCCTGGGGGCATATCCTTGAGTTGAAATGTAAGTGGTTGTGACCAATTACTCAAATAAAGCTCTCCGATGGATAGACCATCGGAGAGCTTTATTGTTGTTCGAGGCGGGAGACGAATTTCAGATTTGGTGCAGATCGGTGAATGCAGGCGTGAAGGGTCGCCGTAATAGTGTTAAGCGGCGCGGCCGGACGTGAAAAGCCGGTGTCAAAACAGATTGACTACTGAGGCGAGACTGATGCCTCGCCATAACAGGGGCCGCCGACATCTGCTCTGCGGAGGTGTTAATAAGGTAATGATTGAATGAAGCCAATAACTATCTCAAGCATGTTTTACAAGTTCGATCAGATCCGAATCCCCACTTCCCCTTATTCCAATTAGGAGCTGACCATGCGAAAGTACCTTAGTATTACCGTGATGGCGTTAACCGTGCTTGCCCTGGTTATTGCCCCGGCGTCCATCCCGGCCCGCGCGGCCGACCACCTGGACGCGCCGCTGGTAGACACCGACGGACGAATTGATATCACCGATGTGTATGCGTATACCCACGGATCGAACACCGTTCTGATCATGAACGTGGACCCGCTGGCGGGCGTGCAAAGCCCGACGAGCTTCCGGTCCGACGCGGCGTATGAATTCCGCATCGACACCACCGGCAATGCGACGCCCAACGTCATCTTCCGGCTGCGCTTCTCCGGAATCAGCAATGGGCGGCAGACCGTGACGCTGCAGATGGCAAAGAACCATGAGATCCATTCGGGCAACGGGGGCAAGGTGCTCGGCAGGGGCCGCACGGGAGAGAACATCCGCATCAAGGGCGGCGCGATGTTGTTTGCCGGACTGCGCGACGACCCGTTCTTCTTCGACCTGGCTGCGTTCAAAAAATTCAGCACGGACGGCAATCCGGCCGACTTCTGCGCTCCAGGCAGCGATTTCTTTGCCGGTCTGAATGTGGCATCGATCGTTTTGGAAGTGCCCACGAGCTGGGTGCTGGGTCCGAGCAAGCCGGTCATTTATCCATATGCCACCGTGAGCCTGCACCGCAGCAGCCATGACAATGCGCCGTTGCACGAAGGCGACATGCGCGGCTGGAAGCAGGTCGAGCGAATGGGCAAGCCCGCGCTCGCGACCGTGTTCATCAAGCCCACAGGCGGCGCAAACGCAGATGCCTACAATGCCACGGCACCAGTGAACGACTTGGCGAAGTGGGGCTCATTCTTCCCCGCCAACCCGATCCCGCTGCTGGGCGGCATCCCGGTGCGCAACCTGCTGCTCCCCGATACCTTGATCCTCAACACATCGGGCCCCCTCGTGCTGAATGGAATCCCGTTCGCGGGCTATCCGAACGGACGCATGCTGAGCGATGACGTGATCGACACGTCCTTCGCCGTGCTGTCGAATGCGGGCGTGCTGCCCTCGACGCTGACGAGCGATTGTGTTGCCAACGACTCGACCTTCAGCAGCTCATTCCCTTACGTAGGCGCGCCCAACTAGCCGGCGAGCCAGCCAGATCTAGGTACGACCCGAAGAGTCGTCTTGACTCTTCGGGTCGATCTTCGCAAAACTCTCAACTTTAGAGGTTGAAATGTCTCAACGCAAAATCATTCTCCTGACCATAGCGAGCGTCGTAATCATCGGGGGGACATATCTCGCGGCGGCGCTGCACCAGAAAGCCGCGGGCGCAGCGGCCTCGCACGTCACGATCGGATTGGAAGATTCGACGCACGGGTCGGAAATGAAGAGCACGGATGAATTGATCACATTTTGGAAACAGCGCTTCGAGCATGATCCCAAGGATTTCATCAGCCTCGCCTACCTGGGGCAGATGTATATGCACAAGGGACGCGAGACCGGAGACGTCAGCCAGTATGAGAAGGCCGATGCGGTGCTGCGGCAGGCAATCGCGCTCGACCCCAAGTATGAACCCGCGCTTGCGTACCTGAGCGCAGACCTGTTCGTGAAGCATGATTTCCTGAACGCTCTGCAACTTGCCAATAGCGTGTATACGAACGACCCGCTTGCGCTGCAGGCACTGGCGACCGTGGGAGATGCTCAACTGGAGCTGGGCCGCTATAGCGAGGCGCAAGCCTCTTATGACCTGCTGGGCGAGAAGAGTCCCAGCGCTGCCGTCTTCAGCCGGCTGGCGCGGCTGGCGTGGCTGCAAGGGCATCCCAACGATGCCATTCGTTGGATGCAAAAGGCAGTCGACAACAGCAATCAGATCGGGTTGACCGGCGAAAATGCGGCCTGGTACCACTTCCAATTGGGCGAGTTGTACTTCAATACAAACCAACTGCCCAAGGCGGAAGCCGAGTACACCGCGGCGCTGAGGGCATTCAACCCCTATTACCTGGCGCTGGCGGGGCTGGGAAAGGTGCAGGCGGCAGAGGGACGCTACACGGAAGCCATCCCACTCTATGAGAAGGCCGTTGCCATCATCCCGCAGCCCGACCTGCTAGCGGCGCTGGGCGATCTCTATTTGGTGACGGGGCAGTATGACAAAGCCGAGAGCGAATATCGCACCGTGGAGTTCATTGGCAAACTGCAGGCGATCAATCAGGTGGTCTATAACCGGCTGCTGGCATTGTATGATGCCAACCACGACCGTAACCTGGAAGAAAGCCTGAACCTTGCGCAGCATGAGCTGGCGAACAGAAAAGACATCTATGCCTATGACACCGCTGCGTGGGCGCTGTACAAGAACAGACAATATGCGGAAGCTCTCCAGGACATGCAGCAGGCGATGAAGCTCGGCACGCGGGACGCACTGCTTTATTACCATGCCGGGATGATCTACAGCGCGATGGGCAATGAGGCGCAGGCACAGAGCATGCTATCTCAAGCGATGGCGTTGAACCCGCATTTCGACCTCATCCAGGCCCGCATCGCCCGCACGACGCTGGCAAAGCTGCAAGCGCACGCGATGGGTCGATGAAACCACCGGAACCGAACGCAAAACACAAGGAGGCCCCTGTGCGAAAAATTCGCCGCGCTGCCGTTGTATTGCTGACACTGATCACGTCGCTGGTCGTCGTGCCAGTCGCTTTTGCGCACCCGCTTGGCAACTTCACCATTAACCATTATGCGGGCATCCGGGTAGGCCGCGACAAGATCGCGGTGGACTTCGTGCTCGACATGGCGGAGATCCCGGCTTTTCAGGAGATCGCCAGCTTCGACGCGAACGGGAACGGACTGCCGGACCCGCAGGAGAGCGCCAAATATCATCCGGCGCAATGCGAGACGATCCGCCCGCAACTGGAACTGCGCCTGAACGAGGCGCCGGTGGCGCTACACCTGGACAACTCATCTATCGCGTTCCCGCCCGGCGCAGGAGGGCTTTCCACGCTGCGCCTGATGTGCGAGTTCAGCGCGGCGGTCACGATGCCGGCTCAAAAGTCACAGGTGGAATTCGCCGACAATTCATACGCCGAGCGAATTGGCTGGCGCGAGATCGTGGTGACGGCAGACCATGTGTCGCTGGAAGGGAAATATGCATCCAGCAGCGTCAGCCAGCGCCTGACGGCCTACCCCAAGGATATGCTGACCGATCCGCTGAACGAAAGACAGATCACGCTGACGGCGGACCCGACGACATCCAGCAGTGCGGCGGCGGCACCTGCAGCTGTGGCGGCGCAACCGAGTGGGACGCTATCGAATCGGAATAATGCCTTCACACAACTCATCACCGTGCAAAACATCACGCCGCTCACGCTGCTGTTCGCGCTGCTGTTCTCCTTTGTATGGGGAGGCATGCATGCGCTGACGCCGGGGCATGGCAAGACGATCGTGGGAGCGTACCTGGTGGGCTCACGCGGCACGGCGCGGCATGCGTTCTACCTGGGACTGACCACAACCATTACGCATACGGCGGGGGTGATCGCGCTGGGGCTGATCACGTTCGTGGCGGCGCGGTACGTCGTGCCGGAGCAGTTGTTCCCATGGCTGAGCACACTTTCGGGACTCCTGGTGGCGGGGATCGGCGTCAAGATGTTCATTGACCGGCTACGAAACGGGCAGCTTATCCCGCAAATGCAGCCGCTGCCGCACCACGAGCATGACCATGCGGATGCTCATACAGAACATGAACATGAGCATCAGCATTTGCATCACGAACATGCACACCACATGCATGACGGGCATGTCCATGAGCACGGACCTCATGCACACGACGAACATATCCATGAACACGAGCATGGAGGAAGCGAGCCGCATTCGCATACGCACCTGCCGCCGGGCGCTCAGGGCGAGCCGATCACATGGCGCAGCCTTCTGGCGCTGGGCATCTCCGGAGGAATCCTGCCGTGCCCGGATGCTCTGATCGTGCTGCTGAGCGCGGTGGCGCTGGGACGCGTTGCATTCGGACTGCTGCTGGTGCTGGCATTCAGCATGGGACTGGCCGCGGCGCTGAGCGGGGTGGGACTGCTGTTCGTCTACGCGGGGCGGCTATTCCAACTTTCGCCGAAGCAGGGAAAGCTGTTGCGGCTGCTGCCGGCTGCGCAGCGCGCTGGTCATTACGGCGGCGGGGCTGGGGATCACGGTCACGGCATTGAGCCAGGTGGGGTGGCTGAAGTTATGAGAGTCCGAATTTCGAGATAGGGTGGAAAACGCCACCCTTATCTCGAAATTCGGCGGCCTTAAAGGACCTGGGGGCGGACCCAAGCGGCAGGCAAGAATTTTAGCGCCGGTTTCAGCAGGGGAGCCGGCCAGGCGGGGCAGTAACACGACGGCCGGGGAAAAGTTTAACAAAGAAAGGCCGTCGCCCCGCCGCGGATGGCGGGGCACTGCGGTTGGATTTATACTTGAGCCCTATGACATCTACCGCCACATCTGAACCCCATTCCCATTCGCATTCCCATTACGGTGAAATAGCGCAGCAGACGTCGTCACGCCTTTTGATCGCGCTTGTACTGACGCTGGTCTTCGTGCTGGTGGAGGCCGGGGCTGGCTACTTTGCGAACAGCCTGGCCTTGCTGACCGATGCGGCGCACAACCTGACCGATGTGATCGCGCTGGCGCTAAGCTGGTACGCCATACGTCTGACGGTGCAGCCGGCGGACTCGCAAAATACATATGGCTACCATCGCGCGGGCATCCTGGTGGCACTGCTGAACTCGACCACGCTGGTGCTGATCGCGCTCGGAGTCTTCTATGAAGCCTACCGGCGCTTCCTTTCGCCGCCGGAAGTTAAGGCGGGTGTCCTGGTTGGCGTAGGGCTGATTGCGGTGGTCGTCAATATCTTCACTGCGTGGCTTGTACAGCGCGGGAGTGAGCATGATCTCAACCTGCGGTCGGCGTTTGTTCATCTGATGGGCGACGTGGCATCCACCATCGGCGCGGTGATCGCCGGTGTAATCATTTATTTCACCCACGCCGACTGGTTGGACCCGCTAGTGAGCGTTTTGATCGGGTTCTTCATTTTGTACAACGCGTGGGGCATCGTGCGCGAGACAGTGGAGATCCTGCTGGAGTCGACACCGCGCGACGTGGATATGGACGCGATGGTCAACGACATCAACGAACTGGAGGGTGTGCTCGGGGTGCATGACCTGCACGTCTGGAGCCTGACGCAGAGCCTGCGGACGATGTCGGCGCACATCCTGACGGAGGACGTTCCGATCAGCGTGGGGGCGGTGATCCAGAGCCGGGTGAACGAGCTGGTGTCGAACCGGTATCACATTGCGCATGCGACGCTTCAGCTGGAGAGCGTGGACTGCGAGCCGGATGCGCTGTTCTGCGATATGAACGGGGTGGTGCATGCGAGGGGAGCGGAGAAATTAACCGGGGATGAACGGAGATAAACGGGGAGGGAAATGGTAATAGTTAGTGGTTAATAGTTCATGGTTAATGGATCATACTGAGAAGGCGGGTAGGCGTGCAAGATCGGGGATGGAAAGAGGGCGGAAAGCGGAAGGATGAAACGAGTAAGCTGTTAGAAGCAAGAGAAAATGTGCCTGGCCGGAGGAGAGCAGCATGAAATGGATCACCCGTTCGCATGTGCACGTGGACCGCGTGGCCTGCCCGTGGCTGATCACGCGCTTCATTGATAATGAAGCGGAGTTCCTGTTTGCACCGACAAACCAGATCGATAAGCTGGTGAGAGATACGGGCGCGATCCCATTCGACGCGCCGGGTGTGGAACTGGGGCACGCATCGGATGGGCGCTGCTCATTCGAATCGATCATCCTCAAATACGGGCTGAAGGAGCCAGGGCTGCTGCGGCTGGCTAAGATCGTGCACGCAGCAGACGTCTCGGAAGATATCGATAAGGACCCGATCGCGCGGGGGTTGGAGGCGATCGCGAGCGGGTACAGCCTGCGGTATCCCGAGGACGAGGAGAATTTGTCGCACCAGTTCGATGTGTACGATGCGCTGTACGCCTGGTGCCGGCTGGATGTGGCGAGAGGGGAGCGGACTGACCCCAAAGGGGTGCTGCGCGAAGTCGCTACTACAGCGTCACCCCTTTATAATGTAGCGCACTTATGAGCAGAGACATCACAACGCTGTTTTCAACGCGCATCATACGGCTGTTCTGCTATGGATTCCTGTCGGTGGTCCTGGCGCTGTACCTGGTGCAGGCCGGGCCTGGATGAAAAGCAGGTGGGCCTGCTCTTTACATTGACGCTGGCGGGGGATGCCGGTATTTCGCTGTGGCTGACAACATCCGCGGACCGCTTCGGGCGCAAGCGCACGCTCATCCTGGGCGCGCTGCTCATGCTGGGAGCGGGCGTGGCCTTCATTATCACCCGCAATATCGTCGTGCTGATGGCGGCGGCGATCATCGGGGTGATCAGCCCGAGCGGCAACGAGATCGGGCCGTTCCTGTCAGTGGAGCAAGCTGCGTTGTCGCATCTATTGCCGGCGGAGAGGCGGACGCAGAGCTTCGCCTGGTATAACCTGGCCGGCTCGTTTGCGACCGCGGCAGGGGCGCTCTCAGGCGGATGGCTGGCCCAATACTTGCAGGACGCGCGGGATGTCCGCACTGGATGCGTATCGCATTGTGCTGGCAGGATACGCACTGGGCGGGCTGCATCCTGGCCGTGCTGTTCGTCTCGCTGACTCGCGACATCGAAGTGGGGCCGACGCCGGAAGGCGATCCGGGCCGCGGCTGCTTGGGCTGCACCGCTCGCGCGGGGTGGTGGCGAGGCTGAGCGCGCTGTTCTCACTGGACGCCTTCGCCGGGGGACTGATCGTGCAGTCCATGGTGGCGTACTGGTTCCATATCAAGTTCGGCGTGGACGCGGGGACGATCGGCTCGATCTTCTTCGGCGCCAACGTGCTGGCGGGCATCTCGGCGCTGCTGGCGGTGAGGCTGGCAAGCAAGATCGGACTGATCAATACGATGGTGTTGACGCATGTGCCGTCCAATATCCTGCTGATCCTGGTGCCGTTGATGCCGACGCTGCCGTGGGCGATCCTGGTGCTGCTGCTGCGATTCAGCATCTCGCAGATGGATGTGCCGACGCGGCAGTCGTATACGATGGCGGTGGTCGCGCCGGACGAGCGGTCGGCGGCGGCGGGGGTGACGGGCATCGCACGGTCGGTGGGGGCGGCGCTGGCGCCGTCGCTGACGGGGGTGCTGCTGGCGGCGCCGGGCCTCATCAGCATGCCGTTCTTTCTCGCGGGCGGGCTGAAACTCGTTTATGATATGCTGCTCTACCGGAGCTTTCGGGCCATGAAGACGCCGGAAGAGTCACAAGCAGCACACGGATAACACGGATCGGAAGGATCTTCGCGGAATTTTTTGAGAAGAACAATGAATTGGCTTGAAGTTTCCCTGACCGTAAATGGCGAGCTGGCGGAGGCGGTTTCAGACGTGCTGGCGCGCTTTGCCCCGAACGGGGTGATGACCGAACAGGGCGTGAAGTTCGTGGATGATGAAGATGAAGGCACGGCCGCGGGGCCGATCACGGTGCGTGCCTATCTGCCAGCGGACGAGCACCTGGAAGAGACGCGGCATAAGGTGGAGGAGGCGCTGTATTACCTGGGACGCATCCAGCCGCTGCCGGCAGCGACCTATACGCCGATCGCGGACCAGAACTGGATGGAGGCCTGGAAGCAGCATTACAAGCCGATCCCTATCGGGAAGAGGCTGCTGATATTGCCGGCCTGGCTGGAGTTGCCGGAGCCGGAGCGGGTGGCGATCAAGATCGATCCGGGCATGGCGTTCGGGACGGGGACGCATCCGACGACACAGTTGTGTTTGGAATTGATGGATTTTAGAGGGGAATGGGATGGAACTGGAGCAGCGGAACAGCGGCGGCACGCGTGTGATCGATGTAGGCTGCGGGTCGGGGATATTGTCGATCGCGGCGCTGAAGCTGGGCGCAGAGACGGCGTTGGGTGTGGATATCGATCCGGAGTCGATCAAGAACTCGCGGGAAAATGCGGAGACGAACGGCATCGGGGAGGAACTCATCCTGGGGCTCGGCTCGGTGGGCGAGATCCGGGACGGAAAGTTCGCGTGGCGAAGCGCGGGGCTGGTGCTGGCGAATATCCTGGCACCGGTCATCATCCGGCTGTTCGACGCGGGGCTGGCAGACCTGGTGGACCCTGGCGGGACCATCATCTTGAGCGGCATCCTATATGAGCAGATGCAGGGCGTGGTCGACGCGGGAGAACGCAAGGGGCTGAAGATGCAGGAGAGCCGGCGCATGGGGGATTGGGTGGCGCTCGCTATGGGGCGCTCGCAGTAAACCGCTCGCTGTAAAGCGCTCACAGTAAACCGGGTTGTAGGAATCACAAGGGGCCGCTATAATGCGGCGCATCTTCATTGAAATAGCGAGGTGCAACGAGCGTGTCGATGGCTTGAATACAGTCCGCGGAGGAGACCCGTGAAAGTTAATGGATTGAGACCCTTATTGGTTATTGGCATCCTGGCTTCTGCGATGCTGGCTTGCAACTACGTGACCTCACTAGTGAGCGGCAAGAGCAGCCCGTCGCTGTTGAAGGACGATTTTTCAGATAAGAGCGCCGGGTGGGGGACCGGCACCGACACAGACAGCTCGGTGGAATACCAGGATGGGGGACTGCATATGCAGGTCTTCAAACCGAACTTCATAACGTGGAGCAACCCGGGACACAAGACCTACCAGGACGTTCACATGGAGGTCACGGTCGCGAACAGCAACAGCGGCAGACGGGCCGCCTTTGGGCTGATCTGCAACCAGCAGGACCCGGACAGCTCCTATTACTATCTTGCGGTGACGTCAGACGGAGAATACGTAATCGGAAAGTCCACGACCGGACAGGATGATGTATTTCTGACGAATGGCGGTAAATGGAGCACCTCGAGCCTGATCACCAAGAACGCCTCGAGCTACCGGGTTGGAGCGGACTGCGGCAAGGGCAACCTGACGCTATACGTGAACGATAAGAAAGTGGACTCCGTGAGTGACAGCGCTTACAGCCAGGGCGAGGTGGGCTTGTTCCTATGGAGTGGAGATGACCCGACGGGCGAAGTGACCTATGATGATTTCGTGATGGATGCGTTGAAGTAGGTGGGATGGGGCAAATAGAACATGGTTAATGGTTAATAGATCATGCAAAGTTGGATGGCAGAGGGTGGAGGCGGGATTGAAGAAACAGGGAAGACGGGCGAGGGGCAGGGGGATAGAGGGCTCGCAATGACATTTATGTTCATTTGTGCTATGATTCGCATAGGATGGACCGCCGCCGTTTGCTCTTCTACTTGCTGCTCAATGTGTTCGTTTCGGCTTGCGTGACATCGGCGATCCTCTACTGGTATGACCGGAACTATCGTGCGGTCAGCCTGCCGCCAGTCAGCGTTCCCCGTGCGTCTTCGAATTCAGCCAACAATGTGCCCGTCGCCACCGTTCCAAAAGGGCGTGGTGCAGATCGTCAGCGTGAGCGGCGCCGGCACGCTGGGTGCAGAGGCGGTGGTCGTTAAGTACAAAGGCGAGGGCGAGCTGGACCTCACCGGCTGGCATCTCAAGGATACGCAGGGGTCATCCTCGTACACGTTCCCGCCGTTCAAACTCTTCAAAAACGGGGCCGTGCAAGTGCACACGCAGAGCGGAACGAATACGGCGATCGATCTGTATTGGGGGCAGGGGCAGCCTGTCTGGCAATCGGGCGAGGCGGTGCTGCTGACGGACCCCGGCGGGCAGGCGATGGATAGCTACCCGGTGCCGTGAAAGAAAGTGAGTGGGGAATCGGGGATGGTTCGTAGAGATTTGTGAGAGCTGATAGCTAACTGCTTAGAATTACCATGACCCAGGCTTTATATCGCAAGTACCGGCCCAAAGGATGGGACGAGGTGATTGGACAGGGGCACGTCGTCCAGACCCTCAAGAACGCGATCGCATCCGATCGTGTGGGGCACGCGTACCTGTTTGCGGGACCGCGCGGCACCGGCAAGACGACGCTGGCGCGGCTGCTCGCGAAGGCGGTCAACTGCCTGGCGGAAGACCCAACCAAGCGGCCCTGCAACGAGTGCCAGAACTGCCAGGCGGTCAACGAGAACCGGTTCATGGACCTGATCGAGATCGATGCGGCCTCCAACACCGGCGTGGAAGATATACGCGAACTGCGCGACAAGATCAATTTCTCGCCATCGCAGGGCAAGTTCAAGGTCTACATTATCGATGAAGTGCATATGCTGTCGACGCAGGCCTTCAATGCGCTGCTAAAAACGCTGGAAGAACCGCCGCCGCATGCCATCTTCATCCTGGCTACGACCGAGATCCACAAGATCCCGGCGACGGTGCTCTCGCGCTGCCAGCGGCATGAGTTCCGGCGCGTGCCGGTGGACGATATCCTTGCCAGCCTGAAACGGATGGCGAAGGCCGAGGGACTCAAGGTGGACGAGGATGCGCTGGTACTGATCGCCCGGCAGGCGACCGGCTCGATGCGGGATGCACAATCGCTGCTCGATCAGCTCTCATCCATGGGGACGACCATCACACTCGACCTGGCGCAGACTGTGCTGGGCACAGCCACAAGTCAGACCGTACTGGCGGTGATCGGCTCGATCCGGGAGCGCAAGCCGGCAGGCGGGCTGGACGCGATCCACCGCGCGCTCGATTTGGGGGCCGACCCGCGCACGCTGGCGCGCCAGATCGTCGAATATCTGCGGGACCTCATGCTGATCCAGATGGGCAACCCCGACCAGGTGGAAACGACCAAAGACCTGAAGGCAAGGATGGCCGAGGACGCCAGGGTCATCTCGACGGGCGAGATCCTGCGCATCATGAAGGGCTTCAACGAGGCAGCCGCGGATACGCGCGGCGGCTGGCAGCCATCGTTGTCACTGGAGGTGGCGCTGGCCTCGGCTTTCGAGGCGCCGGCGGCAAGCGCGGCAGCGGCGTCCGGCGGGCCGGGGGGATCGGCGGGGACTGGCGCCGCACGCTCCGACGCCGGGAGCGCAAGGCAATCCGGGCAGACCGGCCAAGCCGGAGGTCAAAAGTCAGCAGGCTGCGGCGTCTCATCAAGGCGAGAGCATGCTCTACCAGGATGCGGGTCCGGAGACCGCGCAGGCAGCGAAACCGGCCATTGGCATCGATGAGCTGATCAAGTCGTGGAAGGATGTGCGCGCAGCGATCAAGCCCGCGCACCCGGCCGTGGAAGCCCTGCTCAATTCGTGCAAGCCCGTTGACGTGCGCGGGAGCCAACTGCTGCTGGGCTTCCAATCCGAGACCGTGCGCGCGCTGATGGATAAACCCGAGAACCTGGAAGTGACACGCAAGGCCATCGAGGACGTGCTGGGTGTGGCGCTGACGGTTCAATGCGTGGTGACGAACGCCAAAGGCAAGCTGCCGCCGAACATTTCACAGGATGGCATGGTGGCGGCCGCGCTCAACCACGGCGGCAAGATCGTGGACATGGATGAATGAAGGGTAGACAGGTAAATAGGTAAACAAGTAAACAAGTAATCAGGCAATTAGTAGACCGGTAAAGTTTGGATCGGGAATCGGTAAGAGCTAGCAAGCCGAATCACTAATTCTGAATATCGGATAACGTCTTCTCGAATTGAGGTGTTTTATGGCCAAAGGATTCAATCGTCCGGGAGGCGGAGGGGCTGGGGCGGGCGGCGGCATGATGCAGCAGATCCAGCGCCTCCAGGAGCAACTGGCGGAAGCACAGGCGAAGCTGGCTGAAGAGACCGTCAGTGCGACGGCCGGGGGCGGCGCGATCAAGGTCACCATGACCGGCGATCAGAAATGCAGAGCCGTGGAGATCTCCGCCGACCTTCTGAAGGATGCGGACGCCGAGATGCTGCAGGACCTGGTATTGTCTGCTGTAAACCTGGCGCTGGACCAGTCCCGGCAGCTGGCCTCGGAAAGACTCGGGCCGCTGACCGGCGGATTACCTTTTTGATGCTGGCCACGTTAAAGAATTATGATCCTTCCTGCACCCTCTCCAAGATCTGATCACTGCTTTCGAGCGCCTGCCAGGCATTGGGCCCAAGTCGGCTTCGCGGCTGGCGTTCTTCCTGCTGCGCGCGCCGGAGGATGTTGCACAGAACCTGTCGGTGGCGCTGGACGGCCTCAAAGGCAAGGTGGCCTTCTGCCAGGAGTGCTTCAATATCACAGAGGCCGGCCGCACACTGTGCGAGATCTGTGACGACCCGAAGCGAGACCCGGCGTTGATCTGCGTGGTGGAAGAAGCCCTGGACGTGGTGGCTTTGGAACGAACGGCAGCCTTCAGCGGACGGTATCATGTGCTGCACGGCGTATTGTCACCCATCGAGGGCATCGGTCCGGACGCCATTAAGATCAAGCCGCTGCTGGAACGCGTCGCAAAGGGCGGAGTGAAGGAAGTGATCGTGGCGACCAACCCGAGCATGGAAGGGGATGCGACGGCGCTCTACTTGCAGCAGCAACTGCGGAGCTCGGGAGTGCACGTCACGCGGCTGGCGCGCGGGCTGCCGGTGGGAGGCGACCTGGAGTATGCCGACCAGGGTACGCTGCTCCGGGCGCTATCGGGGCGGCAGGAGATGGATTAGCAGAGCGACCGGAAACGGTCGCTCTTTTCATCGGCCCGACTGGCGGAAAGATATAACAGGCTTATGGTCGAAAGAGGTTACCAAGCTGCCGCCACAAGAGGGGATCGAGCTGCCGGAAGCCGTCGGAGTTAAAGGTCATCGAGAGCAGGATGCTGATGAGGATGGACGCGGTCGCGAGGCCGACGAACAGCAAACGGCACAGGAGCTGGCCGGGCGGATGGGACACCAGCCATCGGTCAAGCTGCCAGAAGCCGATCATGCTCAGGATGAAGAGGCAGGGCAGAAAGTCGAGCATGTAGCGCTCGGCGGCCCAGAAGAAGGTGACGAAGAAAGCGAAGCTGAACAGGAAGGAGCCGGCGAGGGCCACGACGAGCCACACGAACATCCGTCGATCATCGTCTGTGCTGAGAGCGCTGGGACGCCTCCGCAGGACGCTTGCTAATGGGAGCACGGCGAGTGAAAGGAAGGGGGCGGTATACAGCAAGCCCGTGATCTCCTGCGCCCGATAGATCGTTGGCAACGCAAGAGAGGTGACGATGGAGCGCGTGATGCCGGGTAGCGGATTGAAATAAGGGAAGGCATACTTTAGTCTGAGCGGGTTAAGAAGATAGTTATAGAGATTTTGCGCCGTGAAGGATGGGGATGATATCTGTCCGCCGTATGCCTGCAGCGGCACTCCGGCGAGCTGGTACTTGATGCCGGTCTCGAAGGGCGAGCCGAAGCGCGCCCAGTTGTACCAGCACAATGAACCCAAACCGATTGCGAGCATGATGAGCAGCGCAGCCGCGGGGCGCACCGACTCGAAAAAGCCGCGGGCCATGGCGGGGAATCAAGGCGATGCAGATCAGGATGATGAGCACCATGAAGGCGATGGGCAGGATAAGGGTGATCCGTGAACCCAGGGCAGCGGCCCAAAGCAAGCCGGCAAGCGCCAGTTTGGAAGTGGATACGCTTGCAACATGGAAGTGCCTGACGGCTGCGAAGAGCCCGGCGAGGAAGAAGAATTGTCCCGCGGCAATGGCGGCGTTGTATACGGAGGGGGTGCTCAAGACCCAACCCATCGGGTTCATCAGACCGCCTGCCAGGATGACGGGCGCAAGAGTCCAGGGAGGAGCATCCGTAAAGAAGTGGCTGCGGATCGTGATCAAAAGAAATGATTGGATGAGGAAGATGCCGGCTGTAAAAAGGAATACCAGATATTGGTCCCCGATGCGCCCGGCGAGCAGGGTCTTTGCAGGCAGGAGTAGCAGCGCGGGCACAGGTCCGAAGTAAAGATAGAAGCGGCCCTTATATAAGGAAGCGTCCTGCGGAAAGTATGCCCTGGCGGGCAGCGGGGTCATAAGGATCAGAAAGGGCGAGCAGGGCGGGAGTAGGCCTTCATCCAACCAAAGGCGGCCGCGGCCGAGCGCCGAGGGGCTGGATGTCCTCCGTGCCACGCATTATATATCAGCGAGGCGACGCATCTGGAGTGGTGAAAGGATAATCTATCGCTAAGCATTAGAACCTTAAAGGATATTGATAACGATCTTGGCCGTCACAGAGCTTGTCTGACATTTGTTGGAGCGGCCGATGAGAGCCGGTGATCGCAGATTGGGGGTGGACAGATAGGGGATTGGGGGTACAATAGGCCGTCCGGTAAAAATGATTGGTAGAGCAAGCGTACGGCCGGGGCGATACACATAATACGCACAGGAT
>CAWDUZ010000003.1:0-14116 GCA_963805515.1 uncultured Chloroflexia bacterium | reverse complement strand
GTTTGATCTTCTTGGTAGTGGGGTGGAACAGCTCGAAGGCCTTGTCTACCGAATTCGGGCTCGCGAGCTGCGAACGTTTCAGCAATTTATCGTGGAGGGTGGACTGGCGTGAGTCGCCCTTGGCCCCAGCCTGCGATCGCTCCACGGACAGATCTATGAAGCCGTTTGCGCCGGTGACCCAACGCCTTTCAAAGCCTTCCGGTACAACGAATTTCTCGCGACTTCGGCGTGGATGGGATGCCTGCCCAACTCGGCCCCTTTGCAGGACTTCCTGTCACAGGAGATTCTGATTAACCCGCGAAGTACGCGACCTGGCCCTGGAATGGCAGGCGCTCGGCGCATTGACCTTCGCGCTGAGCGATAAACCTGATGAAGCATCAATTCCTTCGACAGAGCTGCAAGAGCAGAGCTTTGTGGCGTTGCATCAGAAGAAGACGCATGTCCTGGGGAGTTGATTGCAGTTGCCTATAGACCTTTCAGGATCATCTCTTCAAGGTACTCGAGCTTTGGTGCGATGGCTTGCACCGGAGGTAGCCCCTTCACGATAATATCCGGGTCCTTCAGCCCATGGCCCGTGCAAACAGCGACTATCTGCTGACCCTTCGGCAGTCCGGCCGGCGCGGAATTCCGAGGCGAGACCGGCCATGCCAGCCGCCGACGCAGGCTCCACCCATATCCCCTCCCGCGCTAATCGCTTTTGCATCGCGAGTATTCCCTCGTCATCCACAGCAATGATCTTGCCGTCTGATCTTCCGAGGCTTGCAGCGCCTGCTCGGCGCGCGGGGCCGTCCAATACGGATTGCTGTCGCGACGGTTTCGGGCTTATCTACCGGATGTCCCAGCACCAACGGTGCTGATCCAGACGCCTGTACACCCAGGATGCGTGTAACCCCGTGGACTTCGATGCGTTGTACTGCTTGAATCCCATCCAGTAGGCTGTGATATTGCCTGCATTGCCCACCGGCAGGCACAACATGTCCGGTGCACGCCCCAGCACATCGCAGATCTCGAATGCGCCCGTCTTTGCCCCTCCAGCCGATACGGATTAAGAGAGTTGACCAGCGCAATCGGGAGACGTTCGCGATCGATACAACCATATTGAGGGCATCGTCAAATGAGCCGTCGATCTGCACAACTTGGGCTCCATAAGCTATGGCGCCCGCCAGCTTTCCGGTAGCTACTTTGCCTTGAGGGATGAGCACAACCGCCTTTTGTCCGGCACGAGCGGCGTAGGCCGCGGCCGAGGCAGCCGTATTCCCCGTCGATGCACAGATCACTGCCTTCACGCCGGCCCCGAGTGCTTCGCTGATCGCGACCGTCATGCCGCGGTCCTTGAAGGAACCCGTTGGATTCAATCCCTCAAATTTCACGTACAGATCGAATCCGCCGCCCAATTCCTCAGCCAAACGCGGCACGGGGATCAGCGGTGTATCGCCTTCATGGAGCGTGACCGGGATGCTGTAGGCGGGCAGGTCAAGCATATCGCGGTATCTGGCAATGATTCCTTGTGCAAGCATGGCCCTTCACCTTCTGTGGATGGGGAAGATTTGGCTTTAGATGCCGTGTGCAGGCCCCACCGTGCCTCGGAACAGGATTGTATCAGTGCCTGAACACGTGCCGGTAAGCGAGGCCGGGCAAACCGGCTAGGCTGGCAAGTGCGACACAGTCTGGGTTGAGAGGACAAAGCGTCTGCGGTGCAACGAGAGACTTTGGCCCATTAGAAGTATAATTCGCATTCAGATGAGCCGACTGCCTTCCGGAGGGGTCAAGGCTTCGGCTGTGCCTTGGGAGCGCAATGATAAGGCACCGTCGCCATGTTGCATAAGCATTTAGATTTCGTTAGATTCTATTAGCGTTACCAGCCAGGAAGGAAATACCACGAAAATGGCTACCGAGCGATTCGGTTTGATCAAGGCCGGTGGAAAAGACGCCACAGTCGTCGGCGATGATCTGATCGTTGGCAGCGTGGCGCCAGACTTTACAGTTCACGCCACGGATTGGTCGCTTGTCCGTGGCTTGGCCGACTCCGCAGGAAAGGTGCGTATCATCGCTGCCGTTCCTTCCCTGGACACCAACGTGTGTGATCGCGAGACGCGGCGTTTCAATCAGGAGGCCGCCTCATTGAGCAAGGATATCGTTATTGAGGTGATCAGCACCGATTTGCCTTACACACAGAAACGTTGGTGCGGCGCTGCCGGGGTGGATCAGGTTCAAACCCTCTCGGATCACATGAGCGCCGAATTCGGAGAGAAGTATGGGGTGCTTATCAAGGAACGGCGCATCCTGCGCCGCGCGGTCTTCGTCGTGGGCAGGGACGATCGACTCGTGTACGTCGCCTATATGCCCCGGCTTGACGATGAGCCTGATTACGCCGCAGTCCTGGATGCAGCAAAGCGCGCTCTCGATCAGAATCAGTAGTTCGTACGCCGATACGCCGCCACTAACTTTAGATTATTGGGAATCAGCCGCATACCGGTAAGGAGCAGGAATGCCTACAGTGATACGCAGGACAGAGACAGTGACCGTTACCGAAAAGCGTCGTGAGGTTTCGCGTACGGTTGGATGGCAGGTGACCAGTAGCGTGTGGAGCCCGCCCACCGACGTATATGAGACCGATGTCGACTTCGTCGTGCGCGTGGAAGTGGCCGGGATTCGTGAGACCGATCTCGATGTGAGCTTTGAGAATGGCATCCTGACCATCGACGGCGTCCGGCCCGATGTAACAGAGCATCGTGCGTATCACCAGATGGAGATCCACTTCGGTAAATTCTCGACAGCCATTGGCGTGCCCGGCCCGATAGATCTGGATAACTCCGTTGCGGAATACAAGGATGGTTTCCTGATCGTGAGGATGCCGAAGGCGAAATTATCGAACGTAAAGATTGAGGGATAGATGCCTGCTTCTCGCTGGCAAACCAGCATGAGTGAACTCTTCGAATGGATCGGACAGGACGATGAGGAAATGAAAATGCTTGTTCCCTCCGTCTTTTCCCGCGTGGGCAAGAAGGAGGAACCCGGCGATGCCGCCAAATCGGACGGTGAGCCGCCCAAGTATCCTGATGTGCTGCCCATCCTTCCATTGCGAGGCGTTGTCGTATATCCGCAGACGGCTGTTCCGCTGACGGTCGGGCAGCCGCGCTCAGTCCGGCTCGTGGATGACGTGGTGGCCGCGGACAAGTTGGTCGGGCTGGTAGCTGCGGTGAACCCTGAGCTGGAATCGCCGGGCCGAAGGACCTCTATAAGGTTGGCGTGATCGCCACCGTGCACCGGTTACTGCGCGCTCCCGATGGCACCGTACGTTTGCTGGTGCAGGGCATGGACCGGTTCCGTCTGGGCGAATTCGTCAGCGAAGAACCGTACCTCAAAGCAAAGATCGAGCTTGCCCCCGAGCTGGTCGAAGAGGGCCTGGAGATCGATGCGCTGGCGCGCAATGCACGTGACCAGTTCCAACAGATCACGCAAATGATCCCTTCCTTTCCGGAAGAGCTGGTTACCTCGATTACGTCTCTCGAGAATCCGCTGCAGACGGTCTATACGATCGCGAACTTTCAGCGTATTGACCTGAAAGACGCGCAGGAACTGCTGGAGATCGATTCGGCACTGGAAAAACTTCGCAAGCTAATCGGCTTGCTGGTTCGCGAGGCCGAGGTGTTGACGCTCGGCCAGAAGATCCAGAACGAAGCGCGCGGTGAGATCGAGAAGGTCCAGCGCGACTATTATCTGCGCGAACAGATGAAGGCCATCCAGAAGGAGTTGGGTGAGAAGGACGAGCAGGCCGCCGAGGTCGAGGAGCTTCGGAAGAAGATCGACGAAGCCAAAATGCCCGAAGAGGCCAACAAGCAAGCGCTTCAGGAATTGGACCGGCTTTCTCGCCTGCCGACTGCCGCCGCGGAATATGGCGTCATCCGTTCCTATCTCGATTGGATGGTTACGCTCCCGTGGTCAAAGTCGACCGAAGACAATCTCGATATCACCCATGCGCGTGATATTCTGAACGCGGACCATTACGGCCTGGAGGATGTCAAGGACCGCATCCTCGAATTCCTGGCGATCCGCAAGCTGCGGTTGGATCGAAAAGAGGAGTTTAAGGAGCCGTCGCTCGATCTCATTCGACGTGAGCGCGAGGGCGTGATCCTGTGCTTTATTGGCCCTCCTGGCGTCGGCAAGACCTCGCTCGGACAGTCCATCGCGCGGGCGATGGGTCGCAAGTTCATTCGCGCTTCATTGGGCGGCGTGCGTGATGAAGCCGAGATCCGCGGTCACAGGCGTACGTATATCGGCGCGTTGCCCGGTCGGATCCTTCAATCGCTCCGAAGGATCGAGAGCAAGAACCCGGTGTTCATGTTGGATGAGGTCGATAAGCTCACGTTCGACTTTCATGGCGACCCGGCCTCCGCATTGCTCGAGGTCCTCGACCCCGAACAGAACGGCGAATTCCGCGACAACTACCTGGAGGTCGCCTTCGATCTTTCCCAGGTCTTCTTCATCACGACTGCCAACACGCCGGAAACCATACCCGGCCCGCTCTATGATCGGATGGAGGTCATCTATCTCTCCGGTTACACGGACAAGGAGAAGATAGCTATCGCGCGCGGCTACCTCATCCCGCGCCAGATCCGAGAAAACGGATTGCGCCCCGCGGAGGTGAGTTTTACAGATGAGGCGCTGGAGCGCATCATCCGTGATTACACACGCGAAGCCGGCGTCCGCAGCCTGGAACGCAAGATCGGGGCCATCTGCAGAAAGATTGGAACGCGCATCGCGGAAGGCAAGGCCGACAAGTTCGAGGTCAAACCGGAAATGATCGAGGAGTTCCTCGACCATCCGATCTTCTTTGGCACAGAGGAATTGAACGAGCGCACGTCGGTGCCGGGCATTGTTCCGGGGTTGGCCTATACGCCGTTCGGAGGCGATGTGCTGTTTGTGGAAGCCAGCCGCATGCCCGGTGGACGAGGGTTCCAGATCACGGGTTCCATTGGACATGTGATGCAGGAATCCGCGCGAGCCGCACTGTCCTATGTGCGCTCACGAGCCGACGGCCTGGGTATTCCTCGCGACTTCTTCGAGAAGAACGATATCCACCTGCACATACCGGCAGGCGCCTCACCGAAAGATGGCCCGTCAGCCGGCGTCACTATGACAACGGCACTGGTGTCGCTTATTCTGGGACGTAAGGTCAAGCCGCATCTCGGTATGACGGGCGAGATCACGCTCAGGGGGCAGGTGCTGCCGATCGGTGGTGTCAAAGAGAAGATCCTTGCAGCCCATCGCAACGGACTGCGCACCATTCTGCTTCCCAAAAGGAATCAATTCGACCTGGACGATGTCCCGGACGAAATCAAGAAATCCATGAAGTTCGTGTTCGTCGAGACCATGGATGAGGTTTTGAATGCCGCGCTGGAACCCGTCCAGCCTTCCAGCCCCGCCAAAAAGGCGCCGAAGCGCACGGCGAAATCAACTAAGAAGAGTAAGAAAAATGCCAAAAGTTCTACTAGCCGAAGATGATCAGACCATGGTTGGCCTCCTGATGACGCTCTTGCAAATGGATGGCTTCGAGGTCACATCAGTGGACGCAGACGACGATGTTCCTGCGGCCGTGAAGCGAGATCAACCCGAAGTCCTGGTGTTGGACGTCCATCTATCCAAGCAGAACGGGCTGGATGTGTTGGAGGCGATCCGGAGTGTCGACCAGGCGCACAAGGTGCGCGTGATCATGATTTCCGGATTAAACGTTAAGGATGAATCCATGAGGCGGGGTGCGGACGATTTTCTGCTCAAGCCCTTCATGCCCGACGATTTGATGAAGCTGCTGCGAAAAAATATCAAGGCTCGGTAATGGCCCCGATCTGCATCCGCGAGTTTCACGCCCCGGACGATTACACGCGGGCCTTGCGCCTCTGGGAGGACATGGAAAAGGGCATACATGTCGGCCCTTCGGACGCGCCCGCTGAGATCGATAAGAAGCTGGAACGTGACCCGGATCTGTTCCTGGTGGCTGAAGATGGCAGCGACTTGATCGGCACGGTCATCGGCGGTTACGACGGGCGGCGCGGCTTCATTTACCATCTCGCCGTGCACGCCGACCATCGAAGTCGTGGCGTGGGCAGCCGGCTGATGGATGAGGTGGAGGCTCGCCTGCGTGCCAGGGGCTGTATTCGCTGCTATTTATTCGTTACGCCCGATAACGTGGAAGCCATGCAATACTATCAGAAGCGTGGCTGGCAGTTGATGGACAATCTCCCGTACGCCAAGGATCTCGTCTGATGGAACTCCGCTTTGCGGTAGTGACGGTTTCAGACCGCAGCGCGCGCGGCGAACGTCCTGATGCTTCAGGCCCCGCACTGGTCGAGCTCATCCAGGCCCAGGGTTGGCAGGTTGTCAGGCAGGAAGTCCTCCCTGATGACATGGGGCTGCTGCGCGAATCTCTGGCTGCATGGGCCGACCATGACGATTTGGACATCATACTGACCACCGGAGGCACCGGCTTTGCCCCTCGTGACGTCACACCCGAAGCAACGCGCTCCATCATCGAGCGTGAAGCGCCCGGCTTGGCGGAAGCCATGCGCATCGCTTCCGCCGTGAAATCAAAGCATGCCATGCTGTCGCGGGCGATTGCCGGCTTGCGAGGCAAGGTGCTCATCATCAATCTTCCCGGCAGCCCCCGCGTGGCTGTCGAAAATCTGCAGACTGTTCTGCCGGCCCTTGAGCACGCCGTGCAGCTGCTGCACGAGGATCCGGGTGCCGAGGCCGGCCATTGAAGAACGGCAGGCTTTTGTGAATGGTGGATTGCACTGCGCGATGCCCCGCAATAGGTGCTGCTCTTGGCATGCCTGTGCTTCACTGCTATAATCCTGCGGCTTGGAATTTTCTCTCGGCGTTCATCCATACCCTTCTCCTTTCTGGAGAAGAGATGGTGGGAATGATCATCGAAATACATAAGTAAGGAAATGGAATCATGATTGATGTGAACGAACTTCGCAAGGGGGTAACATTCGAGTTTGACGGTGCACTCTTCAAAGTGATGGATTACAGCCATAACAAGACAGGACGCGGCAATGCCTCTATCAAGGTCAAGGCTCGTAACCTGCTGACCGGCGCAAACATCGAGAAAACCTTCCAGTCCGGAGACCGCGTCCAGGACGCGCTGGCTGGATTTCCACAACGTCCAATACCTCTACTCGGACTCCGACTTTTACTACTTCATGGACAATGAGACCTACGAACAGCCCGGCATCAAGGCCGAGATCCTGGGGGACGACGCGCTATATCTGAAATCCGGAATGGAGGTCAAGCTCACGTTCTACAAGGGTGAACCGTTGAACGTTGAGCTGCCGACATCTGTCGACCTTGAAGTTATGGAGGCCGAGGTGGCTGTGCGCGGCGATACGGCTACCGGTGTTACAAAGCGGGTCAAGACAGAGACGGGCCTGGCGGTGAACTGCCCTCAGTTCGTCAAAGTCGGCGATGTAATCCGCGTGGATACCCGGACCGGCGAGTACGTAACTCGCGTATGACAGATCGTTAGCTGATCCGGTATCACCCGTCAAATTGAAATTCTATGGATGAGCAATGCTTGTTCATCCGGTTTGCTTGCCCATCGTAAGTTGTGAACAAAAATGCGTACTCCTGCTGGAAAAGAATGTAAATACTTCTACGGGGACTACTTCCGGGGCCGGAATACCGAGGAGTGTCGTCTGCTGAAAGCCTCCGGCCAAAAATGGACGCGCGATCTCTGCCGGACTTGTCCGGTCCCCGGCGTCTTGCAGGCCAATGCCTGCGAATTTCTCCAACTGCACGGGGAAGTGGCGCGGCCGTTTGCCGCACTCTTTCAAAGACGCGTTCAGATCACCGCGTATTGTGAGAAGGTGCATAGGCCCGTCGCCGAACCACATATCGGTTGTGGGGAGTGCCATCCGCTGCCGCCGGAGTTCGCAGTCAAGGAATAGACTTGTTTCTTCTGAAATCCATGAAGCTCTGATAATAGAATCTCGCCGACCCCTCGGAGCGATTTCAGTCCTGGGAGAAGGCTTGCGCCCCTTGACGGGGAGGCTCTCAAACGCTTATATGTCACTGACCTTACTGCTCGACCTCGATGACACATTGCTGGATACGAACCTGGGCGAATTTGTGCCGGCGTATTTTCAGGCGCTCGCAAAACACCTCGCCAACCGCGTCCAGCCGGATTTGATGCTCTCGGCGTTGAGGTTCGGCACGCAGCACATGCTTGCCAATCAGGACGCATCACAGACCCTCCAGGAAGTCTTTGAGTCGGATTTTTATCCGCGGCTTGGCATGCAGAAGGGCGAGCTTCGCGATGCTATTGATGATTTTTACGACAACGTTTTTCGGTCGCTAAGCGTCGTTACCAGGCAGCGAGCGGGCGCGCGCGAGTTGGTCGACTGGGCATTGGAGAAGGGTCATCGTGTGGCAATTGCCACCGATCCGCTGTTTCCTCGCAAGGCGATATACGAGCGCATCCGCTGGGCGGGCCTTGATCCCGAACGCTTCGATTTGATATCCTCGTACGAGTCCTTTCATTTCACAAAATCGCATCCGGCCTATTACGCGGAAGTCCTGGGCCGGCTCGGCTGGCCCGATGGCCCGGTGCTGATGGTAGGTAATGATGTGGAGCGCGATCTGGCGCCCGCACAGGAACTTGGACTGGCTACCTATCAGGTGGACGCTGTCCCGGCAGCCATCGCTGTCGACGCCGGACCCGCTGCCGAACCGTCGGCAGTTCCGCGGCGAGGGACTCTCACCGAGCTTCGTACATGGTTGGAATTCGCCGATGGCTCGCTTATCGAGCCGTCTTTCAAGGATCGGCGTGCGATCCTCGCGATCCTCGCCTCGACCCCGGCGGTTTTCCAGAGTCTGGTATCAGCCCTGAGCCCTGAGGCTTGGAAGCATGAGCCTACAGTTGACGATTGGGCCGTCATCGAGATTATCTCTCATTTGCGGGACACTGAGCGTGAGGTGCACCATGGGCAGCTCAAGACGCTTCTGGAAGACGCACAGCCCTTTGTCCCCAGGCCGGATGCCGCCGTATGGGCGAAGCAAAGAAAATATCTTAATGAGGATGGCCTCCAGGCAACAGCCGCTTTTGCTGCCGCAAGGTCAGAAACCCTTCGGCGCCTTCAGGGCTTGCCCGAATCGATCTGGGAGCGTGCCGCCCGGCACGCCATTTTCGGCCCGACAAATTTCACCGAAGTAGTTGGATTTATGGCAGACCACGACCGGCTGCATGTTCAGCAGGCCTGGCGCACGCTTCAATCACCTGCCTGAAGGGCGCATCGTATCCTAGCGGGGAGTGTTATTATTCCCAGAACCAAGTAGGACAAGATACACTCTTGTCCTACTTTTTTAGGAGAGTACATGAGAAAAAGAGTAGTCATAACCGGCGTGGGCTGCGTCAGTCCGTTGGGACTCAATGTTGACGAGACGTGGTCGGCGCTGTTGGCTTGCAAGTCCGGGGCGGGTCCGATCACTCACTTCGACGCAAGTCAGCATAAGACCAGGTTCGCTGCAGAGGTCAAGGGATTTGATCCCGTTGGGCTCTTCGGCGCTCGCGAAGCCCGCAAAATGGATCGCTTTGTGCAGTTTGCCATGGCCGCAGCGGACCAAGCCATAAAGGGGGCCGACTTGACGATTAATGAAAGCAACCGTGACCGGGTGGGAATACTGATCGGTACCGGTATCGGCGGTATCAGTACAATGCTCGACGCGTATGAGGTCATGAAGGAGCGTGGCCCCGACCGCGTCAGTCCATTTCTCATCCCCATGATGATCTCTGATAGCGCTGCCGGCATCCTTGCAATTCGCACGGGGCGCGCGGCCCCAACATGTCAATTGCCACCGCCTGCGCTACCGGCACGAACGCGATGGGGGAGGCCGCTGCCATGATCCGCAGGAATTCGGCCGATATCATGTTGGTCGGCTCATCCGAAGCATCCATTGTCTCATTGGCGATGGCCGGTATGAACGTGATGACTGCGCTCTCCACTCGGAACGATGATCCCTTGCACGCCTCGCGTCCGTTCGATAAGACTCGCGATGGCTTTCTGATGGGGGAGGGCGCCGGCATGCTGGTGCTCGAGTCTCTGGAATCAGCGCAGGCACGCGGCGCCGCTATCCTTTGTGAGTTCATGGGCTATGGCGCCTCGGATGATGCCTATCACATCTCTGCGCCAGCCGAGAACGGGGCAGGCGCGGCCCTCTCCATGCAATTGGCGCTTGACGATGCAGATCTGCATGCGGAAGACATCGGCTACATCAACGCACACGGCACGTCGACTCACTTGAATGACAAGAGCGAAACGGCAGCCATCAAGAAGGTCTTCGGTCCTGAGGCCTACCGTGTGCCGATCTCGTCCACGAAATCCATGACCGGTCATCTGCTGGGTGCCTCTGGCTCACTGGAGGCGGTGTTCTGTGCCCGGGTCTTCAAGGAAGATATCCTGCCAGCGACGATTAACTATGAGACTCCCGACCCTGAATGCGACCTGGACTATGTTCCAAACAAGCCGCGGCCCGCACACCCGCAGCACATTATGTCGAATTCGTTCGGTTTCGGCGGTCACAACGCAACATTGATCATGAGCCGCTTCGAGGCTTAGGCGCTACGCATCTATCAGCGACGCGCTGAGCAAGTTGCGCGCTTGCCGCAGATCAGAAGGAAGCTCTAATGCCATATGCACATATCACCGGCTGGGGCATGGCTGTACCTGACCATGTGGTTACGAATGACGACCTCGCCTTGAGAGTCGATACCAACGATCAGTGGATCCGTGAACGCACGGGCATCCGTGAACGGCACGTGGCTGCCGAGAACGAGTTCGCATCGACGCTCGGCGTGAATGCAGCCACCAGGGCGCTCGAGGTCGCCAACCTCAAACCCACAGATATTGATCTTATTATCTGCACCACCTCCAGCCCGGAGTACATCTTTCCCGCCACCGCATGTCTGATCCAGGATCAGCTAGGGGCTACCAAGGCCGGCGCATTCGACCTTCTTGCAGCATGCACCGGATTCATCTTTGCGACCAATATGGCTGCACAAGCCATCCGCAGTGGATCGATCAAGAACGCCCTGGTGGTTGGCGCGGAGACACTGT
Source organism: uncultured Chloroflexia bacterium (assembly GCA_963805515.1). Taxonomy (GTDB): domain Bacteria; phylum Chloroflexota; class Anaerolineae; order Anaerolineales; family Villigracilaceae; genus Fen-1038. The sequence goes on along the minus strand of CAWDUZ010000003.1, from coordinate 3,005 downwards.
CTCGCTTCGTCGATTGGGACGACCGCAGCACCTGCATCCTCTTTGGCGATGGGGCCGGAGCGTTTGTGTTGCAGGCAAGTGAGCAGCCGGGCGGCGTTCTTTCAGCCGTCATGCACTCCGACGGTTCCGGTGGAGATCTGCTCTCGCTTCCCGGTGGTGGCAGCCATTTCCCCGCCAACGCGGGCACGATACAGGATGGCAAGCATTACATTCACATGGCCGGCAGCGAGGTATTCCGGTTTGCCACCCGTGTCATGGGGCGCGCTGCCAAGGAAGCCTTGGAGTTGGCTGGCCTCACGACGGATGATGTGCAATGGATCATCCCGCACCAGGCGAACTATCGCATCATCGAGACGGCTGCAAGATATTTGAAGATGCCTCTCGATCGGTTCATCATCAATGTCGACTGCTACGGGAATACCTCGACCGCTTCCATCCCCATTGCCACGGTCGAGGCGATCCAAAAGGGTCAGATCAAGAACGGAGATAAGATCGTTCTGGTTGGCTTCGGAGCTGGGCTTACCTGGGGCGCCCTGACTGCTGAGTGGACAGGTCCTCTGCCTGCGGAGCACATCGTACATGTGGAGCAATACCGCAACTGGGGCCGCGTTCGCTCGATGTTCTTGCGTGTCGTCCGCTTCATCGAGGGCCTGATCTGGGGCCGCAATTCCTAGGCCATTGCTCCGATGATGCGCCGTGTTAAGAGATGCTAAGATTATTGGCCTTCCAATAGTCAAGTCCTGCGGATTGTGGTAAAGTCATTCGCAAGGAGTAAAAATGTTTGGTGATCTCGGCGTTCCAGAACTTCTCATTGTGCTTGTGATCATTCTGCTGCTCTTCGGGCCAGGACGGATTGGTAAGATCGCCGGCGAGGTCGGCAAGGGCATCCGAAACTTCCGCGAGGGCCTTGGCGGGAAAGACGATGAAAACCCCACCGAACCACCCAAGGAACCGGAAAACAAACCCTGAATGTGCCGAAAGGCTCTCTGTCTAAGAGAGCCTTTCGAATTCATACCTGCAACTGTCTTCGCAATTCTTCAACAGAGTTGACAGGTAGCTTGCATACAAAGTTACTGCAGACATATGCTGTGGCCTTGCCATCCTTGAGCGGACGGTCATCCAGGAGAGCCGGCACATCCTTTGGAGGAGGGTATGCGGAGGCCGCGAGCACGATGTTTGGCCTATATTCCGCATTCACCGCTGCCAGCAAGGCAGCCGCGCTCTCAGCGCTACCCTCGTAGACCACAGCGATCTGCTTCACGGCGCTCAATGAATGATCTGCGGCGCTCAGCCATCGCCCAAAGGCGGATGGATAGCGCATAGCCGCATCGCTGATTTGTGCGAGTGCTCTCTCCGCGTGGTCACGATATTCACCGTTGCCGCTCAACGCCGCGAGTTTCAGTAGCACCTCACACGCCAGGGCGTTGCCGGAGGGCGTGGCATTGTCTTGAATATCCTTCGGCCTTACCGGCAGCGTCTCCGCATCTACAGCCGTATCAAAGAAGCCGCCATTTGGATCGGAAAACTTCGCGATCATCGCGTCGGCTAATTCCTTCGCCGCCATGAACCAACGTTGATTGAAATCCACCTGGTAGAGTTCAACTAGGCCGCCGCTCAGCGCAGCGTAGTCTTCAAGGAATCCCTCGCTGCTAGCTCTCCCGGCTCGCCAACTTCGATGCAAGCGCCCATCGCTGTAGAGTTCGGCAAGCAGGAAGTTTGCATTGCGTATAGCCACGTTGAGATAAGCCGATGCCAATGCTTGATCTTCAACGATCCGCGCCGCTTCTGCAAAAGTCTGTAGCATGAGGCCGTTCCAGGCAGTGAGCACTTTATCATCCGTCCCAGGGCGGATCCGTTGGCTACGCGCGCGGAGGAGTTGCATGTTGCAATCAGCCAACCTTTGTACAACCTCCTCGTCACTGAGTTTGAACCGCACGCCCAGCGAGGCGTCGTCCAGGACGCGTTGAAGAACGGTCTTGCCCTCCCAGTTACCCCTCTCGGTGACCCCGAACGCGTCGGTGTAAAGATCAAAGTCGGAATCTTGGGGCAGGGCAGCCCGGATCTCATCCTCCGTCCATACATAGAACTTTCCCTCTTCGCCATCGGAGTCAGCGTCCAGCGACGAATAGAAACCTCCGTTTGGGTTGAGCATCTCGCGTCTGACGAACTCCAGCGTCTCGATGGCGATCCGCTCATAAAATGGATCTCGCGTGATCTGCCACGCGTGTAGATAAACGCGCGCTAATTGCGCGTTGTCGTAAAGCATCTTCTCGAAGTGTGGCACGCGCCAGAAATTGTCGGTGGAATACCGCGAGAAGCCTCCGCCGACCACATCGTACATGCCCCCGCGCGCCATGGCTTGCAGCGCGTGCAGTGCCGCTTTGAGCGGCTGTTCTGCCGGAGGAGAAGTCCTGGCAGGCACGGCGGAGCAGGTATTCGATGAGCATGGGCTGTGGGAACTTCGGCGCGGAGCCCCAACCCCCGTAGCCCCAATCGTAGGAATCCAGAAGTGACTTTGTGATAGCGTCCAGGTCTTCCTCGGTGAACGCGCGTTGCGATGGCGCTCCCGCCACAGATGCCCGGATGTGCTCCAGCACCTGCCCGCTGACCCGGTCCACCTCGCCTCGCTGTTCGCGCCAGGCGCTCGCCAGGCTGGATAGCACCTCCTGGAACGCCGGCATGTTATAGCGCCGCACGGGCGGGAAGTAGGTGCCTGCATAAAAGGGACGCAGGTCGGGCGTGAGGAACACAGACATCGGCCAGCCGCCCGAGCCTGTCAATGCCTGTGTTGCGGCCATGTAGATGTTGTCCAGGTCCGGCCGCTCTTCGCGATCTACTTTGATGCATACAAAATGCTCGTTCATGAAGGCGGCTGTCGCCGGATCTTCAAAAATTTGTGCGCCATCACGTGGCACCAGTGGCATGCCGCGTAGCCGATGCTGAGGAAGATCGGCTTGTTCTCGTTTCGGGCCTTGTCGAGCGCCTCAGGCCCCCATGGATACCAA
>CAWDUZ010000002.1:0-461345 GCA_963805515.1 uncultured Chloroflexia bacterium | reverse complement strand
CGCATCCTCGACCGTGACGACGGCGTCGAGCGGCTCGTAGTCGGCGAAGACGAGCTCGGCCGCGTCCTCGGCGAGGTAGCGGTCGTCGGCGGCGATCGCGGCCACCGGCTCGCCGCGTATCGCGCCCGGTCGACGGCCATCGCGTAGTACGCGAGGCGATGGGTGATCCCGGCCGCGAACGGATCGGTCAGCTCCGGCAGCTCGGGCCCGGCGAGAGCGGCCGTCACCCCCGGCGACGCGAGAGCCGCCGAGAGGTCGACCGAGCGCAGCTCCGCGTGTGCCCAGGGCGAGCGCGCGAACGCAACGTGCAGCGGAGCGGCGACCTGGACGTCGTCGACGAACATGCCCCGGCCGGCCAGAAGCGGCAGATCCTCCCGCCGCAGCACGGACTGCCCGATCCAACGACGATGGCATTCTGGCCATTCTCACAACGAGCAGCCCGATACGCTCGGCAGTGCGTACGAAATCGAAAGGAGCAACGTGACGACGACGAAGATGCCGAGCAGGCTCGAGATCGCGCAGAGCGCGACGCTGCGCCCGATAGGCGAGATCGCGGAAGAGCTCGGCCTCGGGCCGCGACGAAGTCGACCTGTACGGCAAGTACAAGGCCAAGGTCGATCTGTCCGTCCTCGAGCGGCTGCGTGACGGGCCGACCGGAAAGCTGATCGGCGTCACGGCGATCACGCCCACGAAGGCGGGCGAAGGGAAGACGACCACCGCCGTCGGGTCTCGCGCAGGGACTCGGACGGATCGGGCAGCGAGCCGGTGCTCTGCCTGCGAGAGGCGTCGCTCGGGCCGGTCTTCGGGATCAAGGGCGGCGCGGCCGGCGGCGGCTACGCACAGGTCGTCCCGATGGAGGACCTCAATCTGCACTTCACCGGCGACATCCATGCGATCGGCGCCGCGAACAACCTGCTCTCGGCGATGCTCGAGGCGCACATCCTGCACGGGAACACGCTCGGGATCGACCCCCTGACCGTGAGCTGGCGTCGCTGCATGGACATGAACGACCGCGCGCTCCGCAGCGTCGTGATCGGCCTCGGCGGCCGCGCGAACGGCTACGTGCGCGAGACGGGCTTCGACATCACCGCAGCCTCCGAGGTGATGGCGATCGCGGCGGTCTCCAGGGACCTGTTCGACCTACGGAAGCGGCTCGGCTCGACAACGCGGTTAACTCCGCTCGCATCGTCTGATGCGTCCGCTTTGATAGTGATAGATGTGGATGATGTGGCACTGTGGTTTTCGGGCCAAGTGATGCGCCCGCTCGGCGGGTCGTTATCGGGCCGAGGATAGCCTGGGCCGTACCATAAAACATGAACCAGCGCATCTCCAGAATTCTCATAGTACTCTACTTTTACCTGATGATAGCCCTGGGAGAGATCGATCCCAGCGTCATGGCCTCCGTTCCCGTCCCACCAGGCATCGATCTTCAGACTTCCGTCTACATAGACTCTCACCCCGTCGTCATGATCCGCATGGAACGAATAGGCCGCCCGGGAAGTACACATCCTTTTGCATCCGGAGTGAAAACTGATCTCCGCCCCAGCCAAATGGGCCGGCAGAGCCAAAATCCCACCAAATGTAGGGGTACCCATTATCCCAGGTCACCGTGCCGTTCCAATTATCATAGCCGGCAAGATATCTGTTTTGCCAACCCCATGTTTCCCACCCACCCCGCGCTGCCGCCGTTGCAGGTGTAGTTCTTATTGATATGGAAGTTGGTATAGTGTTCGCTGTAGACCCACTTATTATTGGCGTTGTCCCAAACTTCCATGCCCAGTTCTACATCGCCATTCGGGACGCTTTGGGCACACCAGTCCCAACTTATGGAATAGGGCGCTGAATTGTCTGAGCCGATACCGCGCCATTGGCCGCTCCACAAAGCGCTCCAACGCACCTCTCGTACGCCGCTGCCACCCGAATTGTCGCTTGCCGTGACGCTTAGCGTAACGTTCTGTGATGAAATCGTTTGTCCATTGCCCGGACTCGTCCAAGAGCCCGTTGGAGGAATAGTGTCGGTGGTACTGTGAGCACAGTCATAGCTCTTATTGATATGAATGTTTGTATAATGCTCGCTGTAGACCCATTTATTGTTGGCGTTATCCCGACCTCATTCCGACTCGACATCGCCATCCGGCACGCCCGAAGTGCACATATCCCAGCTGACGGAGTACGGGGATGTGCTGGCAGTGCCCACGCCACGCCATTGTCCGCTCCACAGGGCACTGAATCGCACTTCCTTTATCCCGCTACCACCAGAGTTGTCACTAGCAGTCACACTTAGTGTGACTGAGCGAGGATATTGTTTGTCCGCTGCTAGGGCTGGTCCAAAAACCAGTAGGAGGAGTTGTGTCATTAGGCTGTGATTGAGAGTTGGTAGAATACAATATCCCACCGCCACCACTAAATTTGCCTTGATCCGCAAAAACAGTGGAAGGCTGGTTTATTTCACAGTTGTTGTGTGAAGGGCAATGACCATTAAAGAAATCAAAGTCATTGGGAGAAACAAAAGCTAGAACATGACGCTGAATTCCGTTATCCAAGTAAGGGAACTGTATGAAAGGAGCAGCTATCGATCCATGGACTGCTGATCATCGTAATTAAAGACTGTATCGCAGATCCTGCCTCCACCACAATCGTTGTCAGAATCAAAATAGCCATTAATATAATAGCCGTCAACTAAAAGTTTGCCATCCCATCCTATGGGATTCCCTGCCCAACTAATATCGCCACAATCATTCCCATCTATAGCGGTTTCAGGTGCATTACAACTGTCGGATCCATCACGAAACTCGATATGAAGGTGGATATGAGCCTGTCCGCCCGACTGGCCAGCATATCCAATTACAGTATGTTGTGGATACTCAGCGCCTTCCTGGAGATTATTAGTGGTGCCGTGCTATTTGTATTCGGCTGAAGATGTGCATAAATCATTACGCTTCCGCCGACGTCATGCTTAATTGCGACAATACAGCCTAGGCCGATGAAGCCGCACTTATTTTTGATGACCGTGCCGGATGCCATGGAAAGAACTGTAAACGATTGCCCATCTTTAGCAAAATCCAGGCCGCTGCCACGTGTTGAACTGATTTTTGCCGTTAATTGACCACCCTTGGACCAAGAATGTGGTCCGGCTAGTCCACTTAATACTACCATTCTCCAATGAATCCCAAGGCAATTTGAAGTTAGGCAGTGTCGATGAAGCTAAGTCCTTCCCATCCGGAGTTGTGGGTGTATACGTGGAGAACATCGGGCTTGCCGCTGCTTCAGTTGCAGTAGGGACAGGAGTTTCGGTTTGAGCCTCGATACTAGGCGATGGCGGAGTATCTGTTGGAGTTTGCGTCACCGCTGGCGGTGGGGTGCCCGGCTCTGCCCCTTCGGCATGCGCTACGGATAAATTGCCTGCAAAAATGGCAGACAACATCAGGCTCAATAGCACAATGCAATTAAGAACTTTCGGAATCCAAATGTAGAAATTCTGCTTTTCATGGTTCCTCCTCTTAGCAGACCGCGAAGCTAACAATTATGCAAGGTCATTATATGGATTTATATCCACAAACTCCACTGACAAATGTCATCATTCCACCCAAGAATTCATCCACAAATCAGTTCAAATTTATCGAGACCACATTCATTCAATTATGATCATCAATATCAACAATGAAAGCATCTGCCTCAATTAGAGGCAGATGATTATTATTCATTATGTCTGTTTAATGAAAGGCGCCTGCCTCGAATAGCGAGGCAGGCGTTGTAGGAATCAAGAATCCAAATCTCTCTTATCGCATCCTGAAATACTGCGAGCCTCCGCGGTGATGCGCTCCCTTGCGGCGCAAAGTCCATACCTGCCACGCGCCAAGCAGTATCAGAATGCTGCCTCCACAGCCCAGGGGCCACTGGTTGCCGAGCTTCGAGGCAAGCCTCTGCGAGAGAGGCACACTGGGAGCCGGATTTACCATGGCAGACATTTCGGCTGTCTGAACGGGAATGACGGCTGATAGTGTAGCGGTCATAGCCTGGGTCGAGGTTGGCGTGTATGTCGGCAAGGGGCTCGGAGTGAATGTGGGCGTCGGAGAGCTAATGCCGGGCAGAAAGGTCGGGTAATTGATGCCGCCCTGGCCTGCACCCGGCGCAAATGTTGAGCTGGGCAAAGGCGTTGGCGTCGGAGGCAGCACCATGCGGATGGCGGCGTCCATTTGGATCAGACCATAACCGTAAAATAAATCCGGGCCGGATGGGCCAAGGTCGAGGGCCGTGCTCTCCATGTCGAAGGCGATCGCATCCGGCGAGCCGCTGCCGGGGATGCCGCGCAAGATGGCAGCCAGCCCCGCCACGAACGGCGTGGACATGGATGTGCCACTCAAATATCCGTAACCGCCGGGCAGCGTGGAAAGAATATCGACGCCCGGCGCGGCAACGTCTACTTCAGGGCCGAAGTCGGAAAATCCGGCGCGTGCATTAGTGGAGTCGGTGGCTGCCACAGCGATCACGTTTGGGTAACGCGCAGGGTATAAAACAAAGTTAGCGCCGTAATTGCCGGCGGCCGCCACAATCACCACGCCCTTTGCGGAGGCATAGTCGACTGCGTCCTGCAGCACAGATGAGTCGGATGTACCGCCCAGGCTGAGGTTGATCACCTCCGCGCCCTGGTCTGCCGCCCAGATGATGCCGGCGGCCACGTCGGCAAAGGTACCATTGCCCGCGGCGTCCAGGACCTTGACCGGCATGATGTGCGCGCCCCAGGAGACGCCCGCCACACCTGTTCCATTATTCGTAACAGCCGCGGCGATGCCGGCGACATGCGTGCCGTGACCGTTGTCATCCTGCGCCGAGTTGTCATGGTTGACCACGTCGTACCCGCCCACGATCTTCGCGCTCAGGTCCGGATGGCCAAGGTCCACTCCGGTGTCGATGATGGCGATCGTAACCGCGGGGGAACCGGTGGAGAGAGACCAGCCGCGCGGCGCCCGGATATTGACGAGGCCGTATTCCGCGCTCCAATCCGGATCGGAGGGGATGACGTCCGCGATGTGCACCAGATAGTTCGGCTCGGCGAGGCGCGTCTCGGGGCAGGCCGACAATTTCGCGATGGACTCTGCCACGCTGCCATTCGGGACCTTCACGACCAGGACGGATAGCTCGTCGATCTCGGACTCCACAGAAGCGCCGGCTGCCTGCAGACATCCGCCAACAACATCTGCCGCGGCTTTGCGCCGGAACCGGATCAGGACTTCATCCGGGGCGTAGTCTCCGCTAAGCTGGACAGGCGGCAGGGGCGTATCGGAGGCTTGCGATTCGACGGTTGCCGTGGGCCGGATCCTGGCTGTTGGCGCAACCGTCAACGTGGTTGTTGGCTCGATGCTCGGCGTCGCAGAGGGCGCCGGCGATGGCAAGTCTGTATCGACAGCCTGAACGGTGGGTGTTGGCGTGTCGTCCGCTCCCTGGAGGCGGGGCGAGAAGGAGGAGGCCGCGAACTCCAAAAGATCAGAATAAACAATATCGAATATAGAGGTTTCCGGACTTTGCCTGGCCCACCCGCAACTCTGTGTTGCATCGATGGGATCTTATCTCAATTGCATACTCAAACTGCGGCAGGCGAATAACACAAAGATTACAGAAAAGTCGTTAACAAGTATGCCCGCGGGGCCCTGCGGCCAACTCAGCCAGGCTCTTTGGATCGGCTCAAATCCAACTTCCGTTATAATGCCGCCATGCGCAAAGCGTTGCTGCTTTACAACCCTGCTGCCGGACGCATGCCCATCCAGCCGTTCATCGGCGGCATCATACGCCCTTTGCGCAACGCCGGATGGAAGGTGGAGGTTGCCGAGACCATTAGCGGACGGGATACCGCGGGGCTGGCGCACCAGGCGGCCGCCGAACACTACGATGCCGTTTTTGCGATCGGCGGCGACGGCACGGCCGGGCAGGTTGCCAGCGGACTGATGAACAGTGAGACTGCCCTGGCAGTGCTCCCGGGCGGCACGATGAACGTCTGGGCCAGGGAGCTTGGCCTCTACACGTTCGACTGGCTGCATATGGGTGCGCTGCGGCAAGAACGCGCGCCTGCTGGCGAATGCAGAGGTCCACCGTGTGGATGTGGGACTTTGCAACGGGCATCCGTTCCTGTTATGGGCGGGCGTCGGCCTGGATGCGAGGATCGTAAGCCAGTTGGAACCGCGTCCGCGCATTGAAAAGTACCTGTCCGTCGCACAGTACGTTGCAGCCGGCGTTTGGAATGCGGCGATCTGGCACGGCATGGACCTGCATGTCTGGTCCGGCGAGCAAAGCGTGGACGGTCACTATTTGCTGGCAGTGGTCACCAACATCCGCCGATACGTCGGAGGCATCGCCGTGCTTTCGCCGGATGCGTACATCGATGACGGAGAGATGGATCTCTGGCTGATGAGCGGCAAGAATATTGCCGATGCCTTCCGCCATTTCTTCGACATCCTGGCGGGCCGGCACATCACCAATGAGGAAGCGCGCCGCCTGCCGTTCAGCCACATCCGCATCGAATCCGAGACGGCCTTCCCCGTTCAGATGGACGGCGAGCCGATGATCAGCGACAAGCAGGTGGACATCCGCGTCGAGAAGCAAGCCCTCAATGTACTGATTCCGCCCCGCGCTCTTAATCTCCTCAAGACACAGCTCCAATGGCGTTCATGCATGAGTTTTTGATCCATACACGGCCCTCCCGGCCCATGTTTCAGGGAGGGCCTATTATATGAAGGAAGGGAAGGATCAGAAGAGAAGCCAAATGAAAACCGCCCGTCACGCTGCCAAAAAGCAGACGACCCTGATCCACCGCGTGGGAGCGTTCTTTGCCGAGAACCCGCTCTCCATCCTACTAATAGCCCTGCCCTTCACGCTGGCCGCCCAATTGCTCGGCTGGACTCCCGTGGCCGTATTCCTCCTGGCCGCAGTCGGCATCATCCCGCTGGCCTCCGCCATCGGCGATGCGACCGAAGACCTGGCCGCGCATACCGACCCGCGCATCGGCGCCCTGCTCAACGCCAGCCTGGGCAACGCCGCCGAACTCATCATCACCATCACCGCGGTACAGGCCGGGCCTGCTCGAACTGGTCAAGGCGTCCATCACCGGCTCCATTATTGGCAACCTGCTGCTGGTGCTCGGCTTTGCCATGGCAGCCGGCGGCATCCGCCACGGCACGCAGACCTTCAACAAGACCAACGCCAGCCGGAACGCCATCCTGCTGGTCCTGGCAGTAACGGCCCTTATCGTCCCGTCGATCTTCAGCCAATCGATCGAGCGCGAATGGCAAATAGCTCAGTGGAGGCGCTCAGCATCGGGGTCGCGATCGTGATGATCGTGCTGTACGGGCTCGGCCTGCTTCGACTGCCGCGCGCACGCCGGACAGTCCGCTGTCCCATAAGGTTTCGGAGTCAGACCTGCCGACCCGGTCTTTGCGCCAATCGATCCTGCTGCTGGTGTTGGCGACCCTTGGCGTAGTCTGGCTCAGTGAAGCGCTGGTGCATGCGGCGGAGGGCGTGATCAGCAGCCTGGGCGTGTCGGAGTTCTTCCTCGGCATCATCCTCGTGCCGCTCATCGGCAATGTAGCCGAGCATCTCGTATCGGTACAGATGGCGCTCAAGAACAAGATGGACATCAGCACGGAGATCGCGATCTCGTCCAGCCTGCAGATCGCCCTGTTCGTGGCGCCATTGCTGGTCTTCATCAGCCTGCTGCTGGGACATCCGCTGCAACTGATCCTCAACCGCTTCGAGCTGCTGGCCCTGCTCGCCTCGGTTGCCATTTCCGTGTTCGTATCGTCGGATGGCGAATCGACGTGGCTGGAAGGCGCAGGCCTGCTGGCCATCTATCTCATTCTCGGCCTGGCATTTTTCCTGCTGCCATGAAATCCGCCGACTCCCCATGAAGCGAGAGCGAATGACGCATTAACAAGTCTCGAAAATCTGCAACCGGGCAGCATGCCATGAATCGTAAGCAGCCGCCGGCTCTCATCAACCTCTGGACGATCGCGGGCGCTCTGCTCGTAGCGGGCTGCCTGCTGCTGATTACGTGGTTTTGATCGGTTGGATGCGCCCGCATAAGGTGCGGCGAGCTGGGCTTTGTGCCCGCCGATCTGACTGTGATTCGCCCCTCGACTGCCACGCCAGCCCCGCGCCGACACCGACCGCCGGCGGGACCCCCGGGCCTGCAATGGAGGATCGGCATCGGCGGCTATGTGCAGATCACGGGCACCGAAGGCGCCGGACTTCGCATTCGCTCGGCGGCCGGGCCTCAACAGCGATACGGTCTTCCGCGGCGAAGAGGCCGAGACGTTCAAAGTGAAGGATGGTCCCAAGATGCAGACGGGCATACCTGGTGGTACATCGTCGCACCCGTATGACGAAACGCGTGCCGGCTGGGCTGCAGCCGACTTCCTGGCTGTTGTCCCTGCGCCTTAGGTATTTAGCACAGAGATCAAGTGAGCCTTACGCGAGGCGCCAAGCTCAACTAATCTGAAAATCATTGGCGGCTAGATTCCATCGAGATGAGCGATCCCATGAATGAAAAACCCACGAATATCACTGTGAACAAGAAGACCCGCGAGTTCACCGTCAACTGGGACGATGGGCACGTAAGCGTTTATCCGTTCAGCCTGCTGCGAGCGGGCTGCCCCTGTGCCTCGTGCCGCGGCGGGCACGAGAACATGCACTCCGAGCCCGGCCCGGACGTATTCGAGCAGGACCTGCCTGAATTCGCCATCCACGCGCATCAACAACGTCAAAGCCGTCGGCTCGTACGCGCTGACTGTGGTCTGGGAGGACGGCCATGACTACGGCATCTACAACTGGCACTACCTGCGGGCACTGTGCCCGTGCCCGGAGGACAGGGCAAAGTACAACAGACTTCCGAGTTCTTGAAGAACTCGGAAGTCTGTTGTACTAGCAAGAAACAATATAGTAGCGACTTCGCGCCTTTGGTTAGATCCCTTACTTTCCAAAACGTTGGCGCTCTTAGTGGATAAGCCTCACGGTGTGGGCGTGGGTGTCCTGGTGGGGGCGGGCGTGCCGCTGCTGGAGGGCTTTGGCGTTCGCGAAGGCGTTGCCGTTGGGATGCCGCCCTTGGGAGTTGGAGTGAGCGTTGAAAGCGTGAGGAGGTGCTCTTCAGCAGTCTGACGCATGTCCGCCGTCGTTGCAGTTTCCGGTAGAGCCAGCAAAGATTGCCAATCCTTGGTCGCATCGCCGAAGCTCTTACGCCCCTCCTGGCTGAGGGCGCGCCAGTACATCACCTGCGCCATCTGGGTATCGTTATCTGCCTTCGACTTGGACGTCTCGGCCTGAAGGTAGGCGCTGCCGAAGGTCCCCTTCCGATACATCGTTTCCGTCAGCCCGATGTTCGCATCAAAAGAATTGGGGAAATATCCCAACGCCTTCTTGTAGTTGTAATCCGCGCCGTCCAGGTCGCCCGTGCGCAGGGCGGTCATGCCCAGGTAGAGGTAGGACTTCACCTGGTTGGGATCATATTTCAGTGACCGCTGGAGCGGCTCCAATGCCGACTTATAATTGACCAGCCATAACATAGGCCTGGCCGAGCAGGGCATAGGCGCTGCCATCCTCTGCCTGGTAGATCAGGTAGATCTGCAGAGGCTTGATGGCGGCCGAAAATTGCCCGATGGCGCTGTATGCGAGACCAAGGTAATAATAGGAAGGCAGAAGCGTTTGATCGATGCTGTTAGCCTTTTTGGCGGCCTCCAGCCCCTTGACCTCATCGCCTGCAAGCAAATAGGCTCTGCGGCATATCCAAGCTGGACGAGCGCCGAATTGGGCATCAGCTGATCGGCCTTCTCAAGATCAGGCAGCGCCGCCTTGAAATCGCGGCGCACGAGGCTGAAGTTGGCGCGGTCGAGGTAAGCTTCACCGTAATTGGGATCAGCCTGTATCGCGAGATCGTAAAGCTGGTTGGTATCCGCCCCCGGATCAATGCAGATGCGCGCCCGCGCCAGCCCGACATAACCGGGTGCGAACCTGTTGTCCACCTTGCAGCGATTGGTTATAGGAGTTCAGCGCCGAGCGGCAGTCGCCCTGGGAACGATAGGCCTCGCCGATGTAATACGGCACGTCCGCTGCCTTGGGCTCGGCTGTTTGAACCTGCTCCATTTGCCGGATGTATTCCTCGAAGTTGCCCTGATCGAGGGCGGCTTTGGCGCTCCGGTAGATATCTGAAGACAAGGGCGAGCGCGGCGTATTAATGTACGAGCGGCGTCGGCGAATAGGATGCTCCCACGAGCAGAGCCAGCGGGGTCGGGCCGCTTTGCGTTGCAACGACGGGAGCCGTGGCATTCACGAACGTCGGCGTCAATGTGAAGGTCGGCGAGGGACCGGCGGTGCCAGCCTGGGCTGCGCGAAGGAGCTGGCGGCTGCGCGGGTTCAGAATGCCATACGTTACAAGCCCGCAGACCAGCACGCCTACCAGGCCAATGGCAGCGAGGCGCGCCGTGGAACTCGACATCATCGCCCGCATGCCTTTCTCCTGCGGCTTTTCGTGCGCGAGCAGAAGATCCTCTTCCCAGGCGCGCGGGCGGTTTAGCGGGAACGGCTGGATGTTCTCATCCGGCGCGCGGCCGCCCAGCAAAACCAGGCCGCGCTTGGCGGTGGCATTCTCCGGGCCCAGCTTGAGGGCGGTTTCCAGGCAATAGATGCGCTCTTTGGTCGTTTCGACCGCCGCGCTCATCCAGACCCAATAGTTGGCATTACTCTGATCCGCCTTGAGCAGGCCGGTCAGGATCTGCTTTGCCTTCGGCTGGTCCCCTTGCCGCAGGGCATCGACTGCATCCTCGAACATGGTATCTATTGCTTCGTCGGCCATAGGTGGATTCTAGTATAGCGCCTTTCAAACCAACAGTACAAATTCGTTGCTTATGGCTGCCAGGGGGACAGATCCCCACCCTCAACGCCCCCTGCACCGATGTTCCACCAAGGTGGATAGTGTCTCAAAGAGCGGGCGGGGCAACGTGTGCCAAGGTTCCAAGACCCGCTTTGAAGTCCGGCTCCGGCATCTGCAAGAGCAGATGCCCTGGTGCCATTCGTATTTAGGGGTTTTCTACTTCTTCCTGGAATTCTTCCACCTGGTAGGTCAGCACCTCCAGATGCTTGTGCCGCCAGACATCCGGCTCTTCTCCCATCTTATAACAAAGGTTCTCCATAAAATCCACCTTGTCAGGGATCTTCTCCCAGACCTGCGGCAGGAAGGTGGCCCTGCGGAAGCCATCCCGCACGATGACCCCGTCGACGTTCGGCTGCAGCTTGCTCAGCAGTTCATCTGCGTCCGTGTACTCGAGGCGTTTCGGCAGCGTGAGCCGGGAGATCTCGATCCGAATCCGATCCAGTTCGTCGCGTGATACAGGGGGGAAGCGCGGATCTTCGAGGGCGGCCGCGACTGCGTGCTCGCGCACGTCGGCAGCCAGCGACTGGTACGGCTCAAGGGCGCCAATGCAGCCGCGCAGGTCACCGTCGATGGTCAGCGTTACAAATGAAGCGCCCTCCGCCTTCAAGGCAGGCGTCAGCGTTTGAGGGCTGAGCGCCGGCAGGGGCTTTTGGGCAACCCCTTGCTGCAAAGCCTCCCGCGCCAGCTGCAGCAGTGTTTGCTTTTCTTCAGCAGTCAGTCGATCGTCCATCCTGCCCACCCTTTCTTACCGCTCTCCACGAAGTCACTCCTCGAGCCGGTGATATGTCCGGTCGTGGTACACCAGCGGAGCGTCATGATCGTCGCCGCGTACCGCCACGACTTCCGCAATGAACAGCGTATTCATCCCCGACTGGATGCTCTGCGTCACCCGGCAGTCCATATACGCCAGGCCACCTTTAATGAAGGGAGCCCCGGTCACAAGCGTCTCGGTGTCCAGGCCGTCGAGCCGCTCGCTCATCGAAGACTGCCGGCTGGAAAAACGTTCTGAGAGCAGCTGCTGGCTGGCTGCCAGGATCGTGACGCCGAAGGCCCCGGCTTTGACAACCATGTCGTGCGTGCGGCTTACGGTCTGCAGGGAGATCACGATCAGCGGGGGATCCAGCGAAATGGACGTGAAGGAGCTGACCGTCATCCCGTGCTGTTCGCCGCCATAGACGGCGGTCACAACGGTGACGCCCGAGGTCCAGGCCCGCATGGCCGCCCGGAGTTGATCCGCGCGCTGCGCGGCGGTTGTTATTTCTGTTTCCATCGTCTGTTCATCATAATTGTGCGAGAGGGCTCCGTCAAGGCGAAAATGCCCCAAGCGTGTTGTTTACACCGGCGTTATCAGCCGGCCTCGCTCGGACCAGTATCGACCGGAGGCCGGCGGTTATCGCCCTCGGCGCGGTCAAAAATGCCCTTGCAAATTCCCAAAAACCTAAGTACTATGATGAGAAATGGATAAATCGCAGGCCCAGCCCCGTTCGACCGTTCGTTCCGTCCGCTCGCGCCGCGCGTCAAAGCCCCTGCGGGCCATTGAGAAGACTTTTCTGGTGGCGGCTTTGCTTGCAACGGTGTTCGTGGCCTGGACTCCGACCAACTTTTCCGTCTCTTCTTTTTCCGACAAGCTGGCCCTGCTGCTTACCCCCCAGCCGGTGATCGTCAACCAGGCTGCCGGGCCGGCCCAACAAGCGCTGCGCATCGGCATTGTGGCCGGCCACTCCGGCAACGACTCGGGGGCGGTCTGCGTTGACGCCAACGGCAAGGTCACGCTCACCGAAGCGGACGTAAACCTTAAGATCGCTACGCTCGTGCAAAAGAAACTGGTCGACCGGGGCTTCCAGGTGGACCTGCTCAACGAGTTCGACACCCGCCTGAACGGCTATCGCGCCGTTGCGGTGGTTTCCATCCACAACGATTCCTGCGAATATATCAATGATCAGGCCACCGGCTTCAAAGTGGCTGCAGCGCTCAACACGCGTGACAGCCAGCGCGCCGGCCGGCTTCTGTCCTGCATGGTCGACCGGTACCAACGTGCCACCGGCTTGCAATTCCATCCCGGCAGCATCACCGCCGATATGACCGGCTACCACGCCTTCTCCGAGATAGACCCGAATACGATCGCCGCCATTATCGAGACCGGCTTCCTCAACCTCGACCAGGAAATCCTGACCCAACATACCGATCAGGTTGCAGACGGAGTCACGCGCGGCATCCTGTGCTTTGTGGACAACGAAAACGTCGAGCCGACCCCCATGCCAACCTCGCAGCCATGAACCCACCTTTAGATGAAGCCCATTTAGCGGTACAGAATGCACGCAATGCGTTACGCGAGAACAGACGAACAGAGGCAAGGCAGTGGGCCGAACGGGCAGCCAGCCTCGCGCCTCAACTGGAGGATCCCTGGCTGATCCTGGCCGCGATCGCCAGCCCGCACGCCAGCGTTGAATACATCCAGAAGGCACAGCAGATCAACCCGAATAGTCCGCGTGCGCGTCGCGGGCATGGAATGGGCGATGCAGCGCCTGCGGTTGGACTCCGAGCAGCGGCGATATCGCCTGGGGCGCAGGACACTTCTCCAAGTGAGCCTGCAAGCAATCCTGTCAGACGGCTTCCCGCCGCGGCGCCTGCTGCTCCTGCCTCAGCCGCACCTGCCCCAAGCCGCCCGGCGGCTCAGCCCAAGCCGCGTGGCAAGGTTCCCATCCTCCTGATCGGGATCGGGTTGCTGGTCTGCATGCTGGCCGGCGTATCCGCCGTGCTGTCACCGGCGCTGGCTTCCTTCCTTCACCGGCCCTCCGCACCCCGGCCCATCTCCTGGGCGCAAGTATCCGTCCCCAAGCCAACATATACACCAGGGTCAGCTCTGGCGCTTCATGTTCAGGCCACCTCTTTCGTCGGCCCCTCTGATACTCCTAAGGCGAGCACCGAGGCGGACGCCACCCCGGCGCCGGACCAGCCAACCGAATCAGCCGCATCGCAGCCCGCAGAGCAACCAACGGGCCAGCCGACCGATGAGCTCGCGCCAACGGCAGGGCCCACCTGGTCCGGATCGCTCTCGCTCGAATTCATCAACAGCACACCCGGCACATCCAGCACCTCCGTGGCGGCTGCACCTGAGGCCACACCCGTGCCGGGCTATTCTGCCAACACCGGCGAGCACTGGATCGACGTGGATCTCACGCAGCAGATGGTCTACGCGTATGACGGCAACAACGTCGCGAATTCATTCCTCGTTTCCACCGGCCTCTGGGGTACTCCGACTGTCACTGGCAAGTATCACATCTACATCAAACTGCGCTATACCGATATGAGCGGCCCGGGTTATTATTTGCCGGATGTCCCGTACACCATGTACTTCTACCGGAGCTACGGCCTGCATGGCACGTACTGGCATCACAATTTTGGCACGCCCATGAGCCACGGCTGCGTGAACCTCAGCATCCCCGATGCGGAATGGCTGTACAACTTCGCCGGCGTCGGCACCCTGGTCAACGTCCACTATTAGAGCCAGCCTCACATCGAGCAACAATGAAATCAACCGCCAAGGCGCCAAGTCACCAAGTTTTCCTGGAGAGTCCTGCCAAGAGCGAGTGATTTATTCCGCATAATCTGGCGGCTTTTGGACGTGCCTGAGCGTCTCGGCAAAACAAACAAATGGCTTTGTCTTGTTCTTCTTGGCGACTTTGTAGAACTGCTTGGCGTTCTCGGCGTCCTGGCGGTTAAAGAATGCCATCCTCTCTCCCGTCGCGACTTCCTTAAATTGAGCGGGCTTGGCTTCCTGGGTGTTATCCCTCCGCGGCCTGCCGCTCAATTCCTTATTTCAAGACGACCTTTATACAGAGCAAGGACGCGTCACAGCGCCGCCTCATCTGGCTGTATGACAAGGCATCCTTCAACGCCGGCCGCGTGAAAATGTACTGGCGCGACAGCGTCGTACCCATCACGGGCGTATCCATCAGCCAGGATGAAGGCGACTACAACCGCGTATGGTATGAGATCGGCGAGGATGGATACGCGTACTCGGGCACACTACAGCCCGTGCAGACCATTCTGAATGTGCCGGGCCGCGATATCCCATCTACCGGCACGCTCGGCGAAGTGACCGTGCCCTACACCGACGCGCACGAGCAGCCACATGCGGATTCGCGCTCGGCCTACCGCATGTACTATGAGACCACGCACTGGATCCTATCTGCTGTGACGAGTCCATCGGACGGCAAGATCTGGTACCAGGTGCTGGATGACAAATGGAACAAGCTCTATTACGCGCCCGGCGAGCACCTGCGCCTTATACCCGCAGACGAGCTTGCTCCTCTTCCCACGGATACCCCCAACGCTCAAAAGAAGATCCAGGTGCGCCTGGACGATCAGCTTGTGCTCGCGCTACGAGAACGACCAGCCGGTCTTCGCTACGCGCGCCGCAACCGGCGCGACGTTCTTCACCGGCACCTATACAACGCCCACCGGTCATTTCATGACGTACCATAAGCGGCCCACGCGCCACATGGCGAATGGCGATCTCACGGCCTCCGGCTATGATCTGCCCGGCGTGCCATGGGTCATGTACTTCACCGAGGCGGGGTTGTCGCTGCATGGAACGTTCTGGCACAACGACTTCGGCCATCCCAAGAGCCACGGCTGTGTGAACCTGAGCGTCGCGGCTGCCAAGTGGCTCTTTCGCTGGACCGACCCGGTCGTCAAGCCGGACGCGCAATTTGCCTACCAGCCCACCGGCACCACTCTCGAAATCGTCAAATAATTCCGGCATCAGTCACCGGAGAGGGACGGCATGGCACGCCGGAATCAACACATCTCATACCGTTTGAAGCGGCTATGGCTCCTCACGAGAACTGGCATTGGTCAGGTTGTTTCACAAGTCCTCCGGGAAGACAACTAATATTTCCGCTAAGGATTAATGTTTGATCGGGCCAGAGCAATTGCACAGGTTGAATTGTGAAAGCACCGATTTGGAGGCGCTCATGCTCACCGCATGAGATCCATCAATCTCGCACTGGCATTTATCCTGGAGCTGGCGATGCTGGGTGAGTTCGGCTTTTGGGGGTTCCAAACCGGCGGCAGCGCACTCATGAAGATATTGCTGGGAATCGGTATCCCCTTGTTGGCGGTAGCTGTGTGGGGCACGTTCATTGCCCCAAATTCCAAACGGCATCTTCAGGGAACAGGCTACCTTGTTGTGAAAGTCGTGCTATTCGGGCTGGCGGCCGCGGCTCTGATCATCGCCGGTCAGCGTGTCGCAGGCATCGTTCTAGCCGCGGTGTTCATTATCATCACTATTCTTTTATACATCTGGGAATAGGGTAAGGATTCCACTTTACCGATACGGTCTATCATTGCGCGGCACGTTCTAGCACAACGACTTCCGGCATCCAAGAGTCATGGCTGTGTGAACCTTGAGCGTCGCGGCTGCCAAGTGGCTCTTCCGCTGGACCGACCCGGTCGTCAAACCGGACGCGCAATTTGCCTACCAGCCCACCGGCACCCATTTGGAAATCGTCAAATCGCCGCGCTTGCACCGTCGCAGGGACACGGCGGGGTAATCAAAGATGTTGACAGTTGATCGTTATGCCGTGTCCCGACCTGAGCCGTAGAGGCGCCCGGCCTGACCGGGTCTTTTGACCGTTACGTACAACAACATAGCCCCGATCGCAGTTCCAACAATAAGCCATATTCCCAGCATCCCGGTGACAACCAGCATGGTGGCAACGTCGCTCGTCATCCTGGCCCGGTCAATGAGGCCAAGCCATTCAACGAATTTTCCAAGGGGTAAAACAACAAATCCCATCAGAGGAAGAATCGCAATCGGACTCAAGCCGGTACCAAACAATGTACTGAGCGCCACTTTTCGCAGGCTGCTGCCATTGCGCTTCCCAATGAACCCAAGCAATGAGCCAACCAACACCAGCATGACGACCAGCGGCAGGACCCATGGCTGGATCTCATTGAGTGACATGTGCTCGAAGCGTCTCAACAAGGCCGATCCATAGCAAACCCGTGAAAAGCGCCGTGAGCATTCCCACGGGTACGTGCTTTGTGTTGAAGAGGTTCTTCATTTGCAGCTCCTTACCGATCCTAGAGAAGATCTCGCGAAAGTATTCACGCCGATCCATTTGCGGATGGGGCGTGTCTCTATTTTCGGCGCTTTCCCCCGGACTAACAACTGTGGAAGACCCTGGCTTCTCCATTTCGAGGTTACCTGTGGCATTCCCCAGTTTCAAGATCAGCTCTATCCTGGAGCTCACCTGTGATTTGGAGTAAATGTTCCTCAAGTGAAACTCCACCGTGCGGTCGGAAATACCGAGCGCCAAAGCGATCAGTTTATTGCTCTTACCTTGCAGTAAAAGTCTTACCACTTCGCGTTCACGGTTGGTCAACGTATTTGATTGTGTCATAGCGATTTCTTCCTTTATAGATGGCTGCGTCAGCGTCAGCCAATGTTCGATCTCACAGGCATGCGATTCGCCACTCGGCAAGCTGGCAGTCAATAGGCAATCCGGGGTTGATTCGTATTATAGCAAACCTATCGCGATGACCTTCCCGAAGCTTACGATCCTCCTTGTTCGCACCAAAATCCCGCCAAATTCCAGGCTTGCCACTTCCGCCTCTAAGAATCGTATTAATCCTGGACGCCCTTTATCTCTCCAAGCCTGTAAATCAGCTACAATCATCCAGTTCCCATGACCTCCCTGCCTTTATCGCGGCGCGACTTCCTCAAGCTCTCTGCCGCCGGCTTCCTCGGCGCCTGGCTGGCGGAGCTGCGTCTCGACCGCACCTTTGCTGCCGCCCCAGCCACCCAGGGACGCATGACCCTCAGCGGACTGGGCTTATACAGCGAACCAGCCTTTAGCTCGAAGATCCTGCATGTCTTCGGCCGCGACGAAGTGGCAGGCATCACGGCCGAGGTCGATGGCGACGCGGGCAATCCTTATAACCGCAAGTGGTACCAGGTCAACAACGAAGGTTACACGTATTCAGGCTGGGTCCAGCCGGTCGAGACCAACTACCAAAAGGCCAGCCTCCAGGTGCCCGCCGGCGGACAGCTTGGCGAGATCACAGTGCCATACTCCATCACGCATCTCGATCCGGGGTTCCGGGCCCGGAACGGCTACCGTATTTATTTCGGTACCACCCACTGGGTCACGGGTGTCAGCATGAACCGTTATGAAAAGGGCGTCTGGTACGAGATCTACGATAGCGAGCTGCAAAAATCCTTCTTCGTCCCATCCGGCGACATGCGCCTGGTGCCGGCCGATGAATTGACCCTGCTTTCCCCGGACCTGCCGGATGAGCGCAAGCACATCTACGTCGATACCGCCACCCAATCCGTGACCGCCTTCGAGGACGATACGGCGGTCCTGATCGCCCGCTGCTCCAGCGGCGGCAAGGGCACCAAGACTCCGCTCGGCAAATACCAGACATTCCACAAGGGCCCGACCATCCACATGACGAATGACGGCGAGGCCGGCGCGGGGCACGGGTATGATCTGCCCGGCGTGCCCTGGGTTACCTTTTTCACCGGCACCGGCGTTTCATTCCATGGCACGTACTGGCATAACGACTATGGCAAGCCGCGCAGCCACGGCTGCGTGAACCTCACGCCGGCCGACGCCAGGTTCATCTATCGGTGGACACGTCCCATCGTCCCGATCGACACGCCGTATCTTTACAAGCCCGGCGAAGGGACGCACGTCGAGATCGTCAGCACGAATGCGTAGCGTCACCATTCCTCCTTCGGGCGAATTCATGTTGAAGATCGCGCCTTCCGTCCAATCTTTGCCGGCAGCTAACTCCAAAATGCCGGCTCTTGCTATCACCCATACCCACTCATAAACGACTATGTCAAAAAAAGCACTGTTCGGCGGTCTGGTTGTAGATGAAAATGATCATGTGGCCGACACGGCCATCGTCGGCGACGAAGCCTTTTACGTCGTGGACGATGCCGGCTTCAAGCGCCACATCCCTGCCGAACAGATCGACCGGCAGGTCCTGGCCAAGATGCAGGAGATGATGAAAGGCAGTGAAGACCTCATCTCCGAGCAGACGGCCAAGATGCTCGGGCAGGAGGACATCTTCACCAAGGCCATGATCGAGCACCAGCTCAAGAACATGGACCAGCAGTTCGACGCGCTCATGCAGCAGGGTATCCCGGAAGAAGGCCGCGCCTATCTGGGGATGCTCGGCTTCAAGGTTGTCATCAATTATCATGGCGAGGTTATAAAAGTCAACCAGCCCAGCGCCCCCGGCGAGCCGGGTGATGAATAAATAATCAGCTGCGTACGTCGTTTACCCCAAAATCTCCGACCAGCAGGCAGGTGAAGAGCGCATGCTCTTCACCTGTCCGTTTCTTAGGCTCTTACGGCTATAATCGCTCAAAAGGTTCGCCATGGCAAACAAAACGGGCGTCACCAGTCTCCCTCGTAACATCTGGATCGTCACCGTCACGTCGTTCCTCACCGACATCTCCTCGGAGATGATCTTCAACCTCATCCCGCTGTTCCTCGCCAATGTGCTCGGGGTTGGCACGGCGGTCATTGGTCTCATTGATGGCGTGGCTGAAACCACGGCCAGCCTCACCAAGGTCTATGCGGGAGCCCTCTCCGATCAGCTTGGCCGGCGCAAGTGGCTGGCTGTCATCGGCTATGGGCTCTCGGCGTTCTCGAAGCCCTTCCTGTATTTTGCGAATGCATGGGGCTGGGTGCTCGGCGTCCGGTTCTCAGACCGCATCGGCAAGGGCATACGCACCGCACCCCGCGACGCTCTGGTTGCCGACAGCATCGATGAGAAACAGCGCGGCCTGGCCTTCGGCATCCATCGCGCCGGAGATACGGCGGGCGCCTTCGTGGGGCTGGGCCTCGCCGCGCTGGTCGTCTGGCTCACCCAATCCGGCGCTGCAAAGCTTACGCGCCACACCTTCCAGGTGGCTGTGCTGGTCAGCATCCTGCCCGCCGTGCTGGCGGTGGTGGTTTTGGCGCTTGGCGCGCGTGACGTCCCCAGCACGCGCAAGACGGCCGGTCGTCTTCACCTGACGCTCGAAGGCCTCGACAGCCGCTTCAAGCTCTTCCTGTTCGTCGTCGTGCTGTTCACGCTCGGCAACTCATCCGATTCGTTCATCGTGCTGCTCGGCCAGAACCGCGGCCTGGATGTGCTGCAGGTCATGTTGATGGTGATGACCTTCAACCTTGTGTACGCCTCGCTTTCGAGCCCGTTCGGCTCGCTCTCGGACCGCATCGGCCGCCGGACCTTGATCATCGCCGGCTGGATCGCCTACGGCCTGGTCTATCTGGGCTTCGCCCTGTCCAGCGCCGGCTGGCACGTGTGGGTACTGTATGCGCTGTACGGCATCTATTACGCGGCCACAGACGGCGTGGCGCGCGCCCTCGTCGCCGACATTGTCCCGCAGGACCGCCGCGGCGGCGCATACGGACTCTACAATGCAGCCATTGGCATCACAGCCCTGCCGGCTTCCGTGATCGCAGGCCTGCTCTGGCAGGGCGCCGGCTCGTGGACCGGCTTCGGCCCATCGGCCCCGTTCCTATTCGGCGCTGCCATGGCCCTGCTCGCCGGTATCCTCTTCTGGCGACTGGTGCGTTGATATGGCCTGTCTGCCACACATCCTGCGAGAGCTTATCTGTATAAAGATTTTTAACCACAGATAAACACAGATATATGCAGATTTGAGACTTGATACAGAGAGTCTGTCAGAAACAATTGTTCATCTGTGGTTGGAACTGTGATCAACCGCAAATCACGATCAGTCAGACAGAACATCACAAATCGAAAACCATGAAAACTCTCGGCATCGTCGGCGGCATCGGCCCCGAATCCACCATTGATTACTATCGCCAGATCGTTGCATCCTACCGCACCCTCAGGCCCGACGGCAGCTTCCCGCCTGTCATCATCAATAGCATCGATATGACAAAGATGCTCGCGCTGATCGGCGCGAACCAAATGAAAGAGGTCACCGAATACCTCGCCGGCGAGGTCAACAAGCTCTCGCGAGCCGGGGCGGATTTTGGATTGCTGGCCGCCAATACCCCTCATATCGTCTTTGACGATATCCGCAGCCGCTCGAAGATCCCGCTCATCAGCATCGTCGAGGCCACTTGTGAAGCCGCCAAAGCCAAAGGTATCGCCCGCCTCGGCCTGTTCGGCACGCGCTTCACCATGCAGGGCAGTTTCTATCCCGACGTGTTCTCCAAACGCGGCATCCAGATCGTCCTGCCTGCCGAGCCGGACCAGGACTACATCCACGAAAAATACATGCACGAGCTGGTGCACGGCCGTTTCCTCGATGAGACGCGGCAGCATCTACTGGGCATCTTGGACCGTATGATCGATGGACAGCAGATCCAGGGTCTCATCCTGGGCGGCACCGAGCTTCCGTTGATCCTGCGCGCCGAGAGCCACCGCGGCATCCCCATTCTGGATACCACCCGTATCCACGTCGACCGCGCTGTTGCCCGCATGCTTTCCTGAGAGCAATCGCACACACTCGACCTTTCCCCATGTCCCCATCCCTTTCCGGGTAACGACCAGGGTTAAGGCAGGCATCACCCAATACGGGAATACAATAAGGCGTGAATATAATGAAGGGACCTAACTACTTATGGATTCCATGAAAGGTAAGCGCGTTGTAATTACCGGCCCGACCTCTGGCGTGGGCCGGGAGATCGCATCCAGCTGGCTGGCCTCGGCGCGGAAGTCGTCCTCGCCTGCCGCGACCTCCGCATGGGCAAGCAGACCGCCACAGAAATCACACGGCTCACCGGCTCCTCGGCGGTCGATGTGATGCACATTGATACCTCCAGCCAGGAGTCCATCCGTTCGTTCGTGCAGGAGTTTCGAAAAAAGTATCGCCGCCTGCACGTCCTGATCAATAATGCCTCCGGCAACCGCGGCACGCTGCCCAAGGTCAAAAGTGTGGACGGCATCGAGCTGACCTTTGCGACCAACGTCGTAGGCTACTACCTGCTTACACAGGGACTTCTCGACGTGCTCAAGGCCAGCGCCCCGTCCCGCATCATCAACGTGGCATCCGCCTTTGCCAGCAATCTCGACCTCGACGATCTGCAGTTCGATACCCGCCCGTTCGAGAGCTTCAAAGCCTACGCCCAGTCCAAGGCCTGTGACCGGCTGCTCACCTGGGCAATGGCACGACGCTTGAAGGGTACCGACATCACCGCCAACGCCATGACGCCCGGCCTCATTACCGAGACCGGGCTGTATCGCAGCGCGGCGCCCGAGCTGGTGGAGCGGCTGCGCGGTTACTCCGGAGGCCGCACGAGTGCGCAGGGCGCCGATACGGCCGTCTGGCTGGCAAGCTCTCCCGACGTGGAGGGCGTCACTGACAAGTTCTTCGAAGACCGCGAAGAAGTCAAATGCGAGTTCAGGAACAAAAAGGATGAGGAGAAACTCTGGAAGATCTGCGCCGAGCTCACCGCTCCGCACGCTGCGTGACAACAACTGCTTTCGCTTCCTACCTGATTCCCATCCCTTGCATGGGGAGGCGAAACATGATCGAAGGTCGTGAATTGACTCGCACGGAGATCGCCCGCCTGTGGGATATCGACCGGCGCGAGGTCATCGACAACATCTACTATTTCGAGAACGGCGGCCTGGTGCTCAAGCCCGAGCATTACGATATGCAGGGCTGGCCTCCTGGCGAAGCGGAGCTTTACACGCCCATCCTGCTGGACTGTTTCGACCGCGGCGGATGGTTCCATGGCCTGTTCGACGGCGAGCTGCTCGTTGCCGCCGCCGTGCTGGAGAGCAAGTTCATCGGCCCGCACAAGGACCTTTTGCAGCTCAAGGCGCTGCACGTCAGCTGCGCGTACCGCGGCCGCGGCCTGGGCCGACAGTTGTTCGAGCTTGCCAGGACTAAAGCGCGTGCCCTCGGCGCAAAAGGCCTTTATATATCAGCCACCCCTTCGGAGCATACTGTCCACTTCTACATGCGCCTGGGCAGCAGCCTCACGCCCACGCCGGACCCCGACCTCTTTGCCCTCGAGCCCGAAGATATCCACCTCGAATGTCCGGTATGACTCGCTTTGAAACTCTCTCCCCGTGAAGTCCCGGCGATCCCCTATAAGTAAGGCAGGCACCTACGATGGAACATCTCAAAACTCTAGGTCACAGCACGCTTCTTGTCTCTCGCATGGGCATGGGCGCGATGACCTGGGGGCAGCCGACAGGCCTGGCACGTTGGACGCCCGCACAACTTGCTTACGGCCCATCGCAGAGCGCCGAGGAGGAACAGAATGCACTGGACGTATCGCTTGCGGGCGGCGTCAACTTGATCGACACAGCCGCCTTCTACAGTGCCGGCGCCTCCGAACGCCGCCTTGGGGAGCTCGTTCGGGATAAAGAAGTGCTGGTCGCCACCAAATTTCCACCATCCCCGTTTTCCAAAGTCGAAGATCTTCCGAAGGCGCTGGATGGCAGCCTGGCGCGCCTCGGCC
Organism: uncultured Chloroflexia bacterium; assembly: GCA_963805515.1. Taxonomy (GTDB): domain Bacteria; phylum Chloroflexota; class Anaerolineae; order Anaerolineales; family Villigracilaceae; genus Fen-1038. Next base: position 437,954 of record CAWDUZ010000002.1, on the reverse strand, counting down.
GCAGCTCCATTGACCTGTATCAGCATCACTTCCCTTCAGACCGGATTCCCATACCCAGGCTCATGAGCTTGATGGCCGACGCTGTGGAGGCCGGCAAGATCAAAGCGGTCGGCGTCAGCAACTATTCTGCGGAGCAAATGCGCCTCGCCCACGCCGAACTGGCCCGGCGCGGCATGCCGCTTGCCTCCAATCAAGTGGAATATTCATTGCTGCACCGCAAGCCGGAAGTGGATGGAGTATTGGAAGCATGCCGGGAGCTTGGCATCACGCTCATTGCATATTCCCCGCTCGCGATGGGCGCCCTCACCGGCAAGTATTCCGCCGGCAAGCGGGCAACCGGCCTCAGGCGCATCATGCCGAACTTCAATCGTAAAACGATGGAGTCCGTGCAGCCGGTCGTGGATCTGCTGCGAAGAATTGGCGAGCGCTATTCAAAGACTCCCAGCCAGGTCGCGCTCCGCTGGCTGCTGGAAAATGAGGATGTGCTTCCCATCCCCGGCGCGAAGAACAGCCGCCAGGCCGCTGAGAATGTCGGCGCGCTGACATTCTCTCTGACGCCCGAAGAAGTTGAGATGCTCAACCGGGCCACCCTCGCCTGGCGCGTCTAGGTCGGACTGCCAGTCCGATCTGCACTTGCCCAACACACAATCTTTAGTTGGCTTCGTTAGACCCTACGGCATGGCACAATCTGATTCCTGATCCATACCTATTTCCGATCACCTATTCTCTCCTCCCAAACCTATGAAAATCGGTCTTCAAGTCCCCAACTTCACCTACCCTGGCGGCCCCGCTCAACTCGGCGGCAAGCTTGCCGATATCGCCCGCGCCGCAGACGAAGCCGGATTCTACAGCCTGTGGGTCATGGACCACTTCTTCCAGATCGGCGGCCCCGAACGCAGAGGTGGTGGCCTCGGCCCTCCTGAAGACGAGATGCTTGAGAGCTATAGCACGCTCTCTTACTTTGCCGGTATCACGCAGCGCGTCAAGCTCGGAGCGCTCGTCACCGGCGTGATCTACCGCTACCCCGGCATCCTGATCAAGACCGTTACCACGCTGGATGTTCTCTCCGGCGGGCGGGCCTACTTCGGCCTCGGCGCGGCCTGGAACGAGGCCGAAGCGCGAGGCCTCGGCGTCCCCTTCCCGCCGCCCGGCGAACGCCTGCGCCGCGAAGAAGAGACCCTGCAGATCGCAAAGCAGATGTGGTCCGGCGACGATGGCCCATACAAGGGCAAGTACTACCAGTTGGAGCGCACTCTCTGCCGGCCGCTGCCTTTGAGCAAGCCTCATCCTCCCATCATGATCGGAGGCGGCGGCGAGCAGAAGACACTGCGGCTTGTCGCCCAATATGCCGACGCCTGCAACCTGTATGCGCGCTTGGGCACGGAGGTTATCCAGAAAAAGCTGGACGTGCTCAAGCGCCATTGTGATGAGGTCGGCCGCGACTACAAGGACATCGAACGGACCACGCTTGGCAGCGCGGAGCTTGCACCCGGGAAGATGTCCCCCAAAGATGTGATCGAAGAATGCCGCAGCCTGCACGCCCTCGGCATCCAGCACTGCATCTTCAACATGCCGAACACGCATGATATCACGCCCCTCGAGACCTTCGGCAAACATATCATCCCGGAGCTGGCCGACCTATAGCACACACCCACCTCATCATCCCGGCGATCTCTCAATTGCCGAAAGTAGATCTCACGATTAAAAAGCCCTCCAGCCGCAATGGGAAGGTTGTATTTAGCTGGGGAGTAACATATACTTTGGATGTAGTCTGCCGCTCGCAACCGCTTCCGCGGCCCAGGGAAAGACTGGTCTCATGGCTATTGACTATGTCTACAAGCCAGACAGGCGACTCGTCATCGTTGTCTGGGATGGGACGATCAAAGCGGGCCAATGGCGGGCACACCTGATCCGCATTTTCGCTGACCCGAATTTCCGTCGGGCAGAAATGCAGCTAACCGATCTCCGTTCCTGCACGATCGACCCGGCCATTCCGAATAGTGCAATTCTCCGTGCGGTCCGCTTTTTGGCCCGCCGGCGCCAGCAGATTTCGCAAAAGAAGCTCGCCATCGTTGCAGGCGCCGACTGGGAAAAACCAAAACTCGTCGAGCATCTCATCGAACCCCTGGAGGTTCGTCCGATCGTCTTCACGAACCTGATCACGGCCTGCACATGGCTGGATCTGGATGTGGTCGACATCGGACACGAGATCCAGCAGATCCGCCTTAAGCTTCGCCATAATTCATAATCGCAATGAAACAACCTCCCCTCCAAACGATCGCGGACGCTTTCTCGCTGACTGCCGAGAAATACGATTTCGTTCGCGCAGGATCATCCGCACCTCACCCGTATGCGCCGCAAGGTTTATGCTCACCTGGCACGCTTCGTTCCGCAAGGCGCGCACATCCTGGAGCTCAATGCCGGCACCGGCACCGATGCAGTCCAATTGGCGCAGCACGGTTACCGTTTGCATGCCACCGATGTCGCGCCGGGCATGTTGGACCGCCTGCGGCAGAAGGTCCGGGACCTGGGATTGCAGGACCGCGTCACCGTGGAGCAGCGCTCATTCCTGTCTCTCTCCGATGTCCCCGAGGCGCCGTTCGATGCGGTCTTCTCCGACCTTGGCGGGCTGAACTGTGTTGCAGACCTTTCGCCGGTGATAGGGCAGCTGCCGAAGGTGCTGCGACCCGGCGGCATCGTCACCTGGGTGTTGATGCCGCATATCTGCTTGTGGGAGATGGCTGAGATCTTTCGCGGCGACTTCCGGCTGGCGTTCCGCCGTTTCTCGCGGGGTGCGGTGCGCGCCCACCTGGAAGGTTTGCAGTTCGACGTCTACTATTTTTCGCCGCGGCAGGTGCTGGACTGGTTCGGCAGCGATTTCGAGTTGATCGCGCTGGAAGGCCTCTCGGTCCTCACTCCCACTGCGGAGAGCAAGAACTTCGCCCGGATGTTCCCGCGCCTCTACCGCCTGCTGGCATGGCTTGATGACCGCCTCTCCCCACACTGGCCCTGGTCCGGCTGGGGAGATTTCTACATGCTCTCCATGCGCTACAGCCCAAAGAAATGATTCCCAAGCCAGACAGCCAGGATTGAGAATAACTAATATCGGCTTGCCAAGATCCAGCAAGCTGCCTCGGAGCAACGCACCATGAGCTACCCCATCCTGCCCGACAAGTACAAGCTCGCCCCGCTCCTCACCGCCGAGAACATGATCGAATTCCGCCGCAAGTATGGCGGGCTGGGCGACCTGCCCGCGCCGCATAGCGCCGTGCTGTGCCTGTATAAGGGCGCGATGAATTGCTTTGCCTGGAAGTATCCTTCGCGCCGGGTGCGGGGCTTTTTGGGCGACGTTTACCTGCTGAAGCGCACGGGCGGCAGCGTCGCTGTGCTGGGCAATTTCGGAATCGGCGCACCGGGCATCACCAGCCTCGCCGATGAATTGATGGCGTGGGGCGTTCAGCGGCTTGTCATTATGTCCCTGGCGGGCGGTTTGCAGGCTGACCTCGCGCCCGGCAGCATCGTGGTCGTCGATCGTGCCCTCCGCGATGAGGGCACATCCTATCACTACCTCCCGCCTGCCAGGGATGTGCAGGCCTCATCCCGGCTCGTGTCTGGGATCGCCGAGGCGCTGGAGAAACAGGGCATGACCCCCGTCACCGGCGCGGTCTGGAGCACCGACGCGCCCTATCGCGAAACGCATGAGGAAGCCGCCCTCTTTGGAGGAGAAGGCGTCAAAGCCGTGGACATGGAAAGCGCCGGCCTCTTCGCCGCCGCGCAAGTGAGAGGCCGGCAGGCTGCCTCCGTCCTGGTCATCGGCGACAGCCTCGCCGGGCCGCGCTGGTCGGCTCCGCCCGATATGCGTTCGCTCCACCTGCGTCTCAAGTCGCTGCTCGGCGTCCTGATCGATGCATTGAGCGCATTGGACTGATCCATTGGCGATGCCATTGTAATAAGTCCACGCGAATCTTTTGATCTCTGCGGACAATCAGCCATCCCATCCCTCCAATCATCAATCTAAAATACCTGATGCATCTCCGCAAGGCCGTTGATCTCTCGCTCCTGCTGCTCGCCATTGTGGCCCTGCTCGGCGTGCCGGCTTCCACCGCCATATTCCCTTCCTCCGACTTGCCCGATCAAACGGAACGGCTTGCCCAGCTCGATTTTATCCCTCCGTCTTGCAGCCAGCCTGTGACGCAGAGCTGGATCCAGAAGGTCAATTCCATCAAATGGGTGGCCTATAGTTCTCCCAACCCCGACCCGTCCGGCGGTTATCACCAACCCGCCGCCGGCGCCATCTATAGCGATCTGCAGACGCTGAAAAAGGCCGGCTTTACCGGCCTCATCACCTATGGCTCCAGCGGCATCATGGGCAAGCAGTTCCTCACGATCGCCGCATCGCTTGGCTATCAAGGTATCCTCATGGGGATCTGGAGTCCTACCAATCAGCCCGAATTGAATAGCGCCGTCAATGCTGCGGCCATGCCCATCGTGCTGGGCTACAGCATCGGCAATGAAGGCCTCGGCGACTCTCACAGCCGGTATTCGGTGCCCGACCTATGTTCGGCGATATCGGACCTGCGCGCACATACCGGCAAACCGGTTACCACCTCAGAGGATATCGAAGTCTACTATCGCTGGCCCCAGCTTCTATCGGTCGGCGATTGGCTCTTCCCGATCTCACATCCCTATTGGCACTTCACCAAGTACGCGAGCGATGCCATTCTATGGGAACAGCATCAATACGATGCCCTGCTCGATCAGACCGACCGTTACGTATTTTTCAAGGAGGTCGGCTTGCCCACTGCCGGCGCTTTCGGTCTATCGGAGGCCAACCAGGACCTCTATTATCGCGGCCTGGCCAGGACGGATGTCCAATTCGCCTACTTCGAGGGCTTCGACCAGCCATCCAAGGCCGGCGCTTCCGTCGAGCCTCATTGGGGCATCTTCCACTCCGACCTGAGCCCCAAGTTGCTCGCCTGGAATCTGATGGGCTATCGGCTCTTCAGCCCCGATGTCGGATCCAAGGCCTGGGTGCAGGACTGCTCGAGAAAGAGCGAGGACGATTGCACGCTCCATCTCGCGGGCACGCTGCTCTCTGTGGGCGACGATCTCGGGGACAGGCAGTATCGATCCTTCCTTTCATTCAATACCGCCGGCCTGCCGGATCACGCAGTAATCACCTTAACCATCCCCTAATACCATTCATAAGTAAAACTCGTGGCACATCACCCAGGAGAGATCCACATGAGAAATCCAGATTTAGTGAAGCCAGATCGTGACCATTCTGAAAGAAGCAGAAGCGGGCGTTTCCTTGGAGGAGCTCAGCCGGCAGCATGGCTTCAGCAAGACCACCTTCTACAAATGGAAGGCCAGGTACAGTGGCATGGATGTGAGCACCCTCAAACGCCTGCGGGAATTGGAAGACGAGAACCGCCGGCTCAAGCAGATGTATGCCGAGTTGAGTTTGGATCATAAAGTGCTCAGGGATATTGTCGAAAAAAAGTTATAGAGCCTGGGCAGCGACGAGCGCTGGCAGAGCAGGCCATCGCCCAGCAGGGCGTGAGCGAACGGCGGGCCTGCCGGGTTCTGGCATTGAGCCGCAGTGTCTATCGCTACCAGGCGAAGAAGACCGATGAGCCGCAGATCGAGCAGGCTCTACGCCTGCTGGCCGAGCAGCATCGCCGCTGGGGTTATGGCAAAATGATCCACTATCTGAAGCACCAGGGCTATGCGTGGAACCACAAACGCATCCATCGCATCTATTGTGAATTAGCCCTGAACTTGCGCCGCAAGCCTAAGAAACGGCTGCCAGCCCGCACTGCCCTGGTGCTGGCCCAACCGACCCAGGCGAATGAGAGCTGGTCGCTGGATTTCATGAGCGACAGTCTGGCGAGCGGGAGAGCCTTTCGCACCTTGAATATCTTGGATGACTACAACCGGGAAGCCCTGTGGATCGAAGTGGATACCTCCTTGCCGCCGAGCGTGTGATCCGGGTTTTGGAGCTGCTCTTGCAGTGGAGAAGCGTGCCCCGGCAGATCCGCATGGATAATGGTCCCGAACTCATCTCACAGCGCTTGGAAAGCTGGGCCCAGACCATGGCATTGAACTGGCTCATATCCAGCCCGGAAGGCCTGCGCAGAATGCGTATATTGAGCGTTTCAACCGCACGTTTCGGGAAGACATCCTAGATGCCTATCTGTTCCATTCCCTGGAGGAGGTGCGAGAGATCATCGAACCTTGGATCGATGAATACAATGCCATTCGTCCGCACGAGGCCTTGCGAGGCCTGACGCCCCATCAATTCGCCATAGCGAAGGCCTGAGATTTTCCACTTTTGTGTGGTACTAAAAATGGGATGTTGACAACCTCCGTCAAGTTGAAGATCAAATCTGCCGGCATCCTCGGCACGAATCCTCTCAACAGCCGCCGCGATCTAGTGGTTGATATCTGTGCTCCCGCGATGGACAAGACCATTAGCCGCGGGATGGCGGCAATACAGATGACCAGGACTTGCAATACAAATCTTGGCGCTTTTGGTCAGACCCCCAATAGCGGCTGGTATACGGTGGACCTCGTCCCTTCTGCCTCTGGCTCGGTGAACCTGCGTGGCATTACCCAGTTCCGCCTGCGGATCAGCGGCGCGAGCCGCGCCGCCGGCCGGTCTTATATCGAGTTCTATGGCACTGATGCCGACGAGTTAAATACACCCATCTTGCTTGTCAAATACACGCTGCCCTGATCGTCTTCCCTCGTCAACCCTAATTTCCGAGATCCTTGTACATCATATAGTCGTCGCATAAGGCACTGCCATTCCCCCACAGGCTCCAGGAAAAACTTTGAACGTTAAATCTGCCGATCGTGTTCCTGCCCGGCCCGGTCATGAACTTCCTTACGTGCTCGGTATTGAACCATATCTTCGTGCCCGATATCGGCCTCTCGCGTACCCTCATGGCGCTACCGGGCAACGCACGCGGTCTGTCGAAATGACCCTGGAGCGTGCCAATTCATGGCCGCTCTGATCCATAGCCGCGACCTGGAAGTAACATTCCCTTTCCGGTAAACCGGTAAGGTGCGATTGTGTCTCAAAATCGGTCTTCGTTTTCTGCTCGATCAGGCCAAGAGACCGGACTGATTCCCCGCCATAAACCCTATACGCCGCCGCCTCTGTATCGCCATTCCAGGAATAGCCGAGCGTGATCCCTTTGCCATTTACTTTCCCGACCAGCGCAGGCAGGGTGTCCGGGTATCCGCGCCAGGGAGAACGAAATGCCCGATAACTGACGTACGGCTGGTCAAAGGCAAGCTCAAAAATGGTATGGTTGTCCGGCGTTACTTCTGTCACAGACAGAAACGCATACCCGTTCTTCGTAAAGGGCGCACCCCAACTGAGCAGCGTATTCCCATCCGGTAATCTTTGGGCGTTGCCCATATACGTAGCAAAGACAGGCAGCGTGTCTGTAAATCTCCAGACCTGGGTCACAGTTTTCTCGGCTTCATCGATCTTGTACTCAACGCCCCAGGAACGCTGGGGGGCTTCCGGGGTGCCCTGGTTATTGAATACAGTGATGTTCCCATTCGGCAATTGCCTCACGTCGTGCTGGTAGGCAAAGGGTTGGCTATTGGTGAACGTGAACATATTTGCTTTGCCGCCCATGCGCCATATTACATCGCCCGTTTGCAGGTTGATCTTCGTGATCTCGCTGAGATTCCGGCTTGAGAGCAAAAGGTTGCCATCGGTCGAAAGCGCCACCGAATTCCCGTGCACCAAATCGATTTTCTGGTCCATTAAGCCGGAAAGGGAGTCGAAGAACGAAAAGTGGTCCCAGCTTCGCCACTCGAAGATCACATTCTTGGATGGATCCAATTCCTGGATCACCACTCCGGTAACGGTCGCGTCCTTCTTTCCCCCCAGGACGATCCGGCTCATATCCACGGTTTCCGCATCGTAGACCATTAACAACGCATTGCCGTTCGGAAGCAGCTGGAAATCATGCAGATCGGCTTCGTAGCCGTCTCCTGCCTCGTATGTATCCACCATCTGATAATGTGAATTCATCAGCAAGAAGGTCGAATCTTTTTGATCGTAATAAGAGATCAGCCCGTTCGGCTGTACCTTGAAATCCCATGCATCCAGCGCATTCGCCACGGACTGATAGTAGATGAGCTGGCCTTGACCGTTCAGGATCAGTAGATAGGATCCGACCTTTGCCTTGGTCCAATAAAAGGGTGCTACAAAGATGTATCCTTCCTCTGATCCCGGCGAAGCTTTTGACAGGGTGTAATGAGGGATATCCTGTGGGACGGTCAGGAAGTCAGCGAAGGCGCTCTTCGGCGGATTCTCGGGAACCGGAGGCGCCGCCAGGGAGCTGCTCCCCGGCGTTCCGGGCTGTTGGTTGATCGCAACGGTGAAGGTATAGGAAAAGGCCGGATAACTGGTTTCATCGTCCAGGATCAGGCTGCCAACGCTGACAGTGACCCTCTCGCCCGGCGTGAATGGACTATCCGGTTTGAAGATGATCGTCTTGTGATCGTCTGCCAGGATCGTCTGGCCCGCGTGGTCTTTGCTCCTGGAGCCCCGTATTTGGAACTTCAAACCATCGATATCGTGATCGCTCAATAGGGGGCCATAGCGCACCAGTATTGTAGCGGCCTTGGAAACATACTCGGCATTCTGTAGCGGCGAGAAATATTGAGGTGCGAGGGACTGGGATAAGTGAGCCTGGGGCAGGCTGGCCTGGTGTAAGGGGACTCCCCTTAGGAGAGGCGTGCACGAAGGAAGCAGCAGAACAGCGCACAGGCTGGCGCTCAAAAACAGGAATTTTATTGCTTTCCTGCACTTCATCACGCGGCAACGAAGAAGAAGCGGGCAAAGGGCTGCAAAGTATCCACCATCGGGAAATGATGATCATGAGGGAAATGCAATTGTATTATTAATTCGTTGCTCCTGTGCAGAAAATGAGTAGATTGTAAAGTTCTCCTGCACCTGCCTGGCAATGTGGCGGCGCACCCAGCTGATAGTGTAAGTTCTCATTTGTCCAGTGCGCTTCTGCTTGCACGCCGTTTGTATTTGCCATCGCGAATCCGCACTGTACGGGTCCTCATTCTGGGCCACGTCCCCGGTTCCGGCTCGCCAACCTCCACCATCCTTCATTAGCCTTCTTCGTGGCCTTCGTGGATTTTGGCGCCTGTTCTCTGCCCTTGCCTTGCAACTCTGTTATTCGCGACGTGCTTCTTTCCCGTTCTTTTTGCTGTACAATTCTCCATTGCGCAATTGCAGCCGAATTTTTGAACGTCATACTCCGGGGATATTCCTATGACACGCGCCAGGATCCTGGTCGTCGAAGACGATAAGCACAAGGCTATTGAGCTTCAAAGCTACCTGATGTCCATGGGCTATGAGGTGGCTGGCATAGCTGCTTCGGGAAGTGAAGCGCTCGAGTGCGCAGCCAAGCTGCACCCCGACCTGGTATTGATGGACATGCAGATGAAGGGGGAGACCAACGGCGTTCAGGCCGGCGAGATCATCCTGTCCCGGTTCGAGATCCCTCTGATCTACCTGATCGCGCATACAGGGGAGGCCACCCTTCAGCGCTCCAAGGCCACGCGGCCGTTCGGGTACATTTTCGAGCCCCTGGACGACAAGCACGCCCTCGCCACCATCGAAGTTGCCTTGCTGCGCAACCGGCTGGAAAAGCAGTTAAGGGAAAGCCGCCAATGGTTAAGTACGGTCCTGAATAGCATCGGAGACGGGGTGCTGGCGGTGGACGAGCAAGCCCGCATCACCTTCATCAATCCCATCGCGGAAGCTCTCACCGGCTGGCAGGCCTCGGAGGCTGTCACCAAGCCCCTGTATCAGGTCTTTTCGATCATCGACGAGAAGTCACGCGGGATCGTGGATATCGCCTCGGCTCAGGGCAAATCCGCATCCACGAACGACCCTCAGACCAACATCGTTGCAATACTCTCCTCCAGGAACGGGGATCATATCCCGGTCGAGATCACCATGTCGCCCATTCAAAAAGGCGGAGACGCCATGGGAGGCATGGTGCTCGTCTTTCGCGATATCACAGAACGAAGACGGGCGATGGCGGAGATCAAGCTTCAGGCCAGCCGCGCGGAGGCACTCGTGCACGTCGCCTCCCAGTTGAATGATCAGATCGAGTTGGGCACCCTGCTGGAAACGGTCTGTGTCGTCACGAACCGCACCCTGAAAGCCACAGGCACCGCGGTATTCCTCGCAGATCCCAGCACCGATATCTTCCGGAACAGGGCCTATTACAGTGAGGAGCCCCTGCTGTCCATGCACGACGGCGACCATTTCGAGATACGACGCGATGTTTTCGAATTGGTCGTCTCGCGTGAGAATCCGGTTGTCGTGATCCGGGATCTCCAGGCTTATGGCGGATTGCCCTATTTGGATTTCCTCTCAGGTATCAAGATCAATACGATGGCGATCGCCGCCTTGTTCATCCAGGAACAGCTCACCGGCACGCTCATCTCGGTTTTCGGGGAGAGCCAGCGGGCCATTTCGGAAGACGATAGCGCACTTGTTGAAGGGTCTCGCAGATCAAGCGTCCAGTGCCATCGCGAATGCCGAATTATTCGAGCAGATCCGCATGGGCCGCGAACGCCAGCGGGTGCTCGCCAAGAGTCTCGTGGACGTTCAGGAAGCGGAGCGACGACACATCGCCCGCGAATTACATGACCATCTGGGCCAGTCTCTCACCGGCTTGCAGTTCATGCTGGAAAGCACCAAGAAGCAGGTCGACGAGGCACAAAAGTCAAGCCTGGAAGAAATTCAAAAATACACCGCCGATATCCTGGGACAGGTGAGGGAAATGTCCCTCAACCTGCGCCCCAGTATGTTGGACGATCTGGGGCTTCTGCCCACCCTCCAATGGCATTTTGACCGCTACCTGAGCCAGACGGGCATCTGCGTCCATCTGCAGACCAATGATTTCCATGAACGGTTTCCCATCACGATCGAGACAACCATTTACCGGATCATTCAGGAGGCCCTCACCAATGTGGCCCGTTACTCGGGCGCAAAGGACGTATTCGTCCGGCTCGAAGAACAGGCGGAAACACTGTGGCTCGAGGTGCTCGATAAAGGGGTCGGGTTCGACCCATTGAACGTGGTCGACCGACCCACATCCGGCCTCGGTGGCATGCGCGAGCGGGCCGGCCTGGTCGGAGGCTATCTGACGGTCGATTCCGAGCCGGGCCAGGGAACGCGCATCCTCGCAGCCCTGCCATCGAACGAGAAACCGCTCGAAAGAAGGCATAATGACCGTTACCGTGCTCCTGGCGGATGACCATCCCATAGTCCGGCAGGGCCTTCGTAATCTACTCGAGAACGAGCCGGATTTTCACGTGGTCGGCGAAGCCGGGGACGGCCTCGAAGCCGTCAGCCTCACGGACCGCTTCAGGCCCGATGTGCTCATTGCAGATATGATGATGCCCGGCTTGAACGGCCTGGAGGTCATACCTCGTGCGCTCAAGCTCTGGTCAAAGACGCGTGTCATCATCCTTTCCATGCAGAGCGCCGATGCCTACGTGGTGGCCGCGTTGCGGAACGGCGCTTCAGGCTACGTTCTCAAAGAGACCGGCCCTGCTGAAATTGTCCATGCCGTGCGCGAGGTGATGCTGGGAAAACGCTACCTCAGTCCCAAGCTGTCACAACGCTTCCTCGATGCCGAGAGCACAAAAGCCCTGTCCGACCCTTATGAGAGCCTTACCGACCGTGAACGCGAGATCCTGCAAATGACTGCCGAAGGCCGCACAAGCCCGCAGATCGCAAAAAAACTGTCGATCAGTTCCGCGTACCGCCGAGATCCATCGCAGCCGGATGATGAAGAAGCTCGGTCTCCATAATCATACCGAAGTCCTTCGTTACGCACTCAAGCGCGGCATCCTGCCCTTGGACGATTAAACCCTGCAAGCTGCGCTCGTGCTGCTGCCCCGCCTCCGGCTGGCTTCGCCCCGGAGGCTTTTTCTATCTTTCCCCCGACCCAGCGACAAAGATAAGTACAACTACGTATTCCCCCGGAAGCGGTTTGGGGACAAAATAGCAACAACGCACCGCTTCGTACCATTCTCAGGAGGAAAAAAATGAAAAAGTTAATCCAGCTCTCGCTCGTAGCCGTACTTCTACTTTCCGTAGCTTTTGGGCTGTTCCAGGCCACCCGCTACAGTGCCGCTCCGGCACTGGCCGCTGTTGTTCCGTCAAGGCCTCCTGCACATTGACTTTTTCTGCATGACGCCAAATGTCGGTTGGAACAAGGGCCTTTCCTGGGCAGCTCCCGTGCAGATCGTCGCAACGGTCCCGCTCGTGCAACCCATGGTCGGCTGGAACGCGTAGGCCTTCGGCCCAGCCTCACATAAACAGTATCTCATAGAGGGAAACGCCCATGGCAGCCATCCTAGTTCTCATAATCCTAGTCCTTGTTGCACAGATCTCCATAACCCGGCTTCCTCACTATCTGCCCAGCGTCGGCTGGCACGGATAGGAAGCAAAGCCACTAGCGGGCGGCCCTTCTGGGAACGATCTCCCGAGAGGGCCGCCTTATCCCGCCTTATCTTCTCAAAGATCTGCTCGGAGATATGCTTATTCCTTTATCCCGCCACTTGCCGGTTAGAGCGATCATTCGGCTTGCGATAGGAGCACCAAAATGAACACGTCAACAAATGTAATGACTCGGCCAGCTTACAGAGGCCTGAAGCTATTTAACCTCATCGCAGCCGTGATGCTCGTACTCACGGCCCTCGGCACCGCCGCTTCCACGCCGGCGGTCACTACGCGTGTCCAGCCGCAGCTTCTGCAAATTGCTGAGCGACAACCCCGCGCAGCTCGTGGACATCATCGTGCAGAAGGCAGTCGCCGATGCCAGCCTGGAGTCGACGGTCGCCGCGCTGGGCGGGCGGGTCACGGGTGACCTGGCTATCATCCACGCCTTTTCTGCACAGATGCCCGCCGGGGCCGCCGTGGAATTGGCGCGCTCTTCGGATGTCCGCTGGGTCAGCCTGGACGCAGCCATGGCCTCTGCCGCCTGCACCGACTGCGTCGATTCGACGAACCTGACGAATGCCTACATCGGTGCGATCCGCGCGGATAAGCTCTGGAAGGACACCATTCCCCTGCAAGGCCAGGGTATTGGTTTGGCCATCGTGGACAGCGGCATCAACCCCAACGCCGACCTCTACACCCTTATGGGAGTAAATCGGCAGGTTGCAAATGTCCGCTTCAACACCGACTATAACCAGAACACTTCCGATGGCTACGGTCATGGGACGGTCGTCTCCAGCATCGCCGGCGGCGATGGCAGCGATTCGGGCGGCAAGTACATTGGCGTCGCGCCGCTGGTTAACATCGTCAATGTGAAGGTCAGCAACGACGATGGCAGCGCCACAATGGCGAGTGTCGTGCAGGGCCTGCAGTGGGTGCTCCAGAACAAGGCCCAATACAACATCCGCGTCGTCAACCTGTCGCTGAACAGCACGGTTGCCGAGTCCTATAACACAAGCCCGCTGGATGCGGCTGTGGAAGTACTGTGGTTCAACAAGATCGTTGTGGTCGCCTCCGCCGGCAATAGCGGGAGCGGCGCCATCTATCCTCCGGCCAACGATCCGTTCGTCATTACCGTGGGCGCTGCCGACGATAAAGGCTCGAGCAGCATCTCGGACGATGTCATGGCGACATTCTCCGCCTACGCCACCACGAGTGACGGCTTCAAGAAGCCCGACCTGGTGGCCCCCGGCAAGAATATCGTTGGGCGCATCGTAAATGCCAATATGGGCATCGGCCAGAGCCATCCCGCCAATGTGATCTCCGGTAACTACTTCAAGATGTCCGGCACCTCGGTTTCGGCGCCCATCGTCAGCGGAGCCGTTGCCCTGCTGCTCCAGGATGAGCCCGGCCTCAACCCGGACCAGGTCAAGTACCGCCTGACGTCCACCGCCAATAAGACCTGGGCGGGCTACAGCGCTGCCAAAGCCGGCGCCGGCTACCTGGATATATACGCCGCCGTAAAGGGCAAGTCCACGAACGCCGCCAACACGGGCATCCATGCCAGCGGACTGCTCACCACCGGCAGCACGCCCATCACCTGGAACAGCGTTGGTTGGAACTCGGTCGGCTGGAACAGCGTCGGCTGGAATTCCGTCGGCTGGAACAGCGTGGGCTGGAACTCGGTCGGCTGGAACAGCGATTACTGGGCCCCCTAGACCTTGACTGGTGCAGCCCGGCCGCCTTTGGCCAGCTGCCATCTTACAGATTCGCCAGATGGCGGAAAATACGTAGTTCTACGTATTTTCCGCTTTTTGGCTTTCTGTGATAATGGGGTACAGAAACCATCCTCTTTCAGGGCTGCCATCATGAGATCATTCTTTCAGGGAACCGCTCGACCACAACCCACACGCTGGCACGGATCGCAAGATCTCCAGGCTCCTATTGCTCATCGGCCTGGAGCTGTTTATAGGAGGCTGCCGGTATGAAGGACCTTTCCTCGAAGACGAAAGCCTACTTGATCGCCGTCTACACGGCCGCCATATCCATCCTGATCTGGCATTTGGTTCGCATGAAGCTCGAGCAGCCCGTGGCGCTGGTCATTTTATGCCTCGTCGCAGCACTGACCCTCATTATCAAGGTTGAGGGTGCAACCGTCCGCTCCCACTATACGATCTGTTTCCTCATATATGGTTTTACGCTGGCCTCACTGGGCGCTTCGGCGGCCCTGATCGTCATCGCCGTATCCAACCTCGCGGAGTGGATCTGGAAACGTCCCGCCTGGTTCATTCAGGCGTTCAACATGGGCTGTTACATCCTGGTGATGTACCTCTCCAGTGTGGTATACCGCCTCGTGAATCCGGGCGGCTCGCTGAACTCGGCCTGGGCCGTGCTCGCCATCCTGCTCTCCATGGGGACTTTTACGCTTCTCAATCATCTGATGGTGGGCGTGATCGTCCTGCTTGCACGCGGCGAGAGCTTCGATAAATCCGGCGTCTTTGACATCCTGCCGCTCATGATCGACATGACACTTTTGTGCCTGGGCGCCAGCCTGGTGATCGTCTGGAACCACAATCCCTACGCACTGCTGCTTTTCCTGCTGCCCCTTTACCTGATCTACAGTACGCTCCGCGTGCCATCCCTGGAGCGGCAGACCGAGACCGATTCCAAGACCGGCCTGTTCAACAGCACCTACTTCATGCAGCAGTTCAATGCCGAGTTGAACCGGGCCAACCGCTTTGAGCGCCCGGTCTCTGTCATCATGGCGGACCTTGACCTGCTGAGAAATGTCAACAACACCTATGGTCATCTGGCCGGCGATGAAGTGTTGATGGAGGTGTCAGCCATCCTAAAGCAGTACGTGCGCGAATATGACGTTGTGGCCCGCTTCGGAGGCGAAGAGTTCGCCATCCTGATGCCCGAGACGACCGTCGATCAGGCGTTTGCCCGCGCCGAAACAGTCCGCCAGATGATCGAAAAGGCCGAGATCTCCATCCCAACCAGTGTCACTCCCATCAAGATCACGATCAGCCTCGGCATTGCCGGGCGTGAACGGCTCGATCAATCTGCGCAGGAGATCATTCACAATGCTGATACAGCTCTCTACCATTCCAAGCTGAAAGGTCGCAACCAGACGTACGCCTGCGCCAATGAGACCTATATATCCTTCTTAGGACAGCAAGGCTCTGATCCGGTTCAATACCTCTGCCGGCGATTCTGAGCGATCCGCGCTGCCCGCCTCCGGCTCCAGCCCCGAGACATACGGGGCAGCAG
Organism: uncultured Chloroflexia bacterium; assembly: GCA_963805515.1. Classification (GTDB taxonomy): domain Bacteria; phylum Chloroflexota; class Anaerolineae; order Anaerolineales; family Villigracilaceae; genus Fen-1038. The sequence goes on along the minus strand of CAWDUZ010000002.1, from coordinate 422,176 downwards.
GCACCCGCTTTATCCAGCGGCCAGCCGCGCAGGACAATCCATCCCAGGAAGAGCCTATCGATCCGCCGGCTCCGCCGGAATCCCCCACTCCGAAGAAGGAAAGTAAGGGATCCACTGCCAGCGTCAATTTGTTTATCGGCGCTGTAGCAATCTTCGCATTGTTCTCCTGGCTGGTAGTTTACAAGTTCTCCCCCGTTCGCCTGGATCACTTCACATCCCTGGACTGGTTGTCACTCGGCGTTTTCGCCCTGCTCGTCGTCCTCACAGAGTGGTTCTCGATCGAGCTTTATGTCAAGAACACAACGATATCCACCTCCGCCGTGCCGGTGCTCGCCGGCACATTGCTATATGGTCCTCTGGGCTCGCTCGTCCTGAGCGCGGCGTTTGCCGTCACCGCCCTCATCAAGTATCGCAGCCCCATCAGCCGCTTCTTCTTCAACTTTAGCAATCAGATCATTGCCGGCATGATCTACCTTGGTATCATCCTATTAACCGGGAGAGCATTCACCCAATGGAGCGTGCTCGTACAGCTGGCCCTTTGCCTGGCTGCCTCGTTCATTGCATACGCATCCACGACCGCCCTCGTGGCCACCGGCATCGGCCTCAGCATGCAGCGGCCTCCGTTCCAGATTTGGAAGGAACAATACGGCTGGCTGGCAACATCCTATGTGGGCATGGGGTTCATGGCCTATGCCCTGATCTTCGGTCATAATAGCGATTACCTCGTCGGCATTTTCCTGGTGGCAGTACCGCTGCTGCTCCTGCGCTTGAGCCAGAAGCAGTACGTTGACCGCACACGGGTAATGGTCCAGGAATTGCGCGAGAAGCAGCAGACCCTGGAGAAAGCCGCAGAGGAGATCAACGCCCTCAACAGCGGTCTGCTCGACACACTGGCCGAGATCATCGACCTGCGCGATCCTTTTCTCTACGGGCATTCCAAGCGCGTCACTTCCTACGCCACCGACATTGCACGCGGTCTGGGCCTGCGTGAGAAACAGGTCCAGCTCATACATAAGGCGAGCCTCCTGCACGACATTGGCAAACTCGGCATATCCTCGGAGATACTCGCCAAGCCTTCCCAACTGACTGCCAATGAATATGAGATCATTAAGACTCATTCGACCCTGGGGGCCACTCTGCTGGAGAAGAGCCCCTCGCTGGAACCCCTCGTCCCGATCATCCGCCACCATCATGAGCATTTTGACGGGCAGGGCTATCCGGACCGGCTGAAGGGCAATGAGATACCGTTATCGGCGCGCATCGTAACCGTTTCGGATGCCATCGAAGCCATGAACGCCAACCGGCCCTATCGCAAGGGCATCGCCATTGCAAGCATCATCGCTGAGCTGCGCCGCTGCTCCGGCACCCAGTTCGATCCGCTGGTCGTGGAAGCAGCCGTCAGGATCTTGAGCGCATCGCTGGAGACTCCCATCTCCGAAAAATCGAGTTCCGTGCCCGCCCTGGTAACGATCCCCGCAGCCACGGATTAGGCTTTCGGGTACGTAGTGCGATCCTCTCGAATAACAATAGCTCCTGCCGGCGGCAGGAGCTATTGTTATCGCTATCACAGTCGAGCCGGCTAGATGTTCGCCGGCGCATGCTTTTATTCGGCTGTCTTTTCCGCCAATTCCTGCAGCGAGAGTTTTGTCCATTGGACATAACGTCCCATGTCCAATCCCAGCCTGGCGGCCACACCGCACCCGTAGTCTGCATCGGCCTTGTAGAAATGAACCAGCTGCCGGGCAATGATACGCTCCGGCACTCCCTGCATCGCTTCAGCCAGGTTGTTGAAAAGCTGCTCCTTCTGGCTCTCGTTCATCAGGCGAAACAGGTTTCCGGGCTGGGTGTAATCATCGTTCCCAAGCCGGTGGTCGTACCGGTCAGCATCTCCCTGTTACCTTGAGCGGCGGTTCCAGGAATCTCTCGTCTTGAGTCGGGCCGCCGAAACTGTTCGGCTCATAGTTCGGCGCCGCGCCCGAATTGTCGTCGAACCGCAACTGCCCGTCACGGTGATAGGTATTGACCTCCGAGTGCGGCTTGTTGACCGGCAGGGCAGCATAGTTCACGCCAATGCGGTATCGATGTGCATCCGCATAGGACATGATGCGCGCCTGCAGCATCTTATCCGGTGAGAAGCCGATCCCCGGGACGATGTTGGCCGGCTCAAAGGCAGCCTGTTCGATCTCCGCAAAGTAGTTATCCGCATTCCGATTTAGTTCCATGATGCCGACTTCGATCAACGGGTAATCGGCATGCGGCCAAACCTTGGTCAGATCGAACGGGTTGATGTGATAGGTTTCGGCCTCGGCTTCCGGCATGATCTGCACGCTGAATTTCCATTTGGGGAAATCTCCGTGCTCGATCGCCTCGAACAGGTCGCGTTGCGCGCTCTCGCGGTCCTTGCCAACTACCGCCTCAGCCTCGGCATTCGTCCAGTTCTTGATGCCCTGCATCACCTTGAAGTGAAACTTCACCCAGAAGCGTTCATTGCCGGCGTTGATGAAGCTGTACGTGTGGCTGCCAAACCCGTTGACAAAGCGAAAGCCCTGCGGCAGCCCGCGGTCGCTGAACAGGATGGTGACCTGGTGCAGGCTTTCCGGAGATAGCGACCAGAAATCCCACATCGCCGTAGCGGAGCGCATATTGGTCCTGGGGTCGCGCTTCTGCGTGTGGATGAAATCGCTGAATTTATACGGGTCACGGATGAAGAAGACCGGCGTGTTATTCCCCACCATGTCCCAGTTGCCCTCCTCCGTGTAGAACTTGACGGCAAATCCGCGCACGTCCCGCTCGGCATCCGCCGCGCCCCGCTCCCCTGCAACCGTGGAAAAACGCAGCAGGCACGGGGTCTGCTTGCCCACCGCCGAGAAGACCTTTGCCTTGGAATAGCGCGTAATGTCGTTCGTGATGGTCAGCGTGCCAAAAGCGCCCGAGCCTTTGGCATGGACGATGCGTTCCGGCACACGTTCGCGGTTGAACGTTGCCATCTTCTCGAGCAGTTGATAATCCTGCATCAGCAGGGGGCCGCGCGGGCCGGCGGTCAGCGCATTCTGATTGTCGCCGATCGGGTTGCCCTGGGCGGTGGTCAGTTGCTTTTTCTTGGTCATCGCAATCTCCTTTTTTGGGGCAGATGGGTCTGGTTGTTATAGGATCGCTGGAGGGGCCAGGTGAGGGATCTCTCGTCAATTAATATATACGGATAATCGTCTCCCATAAGTATATGCCCAAATGCGGTCGGAAATATAATGAAGGAAGTGCATAAGAAGAGCGGTTGCCATAACCACCACCTCTCGTCTCACCGTCCCCCGTGCTGAGGGCTACTTTGCTCGATATGTGGTACAACCTGCTAGGTTCATCCAGTTGCGTTCCACCCATTTCTTTGAGGACACGTCCATGCCCGCCCGCCTTGCCAAAGCAACGCTCTACTTCTTCCTCGCCTATTGGATCGTTACCATCCTGGGTGTTTTGCTCACCATTGCCTTCGCCATCCTCTTCAACCCGCCCACACCACAGCAGCTCGGCGTGCCGGTCACACAGGCCCCGGCTTACCTGATGACCCTTCCCTACCACCCCATCCTCAATCTGCTCGTCTGGCCCTGGTTTGCCTGGCTATACCTGCGCAGCCTCTCTCCGGACGTACCCCGCGGCCGGGAGGGCATCCGGCTCGGCATCTTTTGGGTCGTCATCACGATGATCGTCGATCTCGTCGGCTGGGTTCTCATCCCGCATCCCTGGCGCATGACCTTCAAAGAATTCTACGTCGACTATCAGCCCTGGATCAACCTCATCTACCTGATCATCCTGCTTGCCCCGCGCGCCGTCGCTGCCTGGATGAGCAGGCCCGTTGCAATTACAGACTGAGATGATGAAAGTATTGCTTTTCGCGGGCCTGGCGTTCACACTGATGGCTTGTACCATCCTGCCCGCTCCGGTGGACAATTCCAGCAGCACGCCGGCACCTTCCCCGTCCAGGACCGCCAGGCCGACGCGCAAACCGACTCGGACACCCACGCCAACCGTGCTGTTTGCCTTGCCTTCGTCGACCCCAACTCGAACGGCCTTGCGTTCCCTGGCCTCTTCAACCCCAGATCCAACCGTCCTGTCTGCCTTGCCGTCTTCGACTCCAATCCCGACCGCGCTGAGCGAATTGGACTGCAAGTTGATCTGGCAGTCTCCTCGCAACGGCATCCAGTACTTCCGGGAACGAAAATTCAGCGTGGGTTGGATGGTGCAGAACGTCGGCACCGCTGCGTGGGATGCGGGCAGTACCGAATTCACGTACCTGGACGGCGCCAAGCTGCACAATACCGGATCGTTTCCTCTGCCGGAGAGCGTGAGCCCCGGGCAAAACATCGTCCTATCCGTCCCGATGAAAGCTCCCCGGAATTCCACCAAATACACAACATACTGGGCCCTGCGGCAGGGAGATACCTTCTTCTGTCGACTGAAGCTGTCGATCTACGTGAAGTAATGGGCCGATCGCCTGGCCTCATTACCTGGCACCCCAGTTCCGCCGCATGCTTGGGAAAGGGTGGTCTTCCACATCCATCTGCATAAAGAGCGCCAAGTGCTTGCCGCCACCGCTTCAATGCCGGCTTAAAAGGTAAAATTGCAGCCAAATTCATTCTGAACTCGGATGAATCTGGCTGCGCTTTAACAGATGTAAAGCCATCGTGCTCAACTAAGACCGCCACTCCAGGAGAATCCATGCCGGATGATAACGATTTCTACAAGGGCGTGATCGACAATCTGTATGACGGCGTGTATTTTGTGGATCGTGACCGTGTGATCACGTACTGGAATAACGGCGCCGAGCGGATCACAGGGTACAAGGGCCGGCAAGTAGTCGGCAGCTCCTGCCGTAACAACATCCTCAACCATGTAACAGCCGACGGTGTCGAGCTATGCACCAGCCAGTGCCCCCTGGCAGCCTGCATGCTGGACGGAGCCGTCCACGAGGCCGATGTTTTCCTGCACCACGCCGATGGTCACCGGGTGCCCGTGCTGATGCGGGCTGCACCCATGCGCGACGCTGAGGGCAACATCGTGGGTGCCGTGGAAACTTTTACTGGCGACGCGGGAATTGCTGCCGTCCGTCAGGAACTGCATGAATTGCGGCATATCGCGCACCATGACGCGTCTGACCGGCATCGACAATCGCCTGCGTCTCGAGGCGCATCTGCGGGCTATCGTCGCAGAATTTGAACACCAGGGCGGCGAAGCCAGTGTGCTCTTCATAGACATTGACCAATTCAAGCAGTTCAACGACGCGTATGGGCATCTGGCGGGCGATAGGATCCTGCGCATGGTTGCCGCTACTCTCAAACATAACCTGCGAGAGATCGATTTCGTCGGCCGTTGGGGCGGCGACGAATTCCTTGCCATCCTACATGATGTGACGTCCTCTGCGGCGGTAAGAGCCATTTGCGAGAAGCTGCGGACCATGGTCCAATTTTCGCGACTCGATCTGGCAGACGAAAGCCTGACGGTCACAGTTTCCGTGGGCGCTGCTCTCCTCCTTCCGGACGACACGCCTGAGTCCATTGTCCACCGCGCCGACGCACTGATGTACCAGAGCAAGCAAGCGGGGGGCAATCGGGTCAGCGTCGGATAACACCGTGGGCTCGCTTCACGGAACGCGCCAATAGGAAAAGAATCAAAATGAGCGATCGCACCGACCTGCAGCCGGTCCTTGAATTCCTCACCGGCCTTCAAAAAAACAACAACAAGCCCTGGTTCGACGCGCACCGCGCGGCTTATGAGAATGCAAAGGGACTGTTCGAGGAGTTTGTCGACAGGCTCATCTTTGGCCTCGGCAGCATCGAAGACATGCACGGCACAACGGCCAAGGATTGCGTCATGCGCATCTATCGCGACGTTCGCTTCTCCAAGGACAAAAGTCCCTACAAGATCGCCATGGGCGCTTCCATCGGACCGGGCGGCAGGAAATCTCCCCGCCTGACCTACTTCCTGCACATTCAGCCGCACGACGGATCCATGATCGCCGGCGGGCTGCACGATCCCGACTCGGCTCAGATCAACAAATTCCGGCAAGCGATCGGTCGCAGCGCACGCCAGTTCAACATCATCGTCGGCGAGCCGGACTTCAAACGTCACTTTGGCGCCCTCGAAGGCGAGAAGCTGAAGACGGCCCCGCAAGGGTTCGGCCGCGATCATCCCGAGATCGAATTGCTGCGCCTGAAGGAGGTCGTCGCCATCCAGCGCCCTTCTGACAAGGAGGTTCTATCCCCCCGGTTCGGCGAGCACGTGATCAAGGCCTTTACCGCGATGAAGCCGTTCCTCGACTATCTCAATTCCATTTCTGAAAAATGATCTCCGCAAGAATACCGAGGCCGACCGCGCCTCGGGCGGCTTTGCCACGGCGGTTGTGAAATAGAGGCCGCAGGTTCACGTTCATCTCCGAGGTTTCTCGTTATTTGATGATGAGTAGAGCGTAGACCTGCTTCTATTCATCTCGCATTGCAAGGAGTGACCGCCATGAAACCACAACCAGGACCCACGCCAACAGCCCCGGGCAATATCATGAAGAGCCTGATCCTTCCGGGTATTCGGAACTTCTTCATCGCAGCTATCGTGCTTGGGCTGCTGCTCTGCCTGTTGGCGGGCACGTTGGAATATTGGCAGGGCTGGGTGTTTGCCGTTCTCTTCTCGGGTCTGACTAACGGGCAAGGTATCTACCTTGGCATCAGAGACCCGGAGCTCTTGGAGCGGCGCAAGCGGGTCGCCGTGGCTGGCGAGTTCAAAAGCAGAAAGGGCTTTCATCGTTTTCGCACTGGCAGCCAACCTCATCCTGATCGTCTTCTGTGCACTCGATCATCGTTTCGGTTGGTCGCGGGTGCCTGCACTGGTCTCTGTGGTCGGAGACGCCCTGATGCTCCTCAGTTTCTTCGTGTATTACCTAGTCTTCCGGGAAAATAGCTATGCGGCTTCCAGCATAAAGACCTTCGAAGGACAGAAGGTCATCTCGACAGGTCTCTATGGGCTGGTGCGGCATCCAAAGTACGCCGGCGACCTGCTGCTGGTCATCGGTACGCCACTGGCACTTGGCTCCTGGTGGGGTCTCGCGATCATCGTGCTGATGTTTCCCGCGCTGGCGTGGCGTATCCTGGACGAGGAGCAGCTCTTGAAGAAGGACCTGCCTGGCTACGCCGAATATATGCAGAAGGTGCGTTATCGGCTGGTACCGTATCTTTGGTAGTTCACCGCATGAGATACCGGGCAGGGAGGCGTATGATCGCATCATCGGCTTGACACGAGACGCTGCCATATTTCCGATAATCCCAACCGGGATATAACCACGTCTATCCCTCCTCATACCAGCGTCCGGGACCCAAAACAGGAACATGGCGATTCCATATCTATCTTGTGGCAGGAGAAGAACCGCTGTATAGTAGCTGCAAATCCTGTCCTCTCCAACCGGCCCCCAAAAGTGAGGAAGCTATGATCCCCAAGCGCATCTTCCAATTCATTGTGCTACTCGCCATCCTCGCCTTGTCTCTTGCATCGACCGGCGGCGCCTCGGCAGGAGGAGCGAACTGCGATCCCTACGTCGGAGTTCAGGCGGGCGATACCTGGAGCAGTATCGCGTCCGCATGCGGCGTCACCGTGGAAGCTCTGCAGGCCGCGAACCCCGCAGTGGGCGCTACGCTTTCCGCGGGTAATGTACTGAAGATCCCCACGGGAACAGCGCCTTCCGCCACCCCCGCGCCGACCGGCAGCACCTATGTTGTGCAGGCGGGAGATACCGTGGAAGGCATTGCGCTTCGGTACGGAACGACCGCAGCCGCCATCCTCGCTATTAACCCGCAGATACCGAGTTCCACCAGTGCGCTCTCAGCCGGACAGGTGATCAACCTGCCCTTGAGCACTAGCACTGCTTCGACCTCTTCCCGGTTCGGCTATCTGACGGTCACCTATGGACATGGAGTGCTGGTCCGCACCGGCCCCGGCATCAGCAACAGCGAGATCAAGTCGCCCTTTGTCTCCGCAGTTAAATTCTCACACTGGGCATACAGAAAAGACTCTGTCACGACCGATCCAATTGGGTTCGTATGGGTGGAAGTCGCCCTCAGCCCATTGGTGAACGGATATACCTCGGGCTGGATACTTGTCCGGGATTCCCTCGGCACCTATTTTACCAATCCGAACCTTGGCCCGAAGATCAGCCCGAATGACCCCTAGCAGATCCTCGGTCGGGCGGCCTCCTCACAGCAAGCATGCCTGCTCGCTGGCAAGGACGCTGGGCTGATGGCTATTTCCAGACTCCTGGATTATTTCGTTATTTGATTTAACTTATCTTTTCGCAGATCCGTGTTGGATTCCAGGTATCCTTTCAAATTCATCAGGAAGAATCCCCACTGATTCAGATGGTCGTCACGGAGCTTCTGTTTGTCAACGCCAGGCTGGGAAGTTGAATGGTCCAGCTCAACGGTGGTCTCGCCGTTGACTTCCGACAAGACATAGGTAACCAATGTTGGGATGGAATGTGCATCCCAGGTATAACTTAACTTTTCATTGGGAATAACTTCGATATATTTGCCAGCTTGCGAACCGTTCTGACCGGCATCCGTGAAATCCCAGAAGAGTTCATACGTACCGCCAGCCTGTGGATGCGATTCGGCGCGCGATGCAAACCACCGCATTAACTCATCGGCCTGAGTCAGCGCTTTGAAAACGACTTCCTGCGGCTTCTTGATAGTTACAGATTGTTTGATAAAACTGTTGGCTTTCGACATGTTTCCTCTTTAAAATCCTCTGAAATCACGGCTCGTTTTCGCAATATCTCTCTTATGAGTGGATCAGGCGTTCCAATTGATTTAGGCAACCCTCCCAGCCCTGACGGTGTTTTTCGCGGGCGTCGTCGTTGGTGAACAGCTCGTGTCGCAATACAACTTCTGTTACATTGTCCCGCTCACGGAATTCAACTGTCACCAGGGTTTCGGGTTCATCGGCATTTGGCGTTTCCCAGCGCCATGTAAAAACTAGTTTTTCAGGTGGCAGAATTTGTCTATATACACCGCCTACGATCAAGATGCCATCCTCCCCCGGAGGCTGCATCCCAAGACGATACTTGCCGCCCACAATCAGGTCGACTTCAGCAATCGGAATAGTAAAACCTTCCGCGACGGCAAACCATTTTCTTAATTGCTCTGACTCTGTCCAGGCACGGAATATTCTTTCGCGTGATGCACGATAGGTGCGGCGTATTTGCAACACCATAGCGGGATCAAAAATTGGATTATCCATATATTCTCACAGGTTATTCCGGATTTTCCTCCAAAAACTTATCGAGCGCATCCAGTTTGGCATTCCAAAAACGCCTGTAAATTACCAGCCATTTACCAGCGTTCCGCAAGGGATTCGCATTTAATTTACAGTAATGGACCCTGCCCTTTTTCGTGCGGGTTAGCAAACCTGCTTTCTCCAAAACTCCTATATGTTTGGAAATCGCAGGCAATGACATGGAGTGGGGAGATGCCAGGTCCATGATGGCAGTCTCACCCTTTGCCAGCTGTGCAAGGATGGTTCTACGAGTGGGGTCCGAAATGGCATAAAAGGTTAGATCAAGCTGCGCGGAATAGTTAACCATTTGGTTTAGTATAATGCCACAAATATTGCTTGTCAATGGCGGAGCTCGCTGCCGCGGAGGCGAACACGGATTCAAACAATTGACCTGGAAAATTCTAACGTCTCAGATTGCGATTCGAAATTCAATCCGCTCTGTCATAGGTCTTGTGCCTGGAAAGTCCGGCGCTTCGCAGCATTCGCCTATATTGGCCTCCCTCTAAAATCCCCATCAAATCCCAATGTTCGTCCGCGTGCATCTATGGTTGAATTTGTCATGCATGGCTCCTGCAATCTACAATTCACAGTCTAAAATCCCGAAGGTGCAGGTACCCTTCCTGCGACAAATCGTAAATTTCCCATGCCTAGGCTCCTCCTGATCACCGCCTCCTCGCCCGAAATCCTTCGGGTTCGCCGTGCGCGCGTCCTCAACTTTCAGCAGATCACCATGCCCTACCTCGCCGCCCTCGTCCCACCCCATTGGGACGTCGTGCACATCGACGAGGCCGTCACCCCCGTGGACACGGCCCTCCCTGCCGACCTCGTCGCGTTCACCTTCCACACCCCCAGCGCCTTCCACGTCTATGAACTCGCCGCGCAGTTCCGCAGCCGCGGCATCCCGGTCGCCCTCGGCGGACCGCACGTCACGCTCCTGCCCGACGAAGCCCAGGCCCATGCCGATGTGATCTTCGTCGGCGAAGCCGAAGTCCACCTGGCCCCAATTCCTCGCCGACTTTGAGTCCGGCCGTTTTCAGCCGCGCTACTCCGCCTCCGTTCCGCCCACGCTCGATGATGCTCCCATGGCCCGCAAGGACCTCTATCATCGCCGCGATCTGACTGCAGGCCGGCTGTTCGCCACGCGCGGCTGTGTCTACGGCTGCGACTTCTGCGCGCTGGCGGTCATGTACCAGCGCAAGGTCCGCAAGCGCCCCGTGGGGGATGTGGCAGCGGAGTATGCCTCCTTCCACGGCAAGGTCATCATCTTCTGGGACGACAACCTCGCCAACGACCGCGAGTATGCCTGCTCCCTGTTCCGCCTCATCGCGCCACACAAAAAGTGGTGGAGCAGCCAGGCCAGCATCCAGGCCGGCGAAGACCCCGAGTTCCTGCGCCTGGCCGCGCGCAGCGGCTGCAAGCAGCTCTTCATCGGCCTCGAGTTCGTCTCCCAGGCCAGCATGGACGAGGTCCACAAGGGCTTCAACCGTGTCGACGAGTATGCCCGCATCATCGACCGCATCCATTCCTACGGCATCGCGGTGCAGGCCGGCATCGTTTTCGGCTTCGACAACGACACCCCCGCCGTCTTCGATGAGACGTTGGACTTTCTCGACGCTGCCGGCGTGCAGAATGCCACCTTCAACATCCTCACGCCCTATCCGGGCACGCGTCTCTATCCGCCGCCTGGATGCGGAGGGCCGCATCCTCACCCACGACTGGACCCGCTACAACGGCCGCGCCGACGTCGTCTTTCAGCCCCGCCTCATGAGCCCCGAGACCCTGCTGGAGGGCTATCGCCATGCCAATCGCCGCTTCTACTCTCCTGCGCAGCATTGCCCGCCGCCTCTCCCGCTCTCCCGTCGGCCTCTGGTGGACACTCCCTCTGAACCTCGCCTACGCCTCCGCCCTCTGGCTTTCGCGCCTCAACCCTCCCCAAAACGCACTACCGTAGCTCGACGAGCGTAGGTCGGACTGGTAGTCCGAGCCTATTCGATTCGTCTGTGATTAATTTCACCCTCCGATTACACGATAAACAGGGTATAAAGACTCAGAACCTTTGCCCTATTCCTTCACTCCTCGATCTACGATCCTCGAACCATAATCGCATGCTTTCCTACCTCCTCCTCGGCTCCGGCTTCGCATTTGCAGCCGCCATCCAACCCGGCCCGCTGCAAGCCTACCTGCTCTCCAGCGTCGCGCAGCGCGGCTGGAAGCGCACCCTGCCTGCCGCCCTCTCCCCTCTGCTCAGCGACGGCCCCATCATACTGATCGTCCTGCTCATCCTCACGCGCCTGCCCGATAGCGCCGCCCGTCTTCTTCAAGCGGCCGGCGGGCTGCTCCTGCTCTACTTTGCGCTGGTCCAGCTATCGCGCCTGGCGATCTCCCATACCTGTCTCCACCGCAGATGATAAGCCCCGCGCGCCTCGCACCCTGCTCGAAGCTGCCGGCGTCAACATCCTCAACCCCAATCCCTGGCTCGGCTGGAGCCTCGTCCTCGGCCCCGCCTTGTTGAGCGCCTGGCATCAAGGCCCATCCTACGGCGCCGTTCTGCTCATTGCCTTCTATGCCACGATCGTCACCATGACCGCCGTCATCATCCTGCTCTTCGGCACCACCCGCTTCCTCAGCCCGCGCCTTCAGCACAGCCTCATCCTCGTCTCCGCCATCCTCCTCGCCGCCCTCGGCATCTATCGCCTCCTCGCCAGCCTGCTGAACACAGCCTAACCCTCCCTCGAATTCTAAATCGGTTCTTCCTAATATCAGTTCTTTCTTCACGCCCTTCTTATTTATGTAATTCTTTCTTCGTGATACTTCGTGTACTTAGTGGTGAGAGTTTTTCCCTCGCTCCTTCCGGCCCTGTCTTCTGCGTTCAACGTTCCCGCGCTTCCCGCAGTACAATCCATGCGCTGATCACAGATCACCGGCAACTGATCACGAACGCCTGATCCCTTCAAACTATCCAACTACCGAACTATCCAGCTACCCAACTATGACTCGCGACCGTCTCACCTGGCTTGCCTACCTCATGCTCGCCTTCTACAGCTACTTCATTAATATCTTCGGCCCCATCACCCCCTATCTGAAGAGCGAGCTCAAGCTCTCCTATACGGTCAGCAGCCTGCACTTTTCCGCCTTCGCCCTCGGCATGATCGGCGCCGGCCTCATCGGCCATCGCGTCATCCAGAGCACAGGCCGCTGGAATGCACTGTGGATCAGCGCCTTCGGCATCAGCTTCGGCTCCATCCTGCTCATCGCCGGCCGCAACCCGATCCTCACCATTGGCGCATCCTTCTTCATGGGTCTGGTCGGCTCGCTCGTCCTCACCGTTGTCCCCTCCGTCCTCGCGGACCGGCACGGCGAGCTGCGTTCCGTCGCGTTCTCCGAAGCCAACGTCATCGCCTCCATGCTCGCGGCGGTCGCTCCGCTCCTGGTGGGCTGGTTCGCCGCCACATTCCTCGGCTGGCGTCTCGCGCTGCTGATTGCCGTCCTGGCCGTCGTCGCAATGCGCTTCCTCTTTCGCAAGGTGGAACTGCCCTCCACCCAGGCATCCTCCAGCCTCGATCAAACCCGTCAGGCGCTCCCCTCGTTGTACTGGGTCTACTGGGCCGCGCTGGTCGCGGTGGTATCCGTTGAATTCTGCATGATCTTTTGGAGCGCCGACTATCTCGAGACCGGGCTTGGCATGCCCAAGGCCAGCGCGGCGCAGGCCGTCAGCCTCTTTCTCGGAGGCATGATCCTTGGCCGCCTGGCGGGCAGTCGTCTCGCCGCGCGCCTCGGCGTTCATGCCTTCGTCACGGCTTCGCTTCTCATCGCGGCCCTCGGCTTCGTCACCTACTGGACCGCGGCAACCGCCTTCTTCGGCATGCTCGGGCTTTTCATCACCGGCCTGGGTGTTGCCAGCCTTTATCCTCTCATCCTCTCGCTCGCCATCGGCTCAGCCGGAAGCGGCACCGTGCAAGCCAGCGCCTTCTCCTCGCTCGCCTCTGGGGTCGCCATCTTTTTCCTGCCCCTCATCCTCGGCCGCCTCGCGGATGCGGTCGGCATCCATCGCGCTTATATGCTCGTCCTTCTGCTTCTGGTCGCGGCGTTTCTCATGGTCCAGGCCACTGCCCATTCCACCCGCCTCCACAAGCCGCTCCCCGCCCATACTCCCTGATCGTGCCTCGCTCTCCGGTCGACTGCACGCCCAATTCCCGAATCACGATTCCCCACTCCATCTCATTCTCTATTCTCCATTCTCTGTTCTCCATTCCCCATTCTTTGTAGTACTAACACAAGGGCGTACGCCGGCGTACAAACTTTCCGCTTGACAGTAGAACAAATGTTCTGTATCATAGACCTTATCCATTTCACGGCGAATCCCCGCCCGCGCCTCGTTATTTCCAATGACTGATACACCTGCCTCTTCTTCGCTCAACCCGGCATGCTGGAAAATGAGAGTTTTCCAGCCCTCCCCTCGCCGGGCTTGCCCACCCGTACGGCGCCTGCAATTCCGACCCGCCATATATGGCACTGCCCAGGCGCCGGAACCTTACGATTTTTTGCAGCAAAAAATGCCGAGTCGGAATCCTATTACAATAACTGCTCCACCCAATGTTTATCGGCAGACCGATCTCGGTCTGCCCGCCCTAAAACCCAATAATCACTGTCGTCTGACGCTTGACGCCCGACTTTCGACTATGAGACCAACTGCCATGAGCCCAGACCATCCTCTGCTGCGCTTCGATCCCGCGACCCTCGCCCACTACGAGAAGGAGAACTACGTCGCCTACTATGAGAAGGATTGGCTCAAGCTCCTGCGCGTCTCTGTCGGTCTCGTCAAGGAGTCCTTCTCCCTCAACTGGTTCCAGGCCGTCTACGGCGCTTATCTGATCGCCCGTGCCGAAGCCGCCTTCGCCCCCTTCCCCGTGAACGACCTGCCGCGCGCGGAGGCCTACATCACTCGCTTCTACATCTTCCTCAAAGGCGTTCACCATGCGCACTTCGATGTTGCCCGCGTCTCTCGCCTCGAGCTGAACTGGTGGATCGTCCACCGCAAGTGCTTCGGCAACGCCGATAACGCCGAGCTGGTCGATGCCCTTGCCGGCCTCTACGCCGAAGCCTATGGCACCGACCCCGCCAAAGTGCGTGAAGCCGCCCGCCTGCGCGCCGCCGGCATGCTCTACTCCGACCTGTGGGTCAACGCCGGCAAGCCAGCCGGCAGCCCGCTTCTCATCCAGGAAGAAGAGGCCCTGCTCAAGTCCTACACCCTACTCAAGTCCACCCTCTCCGCTTAGCGACCGATCCATGCCCACTGCCTCCTGCACTCACACCTTCTCCACTCTCCGTTCGTGCCTTCTCGCCGCGTTTCTCTTCCCATTCCGTGTTTCCCATTCACGGTTCCCTGTTCCCTTCCTCTTTCCCCGTCAATACATTACCCCTCTTTGCGCTTCCGTATTCAGCGCTCAGCATCCACTGTTCATTCTCCAATGTACCATTCGAACCTCATTCGAATTCGCATTTTCCATCGAACGATAAGACCGCAAAAACATCAATCTTTCTTCCGGAGCATTCCCTTGGCCGCCTTACCTTCCTCCACCTTCCTGAGTAGCGCCCTTAACATTCGGCCCTCATCCTTCCCGCGTGCTCATGTTCAGCGCACGCGCCTGCCCATCCTCTCTCGCACCAATCGCAGTCCCGCCTCCAGTCTGCCTCCCTTCCAGCAGGGCGGCCTCGATTCGCTGTGCGGCCTGTACAGCATCGTCAACGCCGAGCGCTTTATTAACCATTCTTCCAACGAGTCCGCCCAGGAGCTTTTCGAACTCCATCGTCCATTACCTCTCGCGCCGCCGCCTGCTCGCCAAGCTCCTCATCGGCGGCGTCATCCACCGCCAGATGCTCCTGATCCTGAACGACGTGGTTGGCGAGCGCATCCCCAACTTGTGGATTCCCTGGCGCGGCGTCCCCAACCCCGGGCTCGATACCTTCTGGCGCTCCATCCAGTCCTTTCTGGACGGCACCCCCGGCCGCGCTGTCATCCTCGGCCTCAACGGCTATCACGACCACTGGACCGTTATCGAGACCATCACCGATAAATCCATCTTCCTGTATGACTCCGCCCTTATCACCCGCCTGCCGCGTTCCACCTGCAGCACCTTCTATACCAACGGTCGCCGCCGCCACCTGCTCCTGCCTGCCCAGACCTACTTCCTCTCCGGCGGCAACTCCTCTGCATCCTAGCATTTCCAATAAAACTGCTATGGCCGACATCAAATAAATGCATCCTCTGAAACTCAGAGTTGCGCTGCACTCCCCCTTCCCCGCACTGAAGTCGTCTCTTCATCACCACCGCCGTACTCGCCGATGTTCACTTGCAAGGTCTCCCGAAAAATAGATACCCAATGGCGCTCTTTCCATTGGGTATCTATTTTTCGGTAACTTGCTTTCAGCAGGGCAAGGCGTCTCCTTGCCCTGCTGAAAGCAAATCCCAGTCCACGGAAGCAACCATGCATCCCGCATCCAGATCCATCAAAGCCCTGCTCGCCTCCCATGCCCATCCGGACCAGGCTCCCGCCATGAAGCGCTACATGCGCGACCAGTTCGACTACCTCGGCATCAAGGTCCCCGAGATGTATGCTGCTCCTCAAGGACTATTACCGCACGCAGGGCCTCCCGCCTCTCGCCGACCTGGATGAGATCCTGCGCGACCTCTGGGCTTTGCCTCAGCGCGAATATCAATACGCCGCCAATGGCCTGCTGGAAAAGTTCGAAGATGCAGCTCCCTGCCGATTTCATCGAGACCATCCAGGATCTGCTCGTCACGAAATCGTGGTGGGACACCGTCGATACGATCGCCACTGGCCCCGTCGGCGTGCACTTCCAGCGCTATCCTGCTGTCCGCCGCAAATACCTGCCGCGCTGGCGCAAGTCCGATAATTTCTGGCTTCGCCGTTCCGCCATCCTCTTTCAACTCAACTACAAGTCCGATACCGATTTTGCCCTGTTGTGCGATATCATCTGCGAGAACCTCGACTCTAAGGAGTTCTTCATCAACAAGGCCATTGGCTGGGCGCTGCGCCAGTACGCCCGCACCGATCCTGAAGCCGTCCGGGCCTTCGTCGCGGGCACGCCGCTCCATCCGCTCAGCGCCCGCGAAGCCCTCAAGCGGCTGAACAAGCAGGTAACTTAATTGAGTACTCTTTTCTAGCCTGAGTTTTCCCGGCAATTATTTCGTGTTCTTCATGGATATGATGTGGAGGAGATAGACCATGGGCGTCATGCTGCAAGCCTTTTATTGGGACTGTCCGCGCGAGGACAATAAGGAATATCAGTGGTGGAACACCGTCCGCGCCCAGGTGCCCTCGCTCGCCCGTACCGGCTTCACCACCTTATGGCTGCCACCCGTCCATAAGGCCGCCAACCTCTTTGGCCCATCCATGGGCTACGACCCCTATGATTATTACGACCTTGGCGAGTTCGACCAGAAAGGCAGCATCCCCACCTGGTTTGGCAGCCGGCAGGAGCTGCTGGCTCTCATCAGCGATGCACATCAAAACCACATGGGCGTCATCGCCGACGTTGTTATCAATCACAACTCCGGCGCCGATAGCGCCGAGACTAATCCCATCAACGGTCAAACCCGCTGGACCTGCTTCCAACCCAAAAGCGGCCTCTTCCCCCGTGACTGGCATTGCTTCCATCCGAACATGTACGAATCCTGGGATGAGATGACCTTCGGCGACATGCCCGATCTTTCGCACCGCAACCCCTATGTCTATGCCGAGCTGCTGAAGCTGTCGCGCTGGCTCATCGAAGAGGTGGGCTTCGATGGCTTCCGCTACGACTTCGTCAAAGGCTACGGCGCCAATACCATCACCGCCATGCAGGAATACCGCTACGAGCGCGACGGTCAGCTCTTCCAGCCCTATGGTGTCGCCGAGTTCTGGGACAACGCCCGAGCCATCGAGAACTGGGTGGACCTTGCGAACTTCTCCAGCAGCAACCCGGTGGATGCGTTCGATTTCCCCCTGCGCGAAATGCTCAAGGCCCTCTGCGACCAGTACGGCTTCAGCCTCCGCAGCCTGTCCACCTGGGAGACCGTGACACAGCAACAGCCACAATCTGTTGTCACCTTCGTGGAGAATCACGACCTGCGCGACGATGGCCGTCCCATCGTCAACGATAAGCTGCTGGCCTATAGCTATATCCTTTCTCATGAGGGCTTTCCCTGCGTCTTCTGGCATGACTACTTCAATTACGATCTGGCCCTTTCGGGCACCCCCAACGGCATCGACGCCCTCGTGCAGGCCCATGAGAGATACGCCGGAGGCGCGGCACAGACGCTGTACCTGGACGACGACCTCTACATCATGCAGCGCCCCGGCTACGACGATAAGCCCGGCCTGATCTACGTCCTCAACAATCGAGGCGACCGTTGGAATGGAGCCTGGGTAAGCACACGCTGGCAGAACGCGTCCTTCGCGCCCGTTGCCTGGTGGGGCAGGTCTGACCGCTCCCGTCCCGCCGATCAATCCACCGCCTCTGACGGACGCGGCCAGTTCTTCGCTCCGGCGCGTGGCTACGCCATCTACGCGTTAAAGTAGGTTGGAGACTCCCATGGTTCGATTGGTACCCATGACCGCATCCGAATACGAGGTCTTCCTCGAGCATGAGATACGCGAGTATGCACGGGAGCGAACGGAGGCCGGCTATTGGACGGAAGCAGAGGCCCTGGAACAGTCCCGCAAATCCCACCTTGCCTTGCTGCCCGATGGCCTGGAGACCAGGAATCAGTGTATCTATACGGTTCAGGAGACGGAGGGCGGCGAGTTTGTCGGCGTGATCTGGATGCAGGCCACTCTTGATTCTCCCCGGCCCTCGGGCTTCATTTTGGACCTTGAAATAGACGAACGGTTTCGGCGTAAAGGCTATGCCCGGCAGGCCATGCTCCAGTTGGAGGAGATTGCCCGCGGCATGGGCCTGCAGCAGCTTGGCCTGCACGTGTTTGCCCACAATCCGGGCGCCCGTACGCTATACGAGAGTCTGGGCTACACGGTCGCCAGCCTCAATATGTTGAAGCCGCTGACGGACGATCCTCCGCGTTGATCTGTGGTCACCATGGATACATCCTCTGATAACGAGCCCACTCAAAGACATTCACGAACGCCTCGTCCAACTATTGGACCAGCAGGGCGCGCACTACCGCGTCGTCGAGCACGTGCCGGAGGGCCGCACCGATGTGATCGCACAGATCCGCGGCAACCGGCTGGAGCAGGCCATCAAGTCCATGGTGGTACAGGTGCGCCTCGGAAAGAACGACAACCGGTATGTTCTGGCCAACGTACCCGGCGATTGCCGCGTCGACTTCGATGCCATCAAGGCAGAGTTCAACGCCGATAGCGCCGCCTTTGCACCACGCGCCAGGGCCGAGGCGCTCGCGGGATGCGTGACCGGCTCCATCCCGCCCTTCTCCTTCAACGAGGAGCTGCTGGTCCTTGCCGACCCGGCCATCCAGAATAATGAAGAGGTCGTCTTCAATGCGGGCCGTCTCGACCGCTCGATCTTCATGCGCATGGATGACTACATCCGCATTGCCAGGCCGCAACTGGTGAAGATCGCCTCCCATCCCGCCCGAGGGGGATAATGCTCCATCGACAATGAGTGCACGCCATCCTCCAGGGAAAACCCAGGCAGCGTAGCCACGCCACCGAACATACGATAAGATAAGAACCGATGCCGGTGAAAGCCGCGCCTTCGCATGAACACCCTGCTGCTGAAGATCCTCGTCACGCCCGCTCTGATTGGCACCGCCAGCCTCGCTGGCAGGCGCTGGGGTCATTCCGTCAGCGGATGGCTGGTGGCCCTGCCGCTTACGACCGGGCCCATCACTTTCTTCCTCGCGGTGAATCATGGTACGGCGTTCGCGGCCAGCGCCGCGGCAGGCACCCTCGCCGGAGGTATTTCGCAAGCCGCCTTCGTGCTGGCGTATGCACAACTGGCCCGGCATTGGAAATGGCCCGCCACCTTAACCGCCGCCATCCTGTCCTTCGCCGTGCTTACCGCCCTACTGCAGCAGGTCACGTTCCCTCTCGTTCCGTTATGCGCCGTGATCTTCCTCGTTTTTACCTTTGTCCTGAGATCGCTGCCCCACCAGGCAGATCCCCGCGAGATCAATGAAAGCCTGCCGCCGCGCTGGGATATTCCATTGCGCATGGTGATCGCAACCATCTTTGTCGTGCTGCTCACCACCCTCGCTCCGGCCTTCGGCGCCCGTCTCACCGGATTACTCGCCCCGTTTCCGCTTTTCACCGCCACGCTGGCAGCTTTCGCTCATCACCAAAATGGTCCGGCTGCAGCCATAAAGGTGCTGCGCGGCCTCCTGATGGGATTGTTCTCCTATGCAAGTTTCTTTTTCGTCCTGGCGATCCTGCTCCAACCCGCAGGCATCGTCGTCGCCTTCACGATAGCCATCGCGGCCATGCTGGCCCTGCAATCCATCTCGCTCTGGATCCTGCAAAGGAAGCCGGCCGCATGACGCAGCCACTCGAAAAGCGCCAACAACCGGCAGGAACCACTAATGCACCTTTCCTTAACCGCCCGCCAACCCTTCAACTTCCATTCCGTGGTCAATTCACACGGCTGGGTGCAGCTCGCACCCTTCCACTTTGACGAGACGCGTCAGGGGCTCTCCTATGTGGACCGTTTGTCCAACGGCCGCGTGCTCCAGTATCGCATCACACAGGCGCCCACCGGCGTGGACGTCGAGCTGGCCGGCCGGCTCAGCAAGGCTGAGCAAAACGAAGTCGCGCAGAAGATCGACTGGATGTTTGGGCTGGATCAGGATTTCTCATCCTTCTATAAAGCTGCCCGCATCGAGCCCAAACTGCGTGATGCCAAGAGATTGGCGCGCGGCCGCGTGCTGCGTTCCCCTACCTTCTTCGAAGACATTCTCAAGACAATCCTGACGACAAATACCCTGTGGGCGGCGACCAAGAGGATGAACCTGAATCTCATCGCGTCGTTCGGGGATCCCCTGCCTGCTGCCCGGAATCAACCAGAGGGCCTCAAGGCTTTCCCCAGCCCGGCGAAGATCGCGTCTGCCACGCCCGATATTCTGCGAGAGGCGGTGCGCGTCGGATATCGCGCTCCGGCCATTCATGAGCTGGCGAGGCGCGTCGCATCCGGTGAACTGGACGTCGAAGCATTCAAGACCTCCAGTTTGCCCACTCTGGAACTTCGCAAAGAGCTGCTTAAGATCCGGGGCGTAGGGCCCTACGCAGCTGCCAACCTGCTCATGATCCTGGGCCGCTCGGATTTCATCCCGATCGACACCTACGCCCTCAAGATGGTGTCGCATGAATGGCACAAAGGCGCACCCATCACCGCGTCCGAGGTGGAAAAGGCGTTCATGAAATGGGGCGAGTACAAGGGCCTGGCGTTCTGGTTCTGGGATTGGAAGTACAACGGAGGTTGAAATGATAAAGGGGTTCGAGCACCGTGGGCAGCCACTGGTCAGCCGCAAACTCTTTATCCGGCGGGTCGTTCTCTATCTTGGGTTCTCCATTGCCATCATCGGCATCTCGCTTGGCATCGGCATACTCGGCTACCACTTTATAGAACACATGCCCTGGCTGGATGCACTTCTGAATGCATCCATGATCCTGGGTGGTATGGGTCCCGTTGATCCCGTGCGAACCGATGGCGGCAAGCTCTTCGCGTCCTTTTACGCGCTCTTCTCCGGCGTGGTGTTTCTCGTGGCGGTCGGCGTGTTGATCGCACCCGTCTTTCATCGCTTCCTGCACACGTTCCAGGTGGCTCCGGAGGATATAAAGAAAGCAGAAGACAAAGATAAGCACAGTTCCGGACGGAAGCGATGACCATTCAGGTCAAGCGCGTATACGACCCGCAGAGTCGCACTGACGGCTACCGTGTGCTGGTGGATCGTCTGTGGCCGCGCGGCCTCTCCAAAGAGAAGCTCCAACTGGATGCGTGGATGAAGGAACTGGCGCCCAGCAACGAACTGCGCAAATGGTATGGCCATGAGGAAACGAAGTGGGCGGAATTCCAGAGGCGCTACTCCAAGGAGCTTAAGCAGCAGCCTGACCTGGTTGCCGAATTGCGAAAAAGAGGGCGGGGGCACAAGCTCACGCTGCTTTACAGCTCCCGCGAGGAAGTGCGTAACAACGCTGTGGCGCTGAAGAAGTACCTGGAAAGAAAGCCGCGTTGAAGCTTATGGATCCGCGCTCCCTTCATTTTCTCGACGAGCCCATCGAAGTGTGGTTTGAGGCGGCGCCAGCCTATGAGAAGTCGCCGCCCTGCCCCGATGGCTTCATTTGGGAGCAAAGGCGTTATCAGATTGCCGAGAAACTATCGGAGTGGACAGATTTCAGCCGCCGGGGTCGCGCCTCTCGCAACATGCGCCCCAGTCATGCTGAAGCCGCATCCAGCCGCGGTTCACTGAACGTGGGCCGGTTCTTCTTCCGGGTACGGGTGGACACGGGTCGGCTCTTCGAGCTGTACTACGACCGCGCTATGAAGAATGTGGATGACCGCAAGGGCCAATGGTTCATCTATCGCGAACTGGAGGCAGGAAAATAACAGCCGCTTCAAACGCATGCGGCCTTGCTCCGTCAAAGAGAGTGGTTATGCCTAGTCCTTCGTGATGAGCCTCACCTGGCTGTCATAGAAGAAGTAATCCCACGCCCAATTGATCATTACCACCAGGCGGTTCCGAAAGCCGATCAGCCGGTAAATATGCAATCCGACCCAGATCACCCAGGCAATAAATCCGCTGAATGAAAGGCCTGCAATGCGCGCCACCGCTGCATTTCGGCCAATGGTGGCGAGCAGGCCCGGATCCTTGTATTGAAACGCGTGGACCGCTTGTCCCTTTAGCATGCGCAGGAGGTTATCCGTTGCGGCTCTTGCCTCCTGCTGTGCAACGGTTGCCAACATGGGCAACGGCTTGCCGGCATCGTCCGTCAGATAAGCCGCGTCACCGATGAGGAAGGTTTGGGGGTGACCTGCCAGCTGGAGTGTCGGCTCGGTAACCAGCCGCGCAGACGGACCTTGCGCGAGGCCGAGCCGGTCGGTCAGGTCAGCCGCGCGCACACCCGCAGTCCAGATCAGCGTATGAGTGCGCAGCCGCCGCCCGTCTGCAAGGATGACCTGTTCCCCATCGTAGTCGGTGAGGCGGGAATCGAGCCAGATATCCACGTGTTTCCGGGATAGCAGGCGGAAGGTAGCATCCCTGAGTGGAGGAGGATAGCTCTCCATGAGATGGCTGGTCAATTCCAGAAGCAGGACGCGCACGTCGTTCAGATCCATCTGCGGGTAATCTTTGGCAATGACCATCCGGATCAATTCTGCCAGCGCACCGGCAGTTTCCACGCCGGTCGGTCCACCGCCTACGATGACAAAGGTTAGCAGCGCACGCCGCCGGTCCGGATCCGGTTCCCGGCTGGCAAGTTCAAACATCGCGAGCAGATGATTGCGGGTCTCCACCGCGCTGTCGACATTCTTTAGCTGATAACCATTCTCTTCAACCGTCCTGAGCTTGAAGAAGTTCGTCTGTCCGCCAATGGCAAGGATCAAATAGTCATAGGCGATGACCGAGCCATCCATACGGACAAACCTGGCATCGAAGTCAATTGCGGTAACTTCCCCCATCTGGAACAAGAGATTCTTCTGGTGACGAAAGATCGTGCGCACGGGGTAGGCGATCTGAGAGGGCACAAGGCCCGCTATGGCAACCTGGTAGAGCAATGGCTGGAAAAGATGATAGTTCTCCCGGTTGATCAGGGTGATCCGGACGGGCGCGTTGGCGAGTTTTCGCGCTGCTTCCATGCCCCCAAACCCTGCACCAATAATCACAACATGCGGCAACTGCTGAACGGCCATGTAAGCCTCCATGCGGGCGTCATAGATGAAACCACTTGTTTGCCTTATAACCAAAAAGGTCCGATTTGTAAAGCCGAACGCGGCAGGTTAGCGCCGCAATAACGCGACACTATGATCTCCCTTGATAGCTTTTGTAAGCACTCAGGGAGGACGTGGAGGCCATCCTCAGCCATACTTCGGGAAAACGAATTCAAGGAGATCAACATGAAAAACATTTGGACCATCCTGCCTGATTTCTTGCGCAACCCAGACGGCTTCTTTATCAGCATCCGTGATAACGAAGAAGTAGGACTGAAGGCGCGCACCTTAACCATGGCTTCCTTCCTGTTCCTGATGGCGTATGGTTTTACATTGGGACTCACGAAGAGCCCGCTACAGGCCGTTTCGTCGTCGATCAAGATGCCGATCCTGTTCCTATCGACGATGGCCTTTTCACTTCCGGCGCTCTACTTCTTCTCGCTGGCGCTATTGGGGACGCCGTTTCGGATGGTCCAGGTGCTCACCATTGTGCTGGCTGGAATTTCAGTGACAGCCTTTTTGCTGCTCGGCCTGGCGCCGATCACTTTGTTCTTCGTCATGACGTCCAGCAACTACGCCTTCTCGCAACTCCTGGCAGTGGTCTTTGTGGGGATCAGCGCCTTGATCGGCATCTACTTTTTATGGCGCGGTCTGACGCTGATCGAGACGACGCGCGAAGGGACATTCAAGTCAGTCGGAAAATATATACTGGGATTGTGGATGGTTCTCTTTGGTTTTGTTGGAACGCAACTGACGTGGAGGCTAAGCCCGTTTATCGGCAGGCCGGAAGACCGCTTCTATATTATTAAGCCATCGAGGGATAATTTCTATGTGGACGTTGTCAATGCCATCCAGCAGGCTTTCCATCTTCCGGGACTGGATGTAAACCTGGATACGCCGCTGGTCATGGCCGGATTATGCGTGGTTGGATTGCTGGCGGTACTCCTGATCGCAGGAATCTTCCTTCGGTCAGCGACCGCGATAAAGCCAAAATCCCCTACCGCGTAACCCTTAGCGGACCCAGAATTGGAATAAGCTGTACCCTTGCTGAACCAGCGCGAGCGGATCCCCGACCAGGGATGCAAGGAAGAACACGAGTCGCCAGAACCCGTTGTTTACGAAAGGCACGTACCAGAGAAGGAAGAAAACCACGAAGGGAAGCATGCCCCGGACCTGCGCCATGTTCGTCCGGAGGCTCATCGGCAGATAAGGCTCAATGGCGCCGAAGCCATCGAAGGGCGGGAGCGGGATGAGGTTCAGGACGAGAGCCGAGATCTGCAGGAAGCCCAGGAAGGCCAGACCGGGCCATATGCCACCGGCATCCGGAGGGGCAAAGCGAAGGATAGCCCCGAGGATAATCGCCAGCAGCAGATTGGAAGCAGGACCGGCAAGTGAAACCGCGCTGACCCAGCCGCGGCTGCGCAAGCGCCAGGTCTCTATGTAGACGGCGCCGCCCGGCAGCCCGATGCCGCCGAGAAGCACAAACAGCAGGGGCAAGACTATCGAGTAAACCGGGTGGGTATATTTGAGGGGATTAAAGGTGAGATAGCCTTTTTCGCGAACGGTGGTATCGCCGCCGTAGTATGCAACCAACGAGTGCGAGAACTCATGCAGACACAGCGAGAATATCCAGCCGATCAGAACTACGAGAAAAGTCATGAAAGGATTATACCCTTGCGCTTATAGCCGTTCGGATGCGTCTTCTGCCATTCCCATGCGCTTGAGACGATCTCTTCCAGGCTGTCGTGCGTGGGCTGCCAGCCGAGCTCGCGGCGAATGCTCGCGGAGGATGCGACCAGGCGCGGAGAATCACCGGGGCGGCGAGGCGATTCTGTCGCGGGGATCGGATGACCCGTCACCTTGCGCGCCGTTTCGATGACCTGGCGGACGGAGTAGCCATGCCCGCTGCCAATGTTGTAGACCAGCCGATCCCGCTCTATGAGCGCGTTCAAGGCCAGCAGATGCGCATCGACGAGGTCCGCGATATGGACATAGTCGCGGATGCAGGTGCCATCCGGGGTGGGATAGTCGGTGCCGAAGACGGAGGCGGAATCACTCTGGCCCAAGGCAACGCGGAGCACGAGGGGAATGAGGTGCGACTCGGGCTGATGGGCCTCCCCGCGCCCGGGCAATGCGCCGCAGGCATTGAAATAGCGAAGCGCCGCGAAATGCAGGCCGTGCACCTGCCGGTACCAATCCAACGCCTGCTCGACCATGAGCTTGGTATGACCGTAAACATTGGTGGGACCCAGAGGCGAATCTTCCGTAAGAGGGGCGTCGCTCGACCGATAGACCGCTGCTGTGGATGAAAACACAAAACGGCTGATGCCCGCCAGATGAGCCGTTTCGATGAGCGAAAGAGAATTGCTCAGATTGTTGAAATAGAAGCGTCCCGGGTCCTTCATGGATTCGCCGGCTTCGATGAAGGCTGCAAAGTGCATGACCGCGTCGAAGGACTGCTGGGTCAGCGCTCTGTTCAGCGCGCGGCGGTCCTCGAGCGGAGCCTCGACGAAGCGCGCGCCAGGCGGCAATGCGAGGCGGTGCCCGGTTACAAGCGAGTCGTAGATGGTGACGGAATGCCCGGCCTTGAGAAGGGCTTCAGAGGTAGCCGAACCGATATATCCCGCGCCGCCGGTAACGAAGATGTTCATGCAAGGTTCCTGATTGTCAGAGTTGAAAACGTTTGTCCATCTTACGGGCAACGCCGCGCTGCGTCAAGTGCATGCCCGGAAAGCGCTGCGAAAAATCGAGTGCACAGGCGGCGTGTTATGGCGTGAAGAGGAAGGCCTTCGTGACGCATGTGCCATTCAGGCCAGTGTCAGAGCAAAGCGTAATGCTGGCTCGCATCTTGTGGCCTTTGATGTTATAAGCGAATTTCGGTGAGCTGTTGGTGAAGTCCTTGCCGGGCAACAACGCCTTCCTGCTAACAGACGAAGCACAACCGGTTCGCTGGAAAAAGCCATCCGCAGTACTGGCCACAATCCTGGTCGTGACCGTATCTCTTACGGTGAGGCTGATCGACTTGAAAGCCAGAGAGCCTGTATTCGTAAGGTCAATGTCCACCCACCAGCCGGCGCATGCGCCGAGGCCGGCAAAGGAAGCATCGAAGGCGGGCTCCGGAGTTTCTGTGGCGGTGGGCCTGGGGGTTGGGGGCGGAGTGAAGACCGGCACCGCGGAGATCAGGCCTGTGAACGTGGCATACTGTCCCCAGACCCAGCAGAACTGAGTGTTCGCGTCGGGGTTTCGGATGTACCAGTAGTCGCTGCCGGGATCACGCCCGTAGATCTGGACCATTCGATTTGCGAGCAGGGCGCCGACGATGCGGTAGATCTTTCCGGGGCCGAGGCGGCAATTGGTCGGAACGGAAACGCTCAGCATCGGAACGAGAGGCGTAACCGTGTGGATCGGCAGCGGGGTGAGGGTGGCGGTGGGAGTCCACGTGGGCGGCAAGGGAGTGAAGGTTGAAGTGGGCGATATGGGCGTAGCGGAGGACTCGTCTACGATATTGGAGGCGGCGTCCTGGGTCATTTGGATGATGGCCTGCACGGTCTGAGCAACGGATGTGCCGCCGGCGGATGGATCTGCCAGTGGAGCTGCGGGCAGGGCGCAGGCAAACACCCCCAACAATATCAGTAATAACAGCAAGGAAGTTCTTCCAAACCTTTGCATTCTGCCTCCTTACACTGCGCGCAGGGCGCGTCGAGCGTTGAACCCCTAGAGTTGCGGCGCCTTCCTATGCCAGTCCGTTACGTGCTGGTATGCATTCGCAACACCCAGCAGCAGGTCCTCGCGGAAATGTGGGCCGATCAATTGCATTCCAACGGGGAGACCTGCATTATCAAAGCCGACATTGAATGAGATGCCCGGCACACCAGCCAGATTCGCGGGAAGCGTGAATACATCTTCCAGGTACATTGCCAGCGGATCATCGGCGTGGGCGCCGATCTTGAAGGCCGTGTTCGGGGCAGTGGGCGCGGCGATGACATCGACCTGGCGAAAGGCTTCTTCGAAATCGCGCTTGATGAGCGTGCGGACCTTTTGGGCCTGCCCATAGTAGGCATCGTAGTAACCGGCAGAGAGAGCGTAGGTGCCGATCATGATGCGGCGCGTGACCTCGGGGCCGAAGCGCTGGCCGCGCGTACGGAAGAACACCTCCAGCATGTCTTTCGCGTCCTCACGCGGGCCGTAGCGGACGCCATCATAACGGGCGAGGTTGGCCGAGGCTTCGGCGGGAGCGATGATGTAATAGACGGGGAGGGCGTACTCGGTATGCGGGAGGCTGACCTCACGCACCTGCGCGCCGAGACTTTGGAGCATCTGGATGGCCTGGCGATTCTTCTCGGAAACTTCGGGCTGGATGCCCTCGATAAAATATTCCTTCGGCACGCCGATCCTGAGCCCATGCAGCGGCGATAAAAGATTTGTCGCCGTGTCCTCGAGGCTGACCTGCGAAACGGGGACATCGGCGGAGGTGGCATCGAGAGCATCGCGGCCGGCCATGACCGAGAAGATGGCAGCCACATCCTGAGCGGTGCGGCCGAAGGCCCCGACCGTATCCAGCGAGGAGCCGAAGGCGACGAGGCCATAGCGCGAGACGCGGCCATAGGTGGTCTTGAGGCCGGTAACGCCACAGAGCGAAGCGGGCTGCCGGACGCTGCCGCCGGTGTCGGTGCCGAGGGCAGCAGGGACATAGCGGGCTGCAACAGAAGCGGCGCTGCCACCGGAGGAGCCGCCGGGGACGCGGTCGAAGTCCCAAGGGTTGTGGGTTACGCCGTAAGCGGAGTTCTCAGTGGAGGAGCCCATGGCGAACTCGTCGGTGTTGGTCTTGCCGATGACGATGACGCCAGCATCCAGAAGCCTCTTGACGGAGGTGGCGGTGAAAGGCGGGACGAAGCCTTCCAGGATGCGGGAGCCAGCGGTGCAAGGCAAGCCCTGAACGGTGAGGACATCTTTGATGGCAACCGGAATGCCGAGCAATGGACGGGCGGGGCCGGCACCGGAGGCCTTTCTTTCCTTATCGGCCTGATCGGCATGCTGGAGCGCAGAGTGGCCTGCCACGAACAGGAAGGCGTGCAGGGAAGCATCGAACCTGGAGATGCGATCCAGCGCGGCCTGGACGAGCTCGCGGCTGGAGAAATCGCCCTTTTGGAGGCCGGCTTGCATCTGGGTGAGAGTGAGGGAGGTGAGGTCAGTCATGTGGGAGTGCCGTCAGACCAAGCGTAAGGGGTACGGGCGAACTGTTCAACTTTGGCAATGAGGCCCTGAAAACACGCGCCAAGGCAAGCCCGACGGCTACCCTGTTCGGTAGACGCCGGTCCCTTCTTTTATGTTCCCGCCGGAGCGTACCGATAAGCGGCGGGGCTAAGGGCTTTGTAAGTAGCTGCCTACTCGAAGACCGGGGGGATCTTGAACTGATCGTCGGCGGTGTCGGGGGCGTTGGCGAGGAGGACTTCGGTGGAGAGGCTGGGGCGCGGCTCGTCGGGGCGAAGCGTCATCTGAGTGAGGCCCCCACCGGCAGTGGGCGGAACGTCGGTAGTATCCAGCTTGCGCAGCCTGGCGATGTAGTCGAGGATGGCGGAGAGCTGCTCGCGGTAGAGGGCCTGCTGCTCGGGCGGAAGCTCGAGGCGGGCCAGTTTGGCGATGTGCTCAACTTCCTGCTTAGTGAGGGACATGGTGAGGTCGTTTCCGGTGCGGTGAGGGCTTCATGAAAAGGTTTGCTGTGTGGAGATTATATCAGCGGAGGAGGGGAACATAGATCAGGGTGCCGGAGTGGAGGCCGGAGCGGAGGGAGAGCCGGCGAGGGCAAACTGTTCGGCGTACCAGCGCAGATACTCATCCACATGGGCATGCCAGTACTTCTCGGTGTGGTCGCCGGTGAAGAGGCGCCATTCGTGGGGGATCTCATAGGAGTTGAGCAGGGTCTCGAAGCGGAGGATGTTGCCGAGCTCGCCATCGCGGTCGCCGCCGTCGAGCCAGAGGTGAGGCCAGGAGGCGGAGGGGACGAGGCGGATGAGCCGATCGAGGACGGCGCTATCATCCTCAAAGATGACGGGCGAATGGAGGCCGACGATGCCGAAAAGGTCATAGCGCGTGAGGGCGAAATGGATGGCCCAACCGCCGCCGCGGGAGAGGCCGCCGAGGGCGCGATGGGAAGCGTCTGGGAGGGTGCGATAGTTGGAGTCGATAAAGGGGATGAGGGCGTTGATAAGACGGTCGCCGAAGCCTGAGCCGGCAGAGACGTTCCAGTAGCGGTCGTCGGGGAAGACGATGATGAAGGGAGCGGCCTTGCCGGAGTGGAACAGGTTATCGGCGAAGGAGGGAGCGCCGATGCGCACCCACTGGTCGTCGGTGTAGGTCTGTCCATGGAGGAGGTAGAGGACGGGATAGCGTTGAGGGGTCTGCTCGGCGTAGCAGGGAGGCAGATAGATGATGAATTCCTGCGGAGGCTTAGTGGTAGCGACCGAACCGCTTTCGACCTGACCGGGCTGGGAGAGGCAGGCGAGGGGAGTGGCGGTGGGGATGCGCGTGGCGGTGGGGGTTGGCAGAGGAGGAAGAGTCGGAGGGTCTATGAGAGGAAGGGCGGTGGGTGTGGCAGAGGCGAGGGAAGAGCAGGCGGCGAGGCCGATGAGGCAGGCAAGCAGAAAAATCAGAGGGAGGCGGGGCATGAGGGGGCGAGGGGAGCACGGAGGATTATACACGGGGGGAATGGGAGATAGGTAAACAGGTGAAACAGGGAATGGGGGAATGGGAAAACAGGTAAACAGGGAACCGGGAATAGGAAATGGGGAATGTAATGGACATAAAGAAATTGCGAACTCAAAGACGGTCAATGCGGACCTGCGGGAAGACGACGATACGGGCTTGGAGCTCCGGTTCTCTGGCCGATGTGCGCAATAGCGGCTGGAAGCCGCCTTGCGCGACTTTCCACCTCTCCATTGATTAATGCCGATTTTGAGGCCTTTTGGAGGTTCAATGGAGGCCATATATGGACATTGGGACGCGGCGCACGGGTAGGCCTGCCATATATGGGGGTCGAAAACCGGCTTTTTACCACCTTGCTCTCTAGAAAAACAATGAGGAACAATGTCGCTCTTGGACGAGTAAAGCGTGCGCCGTGAAGAACACTTTGATAGGGAAAGCGCGCTTGGCGGGAAGAACAGTAGACACGAAGACAGGTAATCACGGCTAGATGCGGGCATGGGTTTTCTCTATGGTGATCCGTATCACCGAAATACATAATGGCGGCAGGATGTCGCCTTATGTATTCATTATATGGAACAGATGTTCTAAGGTCAAGCGCAGAGTTTGTACGCCGGCGTACGCCCTTGTACTAGTACTACAATGTTTGAGGAAGAACCGGGAGTAGGGACTGGAGAATTGGGAATTCGTCGGGGATTGGGAGTTGGGAATCGAGAATAAGGAAGCGGAGAGGGGAGAAATGAGCGGAAGGGGTCAAGGTGGAGTATTATTGGTGCAGGATCGCGTCGGGCTGTGCCACAGGGGAGGGAGAAACTTATGAATGCCATGGATCAGTCGACCCTGTTTGAAGCGCCGGGCATTACAGTGACCGACGAGAGCGTGTTCACGCTCTCGAGGACGTATCCCCTATCGGATATCCGGTCGGCAGAAAAGATAAGGCGCGTGCATCCGTTGAAATATGCGGCATTCTTTGTGCTGCTGGTGGGGGCGGTGATGTTGTACCACCCGGTGAAGTACATGTTAATGATTCCAGCCGATCCGATCTTTTGGATAGAGATGATACCTGGACTGCTGTTCTGCGCGGTGGGGATCTGGGCGTTCCTGGCGGCAAAGCCGATCTTCAGCGTGAGGATGAGAACCGCATCCGGCGGAGCCGTGAACCTGAAAGCCCGGAGTGAGGGCATGGCGGATCACACCGTGGAGGCGATCACGGCGGCAGTGGCTTTGGCGAAGACGGGTATGGGGAATTGAAGGCCGGAGCCGCTAGTAACCCCTAAGAAACCAGAACAAACGGAACGCGATGCCTATCGGATCAGCGGGGATGCACCTGAGCCGATAGGCATTTAAATTCTGAAGTGGAGAGAATCAGGGGGTTTGCAGGGGGCGCTTGAAGACGAACGTAGAACGGGCGGGGCCGGGCGCGGGCAGCTCGGCGGTCACCAGCTCCCAACCTTTGCCGCCAAGGTCATTCAGGACGAAGTCGTACTCGTTGTCGGGGCCGAGGTCGAACCTTGCACCGTTCACACGGTAGGTTCTCTTCTCGGTATTGATGACGACCCAGGCGTATTCCCATTTTTGCATAGCACGGCCCTCCAGAGAGATGAGGGTATTCTACTGCTTGTTTGTGGAGGCAGCGGACCTAACCCCCGGCCCCCCTGCGCTTCGCTACGGGATGCTTCGCGACCTTCCCGAAACGGGAAGGGGTGCCTTCTGACGGCGATGATGAACTATCAGGAATCCGAAAGGAAGGCGCAGAGGCACGGAGAAAGGGAATCTTATGAGAGGGAGCGGAGCTAACGTCCTGCCAGACTGCAGTGCGTGAATATGCTAATAAGTCGCAGTTGTGCGGTAGGAGGCTTGTCTGCGCCGAGGTGGGCCGAGGCTTCCCACTACCAGCATCCAAGAGCCACATCCGGTGTTGAATATATGATGCAACCTGCCTGAGTCTGCAACGCCGTGAAGGTAGCATCTCATTCTGCAGTCCGGAGGAAAATATGAATATGAATATCAGTGCACCGAAGCAGCTCACGTTCTGGATCGCCGTGGCGGTGGCCGTTGTTGGCGTGATCCTCAAGCTGATCCCCAGCCTGTCGGCCCTGGGGTTCTCTGGCTGGCTAATCCTGATCGCCTTTGTGATCCTAGCTGCGGGCTGCCTGGTGGAAGGGTTATAACCAAAGGTTCGTAATCCATCGTTCGTCAAAGGCGAGGGGGAAGCGGCGTCACGGCGGATGCGCCGTGACGAGTGTTTGCAATTCCCCTAGGTCGTGCGGCAGCGTGTCCGCGGCCGTTGAGGCGAATTGGGCTAACTTCGGCTATAATTCGGTACCGTTCCCCGCTGTGCGGGGCCTTCGGCGGGGTGTAGTCCCGCTACGCGGGATAAACTCCGTAAGGTTATTCGGGGTGTAGCGCAGTTGGTAGCGCGCTTGCTTTGGGAGCAAGAGGTCCCGGGTTCAAATCCCGGCACCCCGACTTCCGCCAAAACACCGTCATATCTAGCCGAAAACGGCAGAAATGGCGGTGTTTATGTTCGGCCCGTGCAGAAACGTTTGCTATAATGGCTACAGCCGTCATTCTGGGGCGAGTGCCTATGTCTATCCAACTCATTCAGCAGTATTATAGCAACGTCGAGAAGCTAATCCGATATGGGGGGACGCGTAATGAAAGCTCCTTGCGTAAAGCGTTTCAAGAATTACTAGATCACTATGCACGCTCAAAAAATCTGGTGCTTGTTCCCGAGGTGGGGGTATTGGGCCGAAAGGGACGCACAGTAATACCCGATGGAACATTGAAAGACGCATTGCGCCAAGATTGGGGATTTTGGGAAAGCAAGGACGAGAAAGATACACTTGAAGATGAGATTAAAACCAAATTTAGTAAGGGCTATCCCAATTTCAACATCTTATTTGAAGATACACAGACAGCGGTTTTGTATCAAGGTGGCAATGAGGTCTTGCGAGCTGACTTCAAAGATGCAACCGCGCTAGACGCTCTGCTGACGTACTTTGTTAGCTATGAGCCGAAGGAAGTTGTCGAGTTCCACAAAGCAATTGAGCTATTCAGCGCAGAAGTGGGCGGATTAGCAGTAGTTCTGAGAGAGATAATCGAGAGCCAGGTACAGACCAACCCGCAATTCGCAAATGCCTTGAGCGAGTTTCTTGAACTATCACGCAAGGCCATAAACCCGAAAGTTGAGATAGCAGACGCTCGGGAAATGATTATTCAGCACGTACTTACTGAAGATATCTTCATGAGGGTGTTTGATGAGGCAGAGTTTCATCGGGAGAACGCCATAGCCCGCAAGTTGCAGGAGGTCGCAGGGACGTTCTACACGGGCGAGACAAAGAGAAACATCCACGCCAAGATTGCTCCATACTATGAAACCATCAACGCCAAAGCATCACAGATTTCTGACCATCACGAAAAGCAGAAGTTTCTGAAGGCATTGTATGGGAGCTTCTATAAGGCCTATAACCCGAAGGCGGCTGACAGACTGGGAATTGTCTACACCCCTGACGAAATCGTGCGTTTCATGATTGAAGGAGCTGACTATCTGCTAGATAAGCATTTTGGCAAGACGCTGGGCGACCTGGGAGTGGAGATACTTGACCCCGCAACCGGCACAGGAACATTCCTCACTGAACTGATTGAACATCTGCCACCTGCACAGCTAGATTACAAGTATGAGCACGAAATCCACTGCAACGAAGTAGCGATTCTGCCCTACTACATTGCCAATCTGAACATCGAATATACATATAAGCAGAAGATGGGCACGTTCAAGGAGTTTGAGAATATTTGTTTCGTGGATACGCTCGACAACATGTGGTTCGAGCATACTGGGAAGCAGTTAAACTTCTTCGGAATTACAGACGAGAACGCAGAGAGAATAGTCAAGCAAAACGGCAAGCCCCTAATGCTGATTATCGGTAATCCGCCCTACTATGCCAATCAGGCGAGCGAGAACGCAAACAACAAGAGCCGCGAATACCCGGAAATTGACAAGCGTATCAAAGACACCTATATCAAACATAGCACAGCACAAAAGACCAAAATGTACGATATGTACACACGCTTTTGGCGCTGGGCATCTGACAGAGTCAGTGAAGATGGAATTATTGCCCTCATAACAAATCGGTCGTTTATCGCAAAGCGGCATACCGATGGCTTTAGGAAGGTTGTCGGCAATGATTTTTCTTTTATCTATGTTCTCGATTTGGGCGGCGACGTGCGCGACAATCCCAAACTCTCCGGCACAACGCACAACGTATTTGGCATACAGACGGGCGTGGCAATAGCCTTCATGTTAAGAGCAGCAACAAGGGCAAATCTCCAGCACAAATCTACTATCGCGCGCCGACCAGAATTTTGAGCTCGCAGTTCATAAATTGGAATTTCTGAACACCACGAAATTCCCTGAGATGAAATTCGACCGTATTCATCCCGACAAACAGGGCAATTGGCTAAATCCTGACGAACACTCTTGGGATGATTTGATTCCATTAGTAAGCAAGGCTGCCAAGTCAGGGAAACATCTCCAGAGCCGAAAACGCTGTTCAAAATATACTCTCTTGGGACAGCTACAAATCGTGATGAATGGGTATATGACCTGGATAAGGACAGGCTTGCGGAGAAGGTTCGGTTTCTGATTTCTGTCTATAACAGGGATGTCAAGAGATTGTCGAAGCTTGACAGAGACAAAGTCGCTGACGAGCTTGATTACTCTATAAAGTGGACTCGTGCTGTAAAGAAGGATTTGTCAGATGGTAAGCAATACGCTTTTGACGAGGACAACATAATTGATGGCCTTTATCGCCCGTACATTAAGCAAAAGATGTACTTTGCGAGAGAACTGAACGAAATGCCATCACTTATGCCAAGGATCTTCAGGGGCAAGAATTTCGCGATATCGATATCTGGCTCAAATTCGCCAAAGCCATTCACGGTGCTAGCTACAAACACTGTTTGTGACCTTTAATTCTCTGAGCGCTGCGGCTGACGGTTGCCTGTTTTGCCGTTTTTTGATTACACAGATTCGGGCAAGTCTTCGGAGAACATTACGAACTGGGCGCTGTCACAATTCCAGAAGCACTTCAAAGACAAGAAAATCGACAAGCTGGCTCTTCTTTACTACGCATACGCCGTCCTTCATCACCCTGCATATCGGGCGAAATACGAAGTCAATCTCAAGACGCGAACCACCGAGACTGCCATTCTATGAAGATTTCCGGAAATGGGCGATTGGGGGAAGAGCCTTTTGGAACTACACTTGGGTTATGAAGCTTATGGAGCCGTATAATTTGAGACCGCGAAGACACGAAGCAAGCCAAACCCGTTGTTCGCCTGATTGCTAGAAAGGAACAGGGCTTGATTGAATTAGATACTCCGCCACCACTCTCCGCGGCTTGCCTGCCGATGTATGGCAATATCGGTTTAGGTACCTACTCCGCCCTTGAGTGGATTCTCGACAGATACAAGGAGAAGAAGCCGAAAGATCCCGACAATAGCAGAGAAATTCAACACGTACAGGTTTGCCGACTACAAAGAGCATGTTATTGATCTGCTCTGCCGTGTCTGTACTGTGAGCGTGGAGACAATGCGAATTATCAAAGAGATGCCCAGCTAAGCTTCCCGTTTCTCAAGAGGGACTTTGCGACAACAGGAAGATGGTCAGAATTCAGGAAGGAGCATGAACAAATATGTACTGTAGCAATTGTGGTACTGAACTTTCTGATGACGCAAATTTCTGCTTGAAATGTGGAAAGCCACAAAAACCTGATATTCAGGCAGATGAAATTAAGTGGGAAACTTGCGAAATAGTGTTTGAAATAGTAAGCAGCGGCTGGCTTGGTAAGACACGGATGAGAATTCTGGGCAGACGCAATTGGGCAAGAAGGTAGTTATAACGCCGGAGACTCTATCCCGTTTGAGCAACATGTACCACCACCAGAATCAAATGACCAACTAGCCGTAATTGCTCACAGAGATTTTGTCGGGCAATTAGTGGCCGATGGGTGGGAAGCCACTGGCGACCGTGGTAGTACTTGGTGGAGTCATGAATTCCGGCGCAAAGTAGTTGCCAGGCTCAAAGAAGAAAAGGATTTCGTTAATCTGGTGATATTGAGCGCGGGCCGCAGTAAAATCGAAACAATAAAGGTTATTCGTAAGCTTACCAACTTGGGACTTGGTGAGGCGAAAACATTAGCCGAGACTTCCAATGGCGTCGTCCTTAGACGTGTTTCTAGAAGCACCGCCTTGCAAGCCCAATCGCTCTTTGCAAAAGCAGGAGCGGCGACAAAAATCGTATAATCAAGACACAATATCCCTTTCATCCACCTGAAGTCATTAGATACTAAGCTCTCCAATTCGGGCGCTCTGCTAAGCCGAGGTAGCTCAGTGGTAGAGAAGGGGACAGGTAAGATAAATCCCTATTTGTTGCCTGTGATATTTTGATAAGCCGCTTCAAACAGCGGGAGCAATTTCTCTAAAGGGTAATCTTTCGAATCAACTTTGTACAAGACCTGATGCCATTCTTCTTCATATCGTAATGGCTCAATCCCTTCAATGTGGATTTTTTTGACCTGCTGCTGCGGTAACTTGAAAAACAAACAGAAGGACTTAGTGCCAATCCACATGACGCCAAACACGATCGGGTATCCGTATTTGAAGCCCACATAATTCTTATTGAACTTAGTATCCAGATTCCAGCCCTTGCTTTTTACTATCCTCTCTGCGCCTGCTACAGTCGCAAGGAAAACATCCACGCTTGCCGAATTGAAGTTCTGTCGATACCAGGATTCATCGTAATTCGGTTTTCCTCGGACTGTACCAACACTGGGAATCTCTTCAGGGGTTTGGGAGCTGACAAGAACAAACTCATTACCTTTTGAGATGAAGCGAGAAACCTCAAGGAATTCTACGGGATATGCAATTCGATTTGCAAGCCGCAATACGTTGACTGGCACCTTCTCCGCAATCACCATGATTTTGATAGTCAAGGTATCCCAATCAATAACACGGTCATCAGGCTTTTGAGGGCTTTCAAGCCATAAATTCTTTATTGCATCTGGATTCGTTTCAGCCCAAATTGCATATCGCAGGACTTGAGGAATCACATCCTCTGTGGCTGATGCTTTTTTCAATTCGATGATGACTACATCTCCATCCCCATCTATTGCAATTAAGTCTGGAATATCACGGCGAGTGCCTGATTTTATTTGGCGTGAAATGATAATCAAATCGCCAAGCAGCTGAGGAGTCCTATAAAGATAGTCCTCAAGCTCTTCTTCGGTTTTGAACGGCTGTTGAGTGAGCAAAGACAAATCGTTGTGCTCATTTTTCCAGAAAAGGTTGGTCATATTTACTCCTCTTTCACAATCTCCCCATTCGATTGATTGGGAGAAACTCAAACGACATTATTGCTTTTACTTCTATTGTGTTTTTCACAAAGCAATTCTATATTCCTAGCGGTATTACTTCCGCCCTTTGAAATTGGAACTATATGGTCGTATTCCAGTTTCTCACGACTGCCACATCTTGCACATTTACCCCCATCCCGACGCCAGACTTCGACACGGACGCTTTCTGGTATCCTGGGGCGTTCAACCGTACTTTCGACATCACCAACTTCATTGAATTTCGTTTTTAGCTTTTCAAATAATCTACGGTCTTGGTCAAAATCTTCAAGAATTAACAGTCTTATCTCATCATCCGTGTAAAAGCCATTAACTTCATAGACATATCCCTTGTAAACCCATTCCCATTTGTCTCAGCAATGTATGGTACACCATCCCGTTCCTTCACCGGTCTTATCTTCATTGGCTCTTTATCAACACGCCTTATACAATCAACATAAATATTGTAAGTATCAAGCGGTAAAAGCCCCCCGTGGAAATATAAACCCCAAACCAATATGATTTTCTCTGTCTCCTCAAAAGAAGTCGTGACCGTATTTTGCCTCAAATGCTTTGACCTCTTCCTCTATCTCTTTTCTCTTCATCTCCTCAAATTCAGCATTGGCGTTATCAATCTTAGTTTTATCCCAATCAGGCCCAGGTTCAAGATAAATTTAACCCAAAATGCACAGTCTCCAATGCGGCAATAGCTTTATCTTTATCAATAACCTCAAGGGAAATTCGTCTTATCGTCTTTACTGGTGACATGTCGTACCCTTGTCCGATGATTCTCCCTGATGAAAACCAACCCGTCAGGATTATACGACGCAGCCTTCAAACAAGGTGATTGATGGCTATCTAGCTAAACGCCTGGCGCTCTGTTGACGCCGGCGGCATCAGGGGTTTGCTTCGATCTGGCACGGATCTCCAGCCGAGCGTCAGGCGGGGATCACATCACAATACTTGAAATGGTGAAAAAGGTCATCTCTCTCGCAAGTGTCACCAACTGTATACGGTATGGCGCTCTCAAAGATCGGGCCATCGTACACAAAGGTGTGATATTCCCCATATTCTCCACAAATGTTGGCAGAACTGGGAAACTCGCGCATGAATTTCCAGTCTATGGTCCTGCCGATAAAGCGATCGTCGAGCCGGGATGCGTTGATGGATGTGACAAGCGCCTTGAATCCCAATGAGATAAAAGAGTCCATCAGTTGGAGGTTGTCTCTTTTCCAGAGAGGGAATATGGCCTTGAGGCCCAGCCTGGCGAGATTCAGGGTGCGGTAGGCTCTCAGGTCTTCGCGAAAGATGTCGCCAAATATGACGGAAGTCAGACCTGATTCCTTGTATCTCCTCAAGGTTTGTACCAGGCTCGGATCATAATCTGCGTTGGATGTATGGCTGGAGATGGAGACCTTTTCCCAGGGCAGGCCGATAGACTGAGCCTGCCTTTCGAGCAAGCTCCAGCGGACATCGTGCATATCGACGCAATCGGAATCCTTCGTTACGGTTGTCAACAGCCCAACGACCTGATATTCTCCGCTGAGGAGAGTTCTCATACATCGCGAGAGCACAATCTTTTCCCCCGCTCCAAGAAACGAGTGCTGATTTCCACGCGGTCCCTCCCCAAGCCTTCGTCTTGATTGAGTTTACCAGTATCCTTGTTCCTTGCGCGATGCACGCTGCCTGTCGGCAGCAGTGTGCAAGCCGAACGGCGCGTGGATCAGTGGCGGAGGGCGGGATGCGCGCTATGATAAGGATCGGCTATTATTCGCAATTATGCCAAATTAGGATAGAATGCGTGGGCACCAAGGGAACTGTCGAGATTGCTTCCTTACATCCCTGGCGGGACAGGGATGCTTCGCACCAAATGCGATGCCGCCAAAGTACGGCTCGCCCCGCGGAAGGCGGGGCCTTCGCTGCGGTGCGCTACGGCA
Organism: uncultured Chloroflexia bacterium; assembly: GCA_963805515.1. Lineage (GTDB taxonomy): Bacteria > Chloroflexota > Anaerolineae > Anaerolineales > Villigracilaceae > Fen-1038. The sequence goes on along the minus strand of CAWDUZ010000002.1, from coordinate 382,950 downwards.
ATGACAATGAAAAATGTATTTGGCCGAGGGAGTAGATACCATGCGGTGGAGAAGTGGTGGAGGTTTTGGCGTGACACGATGGGTAGTCAAGGTGGAGCATGCACTTACACTGGCGCTGATCGCGATCATTGTCGGCGGCGTCAACTTGTTCTTTGGGGCGCTGATCCAGGCGGGATACAGCAACGTGGCAACTGCCTTTATGACGGCGTATTTCCGGGTGTGCGCGGCGACTCCGTTCTATGTTTGGATCCTGATCATCATCTTTGGAATTGCGATCTTCCTGACGGTGGGCGGGAAGAATGAGTAGGTAGACATACGACGGGGACAATTACCAGTGATCCAGTGCAGAGACGCGGAGGCGGGCCGCGTCTCTGTGGCTTAAGCGGAGTGTGTGCTAAAATACACGCGGAGGGCTCATGCAGAAGTTCGACGTTGTCATCGAAGCCGTACGCTATAAGAGCGGGAAGATCGAACTGGTGCGGGCGTACGAGAGGCGGGGGCCCAGTTTTTCAGACCGGGTATTGCTGGACCGCAAGACGCTGCTGGAGCGCCTGAAGGATGGAAGGCATTTGGTGACCGGCCAGCGCAAGGAATACATGGCCGGAACCTTTGATCTGGGAATGCCCGTCAAGTTGGCCGGACAGGACGGGAAGCAAGTGCTGACGACCGGCGTGGCGGGCGAGCATGATGAGCTGGAGGGCGTTCCCGCTTTCTAGGAAATAACTTCGGCCAAGGAGGAGATCGCCACCTCGGCCCCGAAAATCCGGGGCAGGCGCCTCCTCGCAATGACGCGGGCTAAGAAGTGCGAGCCGGACTCCATTATGAAAGTCATCGATAAAACCCCACTACAAAACGAAAAAGGCGAGATCAGCGGCCTGCAGCGCTTGCGCGGCATGATGGAATTTGGGGTGAACTGGTATCCGGAGATGGAGGCGCAGAGGGCTGTGATCCCGCAGCTCGACCGCATCCTGGAAAAGGGCTTTACGCTGGTCCGCAATGTAACGCTGGCGAACAGCCAGATCGTGGAGCCGTTGATCCTGATCGGCCCGCCGGGGGTTTATGTAATCTATGTGACGCCTCTGACCGGTCTGTATGAGGCGAAGGGCGACCAGTGGAACGTGGTCAAGAGCGGGCGGGGAATCCCGGCAGCGTCGAACCTGATGCTGCGAGTGGGACGGCTGGCGCGCGCGCTGCAGGTGTACCTGGACCGGCAAGGTGTGAGCCTGCCGGGGCCGGTGGAACCGGTGTTGATGTCTGCGAACCCGGCGATGAACGTGGATTCGCTGCGGCCGATGGTGCGGGTGGTGCTGAGCGATGCGATCCGCCAGTTTGCGGGGTCGCTGCTGCAGGCGCGGGCGGTGCTGAGGCCGGAACTGGTGTATGACATCGCAGATCGGATCGTGACGCCGCGGCCGAAGGGAGCGGCTCTGGAGCCGGCGCCGGAGGCGGCAGCCATGACCCCGGCGGAGACTGACGCCGAGGCGCCTTCGCGTGCGCGGGCGATCTTCCATGCCGCCGAGGAAAACAAGCCGTTCAACCCCGCCGACCTGAGCTTCGACTTCGACGAGAACGCTGAGGGTGCAGGCAGTGAAGTGCCGGAAAACCTGCGGGAGACGAATCCATCGCAGCGACTGTCCAGCAGCCGAGGCGGATTGCGGCCCAGGCAATGGATCCTGCTCGGCGGAATGGCGCTGGTGGAATGCTGCGTATTGGCCGGGTTTGCCTATCTGCTGATCGCCAACCGCTAGCCGCCTTGTCTCTGCCTCTGCTATCGATCGTCATTCCTGCGCACAACGAGGAAAACCGCCTGCCCCGCAGCCTGGAGCAGGTGTTCGCTTTCCTTGCGCAGCAGAGCTACGAAGCGGAAGTGCTGGTGGTGGAGAACGGGAGCACGGACCGCACGCTGGAAATCGCGCGCGGCTACCTGGGGCAGCACGAGAACCTGCGGGTGATCAGCGAAGCCGCCAGAGGGAAAGGGCTGGCGGTGCGGAAGGGGATGCTGGAAGCAAGCGGGGAATACCGGTTCATGTGCGATGCAGACCTGTCGATGCCAATCGAAGAGGTGAACAAGTTCCTGCCGCCGCGGCTGACGGGCTTTGATATTGCGATCGGCTCGCGCGAGGTGCGAGGGGCGGTGCGCTATGACGAGCCGTTCTACCGGCACTTCGGGGGACGCTTCATCAACTTCGTCATCCGGCTTTTCATCCTGCCACAACTACAAGATACGCAGTGCGGGTTCAAGTGTTTCCGGGCCGGGGTGGCGGAGGACCTGTTCAGACGGCAGACGCTGAACGGCTGGTCCTTCGACATCGAGGTGCTATACGTCGGGGAGCGCCGGGGGTACAAGGTGGTGGAGGTGCCGATCGACTGGTATTACCGGACGGAGAGCAAGGTGAGCGCGGTGCGGGATGCGGTGCGCATGATCCAGGATATATTTCGGATCCGCGCGAATGAACGGCAGGGCGTGTACGATGCGAACCGACCCTGACCTGAGCTTTGAGCGGCGGTTGTGGAAAAGCGGGCTGCGGTTCATTGCGGGGTTGGATGAGGCGGGACGCGGGGCGCTGGCCGGGCCGGTGGCGGTGGGGGCGGTGGTGCTGCCGAATGATCCGTTGGTGCTATTGGGAGGGCGGGGAGAGAGGGAATGGGCTACAAGCCCATGACTACAAGCACTACAGCGAGGAAACGGGCTAAAGCCCATACTACAACATTGGTGGGGGTGAGGGATTCGAAGCAGATGACGCCGGAGGAGAGGGAAGAGGCGGCGCCGAAGATCAAAGCATTGGCATGTGGCATGGGGCGTGGGGCTGGCTTCGCCGGAGGAGATCGATTCGGAGGGGATCGTGACGGCGACGCGACTGGCGGCGCTGCGGGCAGTGGAGCAACTGGGGCTGTTCCCGGATTACCTGCTGACGGACTTCCGGCTGGAGCTGCCGGAGCTCGATATTCCGCAGACGGCGCTGGTGCGAGGCGATGGCAAGTGCCTGAGCATCGCGGCGGCGTCGGTGCTGGCAAAGACGACGCGGGATGCGCTGATGCGGGAGATGGAGTCGATGTGCCGGGATATGGGCTGAGCCGGCATAAGGGATATGGCACGCCGGCGCACTTACTGGCGCTGAGGAGCATGGGACAGTCGGCAGTGCACCGGAAGAGTTTTACGATCAAGGGAGAGAGGAGGAAGCCAGGGCGACGGAGACAGTGAAACGGCAGGGCGACTTGGGAGAAGCCGCAGAACAGTATTCGAGATTGGCTTGCGAGATCGCCCGGCCGACGCCTGCGAGATCACCGAGGTGACGCTGCGAGCAATGGCGAAGGTTGATGGTGCGAGGAGGCAGTCGGTGCAGGTGCTAGGCGGCGGAGGAACGGGCGGCGCGGAGGCGCATGAAGAGCTTGGTGAGCTCTTCGGAGACGGCAGGGATGAGGGAGAGGGATAGGACTACGCTCCACTCGCGCAGGGACATGAAGTGAGTGTTGAAGACGGCCTGGAGAGGGGGCACGGTACACACCAGGATCAGCAGGGCAATCGAAACCCCCACAGCAAGCTGCATGTAGCGGTTCGAGAAAAAGCCCAGACGGAAGACCGAGACGAATTCGGAGCGCACGGTGTAGGCCCTGAAGAGCTCGCACAGTGACAGCGTGATGAAGGCCATCGTCTCGGCGGTCTGCACGTCGAGGCCGCGCCAGTCATACTGGATGAGGAAGGCGATGGGGTTGACGCCGGCGGGCAGGCCGGCCCCGGCTTGCAGATGCCAGATGAGCCCCAGGCCGAAGGCGGTCAGCACCGCGGTCGTCTGAGTGATGGTCTGGATGAGGATACCCAGCCCCATCGAACGGTTGATGATGGGTTCCGACCTGGCGCGCGGCTTGCGGAACATGATATCGGGATCGCCCTTTTCCATGGCAAGCGCGAGGGCGGGAGCGCCGTCGGTGATCAGGTTGAGCCACAGCAATTGGATGGCGGTGAGGGGCGAGGGCAAGCCGGCGAGCGTGGCGAGGAAGATGACCATGATCTCGGCCACATTGGAGGAGAGCAGGAAGAACACGAACTTGCGGATATTGGCATAGATGATGCGGCCCTGCTGGACGGCGGCGACAATGCTGGCATAGTTGTCGTCGGTGAGGACCATATCGGCCGTGCCCTTGGCGACGTCGGTGCCGGTGATGCCCATGGCAACGCCGATATCGGAGCGCTTGATGGCGGGAGCATCGTTGACGCCATCGCCGGTCATGGCAACCACTTCCCCATTGGCCTGCAAGGCATCCACGATGCGCAGCTTGTGCTCAGGGGAGACGCGGGCGAAGACGTCGGTCTGCTCGATCTGGCGCTTGAGGTCATCGCTGCTCATGGCGTCCAGGTCTGCGCCGGTGGCGACCTTGCGCCCGGGCTTCAGGAGGCCGATGGACTCGGCAATGGCGCGGGCCGTGTTGGGATAATCGCCGGTGATCATCACAGTGCGGATGCCGGCGCGGCGCGCCTTCTCGAGGGCGGGCTTCACCTGCTCGCGCGGCGGGTCCATCATGCCGACCAGACCGGAAAACACCAGATCCTTCTCCAGCTTCTCCGTCTCGATATCAGTGATGTCATCGGGAACATCGCGCTCCAGGCGATAGGCGAGGCCGAGGACGCGCAGGGCGCGATCGGCCATGGAATTGTTGGCGGCGAGGATCTGGGAGCGCATGGCGGGCGTCAATTCTCTTGTCTTGTCGTCGCGGGTCTGGTAGTGCGTACAGAGTCCCAACACAACATCGGGAGCGCCTTTAACTGCGATGACATCCCAATCGCGCAGCTTGCTATCCTGGAACGGCGAGGCGTCGTGGGGATCTGGATTCTTTACGTCGTGGATCGTGATCATGCGCTTGCGGTCGGAGTCGAAGGGGATCTCGTTCTCGCGGGGGTAGTCGCTCTTCGCCTGCACACGGTACGCTCCAGCCTTGGCGGCGGCTACGAGCAGGGCACCCTCGGTGGGATCGCCGACGATGCGATAGGTCTTCTCTCGCGCCTTCCGGATCGATCTCTTCAAGCTCAGAATCGTTATTAAGAACTCCGAGCCACAGCGTGGTCAATGCGCCCGGATAATCCGCCATGGCAATGGGGGTGCCATCCGCGACGAACTCGCCGCGCGGGGCGTAACCCGTGCCGGTGATATCGATGAAAGTCCCATCCGTCCACATGCGCGTGACCGTCATCTCGTTCTGGGTGAGGGTGCCGGTCTTGTCGGAGCAGATGACGGTGGCGGAGCCGAGCGTCTCGACGGAGGCGAGGCGGCGGATCAGGGCATGGTGGCGGATCATCTCATGCATGCCGAGGGCAAGGCTGATCGTTACAACAGCCGGCAGTCCCTCGGGCACAGCCGCGATGGCGAGGCTCACGGCGATGAGGAAGACATCCGTGATCTCCTTGACGTTATGGGTGAGATAGGAGCCGGGGGCCGTGAAAAGAGATCCGATATCCGTATTGTTGATCAGCGCGACGATGAAGACCACGGCGACGAGGAAGAGGGATGCGATGCTCAGGGTGCGGCCGAGCTGATCGAGCCGGCGCTGGAGAGGCGTTTCTTCCACTTCGACGTTCTGCAGCATGGTGGCAATCAGCCCGAGCTGGGTATGCATGCCGGTGCTGGTCACGACGCCGCGTCCGCGTCCATAGGAGACAAGGGTGCCCATGAAGGCTGTGTTCTTTCGGTCGCCCAGCGGAACATCACGATCGAGGACCGTGGCGGCGTTCTTCTGCACGGCGAGCGATTCGCCGGTGAGCGAGGCTTCCTCCACGCGGAGGTTGACGGCCTCCAGCAGGCGCACATCGGCGGGAACGTAGTTGCCAGCTTCCAGGAAGACAATGTCGCCGGGAACGAGATTGCGGGCAGGAATGGTGACGCGGTGACCCTCGCGGAGGACATGCGCCTCGGGAGCGGCGAGGCGCTTGAGGGCAGCCAGCGCCTCTTCGGCGCGCTGCTCCTGGACGATGCCGAGAACGGTATTCAGGACGACAATCGCAATGATGGCGGAAGCGTCGATCCATTCTCCAAGGAGGGCAGACACGACCGATGCGGCGATGAGCAGGAAGACGACAAAGTTGTTCAGCTGCTCCCAGAGCATGGACCAGAAGCCGGCCCGCTGGGCTTCATCGAGCTCGTTGTGACCGCGCCGACGCAGACGCTGCGACGCCTCTTCGGAGGTTAACCCCCCATTATGGACCTGCAAATCGCGCAGGACTTGATCCGTTGCCAGCGCGTGCCAGGGCTTATGGCCGGGCACCGCATCATTTTTCAAGATCAGTTCGTCAGACATCTAAATCTCCGCATCGAGAGGTCAGAAAAAAAAGACCACCACGAATATTCGTGGTGGTCTTGCCAACGCATGGAAGCGTATGGGTTGCCGATGGCATTTCTACCAATGATATGACGACAACCCAATGGCGCCCTTCGGCAGGAAGAACTCCTGCACGTTATTGGGAGGCGCCACGGCTACTCCCCAACCAAATCAGAGTGTATTCGGTCAGATGCAGAATGTCAAGGAGCGGGGGTGGCTGGCGGGCCTGCGTGCCTCACAGTTCTGCAAGCGGATCAGGGAGGAGCGATGCGGGTGCCGGGGGCGACCACGAAGTCCTTGGGCAGAACCACGATCCCATCCCGGACGAACCAGCCGTCCCGCTCCAGGTCCACACCGCGCGGGAAGGGGCGAATGACCACTCCTTCACCGATGCAGACATTCTTATCCAGGATGGCGCCCTGAATTTCGCAGTTCGGGCCGATGCCGGCATCGGCGAAATAACGGTCAGAGCCCATTACGATACAGTCCTGAACGTGCGCCCCGGAGGCAATACGAGTGCGCAACCCGACAACCGAGTGCATCACGGCCGCATTTTCGATATAGCAGCCCTCGCTGAGCAACACATCCGTCAGGTGGCTGTCATGGATCACACTGCCCGGCAAGAAACGCGAGTGAGTATAGATCGGCAGCTTGGGATCATAAAAACTAAACGGCGCTTTGGGCGTGGTCATCACCATGTTCACATCATAAAAGGCGCGAATGGTCCCTATATCGCGCCAGTATCCGTCATAGTCAAAGCCATAAACGCTGTGGGAATGGACAGCCTCCGGGATGATGTGGATACCAAAATCATCGTGGTTGGGGTGACTGGTGAGCATCTCGACCAGGACGTTGGTCTTGAAGAGATAAATCCCCATGGACCCATTGAAGGGACGGAGCGGGTCGTCGCGGCTGATATAGCGATCCTGGGTTTCCCGATCCTGAGGCTTTTCCACAAAGTCGGAAATGCGACCATCGGATTCGCACTTCAGAATACCAAGGCGCGGGGCTTCCTCGCGCGGCACGGGATGCACGGCGACGGTGATGTCGGCGTCGTTCTTCCAATGGAACTCGGCCATCTCGGCGTAGTTCATGCGATAAAGATGGTCGCCGGCAAGGATGAGGATGTGCTCCGCGCCGGTGGCCTGGATCTCGAAGATCTGTTTGCGAACGGCATCGGCCGTGCCCTGGTACCAATTCTCGGACTGGAGCGTTTGTTCAGCCGCCCAGATCTGCACCCAGCCGGGATGGAAGGCATCGAAGAAGTAGGTCTGTGTAATATGGCGATGGAGCGAGACCGAATTGAACTGCGTAAGGATGGCGACGCGATAGATCTCCGAGTTGATGCAGTTGCTGATCGGAATATCGATCAGGCGGTACTGGCCGGCAATCGGGACGGCGGGCTTGGAGCGCATTTTGGTCAGAGGGTATAAGCGCGCGCCGCGGCCGCCTCCCATGATGACAGCCAGGATATCGTTCGTTGTAGGGGCCATACCAAACCTCCTGAGGTCTGATGTTTTTTATCCCAAAAGGCCATTATTGGCTGTAGCTGGCCTCAAAAATACCCTTGCGGCGCAACTGAAGATCGCCTGCCAAGGCGGTCGGAGTAGCACTCCGACCTACACCGTTCACGGTTCGTCGTGCTCGAGACGCGAACAGCGATAAGCAAAGCGCGAGCCTGCCTCTGGCAACCTCGCGCTACAAACGACAATAAGGTAAGCGGGCGCTCGCCCGCGGTCAGGAGATGGAAGGTGTTGTATAATGCCGAAGGTGGGAATCGAACCCACAATCCCGAAGGAACACGATTTTGAGTCGTGCGCGTCTGCCTGTTCCGCCACTTCGGCTCGAACTGGAAGTATAACCAACCCCCCGAACAAGGTCAAGATGAAACTCGGAATTATTGGATTACCGCAGTCTGGAAAGACCACGATCTTCAATGCTGTGACGCGCGGCAACACACCGACGACAGCCAGCGCGGGCCGCATGGAGGTGCACACTGCGGTGGTGGACGTGCCGGATGTACGCGTCGACAAGCTCTCGGCGCTATTCAAGCCCAGGAAGACGATCTACGCCAAAGTGACGTATACCGACATTGCCGGGCTGGAGGGCGGCGCAGCCAAAAGCGGCATCTCGGGGCAGCTTCTCAACCAGCTCACGCAGATGGATGGCTTCCTGCTGGTGGTACGCGGCTTCAACGATGAGAACGTGCTGCACCCGGCGGGCAGCGTGGACCCGCTCCGGGACACGGAGTCCATGCTGAGCGAACTGGTGCTGAACGACCTGATCGCCGTGGAGCGAAAGCTGGAGCGCCTGACCGAGGAACGGAAAAAGGGCGGCACGGACAAGGTGCTGAATGAAAGACAGACGGCCCTGTTCCTGCGGCTGCAGGAGGCGCTGAATGCGGGCACGGCTCTGCGCAAGCTTGAATTCAACGCGGACGAAGCGCGAGAGCTGGCTTCGTTTGGTCTGCTGAGCCGCAAGCCGATCCTGACCGTCTTCAATATGGGCGAGGGGCAGGCCGCGCCGGCGAGCGCAATTGGACCATCCGTCGGTGGCGCTGATGGGCAAGCTGGAAATGGAGATCGCTCAACTGAGCCCTGAAGATGCCGAAGTGTTCATGAAGGAATACGGCATCGAAGAACTGAGCCTGAGCAAGATGATCAAGCTGTCGTATGACCTGCTGCGGCTGCAATCATTCTTCACCGTGGGTGAGGATGAGGTGCGCGCCTGGACGACGCGACGCGGAGCAAGCGCCCTCGAAGCGGCAGGGGAGATCCATACCGACATCCAGCGCGGGTTCGTGCGGGCCGAGGTGGTGGCCTACGAGGACATGATCGCATTGGGGAGCATGGCCGAGGCAAAAGCAAAAGGCAAATTCAGGCTGGAGGGCAAGGAATATCCCGTGAAAGACGGAGATATCATGCACGTGCGATTCAATATCTGATGTAACGGCGGGCTGCCAGAAGGGGGCATTTCGTATCGTGGTTGTTTCATAACAAAGGCGATTTATTTTTCCGCAATTGATTATGATGGGGGTAATACTGTTTTTGGGGATAGAGAAGTGCCACACCTTAGCGGCTGAGCTTACTGGGAGGACGTGCAAACAGGGACCGGACGGGAGCAAGACTCCGTCGTCTTTCAGCCACGCAAGGAGGGTAGTATGCCCACAAAATCGAGACATTGGAAAATGACCGCTGTCCTGCTAACGGCGGTTGCACTGATTCTGGCTTGCAGCGTGTCGACCACAGGGCCCACGGCGGCACCGGTTTTCGATGCCACGAAGGCCGTGCTGGAGATGCAAGCCACATTCGCGTCCCAGCGCCTGACGGAGGCTCCGACCCAGGCGCCCCCTGTGCAGGCGACCGCCGCGGCCCCCACGGACCCGCCGCCGGCTCCGCCAACCGCTGCCGCACCCGGGCCGACCGATGTCCCGCCGGTGCCGACGGTCGACGTAGAGGCCAAGATCAAAGCAGCCAAGGTGCTGGTCGTATGAGAACACAGACGAGCGCGGCATCGGCATGTGGGTGCAGGATGCGCTGGAGGGGATGGGAATGAAGTACACGCAGACCGGTTCCTACAGCGGCCACTTCATGGAATACCTGGACTCGGGCATCAAGTGGGACCTTATCATCGTGGATGCCGAGGACAAGGACAAAATCTCAGGCGAATTCTGGGATGTGATCTACAACCGTCTCTCGCGCGACAAAGCCGCACTGATCGCCGAGGTGTGGTATCTCGATAGGGAGTTGGCGGGGCCGATCAACAAGATACTGGGCGGGTGCGGCGTGAGCTACCGAAAAGACCTGCCGCTGGATGATTCCATCTACTGGTGGACGCCTGACAGCGAGGTCTTCAACGAGCCCAACACCGTGCTGCCGCTCATCCATTACAATCTCTTCTGGGGCAACCAGGCGGGCGACAAGCTCAACCTCGGCGGGAACGGCCAGGCGACCATGCTGGCCGGGCCTATCTGCCCGACCGTCCACCGGCGAAGGGGTGCTGGCGAGCTGCTATGACGGGCGCGTCATCATCCAGACCTTCTCAGACCACGACTACCGCCAGGCGGACATCATCCCGCTGTGGCAGAACTACATCCATTACACGCTGAAGAACCATTTCGCCGTGACGCCGTAGAGTTGATCGAGGGACGGTGAGCAGTCAAGGAGGGGGCGAAACACACTCACAGGATAAATAAGAAGGGCACGGCGCAACCAGTAGGCCGTGCCCTTGTGATTCATCCAAAGACGGCGATCGAGACGATGCCCGCAAAGATGGCGACCGCGCCCAGGATACGAACCTTTCCCATCTTCTCGCCCAAAAAATACCAGCCTGCAAATGCGCCCATGACCACGCTGACCTCGCGGATGGCCTCTGAATAATTCACGGGGGCAATCGAGTAGGCGAAGAGCGCAGACAGATACGCGACGGCGCTCAGGAAGCCGACCAGGATCAGCCGGGCGGGCTGTGCGCGAAAGCCAGCCGCAAGCTGCGGCCATCCATAATGGCGAACGATCAGCGGCGTGGTCAGCATGGGCATCAGGACGAAGAAGCTCAGGCCATATGGCAAAGCCGGGCCATGCTTGACCGCGAAGCCGTCGACTAATGTGTAGACCGAGATGATGAACGCGACGGACAGGGCAGTGACAATCCCGCGGAATTGCGGCTTGTGGGCGCCGTTCTGGAACAGACTGGTGGAGCCGATGATGACCAGGCCGCAAACTATGAGAGCGATGCCGATGAAGCCGGCGGTGCTGGGGATCTCGCGCAGGAAGAGGGCGGCCCAGATGACCACCATCGCCGGAGCAGCGCCGCGCGCAACCGGATAAACCAGCGAGAAATCATGGTCTGTGTAGGCGAAGGTAAGGAGGCCAAAATAGATGGCCTCCAGGGTTCCACTGAGGATCGCGAGCAGCCACATGGAACGCGGAGGGAGGCCGATGAAGAACAGAGCGCAGATGGAAATGATGCCGCTGATGATATTCTGCCAGCCCATGGTAATGAACTTTGTATCCGATTGCTTGAGGAGCAAATTCCAGAGGGCGTGGAGGACGGCGGAGCCGAGAAGCAGGACCAGTGCAAGGATGGGCATGAGACCGGGGCACAGCCGGCTGACTGAGCCGGGCTGCTTTTGATTTCCGTAGCATGGGAGAGAGAGGCGTCCCATCTGCAGATAGCAGCCGCATAATCATACCTGATATCGAAAAGAGCGCCGTTGATGTAAAATCGGTGTTTGGCGGCTGGCAGAGTTGTGGAAACCGGCCCGTAATATCCTCGGCATTTATTTCTTATTGGAGAATCGATATGACCTACACACAGACCCGCTGGAGTCTCAACGATCTTTTCTCGGGCTACAACAGCCCGGACATGGAAGCGGCCTTCGATAATGTTGAAGAACTGGTTGCATCCTTCGAAGGGGCGCGCTCACAACTTAAGCCTGACATCGAAACGAAAACCTTCCTGGAGATCGTGCGGCAGCTCCGAGCAGATTACGCGGACCCTGAGCAAGCTGTATGCCTTTGCGGGCCTGTCGTTCGCGGCGGACACACAGGACCAGGCAGCCCAAACGCTGCAGGCGCGTGTGGACCTGTTCGCAGCCGAGATGAGCAACCGGACGCTGTTCTTCAGCCTATGGTGGAAGGAACTGAACGATCAGGATGCAAAGCGCCTGCTGGACGCCGCCGGGGATAACCGATATTACCTGGAGGAGATCCGGCACTTTAAGCCGCACACGCTGAGCGAGCCGGAGGAAAAGATCATCAACATCAAGAACGTGACGGGGGTCAGCGCCCTCAACACGCTCTACGATGCGATCACCAGCCGCTACATGTTCAAAATGGAAGCAGGCGGGGAAACCAAGGAACTTACCGCAGGCGAACTGATGGCCTATCGATACAGCCCGGACCCGGACGTACGCGCACGCAGCTACCAGGAGCAGTTCCGAGTCTACTCAGCGGATGGGCCGATCCTGGGGCAAATGTACCAGGCGGTCGTGCGGGACTGGCATAACGAAAACCTGTCGCTGCGGAAGTTCCCGAGCGCGATGGCGGCGCGGAACCTGTCGAACGACATTCCGGATGAGGCCGTCACGGTTCTGCTGGATGCGGCCCAGCGGAACGCCGGCATCTTCCAGCGGTACTTCCGGCTCAAAGGCAAGTACCTGGGGATGGAGAAGCTGCGGCGCTATGATATTTACGCGCCCATGAGCAAATCGCAAAAGAGGTTTCGAGTTCGGGGAAGCAGCCGAAATGGTGTTCGATGCATTCCGGGAGTTCAACCCAAAAGTTGCAGAACTGGCGCAGCGGGTGTTCGACGAGAACCACCTGGACAGCGAAATACGCAAGGGCAAGGATAGCGGCGCGTTCTGCGCGTCGGTGGTCCCGGAGACGACGCCCTACGTGCTGCTCAACTACCAGGGCCGGCCGCGGGATGTGGCGGTGATGGCGCATGAACTGGGGCACGCCATCCACTCGATGCTGGCGGGGCAGCATGGCATGTTTACCTTCCAGGCCTCGCTGCCGCTGGCTGAGACGGCGTCCACATTCGGCGAGATGATGCTGACCGACAAGCTGCTGGCGCGCGAGGAGCGACGAATCGGTGCGCCGGGACCTGCTGTTCAAGCAGGTAGACGACGCCTACGCGACCATTATGCGGCAGGCTTACTTTGCGCTGTTCGAGCAGCGGGCGCACGAGATGATCCAGAAGCATGCTTCGGTGGACGAGATCTCGGCAATGTACTTCGATACGCTAAAGCAGCAGTTCGGTGATGCACTGGAGCTGAGCGACGAGTTCAAGTGGGAATGGGTGACGATCCCGCATATTTACCATACGCCGTTCTATGTTTATGCGTACGCCTTCGGACAGTTGCTGGTGCTGTCGCTCTACCAGCAGTTCAAGGCCGAAGGCGAGTTGTTCAAGCCGCGGTACCTGAAGATCCTTTCAGCGGGCGGGTCACAGGCGCCGGCGAGCGTGCTGCAGGAGGCGGGCATCGATATCCGGTCGGCGGAGTTCTGGCAGGGCGGGTTCGATGTGCTGGATAAGCTGGTGGGGGCGCTGGAGGGAGGAGGGTAGGACGCCGAATGGCAAAGTCAAAGGTCGAAAGTCAAAAGTCCAACGTTGAAGGTCAGCGTTGGACTTTTGACTTGGTGCGGCGAGGGCTGGCAAACGCGGCCTGTTCTGAGCGTGGACCCAGCACGGACTTGAAGAGATTCTGATGACTGACCCTAGTCGGCGGGCTCGGTCAGGCCGGGGGAAGCAGTGGGAATATCCGGTGTGGTCGCGACGTGGTCGGGCAGGTCACGCTCCAGGTTGCGAATGAGCGGATTCGCGAAGGCGATAAGTACGACGCCGACATTCAAGAGACCAAGAAGGCTGATCAACAAGCCGACGCCGCGATTGGGGCCGACCCCGATCAGGGGACCCAAGATGGGGGCAAGCACTCCGCCCACCGACATGGCGGGCTTGAAGACATAGTCTGCGAGGGGAGCGGCAAGCAGCGGGGCGGCAATCTGCGTAGACCAGGCGATGGTGCGCCGGACGGCGAAGACCCGGCCCTGCACATCGGGCGCAACTTTCGCCTGCCAGATAGCCTGACTGGACGCATCGAGCAGGGGAACTGCGAACATGAATCCGAAGCCGCAGACAGCCAGGAGGGGAATGGAGGCGCGCAGACCGAACGCTGTAAGGAACAGCGAAGCCAGGAGGCCGCCCCCGAGAAGCGTGTAGATCTTGCGCTTGCCACCACCCCAGGCGCTCATGAGTAACGTCCCACACAGCATCCCCACACCCATGATAGTGCTCAGATAGCCGAGCACATCGGCTTTCCAGTTATCGAGGATCAAAGGAACAAACAGCGGCTGCATCACGCTTATGAGGAAATTCAGGGCCAGGAAAAACATCAGCAGGGCCAGCAAGCCCTTGCGCTCTAAAATGTAGTCCCAGCCGAACCTCATCTCTGACCAAATGGAGCCTTTTGCGCGTCTGCCCTTCCTCGGTGCGAGCAGGGTTGGGGATCCGCACGAACAAAAGCATCACTATGACGGAAAACACGTAGGTGGCAAAGTCGATCAGGGCCAGGTTGCCAAGACGAATGGCGACATATAAGGCTCCGGCAAGTGCCGGACCGGCAATCTGGGGAAGGGCCTCACCCAACTGCACGAAGCCGTTGGCGCGCCCATAATGTTCTTTGGGAACCAACACTGTGACCGAGGCCGTGTAAGCCGGCCACATCAGGGCATTGAAACTGGACATCGCGAAATTGACCGGCAGCACCATCCAAGGTTGGAGATGCCCGGTCAGATAGAGCACGGCTGTTACCAGGACCGCAAAGCCTGCACCGAAATCGCTCACGACCATGGCGGTACGGCGGTTCCAGCGATCTGCCAACACGCCGGCAAGCGGCGAGAGCAGGACATACGGGGCCTGCAAGGCGATCTGCGTCAGGGCCAGCATGAGCACGGAGTGCGTCTGGTCGTAGACCCAGACACCGAGTGCGAAGCCGGTGAGCTGAGAGCCGATGAGGGAGATGAGCTGGCCGAACCAAATGGTAAAGAAGGCGCGCATGCCGCCGGAGCCGGGCTGATCAGTCATGAGGATTAATTCCGGTTGCTGCTCAAGATGAGCTGATGAGAGACATTTCGGCTGGAATAGGCTGAGATTCTATCATTTCGGCGGGTCAAAGGAGCAAGGGCCTAAGGGGAACCGCCGAGGGAGCATGTGACAAAGGTCACGTTGACAAGGCAGGCGGTTAGACTATTATGTAATTAGATAGATATCTAATTATACACACATCTTTCTTAGAGAGGAGAACCCGATGCTTAATCCGTTCCTACAGACCGAACCCGGAAAAAATCGCCGCCTGATCATGGGAGGAAATGAAGAGTCCGCTGCTCAAGAATTTGGGCACACCCTGAAAGAGGCGTCGCGGCCCAGCCTGGGCTTGTTGATCGGACGCATGTTGATTAGAATGGGCAAGAAGTTATCCAAAGAGGATATTGCCCTGAAAAGCGCCAGAGAAAACGCGTGAGGGAGAGTCCCGAGGCGGTTGCCAGACCACCACCCTGGCGTGGGATGTGGGAACCGCTTACGAGTTCTTCGTCAGCCTGCATGTACTGCATGAGCCGGAACGTTATGATCTGCGCCCATCCTGGGCAGCCAAGATCCGTTCCCGCATCCCCACAGCCGAGCGAACGTTCCTGGAAGAGACCCAGCCATTCCTGAGCTTTCCGCTCGGCTGGATCCACAGCCTGCCCCAACCCAAAAACGCCATCACCGTGCTGTATGCGCTTCAGCAGATCACGCCGGCCAACCGCGGCCGGACACTGCTGGAACTCGACAAAGGCCTGGGCGCCGAGTCCGAACATTTGCTGGGGATCGCAGAACGACGCAGGTGGGACAAGGATGACCTTGCGGTACTCGTCCCGCTCATGTGCACGGATGCTGTCGATCAGAGCGAGCAAGCGCTCATTGCGTATCTGAACTGGTGGGCGCGCCCGGACGATTTTGGAACCATGCTGTATGCCGGGTTACAAGCCTATTACCAGGCCTTCTTCCAGCAGGAGGAGCTGCGGGTGGGGCCGGTGCTACTGGCGGGGCTTCAGCACGCCAGGGAACTGGCTGAACAGATGACAATACCGGAGCTGATCGCAGAGCTATCGCGGGGCATCCGATTCACCGAAGACGCTTGGCAGAGAACTGATCGTGGTCCCCACCTACTGGATGACGCCGCTTGTAAAACTGGATACGATCGGGGACGGACCAGAAGCTATTTCTCTTCGGGGCACGGCCCGTCGACCATGTCTGCGATCCCGGGCGAGCCGGTGCCGGATGGGCTGCTGATCGCACTGAAGGCGGTTGCGGACCCGACGCGGCTGCGGATCCTGCGATATCTCAGCACGCAGGAAATGACTCCATCCGAACTATCACGGCGGCTTAATTTGCGGGCGCCGACGGTTACGCATCACCTGAAAGAGCTGCGGCTGGCGGGCCTGGTCAACGTAACGGTGCACGGGCAGGAAAAGCTTTACCGTGCAAGACTGGGTGCGCTGGATACGATCCATGTGGATCTGAGGGCGTTTCTGGAAGGCGAGACAACGGGGATAAGAATGAAGGAGTGAAGCAGGGCGGAGAATTTCCGAAAGATCGGACATCCTAAAATGGCATCATTGCCATAGTTAAGAGCGATCCCGGGCGAGATGTTCTCGCCCGGGTCTTTTTATCAACCGGATATTTCGAATTCTGGTGCTGCGTCCTCAGGGACCGGAGGCATATCATCTGTCTGCTTCCGATCGAGGAACTGCAGTTGCAGGGCAACGACCTTGGTGAAGTACTTGTTCTCACCGTTGTCTTCGTACTTGTCGGTCTTGATCCGACCTTCGAGATAGACCAGGCTGCCCTTCTTGAGGTATTCCTGGCAGACCTCAGCAAGACGATCCCAGGCTTCGACGTTGAGCCATTCGGTGGATTCCTTGTTTTCGTCGCCGGTCTTCCAGTGCTGGGTGACGCCGAGACTAAACTTGGTCACGCGCTTGCCGCTGGGGGTGAAGCGCGATTCGGGGTCTCGTCCCAGATAGCCGATCAGTTGGATTCGGTTCAGTGCCGGCATTCTTCCCTCCTTGCTTCGCCGTCGATCGGGTTTGTGCTTTTAGAGGCCATGTGTAAGTCTTTCATTTTGTCTCCTTTTTTCTCTAAAAGGCCTATTCGGTTGTGGAGCAATTCTAGCACAAATTTTCTATTCGTCAAGGGAGATGGTCAGCGCTCAATATCCCCTTCCGGGCTTCGAGTTATATGGGAGAGGATGCATCCTCTGCGAGAGGATCTGGCAAGGGGCAGGCAACCATATCCGGATCGATGAGCCAGGAAGATCCGAACATCACGCAATACTTTTCTTTGTATCAATACATCATCCACCTCTTTATTATTTGTATATGTATATAGTAGTCTTAGTAGGGGGTGTTGATAGTGTGGATAGAAGCCGGAAATCGTACAGGTGGATTTGTACGCTAGTGTGAAGTCCACCTATGGGGCTTTGCATCGTTGTAAGGCCCTGGATGGCCTGTGCACAAATCGCGAAGAACTATGGCGGAGAATTTCCCTGAAAACGTGTCGACTTACGGTCTTCCATATCTAGCTGGCAGCTTACACAGACCCCCATATATGGGGGTACGGTTTTTCGGCTTTTTGGCGGCATTTCGTGTAAAAATGGGATACTGTCCACAGAGAAGGGGTGTTATCCACAGTTTCCGGCCTCTTATCCACAGTTTGGAGGTTTCCGGGAAGATTTGTCTACCCCCATATATGGCTGTCAGCGGTTGGCGGAGGTCTCCACCCCACTAGCTGTAGCAATTTCGTCCAGCCGCATGTCGACCTGGTCCAGGAAGGCGTCGAGCTCGGAGATACGCTGCTCGAAGGCCTCGCCGAGCAATCCCAACTGTTCGCAGGCGGCGTGCCACGGAGTAGCCGAGCGGGCGTCCACCACCTGAGCAGCCAGTGTCCAGGTGTGGATCAGAGGCCAGACGGCGGTCAGTGGCGTATCCGATGCCAGCAGGGCCTGTATGGCCTTTTCGTAGTAATTGAGCCGGGCGGCGTGGATGCTCAGATCGATCCTGGAGTCCTGAGAGGCTGCCACATAATCGCGGTTCCAAGCCGGCAACCAGCCGGATATCACGGCTGCATCCACCTGACCGGCACCGAGCAGGTTGAACAGGCTGCCTGTAAATTCCGGCCGCTCGGCGGCCTGCGCCCGAGCGGGGAATTCCAACAGAAAGCGGCGCTCGGCTAATGGCGCACCATTGAGCTCGGCAACGGCGTTCGCTGCGCGGTTCACAGCGCGCAGGAACTGCCTTACGTGCAATGCGCCCGCGTCGCCGGCAGAGATGCCGCTCAGGTCCAACCACTCGCGGCGTGCCTCCGCCAGGAGCTTGCGGCAGCGCGTAAGTACCACAGTGGGTGCGTGAAACTCGAAGCCGGCGCGCAAGCCGGCCTGAATGAACTCGAAGAACTTTTCGCGCTCGGATAGCAGCATGGGGTCGTACATCTCGTAGCCGAGGACCGGGTCTGCGCGCAGCACGCGAGGGGACTTGAAGTCTGACCGCGCGCGATGGTGCACATCGAGGTGGAAATCGGGAGACAGCTTGACGATCTCGCGTGCGAGCGCCGGGGCCGTGCTATGGACAAAGACCACGTCTATGTCGGTGGTGCCGCCCAACAGCGGATCAGCATTGAGCACCAGGGAGCCGGTGAGATATGATGCAATGATGCTGCGGTCGCCGAAGGAGCGCTCCTGGGTGTGCTCTTTCGCAAGCCGGATGAGGGAGTCACGTGTTACACGCATAGGCTGCTTTTATTCCCGCCTTTGAAGAGGCTTATCCCCTGAGGCGGCGCCGTCGAGGGGCAGACTGGGCTGAAAGGGGCTCATGCTCATCTTTTCGCGAGATCAGATTCCCGATGAGCTTCAGGTCAGCCTGGTTCTGGACGATGTTCAGGGCGTTCGTATCCACGACCAGCACGGGTGTGCTGTCATAAGGTCTGGCAAAGAAGGACTCGTAGGCGCCGTTCAGCCGGTCAATATAGTCGCGTTCCATGTTTCGCTCGTAAGGGCGATCGCGTGAGGCTATGCGCTGCATCAAGACCGTGGTGCTGGCGCGCAGGTAAACGATGAGGTCGGGCTTGGGGATCTTCTCGCCGAGGGCTTCATGCACCTTGTAGTACATCTCCAGTTCGTCGCCTTTCAGATTGATACGGGCGAAGAGGCTGTCCTTAGCAAAGGTGTAATCCGAGATGAGGGACTTGCCGGCTGCCAGCAGACCCGGGACCGTGCGCCGCTGTTGATGATAACGGCTCAGAAGGAAGAAGATCTGGGTCTGAAAGGCGTAGCGCTCGCGATCGGAATAAAAATCGGAGAGAAAGGGGTTCTCTTCGAAGATCTCGAGCAAAATTTCCGCTTCAAACATGGGCCGCAGGAGGCGGGCCAGGGTGGTCTTGCCGACGCCGATCACCCCTTCAATGGCAACATACATGCATGGCTCCCGGATGGAATGCGGTAAGGATACCATAAAACGTTATGGGGGCTGCGGAGGGAAACATCATATTCACCAGAGATGAACTCAGATAAACACAGATAAGCGCAGAGGCGAAATATGAATAGCGGGGCTACGATATAATCGCGGGGTGACCCGCATCTGCATCGTTCCGACCGTTGATGGAATTGGCGGCATGGCTTCGTTCCGAAGGAAGTTCGAAGCGGGGCTGTTGAAGCGCGGGATCGAGATATCACACGATGCGGGCGAGCCATCGGATGCCATCCTGGTCATTGCGGGGACGAAGAACCTGCTGCCCCTGTGGAAGGCGAGGCGGGCGGGAAGGCGAATTGTCCAACGACTGGACGGAATCAACTGGATCCAACGCCGACAGAAGACTGGACTGCGACATTTCCTGCGGGCTGAATATGGCAACTTGGTGCTGTCGCTGATCCGCTCCCGGATCGCAACCCGCATCATTTATCAAAGCGAATTTTCGCGTCAATGGTGGGAATCCTGGTATGGGAAGACGCGGGCCGATGCTTCGGTTGTCCACAATGGCATCGAGCTGAAGGAGTACAAGCCGGTTGACGGGCCACGGGCGGCGGGCGGACGCTGCCGGCTGCTGGTAGTGGAGGGCAACCTGGGCGGCGGCTACGATATGGGGCTGGATAGCGCCGTCAGACTGGCTGAGACGCTGGCCGGCAAACACGGCTTTCCAATGGAAGTGATGGTGGTGGGCAGGATCACCGATGAGCATAAGGCGAGCGTCGAAGCGCGCTCCACATGTGCCGATCATCTGGGCAGGAGTGCTGCCTCCCGAACGGATACCGGAGACGGACCGTGCCGCGGACCTTCTCTTTTCTGCGGACCTGCACCCGGCCTGCCCAAACAGCGTGATCGAGGCGCTGGCTTGCGGACTGCCGGTGGTGGCATTCGACACAGGTGCGCTGAAGGAACTCGTTTCCGGCGAGGCGGGGAAAGTGGTGCCGTATGGCGGCGATCCGTGGAAGCTGGACGAGCCCGATATCCTGCGGCTGGCAGAGGCTGCGACTGAAATCCTTCGGAACCGTCCCCGATTTAGTGCGGCGGCACGCGCCCTGGCTGAGAGGCACCTGGGGCTGGACAAGATGATGGATGGCTATCTCAAGGCGTTGCTGGAGGAGTGAGCATGGATGAGGAGATCCGCGATTTCCTGTTGAAGCACCTGAGATCGGTCCAGGAAAACGATGTTGCCGCTTATCACGAGACCACGGCGGATGACCTGACACTCTACGAATGGTGGGTGACACCGAATCGAATCGACGGGCTGCCGTTCCATGAGTTCATGATGGGATCGAACGCGGAACGAGGCACGGTCTTTGGGTCGGAGGCAAAACAGGGGACGGAAACACGGCTGGACCTCTCCAACCTGCACATCCAACGCTACGAGAACACAGCCATTGCCAGCTACACATTGCTAATCAGCAGCGCGCTGCCGGATGGCGTGCACGTGGCGGCGCATAACGAGAGCCGGGTGATGATCAGGCAAGGGGGCCAGTGGAAGGTTGTGCATGTGCATAAGTCGCCATCGTGGCCGGCGCCGCACGTGCAGCCGGGATGAACAGCCGCTTCGCGGGCCGGCTTGGCGTCCAACAGCGGGTGCTGCCTGATTACCGCACGGCCTTTTTCGACCTGCTGGCAGAGGCTTGCGAGGGCGGCATGAGCCTTTTCGCAGGACTGCCGAGGCCGTCTGAAGGAATTACAACGGGGGAATTACACGTCGCCAAACATGCCGATGCACAAAATATCCACCTCTTCAGCGGCGCGTTGTATGTATGCCATCAACGAGGATTCGTTAAGTGGCTTGAGAGCTGGAACCCGGATGCACTGATCGTGGAGGCCAACCCGAGATATTCTGCCACGGGGGCCGCGGTGCGCTGGATGCACCGGCGCGGGCGGAAGGTGATCGGCTGGGGATTGGGAGCACCGCCAATCGCAGGCTTGGCGAGCGGCATGCGGCAGATGAGGAGAACTCAATTTCTTAGGCAGTTCGACGGGCTGATCGCATACAGCCAGCGGGGGGCGGAGCAATATGCTGCGGCTGGTTTCCCGCGCGAGCGGATCTTCGTCGCGTACAATGCGGCGGTCAGACGACCGATAAAGGCACCGGGGGGCAAGCCGGCGGCGAGCAGCGTCGCGACGATATTGTTCGTGGGGAGGCTGCAGAGGCGCAAGCGACTTAATGAATTGCTGCGCGCCTGCGCTCAGATGCCGGAGCCGAAGCCGCGGCTGATCATCGTTGGAGATGGGCCGGAGAGGGAGGCGCTGGCGAGACTGGCGGCAGACGTCTATCCGGAAACGGAATTCGCGGGGGCCAAGCATGGGAAGGAGTTGGAGCCGTACTTTGCGGAGGCAGACCTGTTCGTGCTGCCGGGAACCGGCGGGCTCGCGGTACAGGAAGCCATGGCGCACGGGCTGCCGGTGATCGTCGCGAAGGGCGACGGGACGCAAGACGACCTGGTACGCAAGGGTAATGGCTGGCAGATCGCGCCGGAGAATCAGACGGCGTTGATCGAGGCCTTGCGCGAGGCACTCTCCGATAGGAAGCGACTGCGTAGGATGGGAGAGGAGTTGTACCGGATCGTGGCGGAGGAAATCAACCTGGAGAGGATGGTGGAAGGGTTCGTGAGGGCGCTGAACGCGTTGTAGGTAGAAAGTGTGAGGGCGTTGCGGTGAGGGCGGGTACTCGCGGGCGGCGACTAGAGATCACCACAGATGAATAAGATGACCGGAGATAAATGGGATACTCTTTTGGGGAATGCTGAACGCAATGGGTGTTGCTTTTCAGGGCACAATCACTTCAGGGGAGCGTTCTCGTGAAGCCGTTAGTACAAGAGGGGTAGCCGATCTTGGTTAGGCTGTGAGGCGGTCAAACCAGAGATTGAGGGCGTGGAATGAGGGCGTATCGATCGCGGCGGGCAGGCGGGATGTTTTCCACATCAGCCAGAGGATGAGAAGCGGGGCAAACAGGCGGCCAAAGGACCAGGGGAAGAAATCGAAGGTCGGAAGCAGGAACTCCAGGAGATAGGCAAAGCCGAACAACAACCAGTCGGAGGGAAGATCCAGCCGTTTCAGCATGAGCAGGAATGACAGCGCGACGAAGATGCCGTGGTGTTCCCAGACGACCGGCGAGGTAAGGGTCATCAGGATGAAGAGCGGAGGCAGGGCATTCAACATGTTCTGGCCGCGCTCATTTGTCGGGGTCGCAGAAGCGCCTCGGGCGAAGAAGGCCTGGGCGTGTACGCAGCGAACCATTACGGCAAGGCTCGCGGCGGCAAGCAGGGC
Source organism: uncultured Chloroflexia bacterium (assembly GCA_963805515.1). GTDB lineage: Bacteria > Chloroflexota > Anaerolineae > Anaerolineales > Villigracilaceae > Fen-1038. The sequence goes on along the minus strand of CAWDUZ010000002.1, from coordinate 360,301 downwards.
CTTGGCGGCAAAGATCAGTGTCTGGATCCAAGTGGGGGACAAGCGCAGGAAGGGGCCGGCGAAGCGCAGGAATGAGTCAAAGGATGTGTCATGGAAGATGGTGTTGCCGGAGATGGTAAGGTCCTGGACATTGCGAAACGCATCTACGAAAGGATGAATCCCGTCCGTGGCGACCGTAAGCCCGGCAACGGCGACCATGCTGAGGGCGAACCAGCCCAGCCAGCGCCAGTCCTTTTCCAGGAGGAAGGCGAGCACCAGGACTGCCGGAGAGGTCTTTAGATTCACCGCGAGGGCCAGCGCCAGGGCGGATAGAAAAGGTCGTTTGGGATAGAGCAAAAGGCTGAGAAGCACGAGATTCAGGGCGTGCAGGTTGACCTGAACGTATACCAGCGTCCGCAGAAGAGGGGCGTTGGCGAGCATAAAAAGGATCGTGACTGCGGCGGCGAAGCGGGAAGAGAATCCGTAGCGCTCCAGCGCGCGATGAAGCAGAACGTAGAACAGTAACAGCGACAGGAAATTCAGCAGCCAGAGGACGATGAAAAAAGTGTCCAACCCGAAGGGGGCGAGGAACTGTATCAGCGTGGCCCAGAGAGGGAGGTAGAAATAGGAGCCGGGGAGAGGGCGGTTGGCGTAGAGCTTGACGGCCGCGTCGAAATAGTAGGTGTAGTCGCCATAGCGGAAGCGCTCGCTGAGGATGTTGAGATAGACCCAGCAGATGATGAAAAAGCCGCCCACGCTGAGGAGGTTCGAGCGGCTCAGTCGACCGGATCGCAGGATGGCGAGCAGCCCACCCGCAGAAAGCCACAGCAGCGCGACGGAGGCAAGCGTAACGGGGAGGTTGATGAGCGGCGGCTTCTGGATGAAGAGCGCCAGGCCTTCTGAGCCGGAACGCAGGTAGATGGCGAGCAGGCTGGCTGCGATCAGCACAGTGAGGGCGACCCAGACCATCAAAGCTGTACGTGCTGCACGGGTCATTGAGTTAATCCACCTTGAAGAGCCAGGATCTGCACAGATACGCAGACAATTTGTGCGGCCCCCCTATTGCGATCGACACGGCGCCGACAGCACCGCAATGGGAAGAACTCGCCAGCGCGTCGAATCCGTTCACAACAGATAAGGACTGATAAGGGGGTTCTTGCCGGCCCCTGTCCAGAGAATATGCGCCGAGTAACTGCCTTATCCGGCGGTTGGGCCCCCGTTCGATCCGAAGCGCAAATCGTCCGCAGCTAGAGAGTATATTTCAAAACGCTCGAAGGCGGGCAACAGAAATGAACCGGTGCTCGCAGAGGATGCAGAAACTATTGCTTCAGCTGAACATATTGGGCCATGACGTAACCCCGCCGATTATTGGTGGCTTTCACTGCCAGCCACTTTCCGACCTGACCGATCTTCGGAAGAGCCGTGGCAGGAGGCTCGATCACCGTCAGACGCGCGCCGGCCTTCTCGTCGTTGACCTTGGCAGCACCCGGCGAGGGCTGGTTACGGCACCGCGAGGCCGCGTGCGCCGACGCTCTGGATCACCACAACCTGCATTCGATCCGGCGCGGAGGCCGGTGGAGGGGGCGTTTGCGCGGGCGAAGTGCTGGATGATGGAGGCGTGGATGCGGGGACAGGCACTGGAGAGGCGACCGGCGCAGCCTCCACATACCAGGCGGCAACATAACCCTGATGTCCATCGGGGTCACGGACATAGATCCATTGACCACTTTGACCGATCTTGGCCGTGGCACCGGCCTTCTCTTCGATGACGTTCAACGGCACGCCGGGCATTTCCGCATAATCTGCGGTTGAATCAGCAGAGGGCGCATTGTGCAGCCTGATGCCGGCGGTAGCAGTCGGGATGGCCTCCAGGACGAGGTCCGGTAGTGATGGGAGGCGGAGGTGGTGGAGTTGATGGAGCTGGAGGGGCGGGCGGTGTGACCGGCGTCGTGGAGGTGGAACTGCCCGGAGTGACGGGAGGAACGGGCGCGCCGGCCACGCATTGATACCATGCCACGGCTTTGATGCATCGCCGCAATGGCTGGCCCTGGCTAAAGCGGGATAGCAGGGTCACCTGCCGGGTCTCGGGAGGAGAAGGCCATGGATCCTGAATGAGGTAGTCATCTCCCTGTTTGGCATACACCAGAACCCAATGGGTCTGGAGGCCGGCGTCGGGAGAATAATCCACTTCGACAATCACAGGATCTCCGGCGGCCAACGAGGAGTTGATTTGGGCCAGCGGAGCATCGGTGTTCGTGCAGATCGTGAGACCGGTACTTGTGATCTGAGGGTGCAGCCTGGTGATCGCGCTCCAAACCAGCGCTTCGTCTATGAAGCCGCCGTTGTGCGTAAGTTTCGTGTTCAACGTGCCGGGTGTTTCCGTAAAGCCCCAGCCACTGGAGTACATAGCCAGACTGGTAAGGGCGCAACCGATGTAGCCAATGGTGGCGGTGGCGTCCTGGCTGCCGCCGAGGATGTCGTTTTTCCATTGCGGGTCCTGCTGGGAATAGCGGACGAGACTGAAAGCCATGCCACACCTCCAAAGCCAAGCCAGCGATAAAAGTTGGCTGATTATACAGCGGAGGGAGATGGAAAATGGATCATAGAGAATAGATCATGGAGGATGGAAATGTATACGAAGCATACGCGCGGTAAGGGAACCCGTTGATGGACAAGCTGAAGAGTTGACCTATCATGCGGGGAAGTGATGGGAATATTTTCCGCCAATCTTATGGACTTACTTGCTGTGAAAGCCAGGCACGAAGGTCCGGCTCGTGCTCCTCGTGAAAGTGGGAAAAGAAGTCAACACTGGTGAGCGACTGACCTTCCAGCCAGGGGAAGCGGTTCGGGTCGTTCAGGTCCGTTTCGGGCAGAGCATCAATGGCTGCGACAAGCTGCTGGAAGACGCGGCGCGAGTCGTCCAGGACCTCCTGCACCGAGCGATCCTTGTTGGCCTCATACATCCAGTTATTGATCTCGTCATCGGTGTGCAAGTTCGCGGGCCAGAACGGCGGAGGCTCGGATGCGCCACGTGCAGCCGCCTCGAGGCGCGGCGACGGTACGCTTCCGCCAGTCGGCCACATGAGCGACGATGTCCTTGACCGACCAGTGCCCCGCGACGCCGGGCTGATCCATACGGTCCGGGCCGATCTGGGCGAGGAATGCTTCATATTTTCTGTTCTCTTCTTCCAAGTGCTGTATCAATTCCGATTTGTTCATCATGATCTCCTAGAAATGCCAGAATACAGACGCGGGATCGAGCAATCGAAAAACCGTCAGCATCAGGGCCACCTGCGCGAGGGCGGCGAGGATGCAGACTCCGAGATGTGCCAGGACGTGCTGAGCGTTGCGCACATCGAATGAGATGGCTGCGGCGGCAAACAAGGCAGTAATGGGAAGATAGAGAAAGCCGACCGAGAACGCTCCCGATCACGGAGAAGGCGGCAAAGATGCCAACGGCACCCCAGGCGACGAACTTGCCAGCCGGACCGCCGCGGATGAAGGCGACGGCACTGAGGATGGAAGCGCCGCCATTTCGACGAAGTACCAGCCGGGCAGCGGCCACATGGCTTGATAGCTGCTGACATTTCGCCACACCGTGACGGTGATCAGCAGACAAACCCCGGCTCCCAGGATCACCAGGAATTGCTCAAGCGGATGCAGTTTGTTTATGGTTTCCAACATATCCAACGTCAAGCCACATTGCTACGGTATTAAACACAATCGGCACCGCCAAAGCCAGAAGGAGAAGAAACCATTGGCGCTTGTGTATGCCAATCAATGTGTTTCCTGAATTATCCTTGTTTAGGTTGCGCCGAGGCCGCTGTGTTCCCATGTGCCAGCTCTTACGTGGCTCGCCAGAGGCTTGCGTACTTCCTGCGGTATTTGAGATCATCCTCGGTTTCGATCAGTTCCAGCGCCTTTCCCTTTACTTTCTCATCCTGTACGGCAGCATATACGTTTCGAAGGCTCTGGATGATGTCATAGCGGATCAAGGTGCAATTCTTCTCTGTGATGCATTCTTTGTACCGGCGTTCCAGACCATCAGTCAAAAGCTGCCGTTGTTTTTTTCCGGCAACGCCGACTTTCCAGAGCGATTGCAGGCAGTGCCTCGCGGTGACGAACCTTTCATCCTTTGTAACGGCAAGCAGCGCGTCGAAATCCTTCGACATCCGATTCTTGGGATCGCTTTTTGCGAGGTTGGAAAGCACCTGGGCTGAGATTGCCCTCACGTGGTTGTCCTGGTGGCTCAGGCCCTGCACCAGTTGGTCCCACGCTTCATAGGCCCAATCCACCGGTTTGTCGGTTGCTGAAAGAATATAGGAGAACGCTGTGTTTTGAAGCTGTCGATCCTGAGACCAAAGGTTATCCAGGTTTGCTCGCGTGATTTTGTCCATTAGTGTATCCAGACAAAGGCTTGAGTTTTCCGGAGTGCGGAATGGATCTATTATACAGATTACTCGCAGGAAGACAAACAGCCCACGTTCTTTTGCGATAGGAAGTGCAGGCGAAGTGGATGAGAGCGAGGACAGGGGCAAACGGTCCGGCAGGCAGGTCATTCACATATGCAAACAGGCCGCGTCGATAACGCGGCCTGTTGTTTCTATGCGATCCTTCTGTTTTGGAGCTATTCCAATTTGCCGGTGATGGAGGCTGCCTTCAACTCGCTGATGGCCTTGGTGATCTGGATGTCGCGCGGGCAGGCCACGGTGCAGTTGTATATGGTGTGGCAGCGGGCCAGGCCGGACGTCTCGCTCAGGATCTGCATGCGTTGCGCGGCGCCTTCATCGCGGCTGTCGAAGATGAAACGATGGGCGGTGACAATCGCTGCCGGGCCGAGATATTCATCATTGCCCCAGAAGGAGGGGCAGGAGGTGGTGCAGGCGGCGCACAGGATGCACTTGGTGGTTTCGTCAAAACGGGCGCGCTGCTCCGGAGACTGGAGCCTCTCGCGGCCGTCGGCGGGCAGAGGGCTGTCGTTGATAAAGTAGGGAAGCACCTTTTTGTAGTTGTCGAAGAACGGCTCCATATCCACGATCAGGTCTTTGATGACCTTGAGACCCAGCAAGGGCTCGACCGTGATCTTATCGCCGACATCGCGGACGAGGGTCTTGCAGGCGAGGCTGTTCCTACCGTTGATGCGCATGGCGTCGGAGCCGCACACGCCGTGGGCGCAGGAGCGCCGGAAGGAGAGCGTGCCGTCGTAATGGCCCTTCACCATCTCGAGCAGATCGAGGATGCGTTCGGTCTCCTCCGCTTCGAGGGTGTAGGTCTCGTAGTGCCATTTCTTGTCCACTTCGGGCTGGAAGCGGAATAGTTTTAGAGTTACCTGCATATTTTTTCTCCACGAAGAACACGAAGAAACACGGATATTTTAAAGGGAAACCGGTTGTTCAGGTCGTTGTGAGTCCGGGCCGGGTTAACTGCGCTGCGCTCTGGCATGACATTAATAGACGCGTTCCTTGGGCTGATATTTGGTGATCGTGACCGGCTTATAGCTGATCTCTAATTTTGCCGGCGACGCGGCAGGCCAGGGTGTGCTTGAGCCAGTTCTGATCGTCGCGCTTGGGGAAGTCTTCGCGGGAGTGGCCGCCGCGGCTCTCTTTGCGGTTCAAGGCGCTGACAGCCACCACCTCAGCGACATCGAGCAGGTTGCCAAGCTCCCAGGCGTTCAGGAGCTCGGTATTGAAGATGCGGCCCGTGTCTGCGATACGGATATGCTTATAGCGCTCCTTCAGCGCGCCGATCTTCTGGATGGCGGCCTGCATACCGGTCTCGGTGCGGTAGACGCCCACATCCTCGAACATAACCTTCTTCATCTCGTTGCTGATGTCGAAGGCGTTTTCCTGCCCTGAGCCGCTGCGCAAAGCATCGAGCTGGGCTACGGCGCCGGCGGTTGGGTCAGCCGGCAGCGGCTGGTATCCAGCCTGCTTTGCAAATTCGGCGGCGCGCAGCCCGGCATGTTTGCCGAACACCACGAGGTCCAGCAGGGAATTGGTGCCGAGACGGTTCGCACCGTGGACGGAAACGCAGGCGCACTCGCCCGCCGCGTACAGGCCGGGGAAGACCGTGTTTTTATCGTCGACGACGACCTCACCGTATTTGTTGGTGGGGATGCCGCCCATGGTGTAGTGGGCGGTAGGCTCGATGGGCATGAGCTGGGTCATGGGGTCGATGCCGAGATATACACGGTTGAAATCGACGATGTCAGGGAGTTTCTTAAGAAGTTCTTCGGCGCTGATCGCATAGGGCGTCCCGTCGGGATTGGTGCGTCCATCCTCGGCGGCGTATTTGGCGACCGACTCGGGGCGCACATCCAGATAAACGTAGTTCTGGCCATTGACGCCACGACCCTCGCGGATCTCCGTGTAAATTGCGCGGCTGACGATATCGCGGGAAGCGAGGTCTTTAACATGGGGGGCGTATTTGGGCATGAAGCGCTCGCCCTTGCCGTTAATGAGCACGCCGCCTTCACCGCGGACACCTTCGGTGATGAGGATGCCGAGCTTGTAGATGCCGGTGGGATGGAGCTGGAAGAACTCCATGTCCTCGAGCGGGAGGCCGCGCCGCAGGAACATGGCAGCCCCGTCGCCGGTGTAGGCGTAGGCGTTGGATGTGACCGAGTAGATGCGTCCATGCCCGCCGGTGGCGAAGATGACAGCCTTGGCATGGAACGTGTGCAGCTCACCTGTTGCAAGCTCCACGGCTACTACGCCGGCCGCTTTGCCATCGACGATCAACAGGTCGAGCACCTGGTATTCGTCGAAGAAGTTGACCTTGTTCTTCAGACACTGCTGATAGAGGGTCTGGAGGATCATGTGACCCGTACGGTCAGCGGCGTGGGCTGCGCGGCGCACCGGCTTGCCGGTCTCGAGGTTGGTGTGGCCGCCGAACGGACGCTGGGAGATCTTGCCTTCCGGGGTGCGATCGAACGGCAGGCCCATGTGCTCGAGCTCGAGCACGGCATCGATGGCCTCATTGCACATGAACTCGATAGCATCCTGATCGCCCAGATAGTCTGAGCCTTTGACCGTATCGTAAGTATGCCATTCGGGCTTGTCCTCCTCGAGGTTGCCGAGGGCCGCGCTGATGCCGCCCTGCGCTGCGCCGGTATGGGAGCGCGTGGGATAGAGCTTGCTGATGACGGCGGTCTTCGCGCCGCGCGAAGCGTACAGGCCTGCCATCAGGCCGGCGCCGCCGGCGCCTACGACGACCACTTCAAATTCGTGAACATTAGGCATGAATTGCTCCTAAAACGGAGGAGAATAGGAAAGAATGAATGGTGAATGGGTCATGAACGACTGACCTCAGAAGGGTGCTCCGAAAAGCCGTCACTACAATCGTAGCGGGCCCTATGAAGTCCAGATGACGTAGATGCCGGCGAACATCATGAAGGCCATGAAGAGGATGCTCAGGATGCGGACCACCTGACGGCCGCGGGCGCCGGCGATGTAATCATCGGCGATCACAACGAGGCCATGCACGCCATGGGCGGTGGCAACGAGCACGAGCAAACTGGCGACCGACTTCCAGAATGCCGAAGCCCAGGGCGCGATGTCCGGCAGGTTCGTCTCCTGGACGTGGGTAACATTGGGCATGAAGGCCCAGCGCATAATGTCTGCAAAGTTCATGTGCGTGCGGGCGCCCATGATGAGCGCGCCGATCAGTGCGAAGAGGATAAGGCCGTACATCGCCAGGGCGGAGAAGCGGGTGAAGGCCCACATGAACATTTCAAAGTTCAGGCCGCGCTGTCGCAGGGAGAGATTTCTGGATCTGGTTGCCATGCTAGCCTCCCAACGCAGTCTGGATGATAACGAGCACGGCGAAGGCATAGAGCGGCAGGAAGACCGCCCACTCCACCCAGATGGCCTCGCGCTGATAGACGATGAGGCGCGGCCAAAGATCCAGGATGGTGATACGGAGGCCATTGATGGCGTGGAAAAGCACGCAGAAGAAAATGAAGATCTGGAAGAGCCAGTTCTCGTAAATGGAGTTGAGCAAAACGCCGGTCTTGCCGCCCATAAAGGAGGCCAGGATGTGAACCGTGATGAAGACGGCCATCCCGATTCCGCCGATGCGGTGCAACACATACGTCAGCATGGGCCCCTGCCCTTTGTAACGGAGGGCCGAAGCCAGGCTGACGTTCCTATTCAGCTCCATATTTGTCTCCTTGAAGAAAGAGCGTGTTCAGGATACTTGCTTGTTCCCGGGAGATGATGCTCAGGAAAAGGATGGGCATCACCCGCATTTTTCGGAGCACACGGCGAGAGAGTGCCGGACTCGCTTTTAGAAGGCGGCGGGCCGCATAAAGGTGACAATCATCCTCGTAATTTTAGTCCACACTTCCTCGGGTAAAGGGCTAAACAGCCCGTATAATCTGCATACAATTGTCGGATATCTCACAATTCTAACCGAGATTAGGCAGCGAGTCACGGAGATGAGCATCTGCGACTCCATGTTCTGTTTGTGAGAGGTGGAGGTGTCAATGTCTGAAGGAGCGGAATCAAGCGCGGGTGGAATCAGCCGCCGCGATTTCATCAAGGTAACGACAGGCATCGTTGGGGGGCTTATTGGAGCGGCAATCGGGCTGCCAGCGATCGCCTACGTGCTCGACCCCGCGTTCAAGCCGGGCGCCAAGGAAGGCTGGATCGCGGTGGGAAAAGCAGCCGACATGCAAGTCGGCAAGCCGTATCCCTTCTCCTTCACGCGCGTCCAGGTCAATGGGTGGGAACGCACCGCCACGACCCACGGCGGTTTCGTCATACGCCACTCGGAAAACCCCCAAGACATCATCATCCTGAATAGCCGCTGCACGCACCTGGGCTGCACCGTGAACTGGAAGGATGAGGCGCAGGCCTTCGTGTGCCCATGCCACGATGCGAAGTTCAGCGAGCAGGGCGCGGTATTGGGCGGGCCGCCTCCGCGGCCACTGGACCGCTACACGGAGTTCCGCCTGGATGACGACGGCGTTCTCGAGATCTTCTACAAGGAGAGCTAGTCCCATGTGGAAAAAGGTCTACGATTGGCTCGATGAGCGCCTGGGTCTGAACGACATGTACAAGAACATGCTGGACCGCCCGGAGCCGAGAGGCAACTGGTGGAACACGCTCGGGTCGGCCAGCCTGTTCCTCTTCATCCTGCAGGGAGTGACCGGCATCTTCCTCACTGTGTATTACACGCCCTCGCCGGACCACGCGTACGACAGCATCAACTACATCATGAACGGCGTGGCCTTCGGTTGGCTGATACGCGGCATGCATCACTGGGGCGCGACGCTCATGGTGGTGGTGGTATTCATCCACATGCTGCGGGTATTCGTGACCGCCTCCTTTAAATATCCGCGGGAACTGACGTGGCTTATTGGCGTAGGGCTGTTCCTGCTCACGCTGGGGATGGGTTTCACGGGTTATTTGCTGCCCTGGAGCCAGCAGTCCTACTGGGCCACGACGGTAGGAACGCAGATCGCGGGCAGCGTGCCATTCATCGGGGACTTCATCCTGAAGGCGCTGCGCGGGGGAAGTAATCTCAGCGCCCTGACCCTGCAACGCTTTTTCTCTGCACACATCTGGATGCTGCCCGCCGGGCTGGCGGCCCTGATCGGGACGCATTTGTATCTCATCATCCGGCACGGCGAGTCGAGCTGGCCGACGAAGGAAGATTAACAGAACAGGTAATAGAGAAGCGAGTGGAGAGACGACAGAGGACGAGCGCAGTGAGCGGTGAACAGAGGCATGATGAATGACGATGGCAAGAAAAAGATAAATGAACGTTACCAGCGCGCGTTGAGGAAGGGCGAGCGCTTCTGGCCGGACAGCATCTATAAGGACCTGCTGGTCTCGCTTGGCATCTTCATCCTGTTGATCCTGCTGGCGACGTTCCTGGGGGTTCCGGGCGAACCCAAGGCCGACCCCAGCGACACTGCGTACCTGCCGCGACCGGAGTGGTATTTCCTGTTCCTGTTCAAATTCCTGGCGATCTACGGACAGATCCCGCTGCTGGGCAAGATCGAATGGGTCGCGACGGTGCTGGTGCCCGGCATCGGCATCCTGGTGCTGGCGCTGCTGCCTTTCATCGATCGGAGCCCGAACCGATACTACGGCAAACGCATCCTGCCCATTTCGATCATGGCCGTTATCGTCGTGGAAATCGTGATGCTGACGCTGATGGCGGATATCCCCACGGTTGCGGCGAACGGCTCGACGTTCATCGGCCTGCTGCAGGCGATCGCGGGGCTGGTGATCCCCGTAGCGGGGATGATCCTGTTGTTCCTGATGTCCTTTGCGTTCAAGAATACGCCCGCGAAAACCATGATCCTCACGGCTGGCATCAGCGCGGTGCTCATGCTTGGGTTTACGAGCGCGGTGCTGGCGATGGCACCCAGGACCGCAACAACAGAGACATCGGTGGCGAATACGCTGGCCGACCAGATCGTTGCGGGGCAGGACCTCTATTCGGTCAACTGCACGGAGTGCCATGGCGACGACGGAAAGGTGACGAAGATCACGGGTGTGAAGGGCCTGGAAGGCAAGGAGATCCCGCCGATCAACGGGCACGACGTGCTGTACACGCTGGACGATCCATCGCTCTCGCAGGTCATAATTTATGGCCGACCGGATGCCGGCATGACACCATTTGGGAAAGCCTACAATCCGCAGGGTCTTTCGCAAAGCGAGATCGATAATATCGTGACGTTCATGCGCTACTCATGGGACGACCGCTTCGTGGCGCCCCCGATCCAGCCACTGTTCCCAGCGCTGGCGGCAGACGAAGTGCCCTCGTATGATGTGCATATCCAACCAATCGTGAAGCGCTATTGCCTGGGCTGTCACCGTTCGGGCAAGGAGAACGATAACTTCCTGATGGACTCATACGCCAATATCCTGCACACGGGCGACAACAAGGATAAGGATGTGGTGGCGGGTGACCCGAACAGTTACCTGCTACAAGTGATACAGGGACACCCGATCCCTGACCCGAAGAACCCGTCGAAGGACCTGATCCGCAAGATGCCGCCGAATGGGCAGTTGCAGCCGAGCGTGATCGATGCGTTTGTGCGCTGGATCATGGCGGGCATGCCGCAGACGGCAGCGGACGCGGCGCAGCTAAAGGTTACGGTTACGCCGACGCCGTAGGCACCCGGTAGTCAGCTTATCAGCCAGAACATATGCCGTGGTTCCCACGCTCTGCGTGGGAACCACGGTTTAAGGCCTCGGGCGTCAGGTCTGTCATAATCCATTAATCTGGCACAGCTAGAATCCGGGGATTCTAATAAGGAGAGAACTGAATGAAGAAAATCGCTTTGCTGTCGGTGATCATTCCGACATTTTTATTTCTGGCTGCCTGCGGGACCTCCACCGCGTCCACCAGCCGGACGCCGCGACGCAGTCCGCGCCGAGTGCAGGCTCCGGTGCGCTTCCTGCTGCTTCAGGGTCGGGCACGGAAGTGGACGTCACGCTGCAAGACAACACCATTACGTCCTCACTGACGACCTTCAAAGCAGGAGTGCCCTATCGATTTATCGTCATCAATAACGGCAGCCATCTGCATAATTTCAACATCAGTACGCCGGTATCCGTGGCGGGCAGCCTGGACGCTGCGCTTTCGAGTGCGCTCCTGTGTGTGACGCAAGACAAGCTGCCCGTAGGCGGGGGCACCACCGTGGAATATACGTTCCCGGCCTCGGCGGTGGGCAAACCGCTGGAGTTCTCGTGCCTGATCCGGCGGCATTACGAAGATGGGATGAAGCTGGGGATCACGGTGACGAATTAGAAGGGGTAAATAGGAAATACGAAACAGTACGGCATTGCGTGCTGGCCGAATTCAGATTTTCCAGTCTCCAGTACAAAACAAGAAAAGAGCTCGCTCCTTGGGAGCGAGCTCTCTATTTCTGCCGAGCCTTTGCTTACATGTGCTTGATGATCGCGTCGCCGAACTCGGAGCACTTTACCTCCGTGGCGTGCTCCATCAGGCGGGCGAAGTCATAGGTCACGGTGCGGGCGTTGATGGCGCCCTCCATGCCCTTGACGATCAGGTCCGCGGCTTCGGTCCAGCCCATGTAGCGGAACATCATCTCGCCGGAGAGGATCACCGAGCCGGGATTGACCTTGTCGAGATCGGCGTATTTGGGCGCGGTGCCATGCGTGGCTTCAAAGATGGCGTGCCCGGTCTCATAGTTTATGTTGGCGCCCGGCGCGATGCCGATGCCGCCGACCTGCGCAGCCAGGGCGTCGGACATGTAATCGCCGTTGAGGTTCATGGTGGCGATCACATCATAGTCCTTGGGGCGGATCAGGACGAACTGCAACGTTACATCTGCAATCGAGTCCTTGATGAGCAGCTTGGACTTCCACTTGCCTTCGCCGTGGGTAGGCCACAACTTGAGCGCCTCTTCCACTTCCTTCTTGATATCATTTTGCTGATCGGGGGACATCATGTCGAAGCCGGGATCGATGCTGCGGGCATTGTCTTCCACACTGAGTTGCGGGTTCTTCTCGCGATTGCCGAGGATCCAGGTCTCACGCTCGGTGACAACGTCGGACCGGAACTCGCGCTTGGCGAGCGCATAACCCCAGTCCTTGAAGGCCCCTTCTGTGTATTTCATGATGTTGCCCTTGTGAACGAGGTTCACGTTTCTGCGCTTGTTCAGCAAAGCCCAACGAATGGCCGCGCGCACGAGACGCTCTGTGCCCTCACAGGAAACGGGTTTCATGCCGATGCCGGCCGTTTCGGGGAAGCGCATCTTGGCGTATTCCTTGGGAAAATTCTCCTTTAATAATTGCTTGAACTTCACGCTCTCCGGGGTGCCATATTGGAATTCCATGCCGGCGTAGATATCCTCCGTATTTTCGCGGAAGATCACCATGTCCACGTATTCCGGATGTTTTACCGGCGAGGGCACGCCGGTGTAATAGCGCACCGGACGCAGGCAGACGTATAGATCCAGGAGCTTGCGGAGCGCAACATTCAGCGAGCGGATGCCGCCGCCAATGGGTGTGGTGAGCGGGCCCTTGATGCCGACCCGGAATTCCTTGAAGGCGTCGGTGGTTTCGTCCGGCAGCCAACTGTTGACCTGCTTGTAGGCTTTTTCGCCGGCGAGGACCTCCATCCAATGGATCTTGCGCTCGCCCTTGTAGGCCTTCTCCACTGCTGCATCGAAGACGCGCACCGAGGCGCGCCAGATGTCTCGTCCAGTGCCGTCCCCTTCCACGAAGGGGATGATCGGATTATTGGGGACCTGCAGTTTGCCGGCTTCGACAGTAATTTTCTCGCCCCCGGCGGGGACATTCGCGTTGGTATATGTCATAAATTGCTCCTTTAGGAAGTGGGCGGATTATAACATCCGTAGTTTTGGCGCTTATAGTGACGATTGTCCCTCATTCCTGTAGTATTTGTCGCTTCGCGAGGGGAAATCCCGGTTGCCAACAGGGCAGAATCCGGCACACCGGCCGGACTTTCCGAGGAAAGGGCCTGACGGGTCGCATCGCACCTTGACATAATCGGTCAACTGCATAGAATTAGGCGCAGCATGTTTGAAGCCTCCCGAAACAAATTCCGCGTTCGACACGCCTGGCAACACCGATTCGGGATCAACCCATTCTCCAGCAGGAACCAGAGAGTCGCTTTTAGCGGCTCTCTCTTTTTATACCCATGATCAAACTCCCCGGCCTGATCGATCCGCACGTCCACCTGCGCGAACCCGGCGCTACGCATAAGGAAGATTTCGATTCCGGAACCTGCCGCGGCATTGGCAGGCGGATTCACGATGGTGCTGGCGATGCCGAACACCAAGCCTCCGATCTTCGATGCGGAAACGCTGGAGATGGCGCTAGGCGCTGCAAAGCTGAAAGCGCGCTGCGACTACGCACAGTATATTGGAGCGGGGCCGGATAATGCGGCGCAAGCCGCGGCGCTGGCAGACAAAGCCGCGGCGCTGAAAATGTACCTCGATATGACGTTCGGGCAGCTGCGGCTGGATGATATGACGCTCTGGCAGCCGCACTTTGAAAAGTATCCGAAGAAGTATCCGATCGTGGCGCACTCGGAGAGCCGCAGCATGGCCGCAGCGATACTGTTCGCCATGATCTATGACCGCCCGGTGCACATCGCGCACATCTCACTGCGCGAAGAGGTGCTGCTGATCAAGGCGGCAAAGGAACGGGGGATCCAGGTGACGTGCGAGGTGTGCCCGCATCACCTGTTCTTAACGTCAGAGGTCTCATCGGAGGAAAAGGGAAAGCAGAAAGAAGGGCGCTCGGAGGTGAGGCCGAGACTGGCATCCCGGAAGGATGTGGATGCCCTGTGGGAAAACCTGGATGTGATCGACTGCTTTGCAACCGACCATGCCCCTCATACGGCAGAGGAGAAAGACTCCGATAATCCGCCGCCGGGGTTTCCTGGGCTGGAAACGGCGCTGCCCTTACTGCTCACAGCGGTTGACGCGGGGCGATTGACGCTGGACGATCTGATCACGAGGATGTACACCAACCCGAAGAGAATCTTCAGCCTGCCGGAGCAGCCTGAGACGTGGACCGAGGTGGATGAGAAGGCAGAGTATGAGATCCATGCTGCCGACCAATTCACGCGCTGCGGCTGGACGCCATTTGAGGGGCTGGAAGGTGAAAGGACGCGTCCGCAAGGTGGTGTTGCGCGGCGAAACGGCTTTCGATGATGGGAAGGTGCTCGCACGACCCGGTTCCGGTCGGGATGTGAGAAGCACTTAGCCACGGAGGCGCAGGGAACGCAGAGAAATCTTGAGGCGACAAGCGATGTTGGAAATTTGCCCTTCAAGGGTTGCGCGAATATCGAGTATCCAATATCGGGTAGCGATCATCAGACCAGGAGACCAGGAGACTAAATTATGCACACACAATCCAATAACCCCCATCTGCCCTTTGGTGACCAGCGCACAGCGCCCTGGTACGGCAAGGATATCATCTCGGTCAAGCAGTTCAACCGCGAAGATGTGGAGTACATATTTGCCGTGGCGCACGAGATGCGCACGATGGTCGATCGGGTCGGGACGTTCGACCTGCTGAAGGGGAAGATCCTGGCGAACCTGTTCTATGAACCGTCGACACGCACCTCCTCGTCCTTCACTGCTGCGATGGAACGGCTGGGCGGCTCGGTGATCCCGATCAATGAAGTGAAGTACTCATCGGTATCGAAGGGCGAGAGCCTGCCGGACACCGTCCGCACGCTCGAATGTTATGCGGACGTGACGGTTCTGCGACATCCTGAAACAGGCTCAGCCGCCATTGCAGCCAAAGCAGCGCGCAAGCCGGTCATCAATGCCGGTGACGGCGTGGGCGAGCACCCTACGCAGGCGCTGCTGGATGCTTTCACGATCCGTGAGGAACTTGGGCACGTCGATGGGCTGACGGTGACCATGCTTGGCGACCTGAAATACGGGCGCACCGTGCACTCCCTGTCTCGCCTGCTGTCCTTATATAAGGTAAAGCTCAATTACGTCTCGCCTGATATTCTGTGCATGCCGGCCGAGGTGGTGGAGGAGCTCAAGGCGAAGCAGATGGAACAGAATCAATCGGCTGTGCTCGACAAGTTCCTGCCGGATACCGACGTGCTGTATGTGACGCGCGTCCAGAAGGAGCGCTTTGAAGACCCGGAAGTATATGAGAAAGTGAAGGGGGCATACGTGATCGATGCGGCGACCATGAAAGCCGCCAAGCGTCACATGATCGTGATGCATCCATTGCCGCGTGTGACCGAGATCAGCATGGACTTCGACGAGGACCCGCGCGCCGCCTACTTCCGCCAGATGGAATATGGACTGTACGTAAGGATGGCATTGCTGGCTATGGTGCTGGGCAAGGCTTAGAGCGGGAATCGTTATTCGATATTCGGGATTCGGAATAACGGGCCTATCTCCAATATCGGCCGGTCGGGAGCTTATGGAAACCTTCTTCACCTTCCTGGAAAGACGAGTGGACGATTGTTCGTCGCTGCTGTGCGTGGGGCTCGACCCGCACGTCTCGGAGCTGCCGGAGCCAAGCGCCGAGGCGGCGCGTGACTTCTGCATCCGGATCGTCAAGGCGACCGCGCCATATGCTGCGGCTTTCAAACCCAATGCGGCGTTCTTTGAAGTCTTTGGCGCTGATGGATGGACGGCTCTCAAGCAGGTGATCGAGGCCATCCAGGAAGAGTCGCATAGATTGGGCTCGCGTATCCTGGTCATCCTGGATGCGAAGCGCGGAGACATTGCCTCGACTGCGGAAGCGTATGCCATGTCGGCCTTCGAGAAGCTGGGAGCCGACTGCATCACTTTGAGTCCGTATTTAGGCGGGGATTCCATCGAACCCTTCATTAAGAATCCGGAGAAAGGCGCTTTCCTGCTTTGCAAGACGTCCAATCCGGGGTCGGGAGATCTGCAGGACATCAAGGTTGACGGCCCCTCGTCAATACCTTTATATGAATATGTTGCCCGGCTCGGCCAAAAGTGGAACGTAAAGAACAATATCGGGCTGGTGGTGGGCGCGACATATCCTGAAACGCTGGCGCACTTGCGCAGCGTGGCGCCCGAGATGTGGTTCCTGGTTCCGGGGGTGGGCACGCAGGGCGGCGACCTGGAGGCGGCACTGGGAGCCGGCTTGCGAAAGGATGGCAAGGGAGTCCTGATCAACGTCTCGCGGGCGATCTCGCGCAGCGCTGATCCACGCAGAACGGCGGCGGAATTGCGGGATGAAATGCTGGCGATTCGGGAATCGAGCATCGAGGATCGGGGATCGGCGCAGGCGGAAACGACTTCCGATGCACGAATCACGGTTCTTGCCGATGGGTTGCTGTCTGCCGGCTGCATCAAGTTCGGCGAGTTCACGCTCAAGTCGGGGCTCAAGTCACCCATCTACATTGACCTGCGGCAGATCATCTCCCATCCAAAATTGCTGCAACAGATCGGCGCAGCCTATCTGCCGATCCTGGCGCAACTGAAGTTCGACCGGATCGCCGGCCTGCCGTATGCGGCCATCCCCATTGCCACGGAGATCTGCGTGCAGGGCGGCTATCCGATGATCTACCCGCGCAAAGAAATCAAAGCGTACGGAACAAAGGCAGAGATCGAGGGCGAGCATCAGGCGGGGGAAACGGTTGTCGTGATCGATGACCTGGCGACGACCGGAGGCAGCAAGTTCGAAGCCATCGAGAAGCTGACCGCAGCCGGGCTAAAGGTAAAGGATGTAGTGGTATTGATCGACCGGCAGTCTGGGGCCAAGGAGGCTTTGCAGCAGGCGGGCTATGCCATGCACGCCGTGCTGACCATCACGGAGATGCTGGATCATTGGGAGAAGACGGGCAAGGTGGAACAGGATAAAATCGTGGAGACGAGAGAGTTCCTGACAAAAAATAAGTAGCAGGGAGCCGCCATGCCAGAGAAACGTACCTTCACGGCCAGGATCGAGAATGCGGGCGGTGGAGGCGCGTTCGTTCAAGTCCCATTCGATGTGGAGCAAGCCTTTGGGTCGAAGCGGCCCAAGGTGAAAGCGACGATCGATGGCGTCCCTTATCGGGGGACGCTTGTGCGCATGGGCGCGGAATGTCACATATTGGGGGTGTTGAAGGAGATCCGTGGGAAGATCGGCAAGGACTTTGGGGATGAAATAACAGTGGTCGTCGAGCCGGATGCCGAGGCGCGGACGGTGGATGTGCCGCCGGATCTTGCGGAAGCACTAGGAGGCGATGCGAAAGCCCGGGCGGCCTTTGATGGATTGGCATACACCCACCAGCGCGAATACGTTAAACTCATCATGGAAGCGAAAAGGCCTGAGACCCGCGCCCGACGGGTGGCGCAGACGATCGAGATGCTGAAGCAGGGCAAGAAGCAAAGGTGAAGCAGCCGATGGATCTCAAGGAATATATCCGGCAGGCGTACGACTACATGTACTGGGCGACCGGGCGCTATTTTGCCGTGGCAGAGAGCCTGACGAACGAGCAGCTTCACCAGGTGCAAGGACACGGATGGGGTGACGTGCACGGCACGCTGGTGCACATGATGAGCAGCGAGTGGGTGTGGCTCCAGCGGTGGCACGGCATGACGCCCAAGGGCCATCTGGATAAGGCCGAGTATCCGACGCTTGCGTCGCTCAAACAGCGCTGGAGCGAGGTCGAAGCCGACATGCGGGCGTTCATCGAGGCGCATGATGAGGCCGGCCTGCAGGCGGAGATCCTGTACAGCAACTTCAGGGGCGAGACCTTCCGGGTGCCGCTTTGGCAGATGCTGGCGCACATCGTCAATCACGAGACGCATCATCGCGGTGAACTGGCGGGGATGTACGCGTTGATGGGCGTGGAGCATCCTGAGGAAGAAATGATCCAGTATTTTTTGAACGCGAGCGGGCAAAAGAAATTTTAGACCGTCCCGGCTGCATGTACTAACCGTGGATAGGCCAATACTTCTTCCCTCCAAACTGAGCGATCACCAATTCCCTGCTCTCTGCTCATCTATTATTCTCTCATCTGCAATCCATGTATCCTTTCCTTCGAAACTACCTGTTCAAGCTTGACGCCGAGACGGCGCACGGACTGACGCTTTCCGCATTGCGCGCGGCGGGGAACTTTGCGCCCTCGCGCTGGATGTTGCAGGCGGCATACGCTACACGCGCCAAGCCGGTCACTGCATTCGGCCTGACCTTTCGGAACGCTGTGGGGCTGGCAGCCGGCTATGACAAGGATGCGCTGGCTGTGCGTGGGCTGGCGGCACTGGGCTTCGGTCACATCGAGATCGGCACAGTCACTCCGCTGGCCCAGAGCGGGAACCCGAAGCCGCGCCTCTTTCGGCTGGTCGAGGATGAGGGGATCATCAACCGCATGGGGTTCCCCAGCCGCGGCTCGGAGTTCGTACAGACCCGACTGAATCCCGGGCTGGCCGGCGACTGGCTGGAGCGTGTCTTCGGCTTTTCAGGACGCAGTAAAAAGGCACAGCGCGCTGCGCCACAGCGACCGAGCGGCAAGGCCATGTTGGGGGTGAACCTTGGGAAGAATAAGACCACCTCGAACGAGCAGGCGGTGCTGGACTACCTGGAACTGTTGCAGAACTTCGCGCCATATGCCGATTACCTGACCATCAATGTAAGCTCGCCCAATACCGAAGGGCTGCGAGACCTGCAAGGCCGGGACGCGCTCGAGGCGCTGCTGACCCAGCTGCACGCGCAACGATTGTTGGAGCAGATCAAGATGAAGCGACGGCTGCCGCTGCTCGTCAAGCTGGCGCCGGACCTGTCCACGTCGCAGCTGGACGATGCGGTGGATGTGATCCTGCGCACGCGCATGGACGGGATCATCGTGACCAATACCACCCTGGCGCGCGAGGGATTGAAGAGCAAATATCAAACAGAGGGCGGCGGATTGAGCGGCAGACCGCTCGGGCGGCGTAGCGAGGCCGTGCTGCAAGACGTCGTCCGGCGAGTAAACGGCGCCGTTCCCATTGTCAGTGCGGGCGGAATCATGGGCCCGGAGGATGCGAAGCGCCGGCTGGGCATGGGTGCGACGCTGATCCAGGTCTATAGTGCGCTTGCCTATTGCGGACCTGGGCTGGTAAAAGCCATTGTAAGAGTTCTATAAGCGTCCGGAATTCCGGCCTGCCTTCCATGGTATGATTTCGCGGCTAAGAAATCCACTCACGCCTTCGCCTCAGGCTTTCAGCGTGAAGCGAAGCACCTTAATTGTCAGTGGATGACGCCAACACTATATATAGGTTAACATGGACGAACAAATCACAATTATCGAAGGCCCGCCGCCGATCTTTGAACATGTGAACGACGCATGGGCGATCGGTTTGAACGAAAGCCCGCACGTTCTGGTGCCCGCACTCACGCGCCTGCGCACGTTCAACGGAAATGCGCTGGTCGAGCGATGCCACCGTGCATGGAACAAGCAGGATGCCATTCACCTGCATTATCGCAACGATATGGGATTGGAGCAGACCGCACCGATCCTGGCAGCACGCAACGTCGAGACCTCGGATGGGAACGTGCTGCTCCTGTGGGTCTATCTCGACAAGGAGCACGTGGAATATGAGTTTGACGACGGCGACGATGACGAAGCCGATGACGACCTGAACGAAGGTCGGGAATAGCGAATCACAAGGAAGGCCGGGCGAAGACGCCCGGCCTTTTTGTTTTAAGCAAGGGAAGGAAATATTGGGGATTTGGTAGAATAACACAAGAGCAATCAGCCCTATTATTCGCGAAAAATGGAAAGCAGTGATGGAATACGAACCTGTCATCGGCCTTGAGGTGCACGCGGAACTGCGGACGAAATCCAAGATGTTCTGCGGGTGCCAGGTGGTGGATAGCACGGTAGGCGGCGCCCAATACGGCGGTCTGCCCGATCTGCTCAGGGATGCCGGGCACGCTGCCGGTTGTGAACCAGGCGGCGGTGGAATATGCCATCCGAGTGGCGCTGGCGCTGGAGTGCGAAGTGCAGCACACCAGCATCTTTGCGCGCAAGAACTATTTCTATCCCGACCTGCCAAAAGGCTACCAGATCTCACAATACGAGCAGCCGCTGGCGCTGCGCGGCCGGCTGGCCATCCATACGTCCGAGCGGCGAGAAGATCATCCGCGTGACGCGCGTGCACCTGGAAGAAGATACCGGCAAGCTGACGCACGTAGAGCCGGAGCGGGCGGCGCACTCTGCAGGGCATGAAACATCCAATAGCGAGGCGGCGGGCCGACCGTACACGCTGGTGGACTTGAACCGGGCGGGCGTGCCGCTGCTGGAGATCGTGTCTGAGCCGGACCTGCACTCGGCGGAGGATGCCAGGGCCTACGGCGAAGCGCTGCGGGACATCCTGCGCTATCTGGGCGTCAATAGCGGCGACATGGAGAAGGGCGTGATCCGCTTCGAAGCGAATATTTCCATCCGGCCCAGGGGACGCGAAGAACTGGGGCTTCGGACGGAAGTCAAGAACCTGAACTCGTTTCGCGCGATGGAGCGCGCCATCCTGTATGAAATCGAGCGGCAGACGAAGATCCTGAACGAAGGCGGGAAGGTGGAACAGGAGACGCTGGGGTGGTCGGAGGCGCGCGGGCAGACCTATTCGCAGCGGAGCAAGGAAGACGCCCATGATTATCGCTACTTCCCGGAGCCGGACTTGCCTCCGCTTGTGGTGGAAAGCGAATGGGTGCGGCGCATCGAGAAAGACCTGCCCGAACTGCCAAACGCCAAGTATCACCGGTTCGTCAAGGAGTATGAACTGACCGAGTACGACGCGAGGCGGCTGACCGAAGACCGGGCCGTGGCCGATTACTTCGAGAGGGCCGCCCGGGCCGGAGCGCCGGAGGCAAAGCCCAAGAGCGTCGCCAACTGGATGCTGGGCGACCTGTTCTCGCTGATGAACGAGGCCAATGGCTCCCGAAGCACGCCATTGACAGTAGGCGAACTAAACGTCGAACCGGAGGCGCTGGCTGAGCTGGCGAAGATCGTTTCGGAAGGGCAGATCAGCCAGGCGAGCGGCAAGGCGGTGCTGGCAGAGATGTTCGCCTCCGGCAAAGGGCCGGCGGAAATTGTGGCAGAGCGCGGTCTGAAGCAGGTCTCAGACGAAGCGCTGATCGCGCAACTGGTGACGCAGGCTTTGGACGAGAACCCCAAGGAAGTAGCCAGCTATAAGGCCGGCAAGGCGGGGGTTTCGAACTTCTTGTTTGGACAAGTTATGAGGAAAGCCGCGGGAAAGGCCAATCCGCAGGTGGTGCGGGCCGAGTTGGAGCGACAATTGGCGCGATAAGCACGTCCTTATTGTGATTATTTTCATATTGACGGAGGTCCTAAACTCTAGTAACGTTAAGCGGCAAGCGAAGACAGGGTCTTTATCAATATGGTCTGTTCATCCTCCATACAGTAGTCCGTTTATAAGCGGGCACCCCGTCCGGGGTGCCTGCTTATATTTTGGCAAAATTCAATCAGGAGAAAATCATGGCTGAACAACTCAATGCGTTCGTAATGGCACAGAAACAATTTGACCATGTGGCCAAATTGCTGAAACTTTCGCCTACGATGTCGGAAGTTCTGCGCTGGCCGATGCGCGAGTACTCCTTCCGGCTGCCCATCAAGATGGACGACGGCACGATGCGCGTCTTCCAGGGCTACCGCGTGCAGCACAACGACGCCCGCGGCCCCAACAAGGGCGGCATTCGCTTCGCAGCGAACGAGACGCTCGACACGGTGCGCGCGCTGGCGACCTGGATGACCTGGAAGTGCGCTGTCGCAGACATCCCGCTGGGCGGCGGCAAGGGCGGCATCATCGTCGACCCGTCGACGCTGTCGGTGCACGAGAAGGAACGCCTGTGCCGCGCGTGGGTGGACGTGATGTGGAAGAACATCGGACCGCGCAATGACGTGCCCGCACCGGATGTTGGCACAACCGGCCAGATGATGAGCTGGATGACCGACGAGTATTCCCGCCTGGTCGGCCAGTACACGCCGGGTGTATTCACCGGCAAGCCGCTCGGCGGCGGTGGGTCAGAAGGCCGCACCGAAGCAACCGGCTATGGCTTGATCTACACCGTGCGCGAAGCCATGAAGCACCTGAACATGGACCCGAAGAAATCCGTCGCGACCATCGAAGGCTTCGGCAACGTGGCGCAGTATGCTGCCATCGGCTTCATCGAGATGCTGGGCGGCAAGGTCGCGGCAGTATCCTGCTGGGACCGCAATGACAAGAAGTCCTACACCTACAGCTGCAACGGCAGTGTCGACCCGCGCTTCCTGCTGAGCATCGTGGACGAGTACGGCACCATCGACCGCAAGGCTGCTGAGAAGGCCGGTTACACGGTGGAAGACGGCGAAGCATGGATCGCCAAGGAAGCAGACGTGCTGATCCCGGCAGCCATCGAAGGCCATGTGAACGCCGACAGCGTCAAGAAGATGTCGAAGCGCGTGAAGATCGTCGCGGAAGGCGCCAATGGCGCTTGCACCCCCGAGGCCGATGAGTTCTTCGTGGCCAACAACATCTTCGACATCCCCGACTTCCTGTGCAATGCAGGCGGCGTGACGTGCTCATACTTCGAGTCAGTCCAGAACGATGGCAACTATTACTGGACCAAGGACGAAGTGCTGAGCCGCCTCGATACCAAGATGACGCAGGCCTTTGCAGCACGTGCTGGATATGTCCGTGAAGGAAAAGGTCTACATGCGCGACGCGGCCTATATGGTTGCCATCGCCCGTGTGGTCAAGGCCATGGAACTGCGCGGCTGGGCCTAGAGCAGTAGGTAATTTCAGTAACCAGTAACTAGTAAATGAAATCTCCGAGGTCTCAAAGACCTCGGAGATTTTTTGTTGTAACCCGCGCCCCATGAGGGATGCGAGTGGCTCTCAAATGTGCGCTTCGAGGCAGACCACGCCTGCGCTGCCAACCACCGCATCATGAACCGTGCCGGCGGGCAGATCGAGGCGGTCGCCAGGATGGAGCGTCAGGCTGCGGTTCTCATGCAGGGCAGGCCGAAAGTGATGGAGCCGCTAACGGCATAGATCACTTTGTCGTAGATGTGGCTATGGGCGGCATAAACATCGCCGGGAGCATTCGACCATGCAGTAAGGGTCCAGCCCCTGATCCTGCAGGAGGGCGCGGAGGGCTGCCTCCGTTACGGGGTGAGAAGATGACCAGGGAGTGCAGCGGATCTCTTTCACGGGTGCACGAGAAACAATAACAAAAGAAAGGCACCCCATACGACGAGACTTCCAAAGAACGCACCCTGCATGGCTGTCCCAGCACCAATATCTTCCATTGGCACCAGGGCAGCTTTTCGTTTGAGAGCCACGGAAACCCCTGCACCCGCAAGGCCAGCCAGAAACCCAACCAGAGATCCCAGCAGAATGTATGGCCCGGCAAGCTCCATTTCATTGGCCCACAATTGAGATCGGTTCAGGGGCGATGCGGACTGAGCCTGGACCCTGCTCCACATGTTAAAGAGGGCGAAGCCCAGGGGGATGAGCAATCCAACCAGCCCGCCAAGGATGAGGTGCCTTATCTTCAAGCTTGTCCACCCGGACTTCTTGCCACTTCCATGTCCTGAGCTGTGCAACGGTATCGATCTATAGCTGGCAGTAGCGGTCGATGCGGGTGCCGACGATGGCGAGGCTGTCTTCCCAGAACTTGGGCTTGCGGATGTCGATGCCGAAGCGCTTTGCCAGGTCCGCGGCGGAGGCTTCGCCGGTGGAGGCGAGCAGGGTCTTATAGTCTTCCGTGAAGGCCGGGCCGCGCTGTTTGTAGATGGCGTACAGACCGGTGGCAAATAAAAGCCCGAACGAGTAGGGGAAATTGTAGAAGGAGAGCCCGGAGGAATAGTAATGAGGCTTCCAGGTCCACATGTACTTCTGAAGGTAGCGCTCATCCAGGCCGTCACCATAGGTGGCCTTCTGAGCGCGCTCCATGATGTCATTAAGCTCGTCGGCGGAGAGCTCAGCCTGCTCACGGCGCTCGAAGACTTCCTTCTCGAAGAGGTAGCGCGAGTAGATGTCGACGATGACCTGGGCGGCGCCCTGGATCTGCGCTTCGAGGACGGCCAGCTCCTCCTGCTTATCCGTGGTGCTTGCAAGCACCGCTTCGGTCACGATCGTCTCGCACATCGTGGAGGCGGTCTCAGCGAGCGTCATGGGTGTGAGCTGTTGCAATTCAGTCTTGCCGGCAGTGAAGGCGCAATCGTTGTGGAAGCCGTGACCGAGCTCGTGAGCCACGGTGCTGACCCCGTCGAGGGAGCCGTCGAAGTTGCAGAGTACACGGCTCTCCTTCACGGAGGCGATGCCCATGCAGAAGGCGCCGCCGCGCTTGCCTTCGCGCGGCTCGGCATCGATCCAGCCGTTATCGAAGGCACGCCGCGGCAAAAGCCTGAAGATCGGGTGAGAACCTGCCGAAGTTCTCAAGGACGAAGCTGCGGGCGTCATTGAAGGAGTAGGTCTTATCCGTCTTGCCGAGGGGCGCGAAGATGTCCCACCAGGCGAGCTTTTCCTTGCCCAGCTTCTTCGCCTTGGCCTTGTAGTAGGTGCGGAACATGGGGAAGGAGGCTTCCATGGCGCCGAGCATGGCGTGGAGGGTCTTGCGGTCGATGCGGGCGGCCTCGAGAGCCGGGGCGACCGCATCCTTGCGACCGCGGCGCTTATTCAGGGTGATGGCCTCGCCCTTCACGCCGTTCATGCAGGCGGCCAGCGTTTCCTTAACGGATTCCCAGGCTTTGTTCTCGGCATCGTAGGCCCTGTGGCGGGTGGCCTCGTCTGGATGGGAGCGCAGGTTGATGAGGGCGGTCATGGGCAGTTTCTGGGTCTTGCCGTCGAGCTCGAAATCCACGGTGAGCTGGGACGTAACAGTGCCCTGAAGTTTGCCGAAGGCGTTGCCGCCGCTCAGGCTCAGCTCGGAGGCGAGCGCCTCCTGGTCGTCGGTCATCTGATAGCGGCTCTGCTCGGCGGCCTCACGCAGCATGAAGGCGTGCGCGGAGGCCAGCTTATTGAGGGCGATGATCTTTTCCAGCTTGGTATCGAGGCGGCCCAGCCAGCTGCGGAAACGCGTGATGAGCTTGTCCATGGGGAGGCTGGCCTGCTCAAACTCGGAGAGGGCGCGCATGGCGGACTGCTGGCGCGAGTCGGTGGTGACATAGGAGTAGATGAAGGGCGCGATGGTGCCGGAGAGCACCAGGATGCGATTGATGCGGTTGATGGCATCGCCGACGAGCGGGGCGAGTTCCCTGGCGGGAGTGCGAGGGCCGGCGGTGCTCAGTTTCTTGTCGAAGAGTTTTTCGAGGGCGGCAACCTGCCGTTTATAGTCGGCGAGGGCGGCCTTGAATTCTTTGGATGATAGCGAGGGATAAACATTGCTGAGATCCCAGTGCGGGAGGTTGGGCATGAGGACTCCTTTCGATGAACAGGCGGAGAGTATACCATTTGGAGGTAGAGTGAAGGATGTAGGGGAAGTGCTTTAACCACAACCCCCTGACGGGGGCAGGCGGGCACCAAGTAACACGAAGGATGAGAGGATAGGGAGTAAATTGAGTGGACATTCTGCAGATGTATGTCAGCGGAAGACGGCGAGTTCGCTATACGCGAGCGCGACGCGTTGCGAATTCGAATGAGGGTCGAATAGTACTTGCGCGTAACTTGAGTGGCTGAGACTGGAGACCTGGCGACGTGAAACGCGTGATGCGGAATATTTAGGGGACAAATGATTCAGCGTGGAGGCAGATGAAGCGGCACTCGGGGATACGACCCTTTCTCGGCTATGCGATGAGGCGGTGGATGCTCGAAGGGATTCGCGGAACGAAACATCTTTTGTGTGCGCCGATCCGGAACTGCGATCAGCAATGTTAAGCTACCAACGCGGCGCGTGAAGATGGCGGGCGCATGGGTATCAGCGTATTGAAGAACGATGGCTGAAAGGCTTGTGAGGATAGCCGCGATCGGGGATGTGGAATCGAGAACCGGTCATGATGCGGCGGAAAATTCATGGATGAGGTCAACATGGGTTGATCCAAGGCAGTGATGAGAACAGGCGGAACTGGTTAATATGAATGCCGCAGCGCCGGGCTGCAAAAGATGAGATCAGCGCCGAACCTGCGTGATGCGACATGCAAGGACATAACGATTGTATAGAACGTTCGTTCGACAGTCAAGGAGAAAGTTTGTACGCCTGTGTACGCCCTTGTGTGCCCTTGTACACAAATTGCCGCGCTGATGAAATTTGAAGATAAAAGAACGTTTTTGAGAGATTTCTTAGCGAACGGCACAGCACTTGAATCGTTCTGATTAATCCGGTAGAATTTATCTACATAGCTGCTTTACAATGCATGGGAGGCACACATGGACATGATCAAGGTATCGGCGAACTCCCGAACATCTGCTGTCGCCGGGGCGATCGCAGGTGTAGTCCGCGAAAACAAGCGTGCGGAAGTACAGGCTATCGGAGCGGGCGCGGTAAACCAGGCAGTTAAGGCGCTGGTGCTCGCGACGGGCTATCTGAAAGGCGACGGTATCGAGGTGGCCTTTATCCCCGAGTTTGTGGATGTTCAGATCGAAGACAAAGTGCGTACGGCGGTTAAGATGGTAGTTGAACCGCGCTGCCCTTCTGCGGAACCGCCGAGCGCCAGCTCGGATATAGAGGCGCAAGCTTAGAAGATCCAAGCACCAGCGGCATGAAAGACGCCGAGGTGAGCGAACCAGGGACGTAAGAGAGGCTTGTTGAGGCGCGGCTTGGGAGAGGGAAAGTGCTTGAAACACAACGGCCACTAAGGAACTCCAAGGAAGAGAAAGAGTTTTGATCATCGCAAGAAAGCGACACTAAAAGGAAGAGCACAGAGAAAGTCTCTGTGCTCTTTTGTGTTAAGACTCACGTCCCATCATCCGGCTCAGTAGTAAGCGGAACGAATCCATACTCACGAGGTAAGAAGGACACAAACGAAAGAGCGTCTCTTAGGGGTCGTAATAATCTGTTCTGTATTGACTGATCGGAACCGGTATGCCGGCGACCATCCAGATGACTTCATGCGCAGCCTGTGCGAAACGCTGGTTCGCCCAGCCCAGCAGGTCGCGGTAGAGGCGGCCGGCAGGATAAGGCGGCACAAGGCCCTGGCCCACTTCGTTGGAGACCACAAGCCAGCGGGCTGAAATGGAACGGATGGCGTCCAGCAATTCGTCGGTCTCGGTGCGGACCAGGGCGGTCGCGGCGAACTCATCGGGATGATCCACATCGGGGGAAGCTTTCAGGACAAGGTTCGAGACCAATAGCGTAAGACAATCGATCAGGATCAAATCTGCGTGCGGGGAGCCGGCTAACAACGCGCGGCCGACGCCTGAAGGAAGTTCAAGAGTCTGCCAGCCCGAGGGACGGCGGCCTTGATGCGCGGCGATACGGGCCTGCATCTCGTCGTCGAGGGCCTGGGCCGTGGCGACGTATAGCACCTGCCCAGTCCGGCCTGCGCGGCGAGATGCTCTGCGTAGGCGGATTTGCCGCTGCGCGCTCCACCGATGATGAAGGTGAGTTCATTCATGTTGCGGAGGGGTCACCATTGGATCGCAACGAAAGCCAGGAGGACGCCGGCCTCGATGAGCATGTTGACCGCGCCGTATGTATCGCCGGTCATGCCGGGGATGCGGGCCAGGATGAACCACGAGCTGAACCAGAGAACAATACCCGCGGCCGCGAGGGCCAGCAGCGGGGCGGCGCTCTGCAAGATCGACGCGACGAAGATCACGACGACCACGGCGGTGAGGGTAGCAAGCCGGACCTGCGGGGCGTAGGCCTGATCCTTGATGTCGCGGCCCAGGCCTGCGCTGCGCGCATAGGGGAACGCGACCACTGCCATGGATATGCCCCAGCGTCCGAGCACAGGCGCGACCAGGAGAACCGCCCAGCGGTCGAAAGACATGGTGCTCAACGAGCTGAACATGACGAGCAGCAGAAGCACTCCGCCGCCGAGGGCGAACGCGCCGACGCGCTCATCGCGCATGATCTCCATGCGGCGTTCGGGGGTGGAGGCAGCCCAGCAGCCCGTCACAGGAATCCAGGAAGCCGTCCAGGTGCAGGCCGCCGGTGAGGATGATCCATAGGGCGAGGACGAGCGCCGAGCGGACCGGGATGGGGAACAGGTAGCCGAGCAGGGCATCTGCGAGAGCCAGCACCGCGCCCAGCAGCAGGCCGATGAGCGGATAGAAGCCGACGGACTGGCCCATCTCACGCGGGGTGAAGGCTCGCCGGATGAAGGCGGGGGTCAGGAGGAGGAATTGCAGGGCAGCAAGCAGAGGGGTCATGGTTATGCTCCGAGTGTCTCGAAGGAAGAGCGGGTCTTTTCAAGAAGCTTACCGCAAAGGCGGAGAAATGGATAATAGATAAATGGAGATAGGAATAGAGAACAGGTAGGTAGAAAATAAACGTTGAGGCTTTGCGGAATTGTTGCGCCTGGCTTCTGGATTGGATGGCTGCGCGATATGGCGGGCCTATTCGCTCTTGCCGGAGACGCCGGCTTCATCGAAGGTTGCCATATCCGTCAATGCCAGGCAGGCGGCCTCGACGATGTTCATTGCCAGCACCGCGCCGGTGCCCTCACCCAACCGCATGTTCAACTCGAGCAGGGGCTGCAAGTGCAGCCAGTCCAACATGAGGCGATGGCCGCGTTCTTCGGAGACGTGGGCTGCGATCAGGTAATCGCGCGCCTGCGGCGCAAGGCAGACGGCGATCATGGCGGCGGCAGTGGAGATAAAGCCGTCGATGATGACCGGCTTGCGGTTCGCGGCGCCAGCGAGGATGGCTCCCGCGAGGCCGCCGATCTCG
This sequence comes from uncultured Chloroflexia bacterium, assembly GCA_963805515.1. GTDB lineage: Bacteria > Chloroflexota > Anaerolineae > Anaerolineales > Villigracilaceae > Fen-1038. The sequence goes on along the minus strand of CAWDUZ010000002.1, from coordinate 331,064 downwards.
AAGCCGCCGACCTTCGCGAGCAGGTCCAGTCCATCGGCTGGGTTGGGGCGGTTCACTTCGAGACCACGGCGGATGGCGGCGATCTTCCGGTCGAGGCCGGCGTCATCAACGCCGGTACCGCGCCCGGCGATATCTTCGGCCGGTCTGCCGGTGAGCGCAACGGCAATCGCGGCCGAAGGGGTGGTATTGCCGATGCCCATATCGCCGGTGGCGAGAAGGTCGAGGCCGCGCGCGATCTCCGCCTCGGCTATCTCTGCGCCGCTTAGGATCGACTCCGTGGCTTGAGCACACGTCATAGCCGGACCCTTGCGCGAGGTTGGCGGTGCCATGAGCAACCTTCCGAACGATCAGGCTGGGATCGGCGGGCAGATCGGCGGCGATGCCCATATCTACAACGATGACACGCGCGCCGGCCTGACGAGCGAAGACGTTGATGGCCGCGCCGCCGTGCAGGAAGTTCAGCACCATCTCCGGCGTAACGTCCTGCGGATATGCGCTGACACCCTCTGCCACCACGCCGTGGTCACCAGCCATCACCAGCACGGCTTTATCATGCAGACGCGGCAATGGCTTGCCGGTCATCCCGGCGATGCGGATGGAAAGCTCCTCGAGCCGGCCGAGGCTGCCGCGCGGCTTGGTGAGAAGGTCCTGCCGACTGGATGCCGCCTGCATGGCGGGTTCGTCCAAAGGCCCTATCCTTGCGATCAGATCATCAAGTTTCAAAATTGCCTCATTCATCAAAATCGAGCGTGCTGCGACATCCTGCAGAACTAATTCTTGCTGCGACCATCCGGCAGGATGAGTGGATTGCCGTATTCGGGGTGCGGGATGATATGCACCGGCACATTGTAGACACGGGACAGGTTCGCTTCGGTGAGAACCTCCTGCGGAGTGCCCGTGGCCTGGATCTGCCCAGCCACCAGCAGGCTGACGCGGTCTGCATAGAGGCTGGCGAGGTTGAGGTCGTGGAGCACCATGAGAACCGCGAGGTTCCTGCCTTTGGCGAGATCGCGAACGAGATTTACGAGCGCCTCGCGATGCTGCAAATCGAGGTGGGTCGTCGGCTCATCCAACAACAGGACGGGCGTATCCTGCGCCAATGCGCGGGCCAGGAGAACGCGCTGCTGTTCGCCGCCTGAAAGCTCACCGACCATGCGGTCTGCCAGCGGCAGCATCTGCGTGCGCTCAAGGGCGAAGCGGACCCGCTCGTGGTCGGTCTCGCCTGCGCGGCCCATCCAGCCGAGGTAAGGCGTGCGACCCAGGAGGATCAATTCGTATACGGTGAAGGCGGGCGGCATATTGCGCGCCTGCGGCACCACAGCCAGGTGACGAGCACGTTCCATCGTCGAGAGATCGGCGATCGGGCGGTCGTCGACGCGAATATTTCCGCCATCGACCGGCAGCACGCCGCTCACTGCCCGGATCAATGTCGATTTGCCGGAGCCGTTCGGGCCGATGAGGGCGAGCACCTCACCGGACTCGACGCTGAGGGTGACATGCTGCAGCACGCGGCGTTTGCCATAGCTTACCGAGAGGTCTTCAATGTGTAACATGGGCATCCATTCGGTTGCGTTCAAAAGGGCACGGCGGGGTGAGAAAAGATAGTGACGAGTGAAGGTTCGCCGTGCCTCTACGCATGACTGCTCCTAACGAATATCGGTTCTTATCAATGGACCAACCTTAAACACCAAGGGCACCAGGGACTCAAAGGAAGAGAAGGGGTGTGCATTCACCAATAGCCCTGATTCTTGGCGCGGCGCAAGACCCAGAGGAAGAAAGGCGCGCCGGCGAGGGCTGTGACGATTCCCACCGGCACGATCTGCGGGGCCAGCACCACGCGCGAGAGCAGGTCGGCCAACAATAAGGCGGTGCCGCCGCTGATGATCGAAAGCGGGATCAAGTGCCGGTAGTCGCCGCCCCAGATGAGGCGGATCAGGTGCGGGACGATCAGGCCGATGAAGCCGATGATGCCTGAGAATGCCACGGCCGAGGCGGACGTCAGCGAGGCAGCCAGGATCAGCAGGAACTTCACGCGCTCGGCGGGCAGACCCATCTGGCTGGCCTGCTCTTCGCCGAACTGCAGAACGTTCAAGGCGTGGCCGGAGGTGAGCAGCACTGCCAGACCAATGACCACGTAAGGCAGGACGGCAGCCACCGGCTGCCAACCGCTCATGAGCGAGCCGCCCAACAGCCAGCCGGTTGCACGGCGCAACTCTTCGTTGGAGCGCAGCATCAGGAAGGACGTGAGGGAGGTGGCGAACGAACTGATCGCAACGCCTGCCAGGATCAGCGTGGTAGTCGGGAGGCTCTTGCCAAAGCGCGCCAGGCTATAAACGATGAGGACGGTAGCAACCGCGCCGACGAAGGCCGCGGCAGGGATGACATAGAGACCCAACTGGTCGGCCGGCCAATGTATGCTCATGGCGATGACCGCACCGAGGCCGGCTCCAGAGGCAACGCCGATCAGGTAGGGGTCGGCCAATGGGTTGCGGAACAAACCCTGGTAACTGGCTCCGCTGCCAGCCAGCGCGGCGCCGGTGAGGAGTATGAGCAAAGCATGGGGCAGACGGATCTCGAAGAGAATGGTGGAGAAGGTCTCTGCACCGGGCGCGGGGATGAGGCCGCCGATCTTCCCGGCGAAGAGTGAAAGGACGGTTGCCGGAGGGATGAGGATCGGCCCGACCGCGACGCTTAATACCAACGCGACGGCCAGGATGATGAAGCTGATGAGGATGGCTCGTGAAAAAGACATAACGATTTCCTGGCGGTCGCGTACTCTACTTTCTGTAATCTAATATTCACCACAGATAAACACAGATGAACATCGATAGGAAGATAAGAGCATCTTCATTGGTGCTCATGGTTACCCGGGCGAGTGCCGCGGGGCGTCTGCGGTTTCTTTATTCGTCACCTGCCACTCTGCATCACTTGAACAATTCCGGATGGAGGAGCTTAGCCATCGCCTCGAGGCCGTCCACCAGGCGCGGGCCGGGGCGGCTGACCGTGTTGTCGTCGAAGATGAAGATCTTGTCCTGTTTGACGGCGTTGAGCGTTTCCCAACCGGCGCGCGCCTTCACCTGTTCGGGGGTGACGCCGCCGTAGGTGTTGTCGCCCAGTACGATCATGTCCGGCTGGCGGGCGAGGATCTGCTCCACGCTGATCTGCACCCACTCGCCCTTAAGTTCGCTGCCGAAGTTCACGCCGCCGGCAGTGCGGATGAGCAGGTCCACGAAGGTTTGCGGGCCGGAGGTATAGGGAGCGTTGGGGTCGGTGGCATCCAGCTCGTAGTAGACAACCGGGCGCGACGAGACCGGCGCGACCTTCGTGACGACCGCCTGGACGCGTGCCTTGAGTGAATCGACCAGGGCCGCGGCCTCTTTTTCGTGACCGGTGAGCTTGCCGGCGGTCTGGAGGTTGGTATAGAGGTCATCGAAAGACTGCGGGTTCGGGATGACGTAGACCCGGAGGCCGGCCTTATCGAGGTCTGCGATCTGCTCGGGCGGGGTGAGAGGGGAAGCCAGGACCACGTCCGGCTTCTTGGAGAGGATCAGTTCCATGTTCAGGGCCGCGAAGCCGCCGCCGATATCGGCAGCGGTATTCTTCGCTTCGGGAGGATAATCGGAGTACGAGTCGCGGCCGACGACCTGCGAGCCGGCGCCGATGGCAAACAGCAGCTCGGTGTTGGAGGGCGCTATCGAGACGATGCGCTGCACAGGAAGAGTCAGCGTGACCGTGCGACCGTTCCCGTCAGTGAGAGTGGTGGGGCCGGCCGCGGGAGCCGGCAGGGAAGTTCCGCAGGCGGCCGCGGTAGAGGCGAGCAAGGCCAGGACAAATAACTTGCGAAGCATTTGGTTCTCCTCAGTGCGAAATCAGAAGATCGCGCACAATGGGTTTCGAATAAAAATCCCCAGTCAATGACTGGGGAGGCTGGAGAGGCATCGTAAGGCAGGGCGCAGGTGCCGTTCTCCACCTCCTTTCCGCGAGGGTGTGGTGAACCGGGCAGAGCGGGCGACCTGACTTGTGCGCCGATCAGAACTTATCTGATCGTACACTTACAGTTCCGCGACAGTGCCGGAATTTCACCGGCTTCGCCGCTGCTGACCGTATTCTATTGTGGGATGATTGTATGATGCAGTGGGGGAACCGTCAAGCTGACGTGTGTCACGAACTGGCAGGATAAGAACGAAGTGGAGGATAGATGAGGGAAAGCTGCGGCCGCTTTCACTCCGTGCTCGCTGCGCCTCCTGATCGCTTGAATGAGACCGCGGAATACGAAGCGGTGCAGAGGGCTGAGCAGATACCAGTAGAGGAAGCCAGGCAGGCCGCGGGGCGCGAAGAACGCGGTTTGCGTGAGCATCCCGGCCTCGATGCGCCACTCCATCCAGCCATCGCCGGGGGCGAGAAGCTCGGAATGCAAGCGCATCATGCGGCCCGGCTCGAGGAACTCCACGCGGTAGTAATCGATGCGGTCACCCTCTTTAGTCCATCTTTGCGGCTTTGCGTTGAATTGTCGTTCGCATCAGAGGGTTTTCCGACGAGGATGCGGAGCAGTCTGTCGACGGAGCCGCGCAGGCCCCAGAGCCAATTGGCATAGGGCCAGCCGTGCGCGCCTCCGAGGGACGTGATGACCCGGTACACGTCGCCGGCGGGAGCGTTGACCGGAACACGGCGGTAATCCACAAAGAAGCCTTCATGACGGATGCGGACTTTCGCGAGGCCGACCCCTTCCCAGACTCGCTCGAGGCGTGCGGGGTCGAGGTCCTGCAATAATTCGCTGACCGCCTGCTCATAGGGGATAGGTTCGATCTCCGGAAAGTGGCGGCGGGCGGAATCGTCGAGCACGATGGAATCGGATCGCAGGCCGCCCACCAGCGGGGTGGCGATGGAGAACGGAACAGGCGTGAGCCAGTCCACGAAGCGGGCCATCAGCCAGATGGGGATACCGGGCAGCGTGAAGAGAGTGCGCTTGAGGCCGCGGACTTCGGCGTAGCGGAGCATGGTATCGGAGTAGTGCATCACCTGCGGGCCGCCTATTTCGTAGATGCCGCCGCGCGCCTCGGGATGGTCGAGGGCGGCGATGAGGTAATCGATCACGTTGACGGTGGCGACCGGCTGTGACTTATTGCGCAGCCAGGCAGGGCCGGGAAGCAATGGGAAGCATTCCGTGAGGAAACGGATCATCTCAAAGGAGATGCTGCCGGGGCCGGCGATGACGCCTGCGCGAAACTCGGTGACCGGCACGCGGCCCTCGCGCAGGCTCTGCCCGGTCTCGATGCGCGAGCGCATGTGCGGGGCGATGTTCTTTGCGTTGGGGTCAGCGAGGCCGCCGAGGTAGATGATGTGCTGGACGTGCGCCTGGTGGGCGGCGGAGGCGAAGCGGCGCGCGGCTTCGAGCTCAAAATGCGTGTAGCCATGGCCGCTCGCCATGCTGTGGATCAGGTAATAGGCGGTATGGACGCCGCTCAGTGCGGCGGCGAGACTCTCGGGCTCGTGGACGTCGCCGCGCACGGCCTCCACATGCGGGAGCCAGAGGCGGCCGGCGAGGCGTTCGGGGCGGCGGGCGAGGGCGCGGACGCGGCAGCCTTTCTGCAACAGGCGCGGGATGAGGCGGCTTGCGATGTAGCCGTTGGCGCCGGTAACGAGGATGATCTCAGAAGACATTTATTAGCTAACCGCCAAGGCGCTAAGAACGCCAAGAATCTTATTGAGAGAGAACATCGGACTTTGCTTGTTTATCTTTGGACATAGTTTCCCTGGTGATAGTAAACGGTAAGCTGCCAGGAAACGCCCCGCAGGTGTATTAAGTGAACCATGCGGGCTTACGGGAACCTGCAGGGCGCGCCGGGCGTGGCTACGACCGGGCGAGCATACGGGCGCGGGCCGCGAGGCGGCGAATGAGACCGTCGAAGAGGAAGGCGTGGAAGGGCCACATGGCATACCAGTATATGAATCCCCAGAAGCCGCGCGGCTCGTAGTAAGCCGTCTCGGTGAGGCGGGTCTTGCCATCCTGCGGCGCCAACTCAAATTGCAGCCAGGCCTCGCCGGGCACCTTCATCTCGGCGCGCAGGCGCAGGAGGCGATCTTTTTCCACGGCCTCGACGCGCCAGAAGTCCAGCGACTCGCCGGCGCGGATGTCGTCGGGGTGGCGGCGGCCGCGGCGGATACCGACGCCGCCGATGAGCTTATCGAACCAGCCGCGCAGCGCCCAGGCCCAGTCCATGTAGAGCCAGCCCGCGCGTCCCGCCGATGCCGGTATAGGCGCGGAAGACCATGTCGGGAGGCAGGTCCAGCAGCATGGTGCGCCGCTCGAGCATCAGGCCGGATTCGACCGTGAACAGATAGGGCTTTACGTCGCCGGCAGTATTTACCAGGGCATCGGACCAGGAGGTCTCGACGCGGTCGCTGCGGATGCGGCCCAGCGCCAGGCGCAGCGCAGACCGGAAGTCCATGGGCTGGATGTGCGGGAAGAGCTTCTTGGCCTCCCGGTCGTCCGCGACGAGGCGAGCGCGCAGGCCCTCGATCAGCGGCAGAACGACGCGCCAGTGGATGGGCGTCACCATGTGCACCCAATAGGCGGAGAGACGCGGCGCGTAGAAGGGAGTGCGGATCAGCCTGCGCTTGAGGCCGCGTTCATCGGCGTAGGCCAGCAGCATATCTGCATAGGTGAGACGCGTGCTGCCGCCGATCTCGATCAACTTGCCGGCGCTTTCGGGCACCTTGAGAGCAGTCACGAGGTAATCGAGCATATTGCGGATGGCAATGGGCTGCGCCTCTGAGAAGAACCAGGCCGGGCAGACCAGGATGGGCTCGCGCTCGGCCAGGTAGCGGATCATCTCGAAGAGGGCGCTGCCTGCGCCGACGATCATGCCGGCCCGGAACTCTGTGACCGGGATCTTACTTTGACGCAGGATGTATCCGGTCTCATGGCGCGAACGGAGATAGGGGGATAGATGGGCGCTCGGGTCGACCAGCTCGCCGAGGTAGATGAGTCGCTGCACGCCCTGGTTTTCCGCGGCGGCGATGAAGTTGTGAGCGGCCTTCAAGTCCCGATCTGCATTGAGCTGGCCGCCCTTCAGACCGTGGATCAGGTAATAGGCGGCGGTGATGTCTTTGAGTGCGGTCTCGAGAGAGCCTTCGTCCAGCGCGTCGCCGGTAACCACCTCGACGCGACCGTACCAACCGAAGCCCTGCAGGCGCGCGGGGTCACGCACCAGGCAGCGCACGCGGTAACCTGCGTCGAGCAGGCGCGGCACGAGCCGGCCGCCGACATAACCGGTCGCGCCGGTGACGAGTACCAGTCCATAATCGGGCATGGGTGCATTATAAGGGACGGGGAGGTCAAAGGTCGAATGTTAACCCTGGTGTTGAAAAAAGTACTTCCGATCAGCGTGGCTCACCGATCCTTTTTCGTCTGCGACGCACGGCCAGCACGGAACCAAGCAGGATCAGCAAGATACTCATACCGGCAGCGGGGATCCATGGAGCCGGGGTGTGGGCAATGCCTTTAGATTGTGATCCCGAGCCAGCGTTCTAGAATCGGTAGACCACCATACGTTCCATCCGGCGCAGCGTGGGGCTGAGCTCCTGCACGCGGTAAAGGGCCCGCCACCATAATGGGAATCGGGAAAATGCGACCAGTTCGCTTGGTCTGTATTCCTTGATCAGCTCAAGCTTCGGCTCCAGCTGCTTGATATCCTGGGGATCATCCAGCCCCCATTTGTAGGTTGCACCCGTGCCCCCGACGTTCGAGCCTGCTCTTTTCACGATGAACTGGTTGCAGATATCGAAGATCACCTGACCGCCGGGGAAGTGAGCCACGACCGCATTGAGCAGCGCTTTTACTTCCGTTTCGCTCACGTAGTGCAGCACCCCCTCGGCGAGAAACAGACCGGGGCGATCTCGAGGAACCTCATCCAACCAGCGCAGATCATCCAGGGGCGCACCGATCAGATGGTAGGCGGCGCGTTCGGGGAACAGTTGGCGGCGCAGGTCGATCACATCCGGGTAATCCACGTCGAACCACTGGACAGTGGCAGGCGGATCGACACGGAAAACACGGCTGTCCATGCCGCAGCCCAGGTGGAGCACGGTCGCATCCGGATGATCGGCCAGAAAGCGGTTCGTCAGTTGATCAAAGGTGGCGGCGCGCGTGGCGACGATGGTGCAGCCGATATCCTTCCACATGCTCCACGAGCCCACTCCCGTGTATTGCTTGCTGATGTCGTAATCGATGTGCCGCATCGCTTCTTCAGCCCACGGATCGCGCAAGATGGGATCCTTCCACTGGCTCTGAATGGCTCGCCCGCTCAAAGTCATGAGCATCGTTTCTTTTTCTTTTGTAAACTGGATCTTATCGGTTGTCATGGTCGCTCCATCGCGTATCGTCGGCTTCGAATCCTCTGCCTTTTTGATCTGCTCGGCTCGCCGGTGCGGCATCAGGTACTACTGGGCGGGTTGCCAACGGCTCAGCGGTGACAACTGTATCTGCTTCGATAGATCATAGGCCGTCGACACGTCATTGTCGCTTTCGACCAATACACGGCCAAGCACGAGCACGGAATTGTTCGGCGAAGAGATCCGCGTCATTCCCTGTGGCACGGTCCCTTGCCAGCCGGGCCCCGTGATGAGGTAGTCGCCCGCCTCGGTGCCCGTGGTGCGTTTGCCGACATAGGCAAAATTGGTATTTTTCGACGGATCGGTGAACTGCACGCTGTAGTAGCGGCCGGCCATGTCCGGCACATGCAAGATTTGCGCGTCCTTCGCGAGGTCGAGCCAGCCGACCGTAATGAGCGTATCGTGGTTCACGCCGGTAGTCCACAATTTTGAGGCCGAGGCGGAGGCGTGGAGCGGCTCTGCAAAGAGTGCCTGGGGTTCCGTATAGAGCGTATTGAGCGGGATGGGGCCGTCGCCTCCTCCTTTAACGAGGAGCGCCCTCTTGTATACGGACAGCAACATGCGCGGCCAAAAGTAGGTGACAAGGAAAAATGCCACTGTACAGACCCCGCTGAATATCAAAAGGTGTTGAATGTTCGATATCATTTCGTTTTGACAATCGGCGGTAGCTTGTACTCGCCACTAAGAATGGTTGCGCCGGGCATATACACGCGCGCCCAAAGTATGAAATTGCCCCGGGGCGCCGGCAGCCAGTTCGAACTCGTGCCCTGCCGGAGCGGCGTTCTGGATGTAGACGTCGACAGAGCCGTCGGCGTTCGGCACGAGGCCTATCCGGTCGCTGACGCTATATCGATTGATCGGATTCGCTACAAAGCGGTTCTTTGCATCACCCATTGTGAGCGACCAGAATGCATTGTTCGGCGGAAGCCCACCTGCCGGAAAGTGCATGACGTAGTCGTGCTCTCCGGAGAGCACATGACCAGAGCCGTCTCCGGATGTCGTCCAATACATCGCCTCTTCCGGTACGTTCACCGGGCCGGGAAATAACTGCGCGTGCGCGGCACGCAGGAACATGCCGTTGCCGGGCTCGCCTAATCCGAACATGGTTATCCAGCCGTTGACCTTCGTGGCCTTGATCCTCGCATGGATTTGAGCCGTGACAAACGCCAGCCCGAAGCCGATCAGGATGCCCTGCACCACATCATTGCGCAATATGCTTGTATGGACAAAGAAGAATCTACGAATGAGGAAGTAAACGCATATAGCGCCGGTGAGCACAGCCAGAAAAGTAGATGTTCTGTTGCTCATGTTGTTTATTCTATCGCTTTTAGATTACCGGCGTAAAACGCCCTCCGTCCACTTGTTATAATACAGCCTCCGATTCGATATGCAAACCATACCCGCTTCCCGCACTCAAGCCATGATCTTCGATTTTGGCGGCGTTCTTCTGGACTGGAACCCGCATAATCTGTATCGCCGTTTTTTCAATGAGACGCGGCAGATCGACCAGTTCCTGGCCGAGATCCATTTCTCGGAGTGGAATTTGCAGCAGGACAAGGGCCGGCCTTTTGCGGAGGGCGTGGCGGAACTTTCGGCGCGCTTCCCGCAGCATGCGCGGCTCATCCGCGCCTATCATGAGCTGTGGGAAGAGTTGATCACGGGGCCGATCGCGGGATCGGTGGAGATCCTGCGCGCGCTGAAGGCCGCCGGGCACCCGGTGTATGGACTCAGCAACTGGTCCGCAGAGACGTTCCCGCTGGCATACCGGAAATATGACTTCTTCAAGCTGCTGGATGGGTATGTGATATCCGGGGATGTGCGGCTGATCAAGCCGGACCCGGCGATCTTCGAGCTGATGATACGCAAGATCGGGCGGCCGGCGGGGGAATGCGTGCTGATAGACGACTCTGCGCAGAACGTGGCGGCTGCGAAAGAGCTGGGGTTCGAGACAGTCCTGTTCCGCTCGCCGGAGCAACTGCGGGCGGAACTGCAGGGCCGGGGAGTAAGTATGGCGATCTACGATTGATGATCTGCTGACTCCTAATAACTGATCAATCGTTACTGCTCACCACACACTCCTCCCCATTCCCTAGTACAATCTCATCGTGTTCGCGCCGCTGTTATGGATCTCGGTGGCTTTTCTGGCCGGCATCGCGCTCGCCGCGCATGTCCATCTATCCATTTCCACGTGCATCGGGCTGGGGGTGATCTCTGTGCTGCCGGTGCTCCTGCCGGCCCAGTTCCGGCCTTCCTCCTTCAGACCTCGCATCCCTTACGGCATACGCCGGCCGACCTTCCAACTGGTCTGCTTTGCCTTGCTCTTTTTCTTCCTGGGGATTGCGCGCTATGACCAGGTGGTGGCGCGTCCGGCCACGGCCCAGGTGGAAGTGTTCAACGACCGCAAATATGACCTCTTCATCACCGGCACGGTGGTGGACCCGCCGGATGTGCGCGATACGTATACAAACCTGCGGCTGCGCGTAGAGAGCGTGGACACGGGCAAGAAGCAGTACGGGGTCGGCGGGCTGCTGCTGGCGCGGGTGGCAGTCAACCGGACGTATTCCTATGGACAGAACCTGCGTCTGCGCGGCCGGTTGCAGTCGCCGCCGCAGAACGAAGACTTCTCCTATCGCGATTACCTGGCGCGGCAAGGCGTTCATGGATACATGCCGGACGCGGAAGCGACCGTGCTGCCCGGCAGCACCGCGAACCCGATCCTGGCATGGGTCTATACCCTAAAAGGAAAGCTGCTGGATAATGTGTACCGGCTGTTCCTGGACCCCGAAGCGTCGCTGCTGGCGGGCATCCTGCTGGGCGTGGATGCCGGGCTGCCGGGGCCTCTGCAGCAGGCGTTCAAGGATACCGGCACCGCGCACATCATTGCCATCTCGGGCTTCAACATCGCCATCATTGCCGGCATCTTCGTGATGATCTTCAGCCGATTCCTGGGACCGTGGCGCGGCGCGCTGGCGGCTGTGGCAGGCATTGCGTTCTACACCTTCCTGGTCGGCGCAGACCCCTCGGTGGTGCGCGCGGCGCTGATGGGCACGCTGTCGCTGTTCGCGTTGCAGGTGGGACGGCGCGCAGATGGGCGTGAACACGCTGATGTTCGTGGGGGCCATCATGGCGGCGTTCAATCCGCAGGTGCTGTGGGACGTGGGCTTTCAACTGTCATTCTTTGCCACGTTCGGGCTGCTGCTGTACGGGAATCTCTTCCAATCGGCGACGGAGGGATTCCTGAGTCGCTACCTGCCGGCCTCCAATGCGGAGAAGCTCACCGCGGTGCTGGCCGAGTTCGTGCTGCTGACCTTCGCCGCGCAACTCACCACTCTTCCGATCATGGCCTATCATTTCCAGCAGATCTCACTGGTCTCCTTCATTGCCAACCCGTTCGTGCTGCCCGCGCAACCGGCCGTAATGATCCTGGGGGGTGTGGCGGTCTTTGTGAGCATGTTCATCTTCCCGCTCGGCAAGCTGCTGGCGCTGATCGCGTGGCCGCTCACCGCGTATACGATCCGCATGGTGGAGCTGTTCGACTCGCTGCCGCACGGGGTGATCTATCTCGGCGGGTTCTCGCTGGGCTTCGTCCTGTTGTTCTATGGCGTGCTGCTCACGGTGACGTATGGCGGAACGCGGTTGAAAGCACTGTGGGAACTCGCTGCGGAATCGCTTCCGCTTCCTCACGCTCGGCACTGTGCTGACGGCGCTCTTCATCTGCACATTGCTGACGTGGCGTCTCACCGGCGCGGCCCCGGATGGCAAGCTGCACGTCACGTTCATCAGCGCCGGGTCTGCCGACGCGGTGCTGATCCAAACGCCGACGGGCCACAACGTGCTGATCAACGGCGGACCTTCGACATCGGCGCTCTCGGATGCGCTCGGCAGGCGCATATCGCCGCTGGCGCAGGAGCTGGATTGGCTGGTGATCGCCAGCGCCGACGAGCAGCAGATGGCATCTCTGCCGCGCATCCTGCCGCGCTATCCGCCGAAGAACGTGCTGCTCGCTGCCAGCGCCGGGACATCCTTCTCCTCGCGCACCGTGATGGAATGGGTGGACACGCACTCGGTGCCGGTGACGCAGGCCAAGGCAGGGCAACTATTCGATCTGGGCGACGGGGCCCTGCTAAAAGTGATCAGCATATCCGCGCGCGGCGCGACGCTGATGATCTCCTGGAATCAATTCCACGCCCTGCTGCCGATCGGAGCAAACGTGGATACGCTCAAGCAGTTGAAGAACGGGGAGGCAGTGGGGCCCATCGAGGTGCTCTCGCTGGCTCAAAGCGGCTTTGCACCGCTGACGCCGCCGGACTGGATCTCGAACCTGAACCCAAGCCTGGTGGTGATCAGCGTGTCGGCGGGGGATGCGAATAACCGGCCTGACAAGGAGGCGCTGGACGCGCTCTCGGGCCGGTCGGTGCTGCGCACGGATATCAATGGCTGGATCGACGTTGCAAGCGATGGGACGCACATGTGGGTAACGGTGGAACGAAAGACGCCGGAGCCACAGGCAACGGCCGTGGTAACACCCGCTTCAACGATCATTTCAACGGTCACTTCAACGCCCGTTAAACGCACTCGTTCAACCCGCGTTCCAACGCCCGTTTCAACACCTTAGAAGAACTCGCGGCTTGGGGAAATTCCATTAACGAAACAAAGGCAGCCTTCCGTCTAATTCACCTGGTGAGGTGCAGCGAACCATCCGAACAACCGAATGTTACAAACGTTACTTGTAATTGGGTCGGGGCAGACGGATAATCGCGAGGATGCATTCTGCAGCCACTCGGGAGGAGAAAGCCATGAAAGCAGCCCCAAGAACTCAAAAAAATAACCTCATTACATCGCTCGCGCTGGCCGTCCTGGTAGCGCTGTTAGTCGTCAGCGGTGCGCTCGCCGCCAACGGAACTCTGGACCCGACCTTTGGGACCAATGGGCTGGTGTTCGCCGGGATCGGCGGCAGCGCCACCGCGGTCCATCGCATTGCCCTGTCGACCGATCAGAGCAAGATCTATGCCCTGGGGACCACGGCGGTGGGCGGCGTGCAAAAGCCGGTGATCGTGCGCTACACCAGCGGGGGCAGCGCAGATAGCAGCTATGGCACAGGCGGGCAGGTGATCATTGGCACGACCAATTTCAGCGCCTGCGGATTTGCCGTCCAGTCGGATGGGAAAGTGGTGGTGGCAGGCTCGACCGGTCGGAACAATTACACGCTCCTGCGCTATTTGCCCAACAGCGCCACTTTGGACAATACATTTGGCACGAACGGGGTCGCAACCCTTTCTATGGGAAGCGATTTTCAGATCTGGTGCAAGGCGATGGCACTGCAGCCGGATCACAAGATCGTTATGTTTGGTTCTGAGATCACGTCTCAAAGCAATCACACGGATTTCTTTGTGGCGCGCTTCAACGCGAACGGCTCGCCGGACGAGACATTCGTTGCCCATGGATTCAATATCATAGATCATGGCTCCTTCCCGGGCAGCCGATTTAACTACGGCCAGGCCGTTGCATTGCAATCGGATGGAAAGATCATCCTTGAGGGAGGAATGCTGCCCGACGAGGGTAATGGAAATATCTCCCTGGGCCGCCTGAACACCGATGGAGAACTGGATGCCACTTTTGGGACAAACGGACATGGCACCGTCACAGCTGCCGTCCTCCATTTTGACTATCACAAGAGTTCCCTTGCAATCCAGTCAGACGGAAAGCTGGTGGTGGCGGGGACCAGCAGCGACGTGAACGACACCGTCAATGATCTGGCCGTTGCGCGCTTCAATACGAACGGGAGCCTGGATACTTCTTTCGGAGGCACCGGCATCGTCATCACCGACCTGGGCAACAATGAAGTGACCGGCGACGTGGTCCTTCAGAAGGACGGCAAGATCGTCGTCGTGGGCACAAGCACTACCGGCACGACCTCCCATTTCCTGCTGGCGCGCTACAACACGAACGGCTTCACTCGACACCGCCTTCGGCACCAACGGGAAAGTGATCGGTGACTTCGGCACGGGCACTGAAGCCGCCGAAGATGCCCTGCTGCAAGCCGACGGCAAGCTCCTGGTCGGCGGCACCAGCAATCCCACCAATATGGTGCTGGCCCGCTACGATGTGGGAAGCACCGGCGCCACCCCCGTCACGAAGACGTTCTCTTCGGCAGGGGCGTATGACGGCTGGATATTGGAAGCAAGCGAACTGAGCAACACCGGCGGCACGCTCAATGCGCCGGCCACCACCTTCAACGCCGGCGACGGAACGAGAGATCGGCAATATCGTAGCATCCTGAGCTTCCAGACTGCGTCCATTCCAGATATGGCCGTGATCTCGGCCGTGCAGTTGCAGATCCGCAAGCAAGGCACGGTGGGCGTGGATCCGTTTACCACGCACGGGCCTCTGCTGGCGGAGATCCGCCAGGGTGCATTCAGTGTAAATGCCGGGCTGCAATTGGTTGATTTTGCGGCGCCGGCGAGCCCGGGGACGGCGGATGTGTTCTGCGCCGCTGCCGTTGAGCTGGTACGGGGCCACGCTGGCGGATGGGAACCTGGTGCGCATCAACAAGATGGGGGTCACGCAATTCCGGGTGCGCTTCACGAAGGATGACGATGATGATATGAAGGCGGATTACGCCAAGTTCTTCTCGGGCAATGCGGCGTTGAGCGCCAATTGGCCGAAGCTGGTGATCACGTATTACCTGCCCTAGGGACGGGAACTCGTATTGGGAAACAAAGAGAGATGGCCAAGTCGGCCATCTCTCTTTGTTTGTCTGGCAGTCTGCGTGCCTTTCAAAGAAGGCATTGCAATACTGGCGGCGAAGAGACGCAGGTCAGTTACATGCGCGAGCCCTGGCGCTCCCGATGGTCGTTGCCTTCCATCATGGCGTCTTCATTGATATGGCTCTCAGCCAGTTCCGTAAGGCGCAGGTCGGTCTGCTTCTCTTCTTCGAGCGTCTGGTTCAGCATATCGGCCGCGTTGCTGTAGCCTAACTGGCGGGCGTGGGTCTTGGCGGTCCCGTAGGCTGCCATCTCGTAGTGCTCCACGCGCTGGGCTGCGCCGATCATAGCGGCTTCCAGAGCCGCCTCGTCGCCCTCGGCGCTCAGCACTTCCGCGCCTTCTTCCAGGAGGCCTTCCATGCCCGCGCATTTCTTGCCCTTGGGAGTAAAGCCCATTTCCTTGGCGATCTGCTCGAGCCGCTCGGCATGGGTGCGGGTCTGTTCCAGATGCTGCTCAAAGGCGCTGCGAAGGTCGCCGCGGGAGGCCTTGGCCATCTTCGGCAGGGCCTTCATGATCTGGTGTTCGGCGCTGTACATATCCTTTATTTCATCGGTAAATACGGATTCAAGACTTGTCATTTTCATAGGACGCTCCATTAAATTGTAGTTTTTGCCTGGTTTGGGGTCGACGAAGATGGGTTGAGTTGCAGACTTTTTCTTGTGGGTTTTCTAACGAAGATGGCTTCCTGCCGTTATGTCCCTTCACGAAACGACGGCGGATGCGCACGCTCGTTAAGCCGGATCCACCGCGGGGGCAGATCAAGAGCGGCTTTTTGGGCCTGAGTCCGTGCAAGATGAAGCTTTTCATGCCGCGCGGTGATAAAATCGCACCCATCATGTCCAGTTCGCCGTCTCCAATTGTGCATGGATACATGGTGCTGGCCGACATCTCGGGCTACACCTCTTTCCTCTCGCAAACCGAGCTCGACCACGCGCACGAGATCCTCACCGACCTTCTCGAAACGATCCTGAAGCGTTTCAAGCCGCTGTTGACCATCCACAAGCTCGAGGGTGACGCTGTCTTCGCTTACGTGCCGGAGTCGCAGATCATTCGCGGCGAGACGCTGCTGGAGCTGGTCGAGTCCACCTACACCGATTTCCGGGAGCGAATGAAGAACGTGCGGCGGCATACCACCTGCACCTGCCGGGCCTGCCAGTCCATCCCGCTACTGGACCTGAAGTTCATCCTGCACCACGGAGATTTCATCGTGCAGAACATCAGTGGGACGCGCGAGCTGGCCGGCTCGGACGTCAACCTGGTCCACCGGCTGCTGAAGAACCACGTCTCCGACAATACAGGCTGGCACGCCTATGCACTGTTCACGGCCGCGTCGCTGGAGCACATGCACGTGCGGCCTGATGGCCTGGTGGAGGGCGCCGAATCCTACGAGCACCTGGGCGAAGTAAGAACCTACGTGATGGACATGCATGCACGCTATGATGCCCTGATGCAGGCGCGTCACGTAGTGGTGGAGGAAAGCGAGGCTCTCCTGACCTTCACGGAAGAGCTGGGCGCCCCTCCGCCGACCGTGTGGAGCTGGATGAACGAGCCGGCAAAGCGGAAACTCTACTCCATGGACCCGCATGGACTGCAGTTCATCCCGATATTGCGGCCCGGGGGGCGTACCGGCGCGGGCGCCACCACGCACTGCGTGCACGGCAAGGCCATCGCCATGCGCGAGACCGTCCTGGATTGGAAACCTTTCGACTATTACACCGTGGAACAGGACAGCGGTCCGATGGGCACCGTCCAGGTCACGTTCCGCTTGGAGCCGCTCGACGCAGGACAGAAGACGCTGCTCAACTTCTTTGTAAAGGGTAGACTGGGCCGTTTGCCCGGCTTCCTGAGCCGCCCGCTCCTCCGGTTCATCTACACGCGCGTCTTTAATTATGGCCAGGTTGGCCAAAAGATGAAAGCGCTCTTGGAGCAGGAGGCGGCAGAGCAGCCGGCAGAGATGGTGCCGTCCGAAGTGAGCCTCGCGTAATGCGGTTCGTGGAACCGGTAGGCGGCTGGCGCTCGCCAACCCCTCCGGCTACACTTCACATCCGACCCTGCCGCAACACCCCGGCGCTCGACCTGTTAAAGTTAATAGGAAAGGGCCCTGCGAGATGCAGGACCCTTTACGACGATGCTTGAGTTATGAATTGCGAAGGCTATTATTCACCGTGCTAAATGTGTTGCCAAGACGGGGGCCCAGGAAAAGCAATGCTGCAATGACAAGAATGGCAACCAAAACAAGAATCAAGGCGTATTCGACCAATCCCTGGGCCTTCTCTGCTGGAGAGAACAACATGGCATTTCTCCTTTCTTTGTGCTTCCCCCAGAAAGCGCAAGTTTGACGTTGCTTGATTATAGCGCATCGCGTGCGGGAGTTGCAGGGGGCGCTCAGCGGCCTGCATCCGCAGTAAAATTGTGCAAATGGGAATCCTGTTGCTGGAAGGCGGCGCCGAGTTCGGCGGACTTATGTCCGAGCCGGACCTGCGCGCCATTGAACTGGCGGGCGGCCGCGAGGCTTCCATTGCCATCCTGCCGACGGCTGCCGCGCCGGACCATAACAATGAGCGCGCCGGGCGCAACGGGCAGCGCTGGTTCGAGTTGCTGGGAGCAACGCATGTGGATGTGGTGCCGGTGATCGACAAATCCAGCGCAAGCGACCCTGCCCTGGCTGCGCGGATACGCGCGGCGCGCCTCATCTATATGCTGGGCGGATTCCCCGGCTACCTGGCGAAGACACTGGCCGGCAGCCCGGCCTGGCAGGCCGCGCTGGATGCCTTCGCGGAGGGCGCGGTGCTGGGCGGGAGCAGCGCGGGCGCCATGGTCCTGTGCCAGCACCTGTATGATCCCGAAGGCGGCTCAGCAACGCAGGGACTTGACCTGGTACCTAACGTCTGTCTTCTGCCTCATCACAATCAATTTGGAAAAAGCTGGGCCGGCAGGCTGGGTCCGGCGCTGCCGCAAGCGGTGCTGGTGGGCATCGACGAGCAGACCGGCATGCTGAACGATGCCAGCGGAGCATGGACCGTCTATGGCGGGGGCAAGGTCACGGTCTATCGCAGCGGCACGACCGATGTTTATACGCGGGGAGAAACGTTCCAGATACCGCCTTAGACACAGGATTTATATGATAGGGGGAGTGCTTTCTTCAGCGAGCTGTCCGGTCCTTTTGTATGGAACTGGTTGAATCCATCTGGGGTATCATTGCCGCGTGATGGATAAGAAGTCGATCCTCATCGTCGAAGACGAGCCGAGCATCGCGGAGGTGGTGGCGCTGTATTTGCAGCGCGCCGGCTTCCAGACGCTGCATGCTTCCGATGGACTTTCTGCGCGCGCGCTGCTGGAAAAGCAGATGCCGGACCTGAGCATCATCGACATCATGCTGCCCAAGCTGGACGGGCTGTCGCTTACCCGCTGGCTGCGCGACCGGTCCAATATGCCGATCATCCTGCTGACCGCCCGGCGCGCGGAGGTCGACCGCATTGCCGGTCTGGAGATGGGCGCCGACGATTACGTGGTCAAGCCCTTCAGCCCGCAGGAGCTGGTGAGCCGGGTGCGGGCGGTGCTGCGCCGCTCCGGCCGCGAACAGGGCGAGCCTGCCCCCACGCAAAAGCTGACGTTCGACGAACTGATCATCGACCCGCCCGGTCGCCTGGTCACGCTGGCGGGCCGGCAGATCGCTCTCACTGCGCGCGAGTTCGACATGCTGCTCCTGCTCGCCATGCACCCGCGCCAGGTGTTCACGCGTGACCAACTGCTGGAGCGCGTATGGGGCGCCAGCGATTACATCGATCCGGGCACCGTGACCGTGCACGTCCGGCGGCTGCGCGAAAAGCTGGAGAAGGACCCGTCCGCCCCGCTGCACATCCTCACGGTCTGGGGAGTGGGCTACAAGTTCGAGCCATGAAACCGTTCTTTGCGGGCCTGCCGGTATTCCTGCGTTACGTGCTCGGCGTGCTGCTGATCGTGGCAGTATCGCTGGGCATCTTCAATATACTGATGTCGCCGCCGCTTGCCATGCTGGGATTGATGGGCATATTTCTTGCGATCACAGCCATCGTCTCGAGCCTGGCGGGCTACGCCGCCTATCGCCTGGGCTGGCTCACGCTCTCGCCCACATTGCGCTGGACGCTGCTCGCCGGGTACGCACTCTCCAGCATCCTGACGTTCTTCAACGTCTGGTTCTCCGCCAACCTGATGTTCGCGAGCCAGCATGACCTGCTGCTGTCGATCGTTCTGCTGGTCTTCTCCGGCGGCATGGCGATGGTGCTCGGCTACCTGCTCTCGAGCACGGTGACCGACCGCATCCACGCGCTGAAAGCCGTGGCGGGCAAGCTGGCACAGGGGGACCTGCAGGCGCGCGCCGGTATCAGCGGGCATGATGAAGTGTCGGACCTGGCCGAATCGTTCAACCGCATGGCCACGCGATTGCAGGCGGCCGACGAAAAACAACGCGAGATCGAGCATATGCGCGCCGACCTGATCGCGTGGGTGGGCCATGACCTGCAAACGCCTCTCGCCTCGGTGCGCGCCATCCTGGAGGCGCTCGCGGACGGGGTGGTCGAAGACCCGCAGTCGGTGCAGCGTTACCTGCTGACGGCGCAGCGCGACGTGCGCTCGCTTTCGTCGTTGATAGATGACCTGTTCCAGATGGCGCAGCTGGATGCGGGCGGCCTGCGGTTGGAGCGGGAGAATTCGTCGCTCGCCGACCTGATCTCGGATACGCTGGAGAGCTTCACCGAACTGGCCGCGCGGCAGGGCGTGGCGCTTTCGGGGCATGCCGAGGCGGGCATCGATCCGGTGAACATGGATACGATGCGCATTGGCCGCGTGCTGAACAACCTGATCAGCAATGCGTTGCAGCACACACCGGGCGGGGGTGAGATCGAGGTGGCTGCGCGGCGGAACGGGGGCGGCGTGGAAGTGACAGTGAGCGACACGGGCGAAGGCATCCGCCTGGAGGATCTGCCGAACATCTTCGAGAGCTTTTATCGCGGCGAGAAATCCCGCAACCGCCTCACCGGGGGATCGGGCCTGGGGCTGGCGATCTCGCGCGGCATCCTGCGCGCGCACACGGGGGCGACATCACGGTGCAGAGCCAGCCGGGGCACGGCAGCCGCTTCACATTCACGCTGCCGTAGGTTGTGTAGGTCGGATTGGCCCCGCTGAAGCGGAGTCCCCAAAGGGGGGATGATATCTACTCTGCGCTCCGACTGCGCTACGACAATCCGACCTACGCTTAACATGATTCTCAGTATCCCGTAACTCTTTCGTAAGGAAGATTTCTTACAATGGTTCCATCGAGGAGCCATAAATGAAACGTTTTTGGTTCGCACTCCTTCTTATTGGATTGACCGCCTGCTCCACCAGCGGCACATCAGGTATCGATATGAGCTCACGCATCCATCTTCCCACCGGCGCGCTTCCCGATCTGGGACCGGCCCCGGAACTCAAAAATTCCATCTGGCTGAACACGCCTGCTCCGCTGCACATCGCCGATTTGCGCGGGCAAGGTGGTCGGCGTGGAGATGTGGACCTTCGAGTGCATCAATTGCCAGCACGTGATGCCGCACCTTAAGGATTGGTACGCCCGCTACAAAGACCAGGGCTTTGTGCTGATCGGCAACCACTTCCCCGAGTTCAGCTTTGAGGCCGATCTGAACAACCTTAAGAAGGCCGTGGTCGAGGATGGCATTACCTATCCGGTGGCGCAGGATAATGACGGCCATACCTGGAACGCCTATAACAATAATTACTGGCCTTCACTCTACCTGATTGACAAACAGGGTCGCATCCGTTATGTTCATATTGGCGAGGGCGCCTACGACGAGATCGAGACCAATATCAAGTCTCTGCTCGCCGAAGCCTACCCTTGATCGCAGTTGCTGAATTATCTGTTGATCGAATTCCCGAACTGTCCCATCCGAGTTTCTGAGGTAACCATGGAAAACAAATATAAGTCCGTTCCGGTTCTTTCGTCTGAGATCACCCCGCGCTCCCTTTACGAGAACCGGCGGGATTTCCTCAAAGCCGCCGGTATTCTCACCGGCAGCGCGCTGCTGGCAGCCTGCACCCCCACCGGCAGCAGCGGAGGCGAGAATTCGTCGTCTTCCGCGCCGGCGAGCGCGGCGTCTTTTGCCGGTAAGACCGATGAGCTGGGTGCCCCGCTGAATTCATACGATGACATTACCAACTACAATAACTATTATGAGTTCAGCGAGAACAAGGAAGCCGTTGCCCCGCTGTCGAAGAACTTCAAGCCGCGGCCGTGGACCGTGGAGGTCAGCGGCCTGGTCAACAAGCCCAAGACCTTCGGCATCGACGACCTGCTCAAGATGTTCCCGCAGGAAGACCGCATTTACCGCCTGCGCTGCGTCGAAGCCTGGAGCATGGTCATCCCGTGGCAGGGCTTCCCGCTCGCCAGCCTGTTAAAGGCCGTCGAGCCGACCTCGGCTGCCAAGTTTGTGCACTTCGTTACGCTGGACGATCATTCTCAACTGCCGAACGAAGGCAACAACCTCTATCCGTGGCCCTATCAGGAAGGCCTGCGGCTCGATGAGGCCATGAATGACCTGGCCCTGCTTGTCACCGGCCTGTATGGCGCGCCGCTGCCGGCGCAGGACGGCGCTCCGATCCGGCTAGTGGTGCCGTGGAAGTATGGCTTCAAGGGCATCAAGGCCATCAACAAGATCGAGCTTGTCGATACCCAGCCCGAGACCTTCTGGAAGGACATCGCGGCAAATGAGTATGGCTTCTATGCCAACGTCAACCCGGATGTGCCGCATCCGCGCTGGTCGCAGAGCAGCGAACGTCGCATCGGCGAGCTTTCGCGCCGGCCCACTTTGATGTTCAACGGGTACGCCGATAAGGTTGCCCACCTGTATAAGGGGATGGACCTGAAGGCCTTCTTCTAGTCCGCAGGATCGTGCCGCCTGGCGAGCATGCGCCGCCTCGCAGTTGTGCGCGAAGCCGCATGTTCGCCGCGTAAGCGCCCGGTGCATCCATATTTGTTGAATCCGTCTCTATTGCTATTAATCATCCAATGACACTGCTTGACCGCATCAAGAAACTTCCCTATACACCATTGCAGCTTGCCATCCATATTTATGTGTGGCAGGGCCTGGGCGTATTGCTGTTCCAGTTCCTCACCAACCACCTCACCGCCAACCCCTTGCAGGCCATTCAGCAGCGTACAGGCCGGCTGGCCCTCATGCTGCTGGTCCTCTCACTCGCCTGCACGCCGGTCAGCAAGATCACCGGCTGGCGCGAGCCGCTCAAACGCAACCGCACGCTGGGCCTCTACGCGTTCATGGTGGCATTCCTTCATATATTGGTGTTCCTCGACCTCGATAACGGCATCGCCTGGGACTTTTTCGTCCAGACCGTTATAGAGAAGTGGTACATCATCTTCGGATTCACCGCGTTCATCCTGCTGATCCCGCTGGCGATGACGTCGTTTGACATCTGGAAATCCCGCCTCGGCAAGAAGTGGAAGCGCCTGCACCAGATCGTCTACATCATCGTCCCGATCGTTGTCCTGCACTATGCGTTGTCCGTGAAGGGCGACATATTCCATCTGCGCGGCGCAATCGCACAGCCCATGAACTACGCCCTGGCTGTGCTGGCCCTGCTCATATTGCGCCTGCCGTTCATTCGCAAATTCTTCATATCGCTGCGCAGCCGGGTGCTGCTGCAGTTTGCCAAGCTGAATCCGCAAGCCGTCCGCCATTCCTGAGATATCTGCCAACGAAAAAGACCCATGCAGGGCTTAACCCTGCATGGGTCTTTTTGCTTTTATTCCGATCCCGCTCGGGGTCGGCGGGTAAACCGCCGTTCTAGAAGATGCCCTTCAGGAACAGGAGCAATCCGATGATCGCCATCGGGATTCCGATGATCGCGCCGATCACCGTCAGGCTGACGATCACGCCGACGATGATGAAGACCAGCCCCAGTACCATCGCCACGAAGCGGCCGGTCATGCCCACAATGGTTGCGATCAACCGCCAGATGGCCGCGAACGGCCACAAATACCACGGAATATGATGCTTATGTGTCGTAGTCATGAAGTCCTCCACTTCTATATACGCCCGGGCGCGCAATTGGTTCCATTAAGCAGCACCGAAGTTCTCTACATTGCTCCACGTCGATCTCCACGCACCCGCCGCAAAATCCCCCTCACAGCCTGCATGTTATAATCCTCACATGACCACTGAGAAAAAGCCTTTAGAAGCTCGCGTTGTACGGAAACGAACGGCCGGCACGTCTCGCGCGGCGCTGAAAACATCCAGGTCGGCTGCTGTTGCGTCCGACTCGTTACCAGAAGAATCCATGACCGAACAAATCCCTGTTGAACCCGCTATCAAACCGGAACAAACCTTCACATTCAAAGCCACGCATTTTTATGCGGTGCTGGTGGTGCTCGCCTTTTCGGTCGGCATCCTCATTGGCTACCTCGCCTGGGGCCGCACGCCTGCCGTTGCACAAGTGGCAGCCCAGCAGGCTGTGCCCGGGGCCCCGACTGCCGCTCCGCAGTTCGTCCGCTATAAGATCCCGGTCGATGGCTATCCGTCTCTCGGCCCTGCCAATGCCCCTATCACGCTGGTCGAGTTCGCCGATTTCCAATGCCCATACTGCCGCCAGTGGGAACAGGCGACCTACCAACCGCTGCTGGCTGCCTACCCCGGCAAGATCCGCATCGTCTATCGCGACCTGCCCCTCACGTCCATTCATCCCAACGCCATGCCCGCCGCCGAAGCTGCCCAGTGTGCCAACGAGCAGGGCAAGTTCTGGCCCTTTCACGATAAACTCTTCAGCAGCGAGACCCTGAGCGACGATGTCTACAAGCAGTACGCGCAGGACCTCCAGCTCGATATGACCAAGTTCAACGCCTGCCTGACGAACCACACTTACGCCAAGGCCATCCAGGCCGACAGCGACTTCGCGGTGAACCTGGGTGTCAACTCCACGCCCACCTTCTTCGTCAACGGCCTCGCCATCATCGGCGCCCAGCCGCTCGCCCAGTTCACGAGCCTGATCGACAAGGAGCTTGCCGGACAGATCCCCAAGTAGGGCCGTCGTCCGGACCCAATCGGCCTATCACATTGAGTGCTGCGCGATCCATTGCGCAGCACTCCTACAACCTTTGTTCTCCACGAGGTCCCATGAAGAAGTTCGTCGCTGTTGCCGGCAACATCGGTGTAGGCAAGTCCACCCTCGTCACGATGCTCGCCCAAAGACTCGAGTGGCAGCCGTTCTACGAGCCGGTCGCTGAGAATCCCTACCTGGCCGATTTTTATTCAGACATGGGCGCCTGGGCCTTCCATTCCCAGGTGTTCTTCCTTACCCGGCGTCTGCGCTCGCACGTGGAGCTTTCCCAGCATCCCGGCCCGGTCATCCAGGACCGCAGCGTGTATGAGGATGCCGAGATCTTCGCCCAGAACCTCTTCCTGCAAGGGCATATCCAGCCGCGTGACTATCAGACCTACCGCGAGCTGTATGAGACCGCCGTCCAGCTCCTTCCGCCGCCGGACCTGATGATCTACCTGCGCGGTTCGGTTCCGACCCTGCTGGACCGCATCTCGAATCGCGGCCGCGACTATGAGCGCACCATCGCCCCCGAATATCTGCAAGCCCTCAACACCCTCTACGAATCCTGGATCTCCGACTTCGTGCTGTGCCCCGTGCTGACCATCCCCTCCGACGACCTGGACTTCGTGGCCCACTCCGGGCCATCTGAAACTCATCGTCTCCAAGATCGAAGAGAAGCTCACCGGCAACGAAGAGGTGGTCTTCGAGCCGGACGAAGTCGCCCGCGCTGCGCAGGACTGAGTGAACTTTAGTCCGTCGCACCTTACTAAATGGGACTGAGCTACGGGATAGATTTCATCCGTTGAACGGGCTTTATAGCGACTCCAGTTGAGAGTGCGACGCGACTTCTTCGCTTGTCTTGTAACAAAAGGTGGGTTATATGGCTCGTAGAAAGATCCCCTTTCTTCCAAACAACTATTATCATGTCTACAATCGCGGCGCGAACAAGGCGGATATCTTTCGGAATGATAAAGATTATGGTTTCCTGCTAAAGCAGGTTGAGATCAAAGCGTGGCGTGCGATGTTTCTGTCATCGCTTATTGCCTGATGTCGAACCATTATCACTTTCTGCTGCGCCAAAATGGGCAGGCCATGATCAGCGACTTCATGCAGGCTGTTTTTCGCGTTTATTCGATGAGATTTACACGGCTCACAAACACTCCGGCACGTTGTTTGAAGGGCCATACAGAGCTATATTAGTGGACAAGAACGAGTAACCTGCTTCATCTCTGCCGCTATATCCACCGGAATCCGATGAACGCCGGCATGGTTGTAACCCCCGACCAATGGTCTATTATTCAAACTATTTGGAATTCATCAGAGAGAGAAACGGCGCGCTGGTTGACAGGGATTTCGTTACACGGAATTTCGGAACGCCGGCCGAATATAAAGAGTTTGTGATGAACTATGTCCCGCCTGAAAAGACGCAAAGCGCATTGAGGCATTACCTGTTTTTGGATTGATGTGCTCTCGCTCGAGTTTGTCCGTCGCACCTGACTAAATTGGAATTCGTCCGCCAGGGTGACTTAATCCGTTTAGCGGATCAATCTCCCGGGTAAGGTGCGACGGACTGCTATTGCCTCATTTCACTATCGCCAGCCACTTGTTTAGCATGTCGAGCACCGGGAAGTCACGGAACCCGGACTGATCATCCCAGTACTTCGCGTTGAATATGTCACTGCCAAAGCCGTTGCACTCCGCCAGGCGGAACGCGTCCGGCACTGTGTCGGCTAGCAGGCACCTGGCGCCGGATGGCCGCCCGTGTTCGGCGGCGGGATCGGGGCTATCCCCGTTTGCGAGTTCTCGTTGCCCGGCGTCGGGAAGCATGGGAACCGCCAGTAGTAACCGTCCGGCAGGCGACACGTCGATTGATCCGGATCATTCACCGGGTCATAGCCGCGCGCATCGATGATGATGCCGCGTGCGTTCGTCAGGCGCACCGTCCCGCCGCTGTCGTGCAGCGAGATGTGCGTCACGGAGCCGTAGTAGACCGCGCGCTCGTTCGGCTGGAGCACCTTGCTCGGCAGACTGTAGGAGCTGGACCCGGCGTTCGAGATCACATCGATCTTCCAGCCGTTCAGGTTCCCGCTGATGGGCCCCAGGTTCTTGACCTCGATGAACTCATCGAACACATCCACCGCGCCATCCTGGTTATAGTCATGGCCGGCGCGCGGCAGGAACTCGTTCAGCACCATGTGCCCGAACGGCGTCGGCGGCGGGGCCGTGGGGGTCTTGTATCGCGTCGGCACCGGAGAAGGTGTGGCGGTGACAAAGTTGGCCCAGTTCTTTTCGCCCGGTGTACCCCTCACAACGTGGTTGTCCCTGTCGAAAACCAGCACCTCCGGCGATGGAGGCGGCCCTACGAACGTGTACCAATCCGTGTCCGTATCCGCCCTGCCGTGGCGCTCCATGCTTCGTCTCGCAACTCCACTATCCGGGTTCTGCACGCCCGCCGGCCATGGGCCCCCATCGTGGTTCGCCGTATCGATCAGGGCGCCAATGTTTGATGAGAGGGTGAGCGCTGCGCCGTAGGTGGAGAGCCGGAAATTGGTGTCTACCAAAGTCCTGGCCCGGCAGCCATCAACGAGAGGCAGCGGCGTCTGAAAAACCGTGGCGTTCCTTTCAATCACAAGGAAACAGTTCGCCCGGATGACGCCGGTCAAAGTGATCCGGCCGGGGCTTCCACCCACTCCGGTAAGGATCCAATTGGTAACGTTTATGTTCCACGAATTGGGGTTATAAAGCTCGATCCATTGGTCATTCGCGGTCGCCGACGTGCCCCCATAGCCAACTTCATTGATGAGCACACTCAAGTAGCCGGGGATGGGAGTGGCGGTCGCAGGGCTTGGCGCCGCAGCAAAGTCCTGGGGTTGATCCGCTGCTATATTGGGGAAAGCCTTGCTGGGCGGCGTGAATACATAGCCAGGCTTGGAAGGTGTCACCGTTCCCGTTGAGCCGTCCGGAACTGTAAAGGAGTAGGCGCTGCCGGCACCGGCAGTCGTCACCTTTTGATCTGGGCCGTCGAAGTAGTTGTAGGTCAGGACCGCGCCCGCGACGCCCCTCACGATTCCGGAGATGGTTCGAGTTTGACTGCCGCAATGTGTAAGAGGGCTTGTCAAATTCTGTGGATCGCTGGGACTCCGCAGGAAGAAGTCGTCGGCATTGTGGTTTGTGTCTGGGCAGTTGCCCGCGGCATCCTGAACCCGGTCGTAGCTCTGATCGAACGCACCCGTGAGCGGTGCTAAGTTGAGGCAGTTCGACGAACGTTGCCGTGTCGGACATGCCTACACCGTCTTTCTTAGTGCCGGCTCGCATCCACAGAGCCCAGATGCTGCCATCGTTCGGAATTCACGATGTTTATTGCAAGCGAAAGATCAGCAGGCACACTCCCGCTGTAATCCTTGCCGCCGATGAGGTAATGCTTTCCGGGACCCAGAACTATCGTGCGATGGTAGCCGGAAATGTGTAAATCACCCCGGGTGCACCCCGCAGGTTGACCGCTGTAGTGTCCAGCCTGCAGGCGATAGTAAGGTCTCCCCGGTGGGATTAGGATTAAACAGCTCGATAAAACTCATCACCCACGGGAGGACCTGCTACCCATTCGGGATGCTGGTTCTAAACTCACTGATGACAATATGATCCAGGGAAGCCCTCAGCGGAGCCCTGATCGGTGCGGCCCCCACGGGCACGAGCAGGGGTGCGATGGCGGCAGCAACACAGCCGGCCACAACGAGAATGACCAGCAGACTGCGCGGGTAGGAGCGGGATGCCCTCATCGCTTCAATTCTACTGCTAGTTGGGGAAATCCGATGAGAGGGAGGCCATAAGTCAGAGCCTTCGCCGTGAACGGGACGAATGAACATAAAGGAATGCGATTTGATGGCAACAATGAATTGCGCTTCCCATTGCCCCCTATGCGCATTGAAGGGTATCATAGGGGCCCACCCCGCGCACCACCCAACAAAAGGAGACCTATGGCAGAATCCCAACCCAATAGCCTCAGGCTGTTCTTTCGACACGCCCTCATCAAGCTCTCCCAAAAGATCTTCGACTTCGCCTACTTCCTGCTCAGCCTCGGCGCCGGCAGAGAAACCCTGGAGAAGGTCGAGCAAGTAGAAGCCCAGGAAGCCGCCGCCGGCCTCGACGACAGCCAGCTGTGGCTCATCATGGGCCTCCAATCGGGCACCCTCACCTTTTACGGCTTCACCGGCGACGACAAAGACCTGCACTCCTTCAAGTACAAACAGGTGCGCGGCAGCATCATGTTCTGCAAGAACCTTATCCAACTGCGCCACGAGATCATGACCAACTTCGACGGCGTCCCTGCCCTCCGATAGCCCCGCTCACGCAACCCGTAAGGGCGGCCCATCGCAAATCGGGTCGCCCTCCCATCACCTCCACCTCCATTAGCCATTCTCTATTAACCATCTTCCATTCCCCCAGAGGAGCCTCACTCATGAGCATTCCAGATCTTCCCACCGTCCCCGAGCTCAGCGGCCAATCCAAAAGCGGCCTCAAATATCACATCCTCGGCACCGTCCAGCAAACTCTCGCGGTTGAGCTCCAGCCAGGCCAGGTTATTTACTCAGACGCCGGCGCCATGTCCTGGATGACCACCACCGTCAACATGAACACCACCTCCAGCGGTGGCCTCGGCGGCATGCTCAAGCGCGCCGTATCGGGAGCGACCGTTTTTATCATCGACTTCAGCGCCACCGGCGCTCCTGGTCAGGCTGCCTTCACCACCGATTTCCCCGGCAAGATACTGCCCATCGAGCTCGATGCCGGTCAGACCGTCATCATGCACCGCCATGCCTTCCTCTGCGCAGAAAAAAGCGTCACGCTCGATGTCTTCTTCACGCGCAAGCTGAGCAGCGGCATGTTCGGCGGCGAAGGCTTCGTACTGCAAAAGCTCACCGGCCCCGGCGTTGTCTTTG
Source organism: uncultured Chloroflexia bacterium (assembly GCA_963805515.1). GTDB lineage: Bacteria > Chloroflexota > Anaerolineae > Anaerolineales > Villigracilaceae > Fen-1038. The sequence continues at coordinate 301,887 of CAWDUZ010000002.1, read as the reverse complement.
CCGAGCTGGATGGTGATGCTGTCGAATACAACCTGAAGCCGGGAGAGCTTATGAAGGTCGAGCCGGGGCATGTCGCCATGTTCGAAGGCACCGTCGCCTTCGACGTACAGATGATCAAAGGCATGGCCAATATCCTTCTCGGCGGCGAAGGTCTCTTCCTCGCCACCCTCAAGGGCCCCGGTCGCATCTGGCTGCACTCCATGACGGTCAGCAAGATTGCGCATCGGCTCGCGGAGTATTTGCCGAAACCCAGCAGCTCGTCCTAGTTCCCGGCCTCATCCTCCCCTTAAACATGAGCTCACCCCGAATCTAAGGAAGGCAAAGAGGGCGGGGCGATAAGCCAGCCAGAGACGAGAAAGGGCCAGACGCAAGCGATACAGTGGAGCCGAGATTTGTCGGCTCCACTGTCCGGTTCGATGGCAAGTCAGATCCAAAAGGCGGGGGAGAGCCAGGGGGAAAGTCAGCAGGGAGAGCAGGAAGGCAAAGGCAAGGGAGGCAATCAGCAGGAATTTCAAGCGGGCTTCCCACGCATGTAAACGCGGGCACTCAAAGGCCAGTTCGGATTTCGTGAAGCGGATCGACATTTCCACCTGCCAACGGCGCGCATAGGCGAAGATTATGTCCCAAGCCTGCTGGGCGGAGGGAATGTTCTCGGTCGTCAGCAGATACCAGGGAGTGCGTCCCTTCCCGGGGCGAGAGACCACCAACCACAAGCGGCGAGGCTGGTCCGGCAGGGAAACGGGCAGGGCGATCACCCCTGTTTTGCGATAACACTTCCGCCGGGCATCCCAGATGGGTCGATAGTCCCAGGAGCGTTTGCCGCGCGGGATTTGCCAGGCTTTCTGCAAAAACCCCTCGGGCCCGCGCAGCTGATAGTCTTTTCTCCAACGCAGAACAAAACGGATATGTTTTTGGAGGGCCAGTTGGGTCCAGGGAGATCCGGCAAAGCCGCGATCCCAGATATGCAGCACTTGGCGGCCCCACATTCGGGCGGTTCAATTCAAGACCTGCCGTTCTTCCGAACGTTTGTCGCTGGCTTGCTCGCCTCGGGTGGTCCACCACCTCAGATGCGCCAGGCACGGAACCCGGGCGGGCCCAACCACTAACACCTGCAGCCAGTTCATGCCGGGTACAAAGATCGGCCGTCCGCCGGGTGGGTTGAAATAGCCGGGCTTGATCCGCTTCAGACGCGCCGCTTTGCTGGAACGCACGGCGCACAAGCCTTCCGCTTTCAAACTCTCTGCCTTTTCGATCACGCTCTCATCCCAGATCACATAAACCCGTTCGCGAGCCTGCAGCTTCTTGTGAACCTGCTGATCGGCTTGTTTCCATAGATATTCCGTCAAGCTCCGGCTGCTCCACTGCTGGGAATGCAGCAGCTTGGCAATTCGTTTCACGCCGGCTGGCCCACGCTCGCCTCCTAGCAGATGATCGCCCAATTCACTCAACAATAACCCGTGGTTGCGGTGTCGGTGCATCAGGATCACCTGCACCAAGTCCAGGAAGGTCTGGACCAAGCGCCGATCCAGCCTCTCGTTCAACTCCCGCAAAAAGTCCCGCAGAAATAGCCAGCACTGCTCGCTGAGCACCTGGGCTTCTTGCCGTTTCTCGTCCTTTCGTTTACCGTTAAACATGAATAGACCTCCTGGCTGGTTTGTGTGCGTCACACCAAACTTTACCAGAAGGTCTATTCTTTTGCCTGAGTACCCCCAAAATTAAATTAGGGGTTAATCATGAACTGCGTCCCACATCCCCCAACAAACTCCGCGACGCGGTGGCAAATATCCCCAAATTCGCCATATTTTCTGCATCTGCGCTCCCCCTCGCTCAACAACATCCCAAAAACATGCCAATTTCGTGCTAATCGCCCTTACATGCACTATCATTGGAGTATCTTAACCGAGCCAGCCTGCTGTAACTTCGCCGCCGCCAATGACGTTCCGTTACACATTATCTCCGGTGAGTGGGCTTTATCCCGTCTCATCTGCAAGCGGGAGCTCTTATGGGTACGACCATCTGCCGAATCTACGAGCGAACTGAACACGGGGCCCGTATTATCGCGGAGATCCGCGGCAGCACGATCACCGGCCGCAAAGCCGCCGCCATCCGCAAGTTGCTCAAGACGTACGGCTTCCCCGACGCCCCCATTGAGGATGTCGTCAACGAGCTCCTGCTCGCCAGCCCCGGCATGGGCGCTGCCATCATCCCGCCCATGAACGACGACACCCCTCCCAACCCTTAGCGGCGGCGCTCATCATTTGACAAATGTAGCCACGCATGCTATATATATGGATATCCCCCCTGTTCCTTCGGGTGCAGGGTGCGAGGCGGTCTTTTGGCCGCCTCTGCTTTTTAAAGATGGCGGGCGAGCCTACCCAGGCTCGCCCGATCCCATCATCCCTATCCCCATCCCCTTACATATCCTTCGTCAACTCCGAGAGCCACGAGAGCAGCCCGCCCCCGCTGGCTGATGGCTTGCCGTCCAGGTCGCTACGGATATCGCCCGTCTGTCCGTTGATCAGCACCAGGTGCAGCGCCGCGCCGACCGTGATCTCAGCCATCCAGACCGGCAGGAGATTGAGCCTGAATGAGTCGATCAGCATGTCCGCCGACGAGGCCGAGACCAGCCTCATCGGCGAGAGCCGCATTGCCATTTCCCGTTTGAGCAGCATGAACCCCTGGCTGCGCGCATCCAGCGAGGCCTCATCCATCGGGACGTCATACAGCTCCGCCGGCCAGTTCGATAGATAGCGCGGGTCGTACGGCTGCACCGCCTTCAGGTCGAAGGTCGGGATGAGCCGGACGAACGGGCCCGATGGCTTGCGGCTCGCCGGGATCGGCAGGCGCGAGAGTATCACCGGATAGCTGTCGTCGACGCGCACCACCTTGGCCGACCGCCGTCCAAAGCCCATATCCTCCTGCTCAATGGTCTCACCGGTGTAGTCGATCGCGCCGCCCAGGTCGAAGGTCCAGAGCGGCAGGTACAGGCCGCGCGGCTGCGGCAGGCTTGGCACCGTGGGAGCGGGCAGCCGGCCCGTGCGTATGCGCGCGCGGTCCACCATCGTGTCAGACGGGTCCGCGGATGTGCTCCGCAGCCCCGTCCCGATCGATTTGGGGCGCGCATTCTTCTTCTGCAGCCACATCGTGAGAAGCCCCAGCGCATGTCCCGCGTCGAAGGCGTGCGGGATGATGCCATCCGGCGCCAGCAGATCGCGGGACTTCTCGAAGCTGACGACGTGCGGCGACCCGCAGTACGCACAGGTGATCGAGATCTGCCCCGGCGCCATGATGTACTGCGCGCCGCAGCCCTTGCACAGCAGCACCTGCTCGGTGAGCGGCTTGCCGTGGCCGCGGGCCGTAGCCATGGCGATCAGGAAATCCTTTTCCCCTGCGGCAGCGGAGGCCGTCCCCGCAGCCCCGCTTGCTTCCAGCGGCTGGCTGCGGGCGCAGTACTCGCAGACCAGTGACTGCCCGTCCGGGGAGAAGGCCATGCGTCCCCCGCATTTGGGGCACATGAAGCGGTGGGCGTCTGCCACCACGGGCACGCTGGCAACCAGCCGGCCCGTGCGCGGCAGGGCGTTCGGGTCTATGATCTCTTTGGCGTCGAGCTTGCCATCGATGACGGCCAGGGCGCGCCTGGCACGGGTATGATGCAGGTCGTGGCTGAGGCAGTTCTCCAGGTCGCGGCGCTGCTCGGCGGGGTCGTCGGTGAGCTGGCTCATCCAGAACCAGGCTTCGGCCATCACGTCATGGTCGCTGCTCATGTAGAGGGCGCGGTCGAGGTAGCGGCGCGCCGAGTTGCGGTTGCCGGCTTTTAGTTCGATGATGCCCGAGCGGAGTAGATCACTGCTGTAGTCGTCGATCATGGGGTTTCAAGAAAGAGATAGGAACACAAAGTACACCAGGGAAAGCAAAGACCTTATTAGCATAGTATACGAGTAAACAGGAAGAGGAATGCTTATCGCAATGAAAAGAAAATTCTTAACCGCCAGGCTCGCCAGCAAAGACCTTTTAGAAGCTTCGCGGGCCTTCGTTCTTAGTGGTTCAGTGCTTCTCCGACCGAACGCGGCTTGCGCACCAGGGCGTCGGTCATCTTGACGATGCGCATCAGGGGCGCTACGTCGTGGACACGGACGATGTCGGCCCCGCGCACGATGCCGACCGCTACCGCAGCCGCGGTGCCCTCGACGCGCTGGTCGGGCGGCAGGTCGAGGGTGTAGCCGATGAAGGACTTGCGCGAGGGGCCGAGCAGCACCGGGAAGCCCAGCGCGCGGATCTCGTCCAGCCGGTTGATCAGCTCCAGGTTGTGCTGCACCTTCTTGCCGAAGCCGATGCCGGGGTCCAGGATGATGTGGTCGTCGGGGATGCCGGCGGCGCGCGCGATGGCAACGCTCTCCATCAGCTCACGCTTCACATCGGCGAGCAGATCGCCATACTCCGCGCCGATGTAGGCATTGCCGAGCTGCGCGCGCACTTCCACGCTGGACGGGTTACTGCGGTTGTGCATGAGGATCACGGGGCAGCCGCGGCCCGCCACGACGTTCCGCAGTTCCGGGTCGGCGCGCAGCCCCCAGACGTCATTGACGATATGCGCGCCGGCATCGAGAGCTTCCTCGGCGACGGCGGCTTTGTACGTATCGACGGAGATCAGGCTGCCAGGGAATTCTTTGGCAAGTGCCTTGATGATCGGGATCACCCGCTGGCGTTCTTCGTCGATGCCGAGCGGCTGCGAGCCGGGGCGGGTCGACTCGCCGCCCACGTCGAGCAGGATGGCGCCCGCTTCAACGAACCGCCGGGCCTGGTCGAGCGAGAGGCGCAGCGGATCAACTCCCTCCGGGGAAGAAGAGGCAAGCAGGCCATCGCCCGAGAAGCTATCAGGCGTGAGGTTGAGGATGCCCATGACGTAGGTCTGGGCGCCCCACTCGAACACGTGCGAGCCGATCTGGAGGGAGGGGATCACGATTTGCGATTTTAGTTTGACGATTGGATAATGGAGAATGGTTAATGGATCATGTGCAACGGACGAATGATGCGCGGATAACGACTGATCGATGTCCGCTCACGCCTCAGGGAATCTGGTCCAGGGGGCGGGAGAGCCAGGCTTCGGCTTCGTCCAGGTCGGTGAAGATCTTCATGGCAGCGGCGGTCTCGGGCAAGGCAAGGGCGGCGATCCTGCGGATCGCGTCTGCGGCCTCCGTGGTGGCAACCACAACCGCCAGCCGGATGTTGCGCGCCGAAGGGTCGCTGTTGACTTCGACCGCGGTGCGCACGGCCTTCTCGTCGATGTGCTGCACGGCGCGCAGGTCGTAAAGGTTACGGGTGCGACGCTCCACGCCCAGCAGGTGCTCGAGGGCGAAATCGTGCCACTCCCTCAGGGTGGCCTGCGACATGTCGGTGAAGGTGAGAGTCATACCGCCGTCGGGGCGGCGGGTGACGGCCATGCCAACGCCCGGTTTGGGAGTCCAGTTCAGGGGTTTTATGTCGGACACAGGCGCCTCCTGCGCGATTATATCAGGTGGGTCGGAAATGGATCCCGAACCATCACGACCAGTTGATGAACGGGGTGATACCGGTGGTTTCGACGTTCTGGAGCAGCTCGGCGACAGTCTTGACGAGCACCGGATGGACGAAATCGGGGGCAAGGTCGGCGAGGGGGACAAGCACAAAGGCGCGCTCATGCAGGTGCGGGTGTGGAATGACAAGCCCGGGCGTCCAGAGGATGAGGTCGTTGTAGAACAGGATGTCGATGTCGATGAGGCGCGGCCCCCAGTGGAAGCTGGGCACGCGGCCCAGCCCGCTTTCGAGGTGCTTGAGGTGGGCCAGCAGAGCATCAGGCTCCAGCTCGGTCTCGGCCTTGATGACCATGTTGAGGAAGGGCGGTTGTGCCTCAAAGCCCCAGGCAGGCGTCTCGTAGATGAGGGATTGCGCGACCAGCTTGATCTCCGGCGCGAGGGCCTCGAGGGCGAGGCGCAGGTTGGCGAGGCGGTCGTCGAGGTTGGTGCCGAGGGCGAGGTAGATGGTGTTCATGTCTACAACTTTAAACGTAAGCGATCCCGGAAACACTCAGGTGTGAGTTGACGCGCACCCGCTTCAGATTCGCTCAATGAGCAGGACCGAATCAGCAGCAGAGATCAGGCCCCAGCGTGCGGAGCGTGCTTCGAGTTCATCCAGAAGCTCATGGGCAAGGGACGCACCGTACTTGCCAGTTTTGGAGATCTCCACGTCGGCGGAGGCGAGGCCGGCGATGCGGAGAGCGGGGTCAGGGCCGGCCAGGGAGCGCGGCGGCGACCCGGGCGCGCGGCAGCAGGTTGAGCCGGCCCACCATTTCAGGAGAGGCGAGCAGAAAGGCAGTGGAGGAATCTGCATGGAGTCCGATCACGATGACAAGCTCTGCATCGTCACACAGGATCGAATTCGGCGGCGAAGAACAGGGCACGCAGGCTGGAAGAGACGCCGACCGATGGGCAAGTTAGATCGGCGGCACGGGTGATGGCAGCCAGGTCGGGAAAGGTAGTGGAACCGTCAAAGCCGAAGACTGCATCCTGGACGCGGTCGACCGTCAAGCCGGCCAGTTCCACGGCCCGGCGGATGGCTGCCGAGGCGCTGGTATCTAAGGCTGTAGCGATAATAAAGACATCAGAGGACATTGCTCACGACAAGTGGATGACAAGGGTACTTGAATTACGAGGCAGCGAGACTTACTATCTGAGGGATTGTACTACTCAGATGGCGCAACTTTGGGAATGCATTTTTCATAAGCACGAGTACAAGAGCAAGGCGTCATCAAGTCAGCCGGACTGGAACGATCAGGAACAGAAACATGGCACAAAAAGATCTATTTGAATCATCGTATCTTGCACGCTATTTCCGCTTCAATGCCGTCGATATCTCGGACCATCTTATTTTTCCGAGTCGTTCCATCGAGAATGCGGCGCCCGCGTTCCATTTTGGGCCGGCTGAAAACGGCCAGGATCTGCGCCCGCTGCTGGACCAGGCGGTGGCAGGCAACCCGGCCGGCGCTCGGACGGCGACGATAGACGACTTCCTTGCGAGCAACGGGACCGTGGCGTTCCTGGTGATCCAGCATGACCGGCTATTGTTCGAGCAGTACTACAACGGCTATCGGCGCGAGTCGATCTGCACATCCTTCTCGACAGCCAAGTCATTTGTCTCGGCGCTGATCGGCATCGCGCTGCACGAAAAGCTGATCGATGGCATTGACGATCCGCTCACCAGGTACCTGCCGGAGCTAAGCGCGCAGTACTGGCCGTCTATCACGGTCCGGCATTTGCTGAGCATGAGTTCAGGACTGAGGTACAGCCAGGCGGGGTTCCTGCCATGGAACGATCAGCCGCGCGTCTACTACTCGCCGGACCTGCGGCATCTGGCAGCGAAGGCCAGAGCAGTGGAACCGCCCGGCGTACGTTTCTGTTACAACAACTACAACCTCGTGCTGCTGGGCATGCTGCTGGAACGCGTCACCGGCGGCAGCGTATCCAGCTATTTGCAGGAGAAGATCTGGAAGCCGCTGGGCATGGAATGGCCCGGCAGTTGGAGCCTGGACAGCCAGCGATGCGGCATGGAGAAAATGGAAAGCGGCCTGAACGCGCGCGCCATCGATTTCGCCAAATTCGGCCGTCTCTACCTGCACTGCGGCGACTGGAACGGCCGGCAGTTGGTGCCCGAAGAATGGGTGGCCGAATCCACAACGCCGTGGCCGGATGGCAGGTGGACGAACTACAAGTATCTTTGGTGGATCCCACGGGCGGGGAAGCGACGATTTATGGCGGTTGGCAATCTCGGCCAATTCATTTACGTCGCCCCGGACAAGGATTGCATCATCCTGCGGTTCGGCAGGGGCAAACCGCGCGATTGGCAAATGACCTATATAAAACTTTTCGGGGAAGTGGCAGAGAGATTGTAGATCGCTGAACTCTGGAAAAGGATCAAGCACGCGACCCTAAGACCACAAAGGAAATGGGGAACAAAGGTCTCCAATGGAGACAATAGCTTTTGCGGGGATACTTATACAAGCAAGTGGGGGCACCAAGGACTGTTCCGCGAGCCAGTAAGTATATCGCCTGGCGGACGGCTACCGGTGTGCTGGCATCATGATAAAAACGTCTGAGGACATTGCTCACCACGAAATGAATGCAAAGGATACTTTGGATAGGTATCGCAATGCTGTACTATTCTCGAAGATCTGAAGCCTCGATGCATCCAAACGGCACTGTCGCCTTCAAGACCACAATCGGGAGGAAATAATGACCACCGAGATGAATGCAAGCCTGCCAACACAGAATGACCGCATCATGGCGGCCCTGGCCCACACCACGGCGATCCTGCCGATGATGGGCGTCGTGGCGCCCATCGTGATCTGGGTGACACAAAAGGACAAGTCTGAGTATGTGGGCTTTCAGGCGCTGCAGGCTATCGTCTATCAACTCACGATGGTACTGGCCTGGTTCGCAGGTGGGGCGCTCTATTTCGCCTCGTTCGTTGCAACCTTTATCAGCATCCCATTTGGCAAATCGTCTATTTTCATTCCCCGTCTTTTTCTTCGTGCCCTTCGTCATCCTGGGGTTGATGATGCTCGGCATGCTCGCCTTCGTGGTCTATGGGCTGATCGCGGCCGTGATGGTTTTGCAGGGCCGGGAGTTCCAGTATGTGGTGATTGGCAACCTGCTGAAGCGACATTTGCAGAAGAAATAGGGATTGCACTCCGCGCGGGAACGTCAGCGCCTGAAAAATTGGGCCCACGTCGTTGCGGGGAGGCGTTTTTTGCCGACGATCGCGAAGCATCCTGTAAGGAAGCAATCTCCCGCTTTGCAAGGCGAGCCCACCAAATTAGAAACTCCGCGGCAGGGCAACGGCAGGGCTCGGCAAAGACGAATAATTTCTGAGAAAGGAATTGAAATAGATGAAGCGCGAGGAGCAGCTGGAACAGTTCGACAAGGCCTATGGCAACTTCGTGGACGTCGTAAATTCGCTCTCTGCAGAGGCTTTCCTGCGCTCGTTGGGCGGTTGGACGCCGCGCGATATCGTGGCACATCTCATCGGCTGGAATCGGAATATCCGCGTCGGCTGCGGGCAGATCCGAAACGGGTTGGCGCCGTTCTATCACCAGGATGCTCTCAACGACTACCGCAACATCAACGCGGAGTTCATCACGCATTACAACTCAACGGACCGGGAGGCGCTCCTGGCGGAACTTCGCAGCACCCGGGATGAACTCGTGGAATACGTTCGGGGGCTTGACGAGCAGGATTGGGCCCAGGACTTCGGCCCGCGACACTACCGGGGCGGGCCGGCGACCGTGGAGCGCTGCATCGAATTGATCATAGGCGATTACATACATCACACCGAGGAGATCGCCAGAGCCGCAAGATCGTAAGGCGAGGAGTGTCTGAAAGAGTCGGCCCACGTCGTTGTCGGAGCGAAGTCGTAGCGTAGCGGAGATCCCGCCGGAGGCGGGACGTAGATATCATCCCCGCATTTGGGGACCTCGCTTCAGCGGGGCAGAGCAGCGCGTTCTTCCCCGACTGCGTAGCGCCCCGTAGGGGCACGGCGACCCTTCAGTCAGCATTATCTCTCACAACCCCGCCGTGCCCTATGGCAGAGCGGGAGCAATCTCCCGTTTTGCAAGGCGAGAGCGCCAGGGGTGCCGGGAATTCCCGCTATAATGCGATTTAGATAAGGATGTCAATTGCCGCTCCGCCGGCTCCCGGCGGCGCGGCCGCGTTTTTGTTCGGCCGGCGGACGTACAAGATCTTCGCGCGCTCCTCGGGCAAGATTGCCGAAATGCGCACGCAACCGATCGGCATCGCGTTGAACAGCAAGCCCAAGTATGTGGTATCAAACACGCTTACCGATCCACAGTGGGAGGGCACGACCGTCCTGACTAATGACATCGCGGCGGCCGTCCGATCGCTATTCGCCAACAACCTGATCGACGAGCTCGACCTGATCACCTATCCTATCATCATCGGCCAGGGCACACGGCTGTTCCCCGATACCGGTCCGGATATCGCACTCGATCTGCTCACCTCGCGAACCACTCCGCCGCGGCATAACGATCCAGACCTATCACCTTGCTGGGCGGCCGAAGTACGCAAAGTAACTACCCAGTACAATCATCACGAGAAGGATCAATAGGAGAGAAAGGATGAACCCATGAAGCTGACGACCATCACGCAGGTCTCCGTTGACGGAGTTATGCAGGGTCCTGGCGCACCAGTACCTGGGATAGCCGAGCGCGGCGCATTCGAGCGCAGCGGCTGGGCTCACTTCGATAACGAAGCCGGAACGGTCATGGACGAGATCTTTCAACGCGCCGACGCGTTCCTGTTCGGCCGGCTGGCCTACCAGATGTTCGCCGGCTCCTGGGGAACGTGGGACGATCCCGGCGACAGCCCGATTTGGACGGCGTTGCACACGAAGCCCAAGTACGTGGTATCGACCAGTCTCACGAACCCACAGTGGGCAAACACAACGGTCCTTTCCGGTGACGTCGCGGCGGCCATCCGCAAGCTGAAAGGCAAGCCGGGCGGCGAACTGGAAGTGCACGGCAGCGGCATCCTCGTCCGATGGCTGCTCGACAACAACCTTGTCGACGAGGTGACCCTGTTTACCTTCCCCGTGATCATCGGTCAGGGTACGCGGCTGTTCCCTGACACCGGCCGAGACAGGGCGCTCGAACTTGTAGGATCGCGGTCCACCCCAACCGGTGTGACGATCCAGAAATACCGGCTCACCGGCCATCCGCATTACGGAACAGCAAGTCCGACTTGAACGTGTGACCCAGGTACCGCACGAGACGGCCGATCGGTTCGCGTTACAGGAGAACTCTTGATACTCAAAGCCACCTATCCGACCCCCGAACATCAGGCTGCCGCCGAGGCCATCACGAGCTACTTTGCGAACCACTATAAGATCGACGAGGTACTGCTGGTCAATTCCTGCGCACGCGGCAAGGCGACACGCGATAGCTGCCTGGATATCGTCGTGCTTGCCAGGCCGGAATTGTTGCAGCCGCAGTTGAGCACGCTGCTGGCTGATTGGGACCGCTTCGAGCAGTCCAATCAGGCCATTGCGGCGATGAAGCGCGTGGGCGAGCATTCGGTGGTGCACCCCGACTTCATCAATGGCGTATTTGCGCCCCACGAGCGCGACGAAGCAGCCGGGCCTGACGATTTCGAGCTGGAGGTGGGCAATTTCCTGGCGTACAGCGTCTCGTTGTGGAGTGGAAGCGACTACTACCGGCAGCTCAAAGCAATCTGGCTGCCCTATTATGGCGAAGACCTGCGCCTGCAACGGTTGGAGATGGTGAGATGGCACTGTCTCAACAACCTGCATCATATTCCGCTCTACGTGAAGCGCGGGCTGTATTTCCAGTCCTTTGACCGGCTGTATAACGCCTACCGCGAGTTGCTGCAGGCGCTGTTCATCGCGCGCCGCACGTACCCGATCGCTTACAACAAGTGGATCCGCGAAGAAGTGGAGGAGATCCTCGGCCTGCCGGAGCTGTATGCGGAATTATCGCATCTGTTCGAGATCAGGCAGTTTGAAAGCTCCGAGCTTGTCGAGAAGGGCCGGCAGGTGGAGCGGCTGCTGGAGGAGTACGCCTCGGCATCGGTAGGCCTCCCGTAAGATCTTAGAATCGGAAAGCCAGGTCGCGTCCGAAACCGAGGCCGATGCATTGTCCGACCCGGCGATGGAGATTATCCTTGGCTGCCAATCTTAATGATCTCTTTCTATCTTCTCGCGTTCCTGGACCCACAGTTTCGTAAATCGTTCAAAAACGTCAGAGATGGTTTCCAGTTCTTTTTCCGAGTAACCTGAGATCAATTCGTCCAGTGCCTTTCTCGCCGATTCAAACCATGATGCGGCTTTTTCGGCGCCCGATTTCGCCGGAACAATCAGGATCCCCCGGCGATCATCAGGATTAGGTCGTCGCTCAATGAGGCCCGCCTTTTCGAGCCGATCAAGCATGGCGGTCGTTGCACCCGAAGTGAGACCCGTATGCCTGGCAAGTTCAGACGGCGTGGCGATGCCTTTGAGAAATAGCAGCTCCAGGCATTCCATATCGGTTGCATTGAGCCCTGCCCATTCGATCCTGGCGTTTCGGAACTGCGTCAAAATAACGCCATAATCTCTCACTGCCATCAGGGCCCGTTTCTTCAGATCTCTCTTTGTTGATTTCATGGAATATACCCTTGACAATATCTTTATGATGAAGTATCTTTATTGTAAACCTAAACCTGTTTAAATGCAAGGTGTCAGGATAACCCCAGGTCAGAGAAGGAGAATCTTATGAGTCCCAGGACAGCTATGAAAAAGTCTGCCAGACGCACCGCCTCAAGCACGAAGGCAAACAAGGGATTATTGTCGGCTGAAGAGCTGGCGGCCATGAAGGAAACCCTCAAGGAGAGGAAGGCGGCTGCGAACAAGGAAGAAGCGGAGGAAGCCGTGCACGCCGCGATCGCAAAAATGAAAGAACCTGATCGTTCCATGGCGAAACGGATCCACGAGATTATTACTTCCACCGCCCCGGCACTCATGCCGAAAACCTGGTATGGGATGCCCGCCTATGCGGACAAGGACGGCAAGGTCATTTGCTTCTTTCAGGCTGCGGGGAAGTTCAATGTGCGCTATGCAACTCTCGGCTTCCAGCCCGATGCGAAACTTGATGACGGCTATATGTGGGCTACCGGCTTCGCGCTGATCAAGCTGACAGCCGCTGAGGAAGCAAAGATCACTGAGCTTGTGAAGAATGCAGTGAGCTAAAACGCAGAAACACTTCAACAATCCGGGGCAGATGTAGCTAGCCTCTGTCTGCGAGTTGCGGGCTAATGGACTGCACCAGGAGCGCAGGGGCTACGTTAGACCGACCAGGCTCAGCAAGTCGGCGCGGTCCTTCGCGGCCGTCGCCGCGTCTTCGCGGACAATCGACTTGTCCGCGACAAGCGCTTTCAGAGCGATCAGCCGAGTTCGGACGCCCATAAGTTCGGCGACGTCATCACCGAACGTCTCGTTCGGCCATTCTCCCCGTCCATCCCGGAGCGGTGTGTAGATGCGTCCCTGGTCGTCGCGCGCCAGGAACGCAACTTCGAGTCTGACGCTGCCGCGCTCGTAGCTCGTGTATCCATCCTCGCCTGCCTGCAGGATGTGCGTCCAACCCTGGCGCTTAAGGAGCGCGGCAAGCCGGCCGCGGTCCTTATACCAGACCGCGATGTCGAGGTCCCCGTGCGCTCGTGTCACCCGTCCAGCGTGGAAGTCGACAGCCCAGCCGCCAAAGAGCCAGTAGACAATGCCGTGGCTTTGAAGCACAAGGTGGAGTTTCGCCAGTGCCGCAAGTTGGTCCGAAACGCCTAGTTGCGTGTTCATTAAGGCATTCTCCTCTGAGCCCATAAGGCCGCCTCACTAGTTATTAGACACCCATTGCTCACTGAATACAATGCCATTTGGGCTGGAATCTGCTCTGGGATCCTTCCCGGTAAGCGATCCAGGCAATCGTCGATCAGGCTCCCAAAGCAAACTGGTATTTCAGTGACGCTTTGATATCTATACACGCCATATACTGAGTTTAATGGTCTAATTAAGAGAACCTGCAAGGCTCACGCTTGGAGTATTGCGTAGAGCATACGAAAGCCTACAAAACTGGCTGATTTTGCAGAAGAGCGGGATCAACGGATTCGTTAAGAGAAGATGAAAAGGTATTGCTGATTTCGCGGAACTGCGCGAGACTAGGCTCTAAGGCACCCGACGGAGTAAGTTAGGGTCCTGACGGAGGTGTCAGAGATGGATAGTACATCCAGGCCTACAGGCCTCGAGGCACTTGGGGACCTATCTTTGGGAACCCACCTCTGTCTCTTCTACGACAACACACATGATCTCATGGAGACACTGGCCCTCTACTTCACGGCGGGCCTGGTGAACCATGAACTTTGTCTCTGGATCACCCCGGAGTCTTCAGCCAATGCCAGGGAAAGACTGGAGCGGGCAGTTTCCGGAGCTAATGAGTATCTCGAAGCAGGCAACATTGAGATCCTCTCCAGCCAAGAGTGGTATTACAACGGAGATATGTTCGATGCCAATCGAGCGCTCCAATCCTGGGATTCCAAGCTAAAACAGGCGCTTGATAAAGGCTATGCAAGATTGAGAGGTCTGGCTGACCTATCATGGTTGGGCCCGGAACAATGGAAGGCATTTGTAGACTTCGAGGGGCAGCTCAATGAACGTTTCGCGGGCAAACCCATCAACATCGTGTGCGCGTATCCCACGGCCACCCGGAATGCAGCCGATATCCTGGACATCGCGCGAACGCATCAGTTTGTCGCTGCAAAGCAGAGTGGACACTGGGAGATTTTAGAGGCTCCGCAACTGAAGCATATTAAAGCGGAGCCGAGAAGCGATGAACTGGAGCATCGCATCGAAGAGCACGCTGCCTATCTTACTCAATTGAACCAGGCCCTTCAAGCAGAGATCATAGAGCACCTGCAGACTGAAGAGGCGCTTCGAGAGAGCGAGCGAAAACTGAAGGAGGCCGAGACGCTCGCCCACATCGGCTACTGGGAACGGGACATCCTTACCGATCGCGTCGACTTCTCAGAAGAGGACCGCCGCGAATCCTTGGGAGGCAGTCGCCGAAAGGCTGGGTCTCCCAGGCAATTTGCAGGAATTGATCCATCCTGATGATCGGCAGATCCAGCAGCAAGCCCTCAGTGAAGCACTTCAGGGAAGACAGGGCTATGATGTGGAATATCCGCATGTCCGCCCTGATGGCGACATTCGCTTCGTGCACGTTCGGGATGAAATCGTACGTGATGAGTCTGGGCGGCCGGTTCGGATGTTTGGCGCAGTACAGGACATCACCGAAAGGAAAAAGGCAGAGAAGGAAGCTCATGAAAGCCAGGATCTTGTTCGCCTGGTCCTTGCAACGCTACCGGTAGGTGTGATGGTCGTCAACCGAGATGACGACATCATTCTCGTGAATGAGGCATCCAAGCGCATTTGGGGTGGCGTGATTATCCCCGGCCTCGAACGGCGGACGCAGTCGGTGGGCTATTGGCATGACTCGGGCAGGAGAATTGGGCCGATGGAGTGGGCCTCTGTGCTCGCATTGTCCGATGGGGAGACAACTCTGAACGAGCGAATCGACATCGAAACCTTCGATGGGCAGCAGAAGACGATCCTCAATTCTGCAGCTCCTATCCGCAACGCAGACGGTCTCATTATAGGGGCCGTGATTGTGAACGAAGATATCTCCGGCCGCGTGCAAGCAGAAGAAGCGAAGAAGCGCCAAGCCGCACGAGCGGAGACATTGGCTCGCATCGCCGCACGTCTGAACAGACATCTCGATCTGAATGCCGTCGTCCAGGCAGTCTGCCAGGAAATCGTGGACACCTTCAAGGTCTCTCAGGCCGCAATGAGCTTGTACGATGAGCCGAGCGATCTTTTGGTGTATGCAGGTGGAATCAATATTCCCCCCGAGCTAGCTTCGGCCATAGAAACCACCAGCCGCGCCCGCTTCGATGCGCTTCTCCAAGAACTCGGGCCTATCATGGTAGTCCCCGACATTCAAGCCGTGCCAGATGTGCCTAACGCCGAGTTTAACGCCCATCTGGACGTGCGCACGGTCGTCACGGCGGCCATGTTGCGGGATGGGGACCTCATTGGAGTGGTCGCTTTTGGCATAAACGGCCGGGTGCGCGAATTCACCCAGGATGAATTGTCCTTGCTGAAAGCCATCAGCGACCAAGCCGCACAGGCTCTGGCGAATGCGCAGCTCTTGAAGGCGGCGAACGAACAACAAGAACAGCTCCGCGCGTTGAGCGCCAAGCTGGTGGATGCTCAGGAGGAGGAACGGCTGGCGGTTGCTCGCGATCTTCATGACGATATCGGCCAGGCCCTCACCGGCTTGGTGATGCAACTAGGCAGTGCCAGGAGCCTTCTACCCAGATCCGCCAAAGCCGCGCGGGATATTTTGGAGCAGGCAGAGGCGCTCACACAGGAGGTCATGGAGCGCACGCGGGCGATGATCCATGAACTGCGACCGCAGGTGCTGGATGATCTCGGGTTAATCCCGGCCCTGCAACGCATCGGCGACGACTTTCAACGGAGCACGGGCGTGCAAGTCGAAGTGAGGATGTCATCCTTCCCACAGCGCTTGCCTCCGGCGGCTGAGGTTGCAGTCTTCCGCATTGTGCAGGAAGCCCTCACCAATGTACGAAAGCACGCTCAAGCTCGACACGTTCGGATCGAGTTGGCAAAGCACGGCCAAGAGGTGTTACTCTCCGTACAGGATGATGGGATCGGATTTGAGAAGCACACCTCCCGTCCCAGGGACAGCGGGGATGTCGTAATTGGAGAGGGGTATCGGATTCCAGCCGGTCATTACGGACTGATTGGTATACAGGAGCGGGCAAAAATGCTAGCCGGAAAATTTCAAATCAGTACTTCGCCGGGACACGGCACGACTATCCGTGTGATCTTGCCTCGTTCTGAGACGAAAGACATTCCAGATGAAGACCTATAAGATCTTGATATGCGATGACCATGCCGTCGTCCGTGCAGGATTACGACTTATTCTTGGAGAGGACAAGGATTTCCGAATTGTGGGGGAAGCCGAGAATGCAGCGCAGGCAATCGAGCAGGCAGTACTTCACCAACCGGATCTCGTCCTTATGGATATATCTATGCCTGGGACTAACGGCTTGCACGCGATCCCGCGGATACGAGCCGCGACACCAGAGGCCAAGGTACTGATTCTCACAGTGCACGACGACCCAGCCTACTTCTTCCAGGCATTGCAGGCAGGCGCGGCAGGCTATGTGCTCAAGGGCGCCTCGAGCAGTGAACTCCTGGCAGCCGTGCGGCTGGTGCTGGAAGGAGGCGTGCCGATCCCGTTCACCCTTGCTCCCCAACTACTTAGTGATTACATAAATCGGGTGGATGCGCATAGGACTCCAAGCTACGAGACGCTCTCGGCCCGCGAACGCTCTGTCTTGCGGCTGATCTGCCGGGGACGGACCAACAAGCAGATTGCAGAGGAGCTCTCCTTAAGCATCCGCACCGTGGAACGATATCGCTCTTCGATCATGCGCAAGGCAGGATTGCAGAACCGAGCGGAACTCGTCGCCTATGCGGTAAGGCAAGGACTTCTAAGCGAGAAGAAAGAGAATACCGAGTAGGGGAAATCCTCAGTTGTAATCTCTCAGATGGCGGTGACCTGCCTGGCGGGTTCCCGCCATTTTTGTTGTCGGGTTACACCGTAGTCAGAGAAAAAGCGATGAGCTACCTTTACTGCTGCGAAATCACTCTCTTTGAAAGGTAGAGCATGCAGAATCCATGTTTACACGTCTTAGTGGTGGAAGACTCAGAAGACGATGCGGAGCTGGTCCTGGGGGAGATCCGGAAAGCAGGATACGCGATCGCATCCGAGCGAGTAGAAACTGCCCTCGCCATGCAACAAGCGCTGGCAAGCGGCCAATGGGATGTCATAATTTGCGACTATACCTTGCCGCATTTTAGCGCCATGGAAGCGATCCGAGTGCTGAATGAAAGCGGCATGGACGCCCCTCTCATCCTGATTTCGGGCACGGTGGGTGAAGACTTGGGGATCGCAGTGTTGCAAGCCGGGGCGAGCGACTTCCTGGTCAAGGGAAGGTTGGCACGCCTGGGCCTCGCAATTTCGCGCGCCATCGAAAGCAAAACGCTGGACCGCCAATTGCGTAGTTCAGAGCAGCGACTCGCCCATATCCTTGAAAATGCATCGGAAGCAATTGTTGCTGTGAACGATCGGCATGAAATCGTGTTATTCAACAAGGCTGCCGAGGAGACATTCGGTTATGCCGCCAGGGAGATCCTCGGGCAGCCATTGGATCTCCTGATCCCGGAGCGCCTGGCGGCGCTGCATCGCGAGCACGTACGCCGTTTCGCTGTATCACCCGATATCGCGCGGAGGATAGAACACCGCGGCGACCTCGTTGCGAGACGGAAAGATGACTCCGAGTTTCCTGTCCAAATTGGCCTATCGAAACTGCAGACTGAAGAGGGCATGATCGTTACCGCGATGATTGTGGATATCACGGAGCGAAAACGTGCAGAGGAAGGGACACGGCAGATGCAGAACCGGTTCCGGGCTCTGACCGAGCATGCCCCAGATGGCATTGCCTTAGTGGCAGAGGACGGACACATCCAATTCATGAACCCGAGTGGCTGGAACATGATCGGCTATCAGCCGGAAGAAGTACCCGAGTTCGATCCGGCGATGATCATCCACCCTGACGATCTTCCAATTCTTACCTCAGTCTACACCTACCTGACCGAGAAAGCGGACCGTACTCCCACTCTTCAGTTTCGGTTTAAAACGAGGGCCGGCACCTGGCTCTGGATCGAAGGGACATTTACCAATTTGCGGAACGTATCGGGAGTTGAAGCCATCGTGATTAACTTTCGAGATGTCACAGAAGCCCGAAACGCAGAGAGGAAGATCAAAGAGCAAATTGAACGGTTGACGGCACTGCGGGAATTGGATCAGCTGATTGCCTCCACGCTCGACTTGCGATTGGGCATGGAGATACTTTTGTCTCGCGCTGTACAGTTGCTGGCGGTTGACGCGGCGGCAATCCTGCTGCTCGATCCAGTTCAAAATGTGCTCCGGTATGGAGCGAGCATTGGATTCCGCACCAATACGCTACGGGATGTGAGTGTTCCACTGGGCCAAAGCCTTGCTGGGATTGTGGCACTGGATCGGAAGACCATACAGATCCAGGACGCCATCAACGAGTCAGGGAATCAACTCCTGAGCAATTTCCTGAGGGACGAAGCCTTCCTCAGCTACTACGGCGCCCCGCTGATTGCTAAGGGCAAATTACTGGGTGTGCTCGAATTGTTCGGGCGAATTTCCGTGGAACACGATCCAGACTGGCTGGATTTCTTTCATGCTTTGGCTGGACAGGCGGCCATCATGGTCGATGATGCCCGGTTGTTCAATGAACTACAGCAATCCAATATGGAACTGTCCGTCGCTTATGATGCCACCATTGAGGGCTGGTCGCGGGCTCTGGATTTGCGGGATAAGGAAACGGAAGGCCATACGCAACGCGTGACAGAGTTGGCAATGAGATTAGCTCAGCAAATGGGCTTCCCCGCCGAGGAGCTGATCCACATCCGCCGCGGCGCATTACTGCACGATATTGGCAAGCTCGGAGTTCCCGATTATATCCTTCTGAAACCCGAGCCATTGACGGACTCGGAATGGCAGACTATGAAGCAGCATCCGGTTTTTGCCTATGAGTTGCTTAAACCGATTCGCTACCTGAAATCCGCGGCCCTGGAGATCCCGTACTGCCATCATGAGAAGTGGGATGGCAGTGGCTATCCCCATGGATTGAAAGCAAACGAGATTCCGTTGGCGGCCCGCGTGTTTTCCATAGTAGACGTATGGGACGCGCTCACCAGCGCCCGCCCCTACCGTCCTGCTTGGGATCAGGATAAGGCCCTGGAGTATATTCGGGGAGAACTCGGGGAAACAGTTCGATCCAAATGTCGTCCATGCATTCTTGAAGCTCGTTTCGTAAAGCAGATAACCGGAGGACAGCAAAGGGAAAGCGGGTGGATTTGCTAGCGACCTCCTAATGCCCGCGTGGCTGCCCCAACGTCGCTTCAAATATCAGGTCTTGCTCCTACGGCAAATACACCAAACGGAGCGCTACCCAAACGAATAAAGCGTGTCATGTTGTTCTTTTGCATGGCGGTGACGATATGCCGAGTCGCAATAACCTTGATGTCATTAGGTGAGCCGGATGCCCCACCAAATTGCGACCCAGGACGCCTGAGGTTTTCCACTTTTCGACGGTACTAAAAATGGGATGTTGACAATAGGGTAAGCCTCCCGTAAAATAATACCAGTTGGAAGTAGAAAGTTCATGCCAAAATAGAAGTAGCAGCGCTTGCCATGAAGAAGTTAAAGTCTTCGGAAAGCCAGATCGCGCACGAAGCTCAGGTCGATACATTGATCGACTTGGCGATAGAAATTGTCCCGGGGCACCAACACCTCCAGGGAGACCGCCACATGTTGCTTGAAATCTCGCGACTTATGACCCAGCATGCGCCGCCTCCTGAATGCAAGCCACTGTCTCTCACCATCTAAAGTTTGTTTCTGGGTCTTGGAAGTGTCGTGACTATAAGCGATGTCATTAGGCCGCTCTTATCTCATAGTTGATTTCGGATGTGAACTGCTATAGGCTGTCTAGTTTTTCCCTCTAGCTTTGAAAATCTATTTCGAGTCGCCGAAATTCGTCACCTGAAGCTAAGTCAGCGTCGCGCAACTTAGATTCTGCGAACAATCACGTTCTATACTCCCCTCTCTTTCAATCATGGGAAACACCCCATAAGAAGCATACTCTAACTTGATGCGATCCAGAGTTGCTAGGCTGCGTCCTGGTTGTATGGTATTCCAAAGTTCAAACTCAATTGAGCCTTCGCCAACTCTTTACCCAGGTAAGCCGCGTGGCTCATCTCGGACACCCAGTTCTGCTCAATTATCTTAAGATAGAGGCTTCTGGCAGAAGTCCCTTCCAAGGCATGAAGTAGACTGTTGTCATAGCCATAATGCTCCATATGAATGACCTTCCGGTCTGCAATGGGCAGGATCACAAAATAGCCTGCCTTATCCAGCTTCACCGGCTCATCCGTCTCCTCCACGACAACGGTTGAGATCGCATTCGCCTCCGGAGCGCCTACAAGGCAATTCCCGTCCGTGCAGCCACAAGAAGCTGGCTCCGGAGCCATCGCCAGCAACGGGCTTTGAAATGCGGCGACCTTCTCAGTTACACACTCGATGCATTCACAACCGATCAGGTCGATCATCTGGATCTGCTTTCGAAATGCTTCTACCTCCGCCTGTGAGACGTTCCGAAGGATCGGACGTTTGCCCTTCGAGCCGATCACCCGTCCGTCCGCATCCACGCCGTTTTCCGCCAGGGCCAAGAGGGTCTGCCCACACAGATGTCCCTTGGGATCGATGCCTGCCACGATGAGACAGCGTAAACCCGGATTCGCAAGCGTGTTCTTGATGATCTTGTCGATGCCGATATTCTCGGTTTCCAGTTTTCCCACAATCGCAAGCCCAGGGATCTTTTGATCCACCAGTTGTTTGGGGAAAGCTCCGAGCTTGTAGAGAAGTAGGCTGGCAGGCGCCAATGGATCCAGGACAAAATACTCCCCTACGACCGGCGGCCAACTGGCTGTATTGGTTTTGATCTCGCAGCTCAACGCAAACTGGTTTTCCGCTTCAGGGAAGGCGGCAATAAAGGCGTTTTGGGCCACGCCGGCAAAACAATGTTCGCAACCCAGGCAGGAATAGCGAATCGGCTTCATAATATCCGCCCATCCCGGAAGTGCAGCCCTGATTTCGGGAGCACTGTCTGGAGGAAGAAGAGGGAAGGCTTTCCCAATCTGTTCCAGTGTCTCGCCCATGCAACCACATTGCAGGCACTTAGGCAAATTCATGCCTTCTCTCAATTCGCTCAAAGCAGTATGCAAATCCGGATGTTTTTCCATTCCAACGCTCCCGCGAACCAATTTCGGACAAATTATATTGAGTTTGATGAGAATCGGATGGGAGATATTACCGGTCGCGCTCAACGGAGGAAGAAGGACACCGTAGAGATATGACTTTATTCCCTCTTCGGAAAACGCGAGATGATTTTTTCAGCAGTCTGTAATCTTGTGCGACTCAATTTGATGTACAGCCCATCTTGTCCCCCCGACATACCCCCATAGTTGCGGACTCTGAATCAGTTCGGAGCCATCCCTTGGCCCTGGTTTGATCAAATCCGGATATGCGGCCTTTAGCACTTTGTGAGCGATGGAGCGGCTCTTGGAGGAGTACGCCTCGGCACGTCGGCTTCGGCAGTTCTTTCCCATCGGTAGGCCCCCCGTAAGATCATAAAAGCGGAAAGCAGAAAGTTCATGGCAAAATAGAAGTAGGAGCGTTTGCCATGGAGAAGTTAAAGTCTTGGGAAAGCCAGATCGAGTTGGTCCATCTCCAACTGGGCAAGCGTTCACACCATTAGGCACACTTTTGGGGCGAGACTCGCTAGGCAAAGCAAAGACAGGAAGTCAATCCAATAGCCCATAGGAATCTTTTCAGATATCGGACTATGGGTCTGGGTTGGTAGATAAGTGAGATCATACGAGTTTTTTCTTTCGCCCCATTCCCTTATTTAGGCTAAATTCTAGTCGCAAAATCAATCAGACTGTTGAAAAAGGAACAAAGGGGTGGGCCACCCAGACAACCCACCTTCTGTCCTAATAAAGCCGGTGTGTACTCTTTCTGCAATGCTATGAGACATGAAGACACAATGAGGGCACGATGCTATGAACTCCAACCTAGCGCAGGCATAGCTTCTCATATTCCGCGACCATCTCCTGCACGGTTAACGTACCCGGATAAAAGCCTAGATCGCTCAACTGCTGGGCTAGCTCGGTTATCTGAGGGGGTTCGACGAAGGTCTTTGCTAGCAATTCCGGTTTGGCAAACACATCCGCTGGCGGACCGTCGACGATAATGGTACCCAGGCCCATCGCCACGACACGCTTGGCATAACTGGCAACGATGGGCATATTGTGTGTTATGAAGATGATGATATGCCCGTAGTTCTCGTTCAGCTCTCGTAGGAAATTCATGATTTCCAGCGATTGGCGGGCGTCCTGACCAGTAGTAGGCTCATCGACAATGATCACTTTGGGCTTAAGCGCCAAAATGGAGGCAATCGCCACACGTTGGCGCATGCCTTTGTTCAGGAAGAACGGATGCTCGGTGAAGTACGCTTCATCAAGTCCCACTACCCGGGCCGCCTCCGCCACTCGTACCTTTACCTCCGCTTCATCTAGATCAATGTTACGGGGACCATAGGCAATCTCATCCCAGCAGTTGCTATTGAACAACTGGTGGTCCGGGTTCTGGAACACATAGCCAACTCGCTTCACCATCTGAACAATCGGCGTCTCTTTGGAATTCAAGCCATCGACGATCACTGTCCCGGAGGTGGGCTTGAACAAGCCATTCAGACATTTGGACAGGGTGGTCTTTCCCGACCCATTCTGGCCGATAAAAGCAATGAATTCGCCGTCGGAGACCGATAAATTGATGCCGCGGAGAGCGATTGTTCCGTCGGCGTAAGTATAGGAGAGATCTTTGACCTCGATAAAGGGGGATTCTGCGCTCATGGCCGTAAACTCGTCGTCTTGCGGGTTTCTCGAAGCTTCAGAGCGGCTTCAGTGTTCGTAAGTGGAATCTCGCCGTGGTAATATCCGGCCTGCTGCAGGCGATGAAAGAATAAGAGTGTATCAGGCGGATAGACCTCATTCTCGAGCAGAAGATCCATTTTTTGGAAAAAGGCCCGCGTCTCGTCCTTCAAAATCATGTTCCCATGTGCCAGCAAGATCATTTCATCAGCCAAGGGGATCAGGTTCTCCAGGCTGTGTTCGATCACAATTACCGTCATGCTTCGTTCTTTTTTTAGTCGAGCCAGTACATCGAACACGCGCTTGCGGCTGATCGGGTCGAGCATGGAGGTAGGCTCGTCCAGGATCATCACCTGAGGGGTCATCGCCAAGACGGCCGCCAGGGCCACGCGCTGTTTTTGCCCGCCGGAGAGCTCGTACGGCGGCTTCTCCATGAGCGGTTGCATGTTGGTGAGATCCGTCACCCATTCCAACCGCTCACGGATCTCGGGAATGGTCATCCCCAGGTTCTCCATGCCGAAAACCAATTCATCTTCCACCGTCATGGCCGTAAACTGAGCCTCAGGGTCCGCAAACACCATGCCGATCATGCGTTGCAGCGAGCCGGTCTCGTACTCTTCCACTTCCTTCCCCCGAACCTTCACGGATCCATGCTTGATGCCGTGATATTGACCCGGGATCAAACCATCAATGGAATAGGCCAGGGTTGTCTTGCCGGCACCGTTCTGGCCGATGATGCCGAAAAACCTGCCCTCTTCAAAGCTCAAATTGAGGTTCTGAACCGCGAAGGTTTCCGAATCCAGATACCTCCAGGAATAGTCAGAAAGCTCTATGATAGGGGTCAAGGAATCTCGCTTCGCTCTTCATAAAACACGTTGCAGCCAATGGATCAAGATCGAGTTGTCAGCAGACATGTAGCCATAGCCGTAGCGGGCAACCAGGATCGCAACTAGGACGACAACAATAGCTACCGTAATGGCTCCATCCAACGCCTTGAAAGAATAGTGTGTAAGAACATAATCCGGCCGCTTTACGCGGGCGGCCTTGCCCGTAAACGCATAGCCGCGCGCCACGAGTGCATTGGTGAACTCCTCCGCGCGCCGCAAGGAAAGCGCAAACAGGGGAATCATATACATGACATATTTGCGAATTCTATATCCCGGGGATTTGCCTGTTAAGTCGTACCCGCGAGCTTGCTCTGCCTGCCGCACGATAAAAAAATCCTCCAGCACCATGCCCGCCGAGCGCAGCGCCATGGCAAAGACGTAGCTGATCACAAAAGGGACCCGCACAAAACGCATGGCTACGATAACGTCTCGTTCCCGGGATGTGCTCAGGAAGAAGACCATGGTGAAGATCATGGGCAGGATGCGAAAGTACACCACGAGGGCGTTGCGCGAATCCGTTCCCAGTAAATATGGATGCCGAGGAACTGGATCAGAAGCCGGGACTCTGGATGATAACCCCCGAGCACTGTATAGGAGATCAGAATAATCGTGCCCATGGACACTGCCACCGGCACGTAAATCTTCAATGTGCTCATGTTGACACGGCTGTACCACATAAGCAAGACAATGACCAGCATGGTAGCGATATTCCACTCCGGCGCATCGATAAAGAGCGGGAATAGGCTTACCACCAGCATGAAAAACAGCTTGACAAATGGATGGATGCCATAGATTGGGGATGCGTCGGGCACGTAACCCAATAGAGTCTTGTTCATCGAGCATAACCCGGAGATCTAGAATTCGCGAATAAATGGCTAGAGGGGCAAATCCGCCCTCTCTAGCTCTGAGATCGAGTTGGAAGTCTACCGGCCTACGCCCACCACTTCTTCACGAAGGTAGGGGTGCGAATGACGACACCGGAAAGCGCCTTCATGAGAATGAAATTGAAGACGATGCCCGCGAGCAAGTTGCCGCCGAACCAGCCCCAGATGAACAGCGGCACCGAACTCGCAGTCAGGAGTCCGAAGCTGCGCAGGACTACCAGCGATGACCAAAGGGCGCCGAAGACGTCGGCGACGACCATGGAGACCAACAGGACAAGATAGTCGCGCCCCTTCGTCAAACGCGGATCGGCCTTGAACTGGCGGAAGGCCCAGGCCGGCAGGAGGCCCTGGACAAGGTTCGCTGGGACATAAGCCAGCGAGACATAGAAGGGCGTGCCCACGATGGCATTGGAGAAGAATGGGAAAATGGAAGCAGCAATGCAGCCCCAGGCACCGAACCAGATTGAGCCAACCTGCTCAA
Source organism: uncultured Chloroflexia bacterium (assembly GCA_963805515.1). Taxonomy (GTDB): domain Bacteria; phylum Chloroflexota; class Anaerolineae; order Anaerolineales; family Villigracilaceae; genus Fen-1038. The sequence goes on along the minus strand of CAWDUZ010000002.1, from coordinate 276,379 downwards.
TGGCAATGCCGGGCCAGAAGAAATTCACGCCAAAGCCCAGCGGGAAAGTGATGGAGCCGAATGCGCCGACGACAAAGCCGATGCCGATCAGGAGAGCGGTGATGACGATATGGATCACGCCAACCGAGCGCTTCTCACCCGGCTCAACCGTCCATATCTTTTCAGCAGTCATTGCAGTTTGCGCAGTCATACAACAACCTCCTTGGAAATACTATGGGGCGGAAACCGATGGGTCAGCAGCTATGGAATTTGAAATGGACACCTCTTCGGTTAACGCCCCTGTGAAGGAATACTAACAAGTCTATTATAGTACTAACACAGTAGAAATAGGGATTTCTTCTTAAAGGGGAGTGGCTAACAGGGTGTGTTGAAACCTGGTGAAGGACACAAAAGTAACTGACGCGGCCGCGATCCAAGAAGGAAATTGTTCCGGAAAGAGCATCATTGCGACGACGTGGACAACTGTCCACACCGAATTCGCCACTCCCCATAGTTGCAAACTCTGGATCATTTCTATCGAGCCTATTAGACCAATTTGACATTTTCTAGATTCGGACGGATTCCTTCGGTAAGCAGCTCGCTATTCGACGCAAGGCTTCCTTCCCTTATCGGAATTTGGCCTTCCGTATCTTGTCCCCCCAGTATTTGATAGCGGAGTGGATTTCCTATGCTCGACGAAGAACTATGGAAAAGAAGGTTGCGCTCCTAGAGATAGCCCAGCCCCTTCAGCCTTTCCTCCATATCCTTCTGGCCCTGTGCGCCGGTTTGAGATGGGGGCTTGATGTACGACTGGTCCAAATGTTTGCCGAGGGCCAGGAACGGGATATCGCGGAACGACAGGCAATGTATAGCAGTAGGAAAAGAACCTCGAACCGCTAGGATCACAGCTGCTCTCCAAATCAAGGTGAGAATAAGTAAGCTAAATATCTATATCCTTCCTATAGGATCTCTGCACACCTGCAAAAAGGTTTAGAACATAAATTCTAGACAGTGATATAATAGAATTGTCAATGTACAGAGGCGTCCAGTGGAGGGAAACAGTGCATGCGAACGACCATTGTTACCAATAAAGAAGCTCTGGCTATCAGCAACCGGGACGAAGATCATTTCTACGAGAGAAAGTCCATCGCGGTGTCCGGACGCAAGATCCAAAAAGCCGTTACAGCCTTTGCCAATGCAGATGGAGGCGAGCTAATTGTTGGAGTTGCTGACAATAAAGAGCGACCAGAACCTGAAGAGCGCTGGGTTGGAGCCGCAAACATTGAACAACTCAATGCTGCCCTCCAAAATGTCCAGGAAGTGAAGCCTTCTGTTGATGTACGTTATGAATTTCTTAAGTGTTCCGAGCGAGCTGGCTATGTCCTGCGCATCCAGATCGAAAAGAGTTCAGATGTGCATCAGACCGCAGACGGTACGGTTTATCAGCGGCATGGTGCTCAATCTCCCCAATAAAGGACCCGCAGCGCATAGCAGAACTGGCTTTTGCCAAGGGCGCGTCCTCTTTCGAAGACCGGCTGGTCAAATCAACTCCTCCAGAGGCGGTCGTGTACTCTAACGAGCTACACGATTTTCTTATGAGCTATGCCCCAGCTACCGACCCACTCGACTTTGTGGTGAACCAAAACCTCCTCGACGCGGCTACATGGCAACCGAAGATTGCTTCTCTGCTTCTCTTCCATGATATTCCGAGCACCGTTATTCCCCGAAAATGTGCTGTCAAAATCACTCGCTATGAGACAAAAGAGGATGAGCCTGAGCGGGATCACCTTGCAGAACAAGTCACTATTGAAAAACCATTGTATCCACTGATTCAGCAAACTATAAGCGAGATCCGGCGCATCATGTCATCTGTCCAGATCTGGACTGCGGAAGGGCTTAGACATGCTGATTACCCACCTGAGGCAATTTGGGAAGTCGTGGTTAATGCTCTGATCCACAGGGACTATTCTATATCTGACGATGTGCAAGTGCTCATATTCGATAACCGAATTGAAGTCCTCAGTCCAGGCCAACTCCCCGGTTACGTAACAACTCAGAACATCCTTGATGCTCGTTACTCAAGGAATCCAAAAATTGTCAGAACACTTTAATCGTTATCCGAACCCACCAAATAAGGATATGGGTGAAGGCCTTGATACAACCTTCCAAAAAATGAAAGAATGGGGGCTCAAGGAGCCGATAATCGCGGAGGAGGCCGCGTACGTTCGCGTGACCCTTCCCCACACGCCGCTTGCTGCCCCCACGGAAGCCATCCTTCAGTTCTTGCAGAACAGCCCGCAAATCACGAATCGCCAAGCGCGAGATGTCACAGGTATCAGATCTGAGAATCTAGTCAAAATCGAATTCTACAAACTTCGTGATGAAGGTCTGCTAGAAATGATCCCGGAATTAAAAGGGCCCAAGTCCGCATGGAGGCTGACAGCCAGCGGCAAAGATAAAGTTCATCCTGGTTCCAATTGATCGCTGCGGCCTTTGAATTTCCGTTCCTTATGGAGTGCGACCCTTGCAATACACTGTAGAAAATCCTTATTTTGTATACTGGGTTGCCCCGAAATCGTAGACAACGACTGTCTCAACAAGGTCTGTCAAGAGGCAGATAATCGCGGTGTACAGTGTTAAATCGCAGGGGTGAGTGCCCTATGCTGTTAACGATCAGCAGCCTAATGCCTCAGTAGGTTTCGGATAGGATACGGTTTGCCCAATAGTAACTAAGCCGTCCCCCTAACCACTAGCTGGCTTGCCGGCGTTGAAACAATTCAAGCATTGAGAGCGATGTCATGACTACGGAGAAATCAACCAATACTTTGATGCATTTAGGGTGGTACCTCGACACTTCGTTGTTCAGAGATTTTATCGACAAGAACATACGAATTGGATTTGATGCCGCTGAGGTACATGATGGTCATACATTGCTTCATATAAAAGGCTTGTCAAAAACCGGCTCGCGAATCGTTCGCCCCCATTATTTCTAATGGAAAACGCTTTGCTTTTGAATTGACAAAGAACCTAAATTCGCTTCGGAATATTCAGTACTCAAACAAAACTCCATATTACTATTCAGAATTGACAAAAGCCGAAGTCTTAAGAGCTTTGAGAAAAACATATCCGCAAAGAGAAATTTCAGAAATCCTGGATTGGTGGGGAGCCTTTTGTTTCTTGCTTTCGGATTATCGCAAGATAGGATCAGATTATCAAATTGACAGGAACTCTCAGACTTGGCACTCCGTTTCCCTATTCGTAAAAATGTGCAAGATTACATACATTTGATAATCTCGAAAAAGAACGGCCTTGCCTTCATTACATCGGATAAACTCGATGACCAGATAAAAGATTTGCAGGAAAAATACTATCCTCACATCTATTATTGGCCCGAAATAAAAGATGATATTCCTCTGGATGACGTCTTTAAGCAACTACCAACATAAGGAACTTGAAAAAACGCAAACCAACAAAGCGTTAGTTGCAGAAAACAGTCGGCCCGGCTTGCTGCAGGCATACACCATGCGCCCCATGCACGGGTGAAAAAGATGAACAGGCTATGCGCCTGTTCATCTTTTTGTTTGGTCCGGGAATGGTGAGAGCAGAGATGCTCCTAGAGATAGCCCAGCCCCTTCAGCCTTTCCTCCATATCCTTCTGGCCCTGCGCGCCGGTTTGAGAGGGGGCTTAATGTACGACTGGTCCAGATGCTTGCCGAGGGCCAGGAACGGGATATCGCGGAACGACAGGCCGGGCATGTTGCTGATGTCGCGGTTGGCAAACAGCACCGCCGGCACCTTGGTGGAGTTGATGCAATGGTCTGCGCTCCAATGGTCGTGGTTGGCTTCCAGCGAGACCGGAGCCGATTTGCCGAGGCCGGTCTCTGAAGAGGCGCGGAAGCCCGGAGCGTATCCCACCACCAGGTCAGGCCCGAGGCGCGCATACGGCCCGGTGAAGGCTTCATGCTTGAGCAGCACCCGGCTGATGATCTGCCGCCCGTCGTCGGCTTTCCATTCGAGCAGGGCGCTCTTGATCCGGTCCAGCAGAGGCTCGATCTCCCTCGGCTGAACGATGCCCTGCCCCTCGCGGTTGGCAACATTGAGATACAGGCTGTTGAGCCCAATGGCGTAGGCCTGCGTGCCGTCCCATGACACATCGCGCAGGTCGGGCGTATCGGTCTCGCGCGCGAGCTTCATATACCCGTTGCCGGTCAGCCAGTGATTGAGATGCACCTTCTGATCGAAGGGCCGGAAGCCATGGTCGGAGAGCACCAGGAAGCGATATTTCTCGAGGCCGAGCTTGTCGATGGCGGACTGGACCTCCCCCACGAACGCATCCAGCTTCAGATACCACTGCTCGACGATCTCCGGGTTCGTGCGCATGAACATGTGCTGCACGCGGTCGAGGCAATCGAAGATGCCGGCCAGCACGCCCTCGCGGAACTTGCTCAGCTGGTGGAAGAAGATCTTCTTGCGCGAGTCGAAGATCAGGTCGCACAGGTCGAGGAACTGCTGGTCGCTGATGCATCCCTCCTCCAGGCCGTTGGTGTCCTGGGGCCAGCCCAGGGTGAGAAAGCCGCCGGTCACATTCCACGATTCCTTGACGAGCGAGGGCGGGGGTGGCGTAGTGCCACAACGAGTGCAGGGGGTGGATCTGCAATGGCACGAAGTACAGGCTGACGCCGTCCTTCACCTGCGTGAGGATCACCTGCGTGACGGCGTGAATGGTCATGGCAAAGCCGGCTGCGAACTTCACTTCGATCACCGGGCTCCAGACGCCGAGCGATAGCTTGTACTTCTCCTTGCCGATGGTCAGCGAGGCCGATGTGTCATCCAGCACCTCGACAGTAACCGGCAGAAGGGCCGGGCGCATGCCTTCCTTCGTCTTGACCGTTGGCCCTTCGAGGGCGGCGGTGAACTTATTCGCCCCGGCAGCCTCAAGAGCCGTTACCTTCACCTTTTTCATCTCGCGCGGCTGGGTGGTCAGATAAGTGCCGACTCCCAACTGGCCGCGGATGTCGGGCGTGCCCAGGCCCGGAATTGTGGCAACTGGGATCTCAGGACGCGCCGGGAATAACGCCGGCCACCATAGCGCGGTGGCGGGATAGCCCATGTCGGCGGCCTCCTGGAAGAGTGTCTTCGTATTATAGGGATGCAGGAACTGCTCGCCCATCACGCTTTGTTTGGTCGGCAAGATCGAGACGTACGGGATGTAGGTCTGCGGGTCGCGGTGGACAAAATCGAAGATGCCGTGCGAGCCCGGGTCGACGCCGGTGGCGATGCTGGTCCACGAGACTTCGGTCTGCGGCGGGGAGCAGACCTCCAGCCGGGAGTAGCCGCCCTGCTCGACGAACTTCGACAGGTTCGGCATGCGGCCGGCCTGCTGGAGAGGCTCGAAGACGGAGGGATCGAAAGAGTCAAAACCTACAATGATCGTTCGCATGTGTCAGATATCTCTTCGTAGATGTGATTTCGGCAGTGTCTGAAAGAGTCGCCCCACGTCGTTGTCGGAGCGAAGTCGTAGCGTAGGTCCCGCTTTTCGCGGGGTCGTAACCCCCCGTAGGGGCACGGCGATCCTTCAGTCAGCATTATCTCTCACAACCCCGCCGTGCCCTATATCGCAGCCGAAGGCCCCGCTTTTCGCGGGGTCGGAGCGCAGTCGGAGCGAAGCGGAGATCCCGCCTCGGCGGGACGTAGGCATCGTCCCCGATCTTGTCCTAGCGCCCTGTAGGGGCGCGGCGACCCTTCAGTCAGCATTATCTCTCACAACCCCGCCGTGCCCTATAGCGGAGTCGGAGCGCACCCCAGCGTAGATCCCGCCAGAGGCGGGACGGAGAGAGCAATCTCCCGTTTTGCAAGCCGAACCCACCAAATTAGACACTCCCGTGATTTCAGCGCTTGCCCGTCCATTACATGGACGGGCAAAAGAAAAACCCGGAGCAGATAGCTGGGGGAGAACGTCCCGCACCTATCTGCTTCGGGTAGCCTCCCATTCGGCGTACTGAGCCGAGTGGGGTTATTCCTGTTCTTCGCTGCCGTCTTTCTTATTCTCGCGTGTTTTCCGGCGAAGCTGCGAAAAGTATGCACGAATTTTACCGGAAAATATCAGCAACACACCGCTCACGGCTACGAACACAGCCGCCAGCGCCTGGAACAAAACTCCACCTGTATTGGGATCAATATACATGGCACCTCGCCTTCCAGTTGATTAACGGTATTTTACCACCCGTGCCATGAGCAATTTCGGCGCTTTATCAAGGCTAATCGAACCTTAATAGTTGCAGAATGTCTTCGAGAGCCGCCGCAAACAGCTCATGCATCACTTCCTCATCTGCGCGATAGGGCCCGCCGAACGAGCCGTCGCCGTACACGCGGCGCGCGGTCTGCGCATCCATGATGGCGCTGGGGACTTTGGGAGGCACCTTGTCCTCCTGCGGCATTTCGCCGACGATGGTAAATGGGAAGGCTTCGAGCCAGTTGGCATGTGTGGGCTTGAGCTTGTGCTTCAGCGCCACAGCTTCAATGGAGTGAGAGAGCCACCAGTCATACCAGTTGAGCCGCAGGTCGGGCAGAGAGTTATTGACCTCCTGCAAGTGAGCCCGCGCCGGGCTGTTGCCTCCATGCCCGTTGATGATGAGGATGCGCCGGAAGCCGTGCCCGTACGCCGACCGCACGATATCCTCCATCGCCGCCTCGAGGGTGGAGACGCGCAAGCTGAGAGTGCCGGGGTAGGCGAGGAAATACGTGGAGATGCCGAAGTTGAGCGGCGGGGCCACGAGAACGCTCGGTCGCCTGGGAGGCCGCGTCGGCCAGGGCGAGCGGGACCTTGATGTCCGTGAGCAGGCTCAGATACGCATGCTGCTCGGTCGCGCCACTGACGAGCATCAGCCGGTCTTCGTGCTCCAGGTATCTTTCGACGTCCATCCAATTGAGGTCTTCGATGCGCATGGCGAGTCCAGTGTTCAGTTATCAGTTTGCAGTGTCAGTATACAGCGTTCGCCTGCTGGACGTGAGGCATTGCCGTGACTGCCCTGGGCGCCCACCCTTTCAGATTTTCGCTCCCCTCTCGTTCCTCATTGAATTAATTACGGCGCGCGTTTCGCACCTCACGGCGTCGGCGTCTCGGATGGGAACGGCGTGTCCGTCGGGAAGGGCGTGTCCGTTGGCGTGGGCGGGGCGGGCGGCGTGTCCGTTGGGAAGGGCGTATCCGTGGGGACCGCGGTGGGCAGAGCCAGCCTGAAGTGTACGTAACGGTCGGCGTACCCATCCTGCCCTTCCAGGTGAAGATGGAGTGTGATGGTTTGGTCGGGCAGGTTGGACAGGTCCCAGTTGATGAAGTAGTCGTTGTTGACCGGCTGGTTGCCCTGGCCGAGCGTGGTCCAGTTGTTCGGGTCGGTACCGAGGCCGAACTCAAGCAGCCAGGATCTGAACCCGCCGGTGGCGTCTGCCGTGCCCTGGATGCCGAGTGTGCTATTGGAGACGACATCGCCCTCGTGGACGCTGAGCTGCATCTTGGGACGCGGATCGCTATCCTTGCATTGCCGCTCGGGAGCATATACGGGAGGCGAGGAGAAGCCGTGGTCGTCGAGCCAGTTGCGGCCTTCGCCCGTCTGGAACCATTTGCGCGCCCAGGGGTCGGTCACGTTGATGACGGTCGCCTTTTCGGTGGTGCCCTTGCAGGCATCGCTGGCTTGCAGGCCCGTCCACGTATCGACCACGATCTGGCGGCGCATGTCCTGGCTGGCAGGCAGGGGCGGCTGGTCAGCGGCGAAGATCTCCGTGCGCTGTCCGCCATCGCACCATTGGGAAGGCTCCGTGCCGGAAAGGGAACAGATGACCTTCTCCACGATGCCGCCGGGGCGCTTGAAGTCCGTGGGGTTGCCGCCGCTGATGTAGGGCACGGCGACCTGCATGAACTGTGACCATATGGGGGCCGCGCCCGTGAGGCCTGTGGTATTGACCATGGGCGTGTAATCGGCATTGCCGATCCACACACCGGAAACGAGATCGGGGGTGTAGCCCATAGTCCAGTTATCGCGGAAGTCGTTGGTTGTGCCGGTCTTGGCCGCGACCGGGAAGGGGAGATTGAGAACGGAGTTGGGTCCGAACATCCAGGAGCGGGCTTCGTTGTCGGAGAGGATGGAGGTGATCAGGTAGGAGTGCTCGGGGCTGATGATCTGCTGACCGGCAGGCGGCTGGTATTGATAAACAACCTTGCCCTGGTGGTCCACGATCTTCAGGATCGAGACGGGCGGCATGCGCACGCCGTTGTTGGCGAACACCGAGTAGGCGCTGACCATTTCCAGCAGGCTCACATCGCCGCCGCCGAGGGTGAGCGAGAGGCCGTAATCGTCGCGGTTTAGGGATGTGAAGCCAAAGCGCTTCGCCATGGCGATCATGCCGTGGTCGCCGTAGACGCCGACGAACTGGAGGGTCTTGACGGCGGGGATGTTGAATGAGTTGGAGAGAGCCGTGCGGACGGTGACCGGACCGTGGAACTTGTTATCGTAGTTGTTGGGGATATAAGGATCGCGCGTATCGTTCGGGTCGCCGGAGGGTGGGAACTCCGAAGGTACATCCCAGATGAGGGTGGCGGGAGTCCAGCCTTTCTCGAAGGCGGCGACGTAGTTGATGGGCTTGATGGAGGAACCCGGCTGGCGCGTTTCACTGGTCGTCATGTTGACCTGGCCGGAGATGGCTACGTTGTTGTAATCGGCCGAGCCGACCATGGCGAGTATCTCGCCGGTGGATGGCCGCATGGCGAGGAGCGCACCGTCGGATGCATTGTTGCCAGCGAGGGCTGCCACCTGCGTGGTGACCAGCTGCTGCGCGGCGTCCTGAAGAGCGGGGTCGAGCGTCGTGTAGATCGTGAAGCCCGAACGGTAGATGGTCTGCGGGTCGTACTGGGCTTCCAACTGGGCGCGCACATAATTGACCCAGTGCGGATAGCGGATATTGATATCGGGGCGCGGGAAGTTGTAGTCGCGCATCTCCACCGCGGCATTGGCAGCCGTGGCCGGGTCCACGCACACGGGGTCTGTGCTGTTGCTGACCTTGATGCAACTCTCTTCGTAACTGGCCTTGACCATGAGCGTGAGAACCTGCTGGTCGCGGGCGAGAGTGAGATCGCGGTTGGTGTATATATCGTAGGCGGCAGGTGACTGGGGCAAGCCGGCAAGGAAAGCCGCCTGGGCGAGCGTGAGCTTGTCGGCGGTGGTGGCAAAATAGGTCTCGGAGGCCGCCTCGATGCCGTAGGAAAGATTGCCGTAATAGATCTCGTTGAGATAAAGCTCGAGGATCTGATCCTTGGTGTAGCGGCGTGTGATCTCGCCGGCGAGGATGATCTCCCGCGCCTTACGCAAGTAGGTGCGCTGGGAGCGTTCATTGGGCGTGAGGAGGATGTCGCGGGCCAACTGCTGCGTAATGGTGGACGCGCCAGAGACGGTCTGGCCGGTGGTGTAGTTCTGCCAGATGGCACGGATGATGGCAAAGACATCGTAGCCGGGATGGTTGTAGAAATCCTTGTCTTCGGTGGCGAGGGTGGCTGCGACAAGCGCAGGAGAGATCTTATCCAGCGGGACGTAGGTGCGCCGGCCGGCGTTGGGGTCGATCAGCTCATACAGCAGCCCGCCGTTGCGGTCGAGGATGCGGGCCGTCTCGAACTGGGATGAGCGCTGCTGCAGATCGCCGACGGATGGCAGCGTACTGGCAATGGAGTAATACTCGTAGAGGGCCAACGAGCCGATGCACAGGCCGACCACAACAGCCAGGAAGACGAGCACGATAAGAATTCGTGAGGATGCGGGCCCTCCAGCGTGAGCCGCTGCTCGTGCTTCTGGGGAAATGGAAGTCTCTCAATGTGAAACTGGGGCTTGAGGGCGGAGGAGGCGGGGGCGGCGGTGTTGTAGCGGGAGTGGGAGAGGTACGACGGCGAGGCGGACGCGTATCGAATGCGGCCGGGGTGACGCGCGTGCCGTCGAGGTCGGTCTCGGTGACGCGGCGGGGCAACGGCATGTTGTCCTTGTCGAGGGATGGATAGCCGCGGTGAGGGATGGGCTCGGGAGGGGCTGCGGGCTGCGAGGGAGGCTCGGCGCGCGTCTCGTCTTCGGAGTTGATCAAACGGCGGAACTTGTCGCTAGGATCGTCAGGCATGGAAATATCTCAATCCAGATATGGGGTTCGTGAGTACGAGTAAAGAGCTCCAACACGAAGGGCACTAAGGAACGTCAAGGAAAAAACTTTGAGAGAAAGATAAAAGAAGAAAGAGGAACGAGAGAAGGGCAAAAATAAAGCAAAAAGGGCGAGCCGAAATGAGAGACGGGATGGCGGAAGTTGAGAAATGAAAGTGTGTGAGGGCGGCGGGAATTTCGGCGTGCGCCGCGGATGGAAATGGATGGCGAGCTTTCCGTACAAAGACAGCGATACGAACTTATAGCTTCGCCTTCAAGGACGAGAGCACTCAGATAGCAGTCTGAGTGGGCTCGGCGCCGGCGGTTGACTTGGGACGTGACATGACGAGCAAGGTCCATTTGCCCTTCATGCAGATATCCCCGGACTGGTTGTGAAGATCGACGCCGACAATCACGGAGCCGGCGCCGATGCGTGGCAGCGGCTTGGCCTCAATTACGTTCAGCTCGGCATGGACCACATCACCGATGAAGACCGGCTTAATCAACTTCCATTCGTTAACCTCACGGAAGGCGATGACCGTGCCGTCCAGGATACCGGTCTGCCAGAGGAGACCTGAGGCGATGGATAACCCCAAAAGGCCGTGGGCGATACGCTGTCCGAACGGGCCGGTGCGGCTGAACTCCGCATCTGTGTGGATGCGGTTATCGTCGCCGGTGAGGGCTGCAAAGGTCATGATATCGGCGTCGGTGACCGTGCGGGACAGGGTGGTAACCTTTTCGCCGAGCTGGAATTCTTCAAAATAGTGGCCCATAGGAGTCTCCAAAATGTCCGAGCGCTGAAGGCTTGAACGAAGCGGATTATACCCTTTGACCGAAGGGTCAACTAACCGTACAATTAGCGGATGCGCGACTGGTCACTAAGCTGTTCGACTGCGATGGGGCCGGGTGATCCGCTTTCGCTTACGTTGGCGGCGGACATGCGCCTATGCAAGCCGGATCCACTCAACGATCACATCTGGGAACTCGAAATAGGGGCGGGTGAGCCTGCCAGTCTGGCGGTACGGACAACGTACGGTCTGCGGGCGCGCGCCATGCGCCTTTTCTATCGCTTCGGCGAAGCCGGGCAAACCGTGACAAACCCGGTGGATTTTACGCGTGCGCCGCGCGTGCACCGCTTCCATCCTAACTTCTTTTCGCTCGATTTTGTTCCCATCGAGGGCCTGGAGATCACGGCAGAATACTGGGTGCCTGAGTTGCATGCCCTGGCAGGGCGTTTGACCCTGTCGAACCGCACGGCGTCCGGGCGCAAGATCGATTTCGATCTGTGCGGAGCGCTCACCCCGCTGGACGGGAAATCGCTGACGTTCTCGCAGCTGCACATGGTCAATGTGCTGGCGGGCCGGACAGCCGGATTGGAACCGGTGCTTTTCATGACCGGCGCGCCGAAGCCGGGCTCCGGACCGCATCCTTCATTGGCGATCAGGCTGGATTTTGAGCCTGGGCAGACCAAGTCATTGGTCTGGTGCCTAGGCGCGGAAGCGTCCACGGAAGCCTCCTTTCAACTTGCGCGCCATATCGCCGGGCGGCCATGGGATGCAGAACGCGCTCGGATCGAACTGGTGGACGCGGGGGATACGCTCGAGATCCACACTGGGGACGCGGACTGGGATGCAGCGCTGGCCTTCAGCCAGAAACAGGCGCTAGGCTCCTTCCTTGGGGCGAGCGCGAACCTGCCGCAGGCATCGCTGGTGGGATCGCGGCAGCCGGACGGAGGCTACTCGCGCAGTGGCACCGGCACCGATATGGCGGCGGGCTGGAACGGGCAGTCGCCGTTCGAGACTTATTACGCGGCCAGCCTGCTGCCGATGGCGCACGAGCTGCGACGCGGCCTGGTAGAGAATTTCCTGAGCGTCCAGGAAGAGGATGGCTCGATCGACGACAAGCCGGGGTTGGCCGGGCAGCGCGCCAAGTTCCTGGCTGCGCCGCTGCTAGGCAGCCTGGCATGGGACTACTACCAGGATACGCAGGACGAAGCATTTTTGGAGGAAGCCTTCCCCAGACTGCTGCGCTTCTTTCAGGCCTGGTTCCTCCCGGACCATGACCGGGATCGAGACGGGATCCCTGAATGGGAGCACGTGCTGCAAACCGGCTTCGAGGACCATCCGATCTTCGATAGCTGGCACCCATGGTCACAGGGGTTGCGCATTGGGGCGCTGTTCAACCCGGAGCTGGAAGCGCTGCTATACCGTGAAGCGGCCGCGCTGATCCGCATGGCGGAGAAGCTTGAACGCGTGCCGGAGATCGGCATGCTGCATGAGCGCGCGGCGGTACTGCGCTCTTCGGTGGAGGCCGGATGGAACGCGAGCACGTCCCTCTACTGCTACCGCGACAGGCTGACCGAGCAACCATCCGAGAGCAAGTTGATCCTGAGACATAAAGGATCAGGCGAGATGCGCCCGAGGAAGGCAGAATTCGAGCAGCCTGTGCGGCTGTTTATCGAGATCCAGACAGAGCAGCCAGGCACGAGGCGCCCAACCATCGAGATCGGCGGGCTCGGGAACGCGAAGAACGTTGAACCGGCAGAGGGCAAGGCCGAGGCGCGGCAGAGCGAGCGCATCGAGGAAGATCAATTCCAATGGCGCGGCAGGAGGGTTGACCGCCATCAGCGAGAAGGTCTACTGCAAGGTGCGGCATATCGTGGTGAGCGGCCTGGAAGAGACGGACCAACTGGTGGTCCGCACGGTGGACGCGACGGCGCAGGATATTACGCTGTTCACGCCACTGTGGGCGCACATCCCCGATGAAGAGCGGGCCGAGAACCTGCTGCATGGCGCCCTGCTGGACGCGGAACGGTTCAACCGTCCCTTCGGCATCCGGGCCCTGGCAGCATCACCGGACCCCGAGGCGGAAACGGTAAGCACATCGGTGCACCTGCTGTGGAACCAGTTGATCGGTGAGGGTCTTCTGGGGTACGGGTACCGCGTGGAAGCCGCGCGCCTGACCGAGAAGTTGATGCAGGCAGTGATCCAGTGCCTGAAGCAAGGCCATGCATTTTATGAGCGGTACAACGCGGAGACAGGCAGCGGCATCGGCGAACGAGGAGCATTGAGAGGGCTCGCGCCGGTGGGGTTGTTCCTGCAAGTGCTGGGGGTAAATATCGTTTCGCCGGGACGCGTGCGACTCGAAGGGAAAAACCCATTCGGATGGCCGGTGACGATCTTCTACAAGGGGCTGAAGGTGGTACGCGGACTCGAGGAGACGGAAGTCGTATTCCCGAACGGACAGTCGGTGAAAGTGAGCGAGGAGGAGGCGTGCGTGGTGTCGATGTGAGGGACAGGGATTGAGAATAGAGAATAGAAAGCAGCGAGTGGGGAATCAACCGGAGATGAACGTAGATACAGGGAAAGGGAAATAAAGAATAGATTTATAGGCGCAAGATATGGCTGTTGTTTGTGGAACGTCTTGCACAGCATGGTCGCTGGGGGAGCAATAGACCGATATTTTATGGTATAAAAATTACCAACGAGCCTGCCCCAGTGTAAGCGGGTGACCGGTTCGGTAAATCGAAGCGATGAACGGCGATAATTTCCTCCTGCTTGAAGAAGCTGTCATCATCCTGCTGCTGATCGCGTCGGTCGTGGCGGTGGTAGCGCGGCGATTTAAGATCCCCTATACGGTTGGCCTGGTATTGATCGGGCTGGCGCTGGGGTTATTGAGCGCGCAGAAGATCGATGTCTCTCCGCAGTTGATCCTGGCGCTGCTAGTGCCGCCACTGGTATTCGATGCAGCGTTCCATATCAGCCTGGATAATCTGCGACGCGATTTCTGGCTGATCCTGCTGCTGGCGGTACCGGGCGTGATCCTGACGACGTTCATGGTGGGCTGGCTGGTGGCGCAGGGCACAGGGCTTGCAATCCCGATCGCTCTGGTCTTCGGGGCGTTGGTCTCAGCAACTGATCCGGTCGCGGTGGTAGCGCTATTCCGCCGACTTGGCGCGCCGCGGCGGCTGCAAGTGCTGCTCGAAGGCGAGAGCCTGTTCAACGATGGGACCGCCATCGTGATGTACAGCCTGACGGTGGCGATCGTGCTAAGCGGGCAATTTAGCCTGGCCGGAAACATTGCAAACTTTCTGACCGTGGCGGGCGGCGGGCTGCTGGTAGGGATCGCACTTGGTATGCTGGCATCCGAAATGATCCGGCGCATCGATGAGCCGCTGGTCGAAACGACGTTGACGGTAGTGCTGGCGTTCGGTGCGTACCTGCTGGCTGAGTCATTCCACGTGAGCGGGGTGCTGGCGGTCGTGGCGGCAGGATTGGTGAATGGGAACGCCGGCCCGCACGGTATGTCTCCGACGACACGCATCGTGGTCTACAACTTTTGGGAGACCGGCGCGTTCCTAGCCAACTCTTTCGTGTTCCTGCTGGTCGGCTTTGCCATAGACATCAGCCAATTGATCGCCAATTGGAAAGCCATCGGGTGGGCAATCCTGGCCGTCCTGGTGGCGCGGGCGGTGGCGATCTACGGCTTCTCGTTGTTCAGCAAGCAGATCCCAACCAACTGGAAGCATATACTGTACTGGGGCGGGCTGCGCGGCGCGATTGTGCTGGCCCTGGCACTGAGCCTGCCGACGCAGGGCGTCTTCAGGACCGAGCGCATACAATTGCAGGCAATGGCGTTCGGCGTAGTGTTGTTCACGCTGCTGGTGCAGGGCTTTTCCATGGGCTGGCTGACTCGGCGGCTAGGGATCGTGGAGCGTTCGAGCGTACAGGAGGAGTATGAACGGCGACATGCGCGCTTCGTAGCGGGCCGCGCCGCGTACGACTACGTGCGGCGCATGAGCGGGCAGGGGCTCATATCGGAGCATACGTGGAGCCGGCTGGCGCCCTTGATGGAACGACAGAATGCGGGGCTGGTCGCGGCGGTGAAGGAAGTGATGATCTCCGACCCGGCAGTGGAGGCCGAGGAACTGGATACGGCGCGGCGAGAGGCGTTGCGCGCGACAGCGCGCTGCGCTGACGGGGCTGCTGCACGACAGCGTTATCTCTGAGGAGGCGTTCTCCCAGCTAGTAGGCGAGGTGGATGCGGCGCTGGCAGAAGAGCATGTGCCGTGGCCAGACTTGCTGCGAGCCGGACAAGCCGTGTCCTCACCGGTCACGCGGTTGATGACGGTAGTGATCCGCGAGCAGGACCTGGAGAATGTGCTCGGCGCGCTAACGCAGATGGGCTTTGCAGTGAACCATCTGCCCAGCGCGGGAGGCTTCCTCCATCACCGAAATGTGACGCTCCTGGTGGGGCTGTCTGCGGGCCGGGAGGATGTAGCGGTAAAAGCGCTGAAACGGGCGGCACACGGCAAGGTTCAGTTCTCGGAAACAGCGTTGCCGGGTGCTGATATGCCGATGCCAGGGTCGACGCCAGTGCAGGTGGGCGGAGCGACGATTTTCACGTTCGAGGTGGACTCTGTACGAGGAATTTTAGTATGATGAAGTTAAGTCTCAGCTTCGTCCCGTGCTGGATGCGATCATGATGAAGTTGATCATTGCCATCGTGCATCATACAGATGGAGAGGATATCCTGCAGGCGTTGACCGATGCACAATTCAGCGTGACGCGCGTCGTGTCGAGCGGAGGGTTTCTGCGCCGGGGCAACGCGACCCTGCTGCTGGGCGTGGAGGCGGAGCAGGTGAGGTCAGCGATCCAAGTGATCCGCGAGCACAGCGCACCGCCGGTGGACCCGGGTTTCAAGCGTGCGACAGTGTTCGTACTGAATGTAGAGAGGTATGAGAAGATGTGAGGGGAATGGAGAATGGATTCCGGTTAATGGATCATGGGAATAAAGAAAATTTCCAGCGGTAAGGGGAAGGGCAAGACGACATAAGGCTGAGGAGAGTGCCATGGCAACAGCTCCGATACAATCGATCATGATGGCGGTGTTGCAGGAGCAGGATACGGAGGCCGCGACGCGTGCTTTGGAACCTCTGGGCGCGAGCGTCGTCTATATGGCGAGCGCAGGTGGTTTCCTCGGGCGAAAGAATGCCACGCTGCTGATCGGGCTGCCGGAAGGCCTGGAGGTCGACGCATTGCGGGCACTTGAGACTTCGTGCCGACAGAGGGTGGAATATTTGACCATGCCGTTGGAAGGCTCGCCGTTGCCGATGCCAACGCCGATCCCTGTGACCGTGGGGGGCGCGACCGTGTTCGTCCTGCCGGTGGAGAGGTTCGAGGAGTTCTAGCCATGAAGATGATCATTGTAATTGCCAAGGACCATCTGACGGATGCATTGACCCGGGCACTCACCGCCGGGCAATACCGGGTGACGGGGATCGCGTCGACAGGCGGCTTTATGCGGAGCGGCGTGGCGACGCTCTTGATCGGGGTGGAGGATGGGCAGGTGGATGCAGCAATCGAGCTGATCCGGCAGACGATAGGGCCAGGCTCTGCTGAGAAGCAGGCGACATTGTTCGTGGTGCCGGTGTCGAGGTTCGAGCAGGTCTAAGACAATGGGAATGGAAGGCTCTGGCAGGTGCACTTCCCTGCCAGAGCCTTCCATAAAATATTTCCAAAAAATGAAGGGCCAGGGGAAGAACGCCCTGGCCCTTCATGGATTTTCGGGGAGCCGGCACAAAATGATAAGGGGCCTGAATTGCCGGTTCTGGAGCGCTGATGCGCTCCATATGGGGATAACCTGCGCAATATGGTAATGGGTTTGAATTGCAGGCTGATGGGCGGCCTGAGCAAGTATTGATGCCACAATATTTCGTGGGGCGGTGCCAGTGGAATTGAAATGAGTGCTTTTGATGAATAGTGAGGAGTTGTTGGAATGATACGAGCTAGAATTTTCGGCGCTTCGGTGTTGCTGGCGGCGGCCATACTGGCATGCGCCTCGCCGATCACACTGCCATTTGCATCCCAGCCACTGGACCAGGCCGCGACGAGCGTGAGCCAAACGCTGGCGGCCCTGCCGGCGGTCACGCCATTGGCCACGCCGGCGGCTTCGCCTGTGCCGGCCACCCAGGTACCCAGCCCCAGCCCGATCCCAGACCTGCTTCCGCACTCCCTTTACTTCCTGAACCAGGACAGCAAGGGCCTGTTACAGGTGTTCCGTATCGCAAAGGATGGGAAGAAGCTGCAGCAGATCACATTTGAGCCGGCCGCGGTGGACAGCTTCGATGTTTCGCTGAAGGACGGCAGCATTGCCTACGGCTCGAACAACCAACTGCTATGGGTTGACACCAATGGAGCGGGGCGCCGCCTGCTGGTGGACGGAGGCGGGCCCGTGGACGACAATACGCGTTTTACAAATAGCGTCGGGGCGCCCGTGTGGTCACCGGATGGCAAGACGATTGCGTTCAGCCATGGCGGTCTGAGCTTCTATGCCTTTGACACAGGAACGATCACCAGGGCGCTGGAAAACCAAATCGATACGACAGCAGGCTTCCCGATCGTGCACGAGCTCTACGCGCCCGACAAGTACTCGCCGGACGGGAGCAAGCTGCTGATCAGCATCAGCTTCAATGAGGGCGGGATTTTTGCGATCTACCACCCGGCGGATAATACACTGGTGCGGTTCAACCGGCCCGATGGCGGAACAGTGTGCTGTGATGTGCGCTGGGTACCGGACAGCAGCGGCCTGTATGCCGCCAGTCCCAGTATTGGGATGGTCGAGTTGGGGCTGGCGTATGTGGACGCGTCGAGCGGCCTGGTGACTGTGCTCTTGCCGGGCAGCGCCCCAGACACGACCTATAACTTCGCGGCTGGCCCGCAGGTGGGCCCGGATGGGAAGCTGTACTTCTTCTTCAACAACCTGCCGCAGATCCCGGTCGAACCCTATACGCCGCTATACCTGGTGCGCTCGGCAACTGATGGCGTAACAGACCGCACGAACCTGCAGCCGGATGTCTTCCAGAACATTGGCGAGATACTGTGGGCGCCGGATGCGAGCTTGGCAGTGGTTGTGTTTGCTGTGGCTTCCCCCGGCACGCAGGGAGCCTTCCAAGGCAGCCGGGCGCAGATCGTCTATCCGGATGGCCGCGCCAGCGTGGACCTGCTCCAGTCGGGGCAGCAATTGCGCTGGGGACCGTGAGGATCGTGGAATTTAGATTTTCGCCCCGACCTAAAGTCGGGGGCGAGATGATTCTTGGGGATTGTGGCCTTACTCCAGCACCAGATTATCAATGAGGCGGGTTTTGCCGAAGAATACGGCCATGGATAAGAGCGCCTTATCGGTGACGCTATCCAACTCCTGGAGCGTGGTGTAGTCAGCACAGGAGACGTATTGCATGCGTGCCAGGGGCTCAGAAGCAAGCATCTGCTGCATGATGTCGCGGAGCTTGGTGGCATCGCGCTCCCCTTGGTCGTAGGCAGCTTTTGCAGCTGTAAGAGCAGCGTAAAGGATAGTTGCAGCCTTGCGCTGATCGGGGTCGAGGTATACGTTACGGCTGGACATTGCCAGACCATCGGGCTCGCGGACGATTGGGCACACGACGATCTCAATCGGGAAGTTCAGGTCGGCGGTCATTCGGCGGATCACGGCTGCCTGCTGGGCATCCTTCTGGCCAAAATAGGCAGCGTTCGGCTGAACTGCATTGAAGAGTTTGGCTACCACGGTCGTCACGCCCCGGAAGTGACCGGGGCGTTTGGCACCTTCTAAGGGGCGGGTTACGTCTTGAACTTCAACCCATGTTTGAAAGGCGGGCGGATACATCACATCAGGGGTAGGCGTCCAAACCAGGTCCACGCCTACTGAACTCGAGGAGGTGTAGATCACGCTCCAAGTCACGGGGATACTTGGAGAGATCCTCGCCAGGGCCAAACTGGGTTGGGTTGACGAAGATGCTTACGGCTACGCTTTTGCATTGCTCATGGGCACGGCGGGCAAGGGAGAGATGTCCCTCATGCAAGTAGCCCATCGTAGGCACCAAGCCGAGTGGATGGTCGAGTAAGGGAAGGGCAGTACGAAGCTCATCAAGGGTGGAGACGATCATCATTTGTCTAGTCATGTTGAAAAGTCCTTGTTGACACCCGTAGAATATCCGTGCTACACTCCTGTAACCCACTCGGAAAGGAGAAAAAGATGGCTTACGCTTTTACGAATTCTAAAGGAGTTACGTATTACCTGCACACCCGGCGTACACCGGCGGCTAGCGGCAAGGAACGTGTCCTGTACTTCTTCTCGAAAGAGATCAAGGAAGGCGCCATGGATTCTGTGCCGGATGCCTACACCGTGGTAGAAATGAAGACCGGTTTGCCCGTCCTGAAGAAGAAAGTATAATCCCGAACTTCATCGTCTTTCGATAGGGGTAATTACCCGTCGGTCCTGCCGTGACAGGCAGGATACCAACCTAAGAGAATAGAAATAGATAGCCGCCAGGAGGCTCTCCTGGCGGCTATCTATTTATGCAGGGGACGGAGCAAGCGGTCACTTACGGCAGGCGGTCTTCGATCTCCCAGGCGTGGTCGAGGATGTGCCAGGCAGCTCGACGGGTAAAGTAGTGAGGCGACCAGCGCAGCCCACCACGAGGGCCTCGAGCCGGCAGCTCGCCATGTGCCGAGGCGGCAAGTCCCTCGAGCAAGGCTTGCAGACAGGTATCCATCTGCTTTTCGAGTGGCGTCAGCGGCCTCCAGTGGAAACTTCCACCCGAGGCTGGAAAGGTAGCCCTGGTTCGCCCTGAGAACGTGATCGATCATCTTCTGTCTATCCCGGCCCCCGCCGCGTGGTCCGGTCTGAAGTGGTTTACCCCTGGCGGAGCCTATTGCACCATCGAAATACTGCCAGCAGGCTTTGAGCACCTTCTGCAGGCGCCGGAGTTCAGCCCCATCGACCGGCTGAGAATCTCGGGCGGGTGGGATTCCGGGTGCGCCGAAGTCCGTGGTGGTATTGCCTTTCAGCCGCTCGACAACGACCAACGCAGAAAGATTTGCAGGGGAATGGAAGCCCAAGCGGGCGGAACGCAGGACGGCCGAATAGCGGGGAGCGTAATCCAGCAGCGCCTTCAGGGCCGAGGCTTCATAGCGCCCGCTGCGGCACCAGCCCGGCCAGTCCAAGGCCCCGGCGAACGTGCGCTTAGGGGCGCGCTCGAGGTATACGTCGAAAGGTTGGGACATAGGCAGGTCGTCTACGGCGCCCAGCCGACTGCAGCGCATTGCAGCAAGGCGAAGAAGGCATCGGGCCGGTGGGACCAGGCTTCGGCCTCAGCGAGTATTTCATCAAGATGCGAGTCGGTAGCCAGGCCCTTCTCGATGAGCCAGGGACGGATGGCATCCATGGTCGGTTTCATGATGATCCGGAAGATTGCCGGCATCATGTTCGAATTGCCTCCACCGACCGCAATGGGAAAGCCCTGCGTGCGGGCGAAGCCGGCCTGCAGCAGGTACTCGCGCTGGTGCCGCGGCATAATAAGGGCTGGCATGCTCTTCGCTGAAACGGCGCATCAAATTCATCATCTCGACCACGGCCGTTGAGGTGGGAGCCTGGAGCTGGGCCTCATAGTCGGGGTCGCACAGGCCGACCACTCCGCCGGGCTTGAGCACACGGCGCATCTCGCGCATGGCGCGGCAGAGGCTCACGGATATGTTCAAGGACCGTAAAGGAGAAGACTGCATCGAAGGAGGGCATCCGGGTAGGCGATCTCGTAGATGTTGCCAGTCTCGAAGCGGACGTTGCTCACGCCTTTCTCAGCGGCCCAAGCGCGGGCGGCATCGACCTGGCTCTGCTCGCGGTCGAAGCCTATCACTTCACCGGGAGCGAGCCACTCCGCCAGACTGGTGGTGAGGGCTCCCATACCGCAGCCGCAGTCGAGGAGACGCATGCCGGGTTTTAGGAAGGGCAGGAAAAATGCGGCCTCGCGGGCGGCAGTCCGGGTGGATAGAAACGCTCGATGCTCGGGGCTGTAACCATGGATATATTCTTCCTGGCCGAGAACAGGGTGGGGGTCGGACATGATGAACTCCTTATCTAAGAGAATCTACTCAGAACACGAATAAACGAAGGGAAAAATAGGAAGTGGAAAGTAGGGAATGGTTTATGGATTATGGGAAAGAGTGGCCAAGAAGTTACGGCAGCAACCCGGGTCCGTTAGCTCTTTGTAGCCCCCATCGCCCTTTGCCAGGGATTGGACGTAGTCCAGATCAAGCTCGCCTTTGGCACCCCAGCCCTTTTTGCCTTCGGGGATCTCGGGGCGGAACTTCTCGTAGAGGTCGTAGGCGCGGGCGTCGAGTTCGCGCGGGGTATAGGCGTGAGCAAGCTTCTCGAGGGCCAGGCGGGCCGCGTCCAGGTCCTCGCCGAACTTCTGCTCGAGATATGTTTCCACGCTATCCGGATCGATGGTCTCGCCTTTGACCGCGGCGCGCAGGCCGTGCGGGGTCTTGACCACCGGGACCGCGCGGCCGAGGACCGCCACGGTATGCAGACGGGCAGCCTTCTCTGCTTTTGTTTCTTTCTCTTTGGCTTCTTCTTTTTTCTCTTCGTAGATGCCCAGGCGTTTCCCCTTGGATTGGGCATTCAGGCCGGCGACCGCGCGGCCCAGCGTGAGGGCTTCCTGCCGGCTGTGCCCGAGTCGCTCGGCGACGATGGCGGCCCAGAGCGTAAGCACGGGCGCACGATTGATGGTGATCTTATTCTTTGCCATTTTGCTGCTCCGATGTACGACTAAAGGTTGATGCGAATGGCGGGTGGAGATGGATCTGGGTAAGACAAAATTTCACGGCGAGTCTACTTCAAAAGGCGCTAAATTTCGAGGGTGCGGCACGAAACGCGCGCCGCGCCCTCGGGGGAACATTAGCTGGTGGAGGCCCTGTCCAGGATCGATGTCAGCTCGGCGTCGGTCAGCTCGATGGGATTGCCTTTCATGCTGCTGGCCTTGCGGGATTGGGAGACGATGGCTGGTAAATCGTCAGCGGTAACTCCATACGAGCCGAGCGATGGGATCTTGAGATCGGCGCAAAGCTGATGAAGCCAACGAATGCCATCCTCCGCCGAGGCGCCCGGGATGTCGGTCAGCAGACGGCTGACTTCGGTGAAGCGCTCGAGCACCGGCAGGCCGGGAGCGCGGTCCTGAATTGCATGGAGATTGGATTCCATTACGAGAGGCAGCAGTCTCGCACAGATGGCACCATGCGGGGCGGGGAACATCCCGCCGATAGGGCCGGCGAAGCCGTGCGCCGCGCCGAGCTTTGCATTAGCGAGCGCCATGCCGCCAAAGAGGGCGGCCAGAGACATGTCTTCACGGGCCGATGGGTCGCCGACTTCGTAGGCGCGCCGCAGAGAACGGGCTGCACGGAGAATGCCATCGCGGCAAACTGCGTCGGTCATAGGGTTGGAGGCGTTCGAGAGGAACGGCTCGATCAACTGCGTGAGGGCGTCGAGGCCCGAAGTGGCGGTAACTTTAGGAGGCAGACCATACGTCAGCTCGGGGTCGACGATGGCAAGACGCGGCAGCATGAACGGGCTGCGCAGGCTGACCTTGACGCGCTGTTCGGTGACCGCGAGCACCGCGTTGCGCAGTCACCTCCGTGCCGGTGCCGCCGGTGGTGGGAATGGCTATGTAGGGGACGGAGGGCCGGGACAGGATTCCTCCCTTGCCCACCACCTCCAGATAATCGTACACATCGCCGGGATTGGACAGCAGCGCGGCGATGGCCTTGCCGCTGTCGATCACACTGCCGCCACCCATTCCGATCACAAAGTCACAGCCCTGGGAGCGCGCCAGTTCCAGGCCGGATAGCACGGAGGCAACTGTCGGCTCGCCTGAGACGTGGAATTCGGTTACTGCAATGCCGGCTTCTTTTAGCTGGCCAATGGGCGCGGCCGTACGTGCGCCTGAGACACCTTCCACGAAGAGCGCGTGCGTCCCGAAAGATCTGGCCGCGGGCAGGAGTTCCTTCAGTGACCCCGGCCCGAAGACGATACGCGTAGCGGTGGCAAATTCAAAGTGCATGGCTAGTCCCAGCCGGACTCATCCGGAGACAGGTTGGCGTAGACGATGCGCGTGCGCGGCTCTGCCAGCAGGGGCTCTACAGCAACGCGCCAGCGGTTGTAATGCGCAGTCTCCTTATGCTTCGCCGCATCCTCCGGCGTGCGATACACCTCCACGAGCAGGAAGCGCGTAGGATCGTCCGCCTGCTGGAGGAAGTCGAAGCGGGCGACGCCGGGCTCCTGCCGGCTGTTGGTTCCATTGTCTATTGTGGCCGTCTTGAACTCCTGGAGCTTGTCGGCTTTGACATGAATGAAAACGTGGACGATATGCATAAGCCCATCCTTTGCTGAATTGTTTTCAGGCTGCCGATATGATACACCCTGCGCGAGGATGCCGGTTGGAGGCGTTAGGGCAAGTGAGTCTCCCTAAGAGTGCATGCTTAGCGGGTAAAATGCAGTAGGCAGAACACGGTGCTTCGAGAAGGCGGGAAATAATCCTTGCGTCTTGCGGAGGTGTTGAATGAAACAGGATCGATTCCTGACAGGTATCCTGATCGGGATCGCGCTGCTGATCGTGGCTGCGTTGATCGTTTTTTTCTCCAGGCAGAAGCAGGCTACCTATGTGCCGGACAGCACGCCGGAAGGCGTAGTACACAACTATGTACTGGCAATCCTCAATAAAGACTACCAGAAGGCATATGGCTACCTGGCCGACCTCGACCA
Source organism: uncultured Chloroflexia bacterium (assembly GCA_963805515.1). GTDB lineage: Bacteria > Chloroflexota > Anaerolineae > Anaerolineales > Villigracilaceae > Fen-1038. The sequence goes on along the minus strand of CAWDUZ010000002.1, from coordinate 252,641 downwards.
TAAGCCGACTCTCGACCAATTCCGGCAGGCATTTGCAGTCGGCCGGCTGACCCCGGGCGCCAACGACGGTATCAAGCTCGGCAAGGCGACCGTGATAGGGAACGATGCAAGCGTGGAGGTGAACATGGTGAATGCGCCGAGCGATCCGTTCTCATCAGGGTACAACAATGTGGGCACGGCGCAACTCGTGAAGCAGAACGGGGCGTGGAAGCTCTCGACGATGCCGGCGTATAACCTGTGGGATTACAGCTGGTACCAAAAGCCGTAGCAACCAGGCTTGCTAATGTCCGGGTGCGGCAGCAGACAGAGCTTGTACAAGCCACTGTAGTGTGAGGAGAATGCCATGAAAACAGTTCGGCGGCTGTATTTTTATGCGGTTGCATTTATCAGCATTGAGGTCGTGCTATGGGGACTGATCAACCTTTTGCGTTCGATCGTCGATGAGACCGTCGGCGGGCAGGCCGAGGCCTTGGCGCAGGCATTGGCGCTAATCCTGGTGGGGATGCCCATCTTCCTATTCCACTGGCTGTGGGCGCAGCGCGCCGCGGCACGCGACCCTGAAGAACAGACGGCCGGCCTGCGTGCCGTATTCTTCTATGGCATCCTGATCGGCACGCTGATCCCGCTAATCCAAAACCTGCTGGGACTCATCGACCGCGTGCTTCTGGATACAAGCCGCCTTGATCTGAGCAGGGCCATTTTGGGGCACGCACAGCCCTGGCCCGACAGCTTGATCGCGATCGTGATGAACGGCGTGGTGGCCGCATATTTCTGGAATGTATTGCGCAGCGAATGGCCGAAGCTGCCCTCCACGGAAAGCTTTGCCGATGTGCGGCGACTATACCGCTATGTGTGGCTGCTCTATAGCCTGCTTATGACGATCTTCGGGGCGCAGCAGGTGCTGCGCTTCCTGTTCTATGTCCCTTCGGATGTCCTGGGCGACATCGGCCGTGAGGCGCTGGTCAACGGTATCGCGCTGTTGGTCGTAGGCACACCGATCTGGGTCTACACATGGCGCATCATCCAGGCTTCGCTGGCGGATCCGCGTGAACTGGATTCGAACCTGCGCCTGGGCGTACTTTATCTGCTGGCGCTTGGCGGTGTGGTCACCGTGCTGACCACCGCCGCGATCGTCGTCCACACGCTGCTGAACCAGATGCTGGGCGCGGCATCAGGCATTGACAGACTTCATCCATGATCTGGGCGGACCGATTTCTGTGGGCGTGCCGCTCGGAGCGGTGTGGGCCTACTATGGACATTGGCTCAACCGCCATATCGAATCGATCGGTGATGCGGTGAGGCAAGCCGGCATGAAACGCGTCTACTCCTATATCCTGTCTGCACTGGGATTAGGCGGCGCGTTCATCGGTGTGGCGACGCTCATCAAGTTCCTGATCGACTTCCTTACGGGCGGCCTGTTGACGCTCAACGATTCCCTGCGGTCAGATCTGGCAAACGCTGTGGCCCTGATCGTGGCCTGGCTGCCGCTTGTGGCTTGCAACGTGGAGACCGATGCAGGCCCAGGCCTTTGCGCAGGACGATGCAGGCGAGCACGCGCTGGAGATCGATCGTGCGCAGGGCTTACCTGTACCTGGCGTTGTTTACCGGGGTAGTAGGTGGGATGGCGTCTGCGGTGGCGCTTTTTTACCAACTGCTCCGAGCAGTGCTTACGGGCCAAACGGATAGCAATTTCCTGGCGACCATCCTGAACGATCTGCAGCTACTGGTGCTGTTTGCGATCCTGCTGGTATATCACCTGTCCACGCTGCGCCGCGATGGCGATGCCACCGCAGACTCGCTGGCGAAGAAGCGAGGCGACTTCAAAGTGTTGGTGTTGGATTCGGGTGAGGGTTTCGGGGAAGCAGTGAGGGCTGCAGTGGCGAAGGCCGCATCGGATGTGCCGGTCACTGTTTCGTCGTATCAACCGGAAGGCGATTTCAACGCGTTGATCATCAGCGGACGGCGGGCGATGGATGTGCCGGAGTGGGTGCGCTCATTCAAAGCAACCCGCATCATCGTCCCACAGGAGATGCCGGGGCTGATCTGGGCCGGCGGTATAGGCGAGCAGCCCATTCCACAGGCCGCTCAGGCTGTAAAGCAATTGGCGGAGGGGCAGCCAGTGCAGCAAAAAAGCGGCGGTGCAGGTTGGAGAGTGGTCATCTATGTTGCTGCCGGACTGTTCGGGCTGGAAGTTCTGCTGGGGATGCTCGGCCTGGTGATATCGGCTTTCGTGCGTTGAGCCCGGCTGTTATAGAGATATTTCTAATGATATACTTCGCTTATCAACTCAATGAAGAGGGCTAAGATATGAAGGCGACGGTCCTGCAAGAGAACCTGGCTCACGGTCTGAACATTGTCTCGCGCGCGGTATCGTCGCGGTCTACGTTGCCGGTCCTATCGAACATCCTGATCGCCTCCGACGAAGGCCGGTTGCGCCTGTCCGCAACCAACCTTGAGCTGGGCATCACCTGTTGGATCACGGCGCGCATTGAACAGGAAGGCTCAACCACGGTGCCGGCGCGCACGTTCTCCGACCTGATCAATACACTGCCCGGCGAACAGGTGCTGCTCTCGCTGGACACCAATACGCAGACGTTGAACGTCAAAGGCGGCGCGTCCACCAACGATATCAAGTGTATCGACGCGCAGGAGTTTCCTCCACTGCCGGTGCCGGACCTGGACGGCGCGGTCCAGTTGAACGTATCCGACTTCCGCGAGATGATCCAGCAGGTGGCGTTTGCCGCCTCATCAGACGAGGCGCGGCCTGTGCTGATGGGCGTGCTGCTGCAAGTGGACAAGGACAAGCTGACCATGGCAGCCGCAGACGGCTTCCGCCTCTCGGTTCGCAAGGCGACCCTGTCCTCACCTGCTCCGGCTCCATTAACAGCCATCATCCCGGCACGCTGTCTCACCGAGCTGGCCCGCGTGGCCAGCGATGGCGAAGCGCCGCTCTATATGGTTGTGCCGAAGGCTCGCGGCCAGGTGGTGTTCCGCGTGAAGGATGTTGAACTGACATCACAACTGATCGATGGAACTTTCCCCGATTATCAGCAGATCATCCCACGCAAGTACACATCCCGCACGCTGGTCTCCACGACTTCGCTGCTCAAGGCTTGCAAGCAGGCTGAGATCTTCGCGCGCGAGGGCTCGAATGTGGCACGGCTCAATATCAAATCGAGCAACGGACAGTTGCAGCCGAGCGAAGTGGAGATCTCCGCGACCTCTGAAGAGACAGGCAAGAATGAGACCATCGTCGAGGCGACCGTAGACGGCAGCGGGGTGCTGATCGCGTTCAACGTCCGGTTCCTGCGCGAGGCATTGGAAGTGATCAAGACGCCGAACGTGGCGCTGGAAACGTCTGCGGCGAACGCGCCGGGCGTGGTGCGGCCGGTGGGCGACGAGGAATTCCTGCACGTCATCATGCCGATGCACTTGGGATAGGGCAGTAACCAGTTATCAGTAGCCAGTATTCAGTAATAATGGACTTCGGAAGTCGGTAGCACATCGCTCAAAGGTAGAGGCGAGTGCGAGAGACTTCCGAAGTCTTCTTATTGGTGGAGGGTGGGCCGCACCAATTTTCAATCTCTAGGTGCACAGAACAAATGTTCTAATAGATAAAGTGTAATAGCCTGATTCTTTCGTTCTCTGATTTTAAAATCAGGGCCTAGGTCAGCGTTTCACAGCCGGGACATTTTTATGAAGATAGCAACGATACCATCCAGAAAACTCCTTATCACTGCGGTGCTATTTGGCATGGCCGTCATAGCATTTCTGGAAATCGGAAGCCGATATTACCGGTGTCCAGAGACGGGCCGGTCGTATCCAGGGAGTTCGGTTTGCGATCCAAGCCACCATCCGGTAGATCAGAATAAGATACAGGCGATGCTTTCCGTCCTCAAATCAGACAGCCGGGCCGGGAGCCTTCCAGAGCAGATCTGGATGAAATCATCACACTAACAAAGTATAAAGAGATGCCTGGCCTCAACGGCATTCTATGCCTGACCGGCATGATATTTGTACTGAAATAATTTGAGCAATGAGGGCAAAGTACTTTGTTGCCCGGCACGAATTGCAACATGTTTATTCAGAACATGGAATGAATACCCAATGCGACAAAGAAGAATACTGCGCCACGATAAGTGCTGCCAGGGTTTATCCCCTCGGATTTGTTGAAACGATACTGTCTTCGCTTTCCATATCATTTAATGAATTACCCACGGTTTGGTGCTTTCTGTTTGGAAGCTGGAACATCTTCAAAATGTATCTGTTGGCATGGTGATCAAATTCCGCAGCTTACAGTTCTACAGGCGCAAGCCGTGCGATCTAGTTGAAACAGCAAGCGGCGCATCGGATGTTACGATGCGCCGCTTGCTGTTTATTAATTTCGGAGCCTGGAGAAAATCGGCGAAAAGCAGACGTTTTCGAAAACGCAGTCACGAAAAATCGGGGCCACTGCCGAAAAAAGATCGAAAATCACGTATCCATGCAGAAGTTGCGATTCCTCGTCGGAGCCGAGTTCTAGATAGCAAACAGGACGTGCAAGACCATGTCAGCGCTGAAGTGCGAAATCATAGCGGATTCAAGCCCGCGGGTGAAGTAGAGATAGCCGCAGGCGATACCGACCACGCCATTAAGCACAACTGCACGCAGGACAACCAGCGGTGTAATCGGGACGAGCGCAGCCGTAGCGGGCAAGTGACCGAGGCCGAATAAGATCGCAGCCAGGATGTTGGCGATCCACATTACCGCAACGGTCGGCTTGCCCTCGGCGGTTTTGCTGACAAAGTGTCCCAGCCAGGCCAGGAACGACATGACGAACAGTCTCAGCAGGAGCTCTTCGTCCAAGCCGCCATAGAAGGATGCCAGGAAGCCCTTCCACGCTGCCGGAGTCGCCGTGTTGCCGACCAATGCGGATGCGGTGGTACCTATTTGGGCCTTCAGGGCTGGTTGGAAGATGTAAACGTCCATGGCGATGATGATCAAGGAGCCCAGGATGCCCAGGATCACACTAATGGGCAGGATCGCACGGATCTTTGCTCCGACGGGTTCACCGCGCAGGCGGGCCTCCAGGATCGGCAGTCCGAGTCCGGTGCGGTTGGCAAAGAGCAAGCCGAGGGCGATGGCGATGGCAATGCCGATGGTTTGCTGAGCAATCTGAATCGTGAGCAGCAGGGGCAATGGCATCGGCAGCTTTAGCTTGCTTATGGTATCGGCCTGCAGCGTCAGCGTATAGGGAAGGACAGCGATCACGCCCAAGATAGCGGCGGCACATAGGATGAGGAAGATCTTCCAGTTGAAGGGTTTCGTCATGGGGTTCCTGTTTCACGTGAAACAAAGAGATCGAGAACGTGGGGAAAGGACAGGAAGAGACAGAGCGGGGCTCCAAGTGGAGCCCCGAATATCTTTGGCTAAGACTTCGTTTCCTGGCGATACAGGACGTAGGAGTAGACCGTCAGGAAAAGAGTTGTCACGAGGAGAGGCACCAGGCATCAGCATAAAGGCGGTGGTGCCGGGGAAGAAAATGCTGAGGACGGTAAGCGCGCCGCAGAATATGAACAACACGCTGCCGACCCGATGCGTCCTGGTCCAGACGTTGTCGCTGGAGAGCGTCCAGGGTGTACGGATGCCGATAAAGAAGTTCCGCTTGGCCTGCCGCATCATCAGTCCGGCAAAGATGAGCAGCAGACCCACGCCGGGAAGCAAGGCCGTGCTCATGTGAAAGCTCTGATAGCCCAGGTTCCACAGGATCGTCAGGACATGCAGATAGGATAAGAAGACCAACAGGGCGACAATGAAGGCGTTGAACGTGGGCCGGAATGCGGCGATGTTGGCCTTCATCGGATCAATGGATGGGATGATCAGGAAGAGCACGAGCATGCCCAGCGACATGACCGGCATGAGGAAAGCGCCCCAAAAACGGGACATCGTGCCATTTACCTCATCATTGAGGCCCCAATGCGAGGCCATGCGCTCCGGCAGGCGGCTGTAGACCGCCAGGCTGAAGACAACGGCCAGGATGATCAGCACAAGACAAAGGATCAAAGTCGTTCGAGTGGACATTCGGAACCTTTCAGACAGCAGACTTGTTTCACGTGAAACGGAAGTGCGCCGCGAATAGTGATCGGCCGTTAGACACTTCGCGCATCCCGGAGGCCGATCTACAGAATTATCTACGCAGCGGCAACGTTGGGGTTTCGCGGTGGGGCTTTGGCTTGTAGGACCTGATAGCCTTTGCCAGACGGCGGATGCCGTCCTCGATCTCTTCCGGCGGCTGGGCGGCAAAGTTCAGGCGCATCCAATCGTCGCCGCAATGCGCCTCGGGGAAAAAGCCGCTGCCCGGAGCAAAATTCACGCCGTTTTCGCAGGCTAGCGGAAGCAAATCATCAGCAGACATTTGATCGGGCAATTGCACCCAGTGGAATAGGCCCCCCTGTGGCGTGTCACTGTTCACTCCCGACGGAAGGTGTCGCTTGATGGCAGATGTCATGGCGTCGCGCCGGCGGCGGAAGGCCTGGCACGAGCGCCGCAGATGGGCCTGGTAGCGGCCCACGGTCACATAGGCTTCCAGCGCGCGCTGCACCAGGCTGGATGTAGACAGGTCGCTGGCGTGCTTGAGCTCCACGAGCCCGGCATACACGGGGCCTTCGGCGACCAGGAAGCCGACCCGCAGCCCGGGCATAAGCATCTTGGAGAAGGTGCTGACATAAATCACGCGGCCGCCGGGGTCCAGAGCCTTGAGAGCCGGCTGCGTGCGGCCTTCGTAGCGGAGATCGCCGACGAAATCGTCCTCCAAAATGGGAATGTTATACCGGTCGGCGAGCACAATTAGCTGGTGACGGCGCGCGCTGCTGAGGCAGGTGCCCGTGGGGTTGTGAAAGTTCGGGATGGTGTAGATCAGCTTTGGATGGTGTTGCTGAAGCAACTTCTCCAATGCGTCCATTTGCATGCCCTGGCGATCGATGGGAACGCTGACGATCCGAAAGCCAAGGGCTCGGAAAAGGCTCAAGGCGCCCGAATATGTGGGGCTTTCCACCAGGATGACATCGTCCGGCTTGAGCAGAAGCTGCGCCACCAGCGACAGCGCCTGTTGCGAGCCGGCTGTGATCAGAACATTCTCCGGGCGGATCTGCAGTCCCTGGCTGGCGAGGATATGCGCGATCGTGACACGCAGAGGCGCATGACCCTCCGGCTCGCCGTAGTCAAGCGCTTCGATGCCGTCGCGGCGCATAACGGCCTGCAGCACCTTGCGAAAATCCTCTGCGGGAAACAGCCGCGAGTCGCTGCTGCCGCTCGCGAACTCGATCGGATGAGGATGCCCGGCGGCTTGGAGCATTTCCTTCGGGCCGAGGAGGCCCTGCGAATCGCCGGTGAGGTTCTGCAGGCTGCGCTGCCAGAGAGGCCAGGGAGCGCCGGCGCCATCGCGCGGCAGCGCCGGCAGGTCGGCTACCGGAAGCACGTAAGTTCCGCTTCCGACGCGGGAGAAGATCAGGCCTTCGGCTTCCAGCTCGGCGTAGGCGCTTTCCACGGTGATGCGGTTGACGCCCAGATCGTGCGCCAGTTGACGGCTGGCTGGCAAGCGCGTATCCGCGGCGAGGTTGCCGGATAGGATTCCCTGCCGAAAAAAAACCTTGATCTGTTGGTACAGAGGCACGTCGCTCTCGCGGGCTAATGGAATGCGCATGATCGATCTCCAATGGGCGGACCTTGCGGCCGGCGTATGATACTCAGCACGCCAGCGATCATCGGGACTCTTATCGGAGTGGTACTATAAATATATCACAAGGAATGGCCCGTATAGAGCCAATTTATTGCAGAAACAAATGAAAGACATTCTTGGACTGGCAGCTATTCGCTAGAATTGGCCCTTAACACCATACCAATCTGCGATTAAAATAGAATTGCAGATTATTCGGTTCTAGCGGGCCTCGGCAAGTCACCCGAGGCCGGCATGGTAGAATCGTCAAACGCCCATTTGAGGAGAAATTCATGGAACAAGAGACCGGTACGTTCGCTGTCAAGAAGGGCCTTGCCCAAATGCTTAAAGGCGGCGTCATTATGGACGTCGTTACCCCGGAACATGCCCGCATTGCCGAAGATGCCGGCGCCTGCGCTGTCATGGCGCTGGAGCGCGTGCCTGCCGATATCCGTGCGCAGGGCGGCGTGGCGCGCATGTCTGACCCCGGACTTATTATGAAGATCATGGACTCGGTCACCATACCCGTGATGGCCAAGTGCCGCATCGGGCACTTTGTGGAAGCGCAGATCCTGGAAGCCATCGGAGTCGACTATATCGATGAATCCGAAGTGCTGACGCCTGCCGACGAAGCGCATCATATCAACAAGCAATTGTTCAAAGTCCCGTTCGTGTGTGGCTGCCGGAACCTGGGCGAGGCGCTGCGGCGCGTCGGCGAAGGCGCGGCGATGATCCGCACCAAGGGTGAAGCCGGCACCGGCGACGTGGTGGAAGCCGTGCGCCATGCCCGCACCGTGCTGGGCGCGATCCGCCAACTTGGCACTATGGCCGATGAGGAATTGATGGCGTATGCCAAGGAAATCGGCGCGCCCTACGAACTGATCAAAGAGACCAAGGATCTGGGGCGCATGCCTGTCGTGAATTTTGCAGCCGGCGGCATCGCCACACCTGCGGATGCGGCTCTGATGATGCAGCTCGGCGTCGACGGCGTTTTCGTCGGGTCCGGTATCTTCAAGAGCGGCGATCCGGCGCGGCGCGCCTCGGCTATCGTCAAGGCTGTGACCCATTATCAGGATGCCAGCATTCTGGCGGAAGTCAGCAAGGACTTGGGCGAGCCGATGGTGGGCCGAAACGTTTCACAGATGCCCGAAGCCGAGAAGCTGGCCGGGCGCGGCTGGTAGACATTCTTTGTAGGAGTACGGCGGGACGATAGCTCGTCAAACATCAATAATAGCCTCGCCGTGCCGCTACAGGCCAACCAATGAAAATCGGAGTGCTTGCATTGCAAGGCGACTTTGCCGAGCATATCGCCATGCTGAAAAGGCTTAAGGTCGATGCCGAGGAGGTGCGTCTCCCGGAGCACCTCAAGGGCCTGGATGAACTCATTATCCCGGGCGGCGAATCGACCACGATCGGCAAGCTGGCGACGGATTATGGCCTGATGGAGCCGCTGCGCGAATTCGGACAGCGACATGCGATTTGGGGTACCTGCGCGGGAGCGATCTTTCTCTCAAAGGATGCGCGCCGTGCACAGCCGCTGCTCAACCTGATGGACATCACCGTGGAACGCAACGCGTTTGGCCGACAAGTGGAGTCGTTTGAGGCTGATCTGGATATCCCCGAACTCAAGAAGGCGACCGGAACAGATGAACCGTACCATGCCGTATTCATCCGGGCGCCGATCATCGACTCGGTTGAAAAAGACGCAAAGGTGCTGGCCTCGACAGCCGATAAGCGCATCGTAGCCGCGCAGCAGGGACATTGGCTGGCAACGTCCTTCCATCCCGAGCTGACGCGCGACCCGCGCTTCCATGAATACTTCCTTTCGTTAGCGGACTGATCTGGAACACAGTTACCATTCTAAAACTGGACGCTTGAACGAAAACATGAATATCCACCCACTCGACCTGCTGGACCTGCCGACGCTTTATCGATACCGCGGCGAAGCCATTCCCCTGGACTCCTCCCGGCTATTGACGCGCGGCAACCCGCTGGGTGCCATCGGCGTGATGGCCTACATCAACCCGCGCAAGCATATCTATTCGGCCGTGTCGCGTGAAGATGGGGCGAAGCTGGCGGGCGGCATCATCCACACTCATGGCGAGATGTTTGCCAAATTACTCTACCTGGCGCCGGCGTCTGAGATGAACAACGCGGCCCTGCCTGCACTGATCGAGAATCTCACCACGCAAGCCGGCTCGTGGGGCGTCATGCATGTGGTGGCCGAGGTCGATGAGCTCAGCACGGCATTCGTGCCCCTGCGCATGTCTGGTTTTTCAGTCTATGCCTGGCAGCGGATATGGGATGTGACTCCTCTTGCCACGAGCCAACCTGATGGAAGCCACGCAGACGGAGATGGGGCCAGCTCGGATAGCGGTCATCACTGGCAGCGTGTGCAGTCGGTCCAACTGCCTGCCATTCAAAATCTGCACCATCAGATCGTTCCTCCGCTGCTCCAACCCGTGGAGCCTGCTCCCAAAACTCCATCGGGCTACATTTGCAGCGAAGGCCTCAAGGCGCACGTGGCGGTCAGCACAGGGATGGTCGGCATTGTGTTGTTCCCATTCATCCATCCTGAAGCCACAGATGTCGGCACGAAGCTGGCTTCGCTGGTGCGTATGCTGCCCAACCGCGGCGGGCGTCCTGTGTATATATGCGTGCGCTCCTATCAGGCCTGGCTCGAGCCGGTCCTCGAGGATCTGGGCGCGAAAGCCGCCGACCGGCAGGCCATTATGGTCAAGCACCTGGCACGCATGGTAAAGGAAGAGCAAGCCGTACGCGAAAGGCAGCCGGCGGGCGTGACGGTGCAGCCGTCGAGAATAAGCCGGATGGAAGACCAGAAGCCGTAAATATTAAAGCTGATTAAACCCCATGGCGTGCAGGCCATTCTCATCGTTATACGATTAGGAGCCGGGGACCGCAACAGTGCAGGACTTTGCTACTTTCTGCACCGGTTAGCATCCCCCGTCAGGTAAAAGCGCAGCGCTTCGTTGCAAAGGATTCTGGTCGCATTATGAGAAGGTGGAAACTGCGATAACGAATCCGCAATGCGGGACGAAGCGGTGCGCATTATACTAATGTATGGCCGCCTTCAATACCAGTAGACTGAGCCTCGGTACCTATCCAATTACATCTCCAATCAAAACAACCGCTATGACACAACTCAAAATCACCGATGATCTTGAAGCATTGCTGCAAGTTCTGCCCGTCGATATCCGCGAAGCTGTGGAAAAGGCGAATGACAGCGAAAACCTGCTGGAGATCATTCTCGACCTGGGACGCGTGCCCACTGCGCGCTACGTAGATCGGGAGATCGTCCTGCGCCAGACCGAAGTGACGCGTGACGAGATTGACCATGTAGATGAGCGCACGGGCGAGTTCGACGCGGACAACCGCGCCGGCATCGAGCGCACGCTGCATCGCATCTCCGCCATCCGCAACCGGCGCACCCATATCGTGGGGCTGACGCTGCGCGTGGGCCGGGCCGTCTATGGCACGGTGGATATCATCCAGGACATCGTCGAAACCGGCAAGTCGGTCCTGATCCTGGGACGCCCGGGGGTTGGCAAGACAACCCTGCTGCGTGAGGCCGCTCGCATCCTGGCGGAGAGTAAGCGCGTAGTGATCGTGGATACGTCCAACGAGATCGGCGGAGATGGCGACGTCCCGCATCCCGCCGTGGGCAAGGCGCGCCGCATGCAGGTGCGCGAGCCTATGCTCCAGCATGAGGTCATGATCGAGGCCGTGGAGAACCACAACCCCGAAGTGATCGTGATCGACGAGATCGGGCGCGAGCTGGAAGCCGCAGCTGCCCGCACGATCGCAGAGCGCGGAGTGCAGTTGATCGGCACGGCACACGGTCAGACGCTGGACAACCTTCTGATGAACCCGACTCTGAGTGATCTCGTCGGCGGTATCGAAGCCGTGACGCTCTCAGACGAAGAAGCACGCCGGCGCGGCACGCAGAAGACCGTGCTGGAACGCCGGGCGCCGCCCACATTCGATGTGCTGGTGGAGATCCAGACCCGGGACCGCTTCGCGGTGCACCCGGATATCATGAGCTCTGTCGATGCGCTGGTGCGCGGGTTCCCGATCGCGCCGGAGATCCGCATGCGCGACAACGAAGGCAAGATCCAGATCGAGCCGGCGCATGCCGCCACAAGCAGGATGGATGCCAAGGAGAGCAAGACCCCCCGGCGCGGACGCCAGCCGGCTGCCACACCGCCCACAGAGGAACAGATCCCGCCTTCGGTGCCGGTGCGCTATGAACCGCTGCGCGGCGCATTGCAGGCTGTGAAGATCTATCCGTATGGCGTGGCCCGTAACCGTCTGACACAGGCGGCCAAGCGATTGGGCGTTCCGGCGGTGATCGTGAAAGACCCCGGCGAAGCGAACGCGCTGGTCACACTCAAGACCTATTACCGCGACCGGCAGCAGACCATCGTGGACGCGGAGCATCGCGGCCTGCCGATCTACGTGCTGCGCTCCAGCACCGTGGGACAGATGGAGCAATTCCTAGCCGAACTGTTCAACGTGAAGGGTGAGCCGACCGGGTCGCCCTCCGAGATCGATAATGTCAAGGAGCAGACCCAGGAAGCCATCACGGCGGTATTGAATGGCGAGCGCTGGGTGGACCTGCCTCCGGGGCCGTCGCTCGTCCGGCGAACTCGAGCATGAGATGGCGCGCCAAGCTGAATTGGTGAGTCACTCCTACGGCAAAGAGCCGCGCAGGCATGTCAGGATCTTTAGGGAATAACACAGCACACGGAATATAAAACCGGGCGGACCATTATTGTCCGCCCGGTTTTTTCAGATAGAAAGGCCGCCAACAAGTGTCGGCGGCCAGGTACCACAGATCCAGTTATTCAACCATGCTGCTCGGCGTAACGCGCATTTGTTTCTCAGGCACGGAAGTTTCGCACCTCGATGAGCGAGCCTCCGATTGCGTTGCGCCCCAATAGCTGTTCGCGCACCAAGAGAAGGTGTGCAGTCTCGAGGATGACGATCCTGCTTTGGGCGAGCGTGGATTTAGTACCCTCGTCTAGCTCTCGTGAGCTTTCAAAAATCTCGAGCACTGTCGCGAGGTCATCGTCTGCTGCAATCCGGTTAATGGATGGCTTGCCGCACTCGTCGCACATATGAACCAGCATTAATTCGCCCTGCCCGGCACTCGAGTATTTCTTGGCTGTCTTTTTCAATGTTAATGCCACCGGGCGCATCTTTGACTTGCAGGCGGACAACCTATCACCGGCCTCGAACAGGTCCAGATGCCGGGATGACAGGCAGTACGGACAGTGATTGCGGTTGTGGACAGCTGAAACTGCCGGCTCTGCAGAGACGAAGTTGTGGCAGACCATGCAGACAAAGTCTCCAAAGGTGTTGCGCAGGCCATTGGAGCCGGTCTGGCGGATATGTTGCCGGGAAAAGTTGGTTTTCATGACGTGGCTCTCAATTTCAGATAACTCTGGTAACGATACGGGCTTATTTCTCCACGCATGACGGCTTTGCGGATGGCGCAGTCGGGTTCTTGATCATGGCGGCAGTCCAGGCCGAACTTGCATCTGCCAACCAGCGGACGCATTTCAGGGAAAAGGAGCGCCATATCCTCTTCGTCCACATCCCATAAGCCAAACTCGCGGATGCCCGGTGTATCAACGATGGCTCCGCCGCCATCGAGCCGGAACATTTCAGGCCGGGTGGTGGTATGCACGCCCTTGCCACTCTTTGCCGCGGCTGACTGCTTTGACGCGCAGACCCAGATCAGGTTGGATAGCATTCAGCAGCGAAGTTTTTCCCACGCCTGATTTGCCAACCAGGACAGAGACGCGCTCTTGTAAGGACTGTTTGATCTCATCCAATCCATTGCCGGTGACCGCGCTGACGAGCTGCACCCTGTAGCCAATGCGGCGGTATACAGTTATTGTTGCTTCAAGTTCACTGTTCCGCCCGGCAAGGTCGGTTTTTGTGATGCAGATCAGTGCCGGCAGCCCGGCAGCCTCAGCGGCCACCAGATAGCGATCCAGCAAACCCCATTTCGGGGCCGGGTTGGCGGCTGCAAAGACAGGCACCACCTGGTCCGCGTTAGCGACGATCACTTGCTCGAAAACGCGTTGGCCGGGTGTAGTGGCTGGGCGCGAGAATTTGTTGCGTCTCGGCAGGATCTCCGTGATCATGCCGCGGTTTTCACCTGCATCAACAAAGCGGACTACGTCCCCGATGGCAACCGGGGCGAGCTGGTCGATCTCGCGGACCCTTTGCACCGCGCGCCGGAGCGAGCTTGAGTCGGCGGTGGGATAGACGAGTTGTCTACGCAGGCGCGACGAGAGGGCGCAAGCGATTTCTCGTCCGTTGCTGTGGACAGAATACTGTCCAAGGTTCTTTTGAAAGACGATCCCTTGACCGTCTCCATTGTCTGTATTCATTGTTCAGATTTCCTGTTAACGCACTCCGTTGCAGACGGGCGCGCATAAATTGATTCAAAAATGGTGCCAACTGTCCGTGATGGTTCGAGCGGGCAGGAAAATGGTTTATGGCGAAGCGTTTCCGACTAACCTGGGCTGACATACAATTGTCCTTTCTGGGTTGAGTTAAAATAAAGAACCAGCCATGAAAAATCCGTGGCTGGTGAAGGATTCCTGATGAAGTGTCCGTTAAATTGCGGGGGCTTGGTGCTTCCTGCAAAAATGACTAAACTTATGTGTGTGAGTAAATCAGTTTAGAAATTTGCGCAGTACGCGGTAAATATCAAGCACGCAGCTAATTCGTTGGGAATCAAAAGCCACGGGGCATGAGCACCCGTGGCCGCTAATTACAGAAAAATAACTATCTGTGAACGACAGGCGTACTCATGCACTTTGATGTGAAACAAGCACCGACGCGAAATACCTAAACAAACAGCACTCCTTTTCTTAAGAATCAGATTGACGCCAGTGAGTTTACCAGCGTGGGAATGCACCGTCAAGGGAATTGACCTTCCCCAAAAATCTTGAATAAAAACAAGTAGGCCGTAGCGGACACCTGCTACGGCCTACCTCCTTCTTTTCTACCAATAAGTCGTTCTACTTCTAGATTACGTACGCCTCGTCCATTCTGCTACGCCTCCTAATGATTCGTCAATTCGCCGAGCGTAACATCCATCTGTACCGTCTGGCCGTTTCGGATCACGGAAATCGTAACCTTGTCTCCTGGCTTATACAGGTAAAGCGTGTTCAGGTATGAGTGGCTCTGGTCCAGCGTGATGTCGCCGACCCTGGTAATGATATCGCCTTGCTGCAGACCGGCCTGGCTGGCGGGGCTGCCCGCGGCGACCTGGGTGACGTAGGCGCCCCATTGCACCGGCAGGTTATAGTTGCTGGCAATATCCGGGGCGATGGGCTGATAAGCGATGCCCACATATGGATGGGCGAAGTAGCCCTTCTGGATGATCTGCGTGGCGACCGCCTGTGCGGTATTGATCGGGATCGCAAAGCCGAGGCCTTCTGCCACGGAACCGTTGCCACTGCTGCGCACGATCAACGTGTTGACGCCGATCACCTCTCCCGCCAGGTCAACCAATGGGCCGCCGGAGTTACCGGGGTTGATGGCGGCATCGGTCTGGAGCAAACCTTCCATCTGGTAGCCGTTGCCGGTGTCGATCGAACGGCCGGTCGCGCTGACCACGCCCATCGTGACCGTGTTCTTGAAGTCGCCGAGCGGGGAGCCGATCGCAATGGCGGTCTCGCCGGGCTTGAGCACGTCTGAGTTCCCAAGGGCAGCCACGGCTGGCACCGACCCATCCGCCTTCAGGACGGCAATATCGTTGAACTGGTCCGTGCCAACGACGGTCGCCTTTTCGCGGGTGCCGTTGGACAGACACAACGTCAACCGAGCTTGTGCCTTCCACAACATGGTTATTGGTAACAATGTAGCCCTGCTCCGAGATGAAGAAGCCGCTGCCGCTGACAGTCTGGTCACTGCTCTGCCCGAAGAACGTTGTCTGTCCCGGAACCGTGCCGACCACGGTCACGACCGCGGGGCCCACCTTTTGCACCGACTGCGTGACGGTCGTCTGGATATCGGTGGTGCTGAGGGTAAAGGTTTGTGAAGGATTGGTATTGCTGGCCGGCAGCACCTGCTGAATAGGCGCCGGCAGGCTGGCGCGGGATTGGAACGCACGGAACATCAGTGCGCCACCGGCAGCCACCCCTGATAGCGCCGAGATCGCGGCGACCACGGCGATCAGGAGCACGTAAAGAATTCGTTTGGCTGACATGTCAATCTCCTTGCTTTGTCGAACAGATCCATGGATCCATGGTCTGTAGTTCAATGGTACGCTGCTATTGTAGCCCCGCAAAATGACGGACAAATTAACCGGAGGATAAACGTATAATGAGAACGAAGGAATCCGGCGCGGGAAAGGCATGATCGAATGTTGAGCATCCTACTTACAGTCTTGATCGGTATCCTGGGCGGGGTCGCCGTGGGAATGCAGGGGCCGATTGCCACACAAATGGGCCAACGTGTGGGCAGCGCGGCCAGCAGCTTTGTTGTGCACGTCAGCGGCGCGTTCCTCTCGGGGGCACTCCTCCTTATCCGCGGCGGCGAGAGTATTCAGAACTGGCGCAGCCTCTCCTGGTACATGCTGGGGTCGGGCTTCTTCGGAGTCGTGCTCTATCTGACCATTAACCACACGATGCCACGCCTGGGAGCGACCACGGCCCTGGCATTGATCATCATTGGGCAGCTCGCCATGGGAATCACCATCGACCACTTCGGCCTGTTCGGCGCTGCAGTCCGGCAGCTGGATGCCTGGCGTGTCGTGGGCCTGCTCTTCCTGGTGTTGGGCGGCTATTTTGTCGTAAGGTAAGAGGTCCATGTTCATTACACTTGAAGGTCCTGAAGGCTCTGGCAAGACATCGCACCTGCCACCGCTGGTGGAATACCTGCGCGAGCAGGGCTATACGGTTTTCCCAACCCGCGAGCCGGGCGGCACGTCCATCGGCGAGCAGATCCGCGAGGTCATCCATGACCTGAAGAACGTAGAGATGCATCCTCGCACTGAGACGCTGCTATACCAGGCTGCGCGGGCGCAGATCGTGGAAGAGGTCTTCAAGCCCGCCTCGCCACCGGCGAAGTGGTGATCTCGGACCGGTACTATGATTCGACCATTGCCTATCAAGGCTACGGGCATCAGCAAGATTTGGATCAGGTGCGCGCTCTGGTCAAATATGCCACGGGCGGTCTCACGCCGGACCTGACGGTCCTGCTTGACATTGACATAGAGGTTGGTCTGAAGCGCAAGACGCAAAACGGCTCCGAGTGGAACCGGCTGGACGCGTATACCCTGGAATTCCATCAGCGCGTCCGAAAAGGGTATCTGGAAATGGTGAAAGCCGAACCGCAGAGATGGGTGGTGGTGGACGCGGGCAGAGAGTGGGCGGAAGTGCAAAAGGAACTGAGAAAGGTGATTCTGGAACGTCTGCAAGTCAAAAGTTGAACGCCGGAGGTGGTACCTTCTGCACCGGGCTTGTGGGATCCGGCACAAGCTGATAACGGGCCCTCGGTTGATACGTCGCAAGTCCTGCGATTTACCCGTTACATATGGTATGAGATGCACGAAATGCCGCGTGTGTTATACTCGGCACACTGTCAACAGGGTCCGGTGATTCTCTTGCGAGTCGTCTGAAGCCTGGTTTTGTGCCCGCCCGTAGAGGCGGCGTGAGGAGAAAAAAGTGGAATCGAAGTTGTACGTGGGCAACCTGTCCTACTCGACGACCGAAGACGAACTGCGCACCCTGTTCGCCCAGGCAGGAACTGTCTCTTCCGTGGCACTCATCAAGGACCGCGACACCGGCCAATCCAAGGGCTTCGGTTTTGTAGAGATGAGCAATCAGGTGGAAGCCGAGAAGGCCATCAGCATGTTCAATGGCTATAGCATGGGCCAGCGCGAGCTGAAGGTCAGCCTTGCCCGCCCGCGTGAGGAGCGCCCGGGTGGCGGTGGTGGCGGCTTCGGCAACCGCGGCGGCGGTTTCGGTAATCGCGGTGGCGGCGCCGGCGGACGGCGCACAGATCGCGGCGGCGGCAACCGGCGCTATTAGACCCTCGCATATCGATGAAAAAGAGATCCCCGTCCCGAAAGGACGGGGATTTTTGTCTTGCCCGCCCGGCATAACTGCCATAAACTGTACGGCACAGAAAGGATGCAGACAATGACAGAATCCCCCAGCCTTTCACAGCACTTCGAAGGCAAGGACGCCGTAGTCCAGTCGATCTATGCTTGCATCCTCAAAGAGGCTCGCAAGTTTGGGCCGGTGATCGAGGAGCCGAAGAAGACCTCGATCCATCTGGTCAACAAGTCCGCTTTTGCAGGCGTGGTGACCCGCAAGAATGCGCTGGTTCTGAACGTAAAGTCTGCGGCGCCGATCAAGGATGCACGCTTCCCAAAGTCGGAACGCGTATCTGCCAGCCGCTTCCATCAGGAAGTGAAGCTGCTCTCCGTGGATGATGTGGACAGCGCGCTAATAGGCTGGCTGAAGGAAGCCTACGCGCTGAGCGCGTGACCTGGCGCAATCAAACCTAGCCGAATGGACTGTGATTTTTGTCTTGACCAGCCGATTCGGAGCGATTAAACCAGATCATGTAAGGTTCCTTACGTTGCATCGGTCTTAATGCTGTAGCAAAAGTACGACCTTACATTATCTCGCCGCAACGAACTAACAGAGCTTCTTAGAGGTATGGAATATGAAGAATGCATTGATCACCGGCGCTTCGCGGGGACTGGGCCTGGCGCTGGCTCGCAAACTGTCTGAGAACGGGTGGGGGTTGGTGATCGACGCGCGCAGCAAACAGGCGCTTGAACAAGTGCATGCAGAGCTATCGGCGAGGAGCAGCGGACCTTCAGGCATGGCGAACCTGATCGCCGTTCCCGGAAGCGTGACCGATGCCGTCCATCGCCAGGAATTGGCAGACGCCGCCCGCAAGCTGGGCGGACTCGACGCTATTGTCAACAATGCCAGCTTCCTCGGCCCAAGCCCGCAGCCCGCCCTCCTGGATTATCCATTGGACGTTCTACAAGACGTGTACCTGACAAATGTGGTTGCTCCGCTGGCGCTGATCCAAACACTACGCCCCGTGCTAAAACCGGAAGGCTGCATCTTGAATATCACCAGTGATGCCGGCGTGGAGGCCTATGCCGGCTGGGGAGGCTACGGCTCAAGCAAGGCCGCGCTGGAGCATCTCTCCGCTATCCTGGCTGAGGAGAACCCTGCACTTCATATCTACTGGGTCGATCCGGGCGATATGCGCACGCAGATGCAGCAGGAAGCATTCCCCGATGATGACATCAGCGACCGCCCACTACCTGAAGAAAGCGTGCCCGGACTACTGACCTTGCTGGACGGAAAGCAACCGTCCGGGCGTTACAAGGCACACGAGCTGGTCGAGCAGGCGAGCGATTGAATCCATGAGCACAGAAGTCGCTGCACTTACCCCTGGCCATTCGCCAATAAAGTTTTCGCTGCCGCCTGAGTTGGAAGCTGCGGAGCCGCCGGAGGCGCGCGGGCTGCGACGCGACCAGGTCCGGCTGATGGTGTCCAACCATTCTGATGGCCGCATCCGGCACGCGCACTTCTATGACCTGCCGGATTTTTTGGATCCGGCGTGATGTGGTGGTCATCAATACCAGCGGAACACGGAGCGCCGCGCTGCGCGCTTTGCGCGAGGACGGCACCGAATTGGAGCTGCACCTCTCAACACACCTGGAAGATGATCTCTGGACACGTGGAGCCGCGCTCGATCTACGCCGGCGGAAAGAGCAAGCATTTCGAGGGCGCGCTGTCAGGCGAGAGGCTCAGTCTTCCGGGAGGTGCGTCGGTTGCGTTCCGTGAGCCATATATCAGCGATTGCGATGCGAATGCGAAAGCCTCGCAGACATTATGGGTGGCGAGCATAAAGTTGCCTTCCATGGCAGACGAGTACTTGCGGCGCTGGGGATTCCCGATCCGCTATAACTACGTCAAGGACAAGTGGCCCGCATCCTACTACCAAACGGTATACGCCACCGAGACCGGCAGCGCGGAGATGCCGTCGGCAGGACGGGCGTTCACGACTGAGGTGCTGAGCAGGCTGGTATCCAGGGGCATCGAAGTTCTGCCGTTGATCCTGCATACCGGCGTGTCGAACATCGAGACGCATGAGCCGCCCTACAAGGAGTTTTACCGCGTACCGGCAGAAACGGCGCAAGGCGTAACCCGTGCGCGCCGGGAAGGCCGGCGCGTGGTGGCAGTCGGCACGACCGTGGTGCGCGCATTGGAAAGCGTGGCGGATATCTACGGGCAAGTGCATGCCGGCGAAGGCTGGACGTGCCTGGTTGTAACTCCCGAGCGCGGCTTGCGAGCCGTGACGGCGCTATTAACCGGATTCCATGAGCCGGAGGCGACCCATCTTGCGATCCTGGAAGCGCTGGCGGGCAGGGCACACGTCCAGAGCGCATACACGGAGGCGCTGCAGCATGGTTATCTCTGGCACGAATTCGGTGACCTGCACCTGATACTGCCATGATCGCGAAAATCCTTGACGCAAAGTCGCCAGGACACAAAGGTCCTCATTTTTGCGGCTTCGTAACTTTGCGGTTCACAAAAGATCAACGCTTTTCTTCGTAGCTTTCCATTGAGGGCACAGATGATCCATCACGATTTCTGAATTAGAATCCATCCCATGACCGCCGACTCCGAAAAAGATATCGAGGCCCTCAAAGCCATTGGCCGCATCTGCGCCGAGACCTTGCGCAAGATGATGGCCGCCGCTGCGCCCCGGCATGACGACGCGCGAGCTGGATGAGATCGGCCGCAGCCTGCTCGAGGCGGATGGAGCACGCTCCGCGCCGGAAGTGGTCTATCAGTATCCCGGCGCCACTTGCATCAGTGTCTCACCCGTGATCGCGCACGGCATTCCCAATGACCATGTATTGACCGAAGGGGAACTGATCCATATCGACGTATCCGCCGAACTGGACGGCTATTTTTCAGACACAGGCGCCTCGATGTGGATCTCCCGGCGTTCACCCGAAATCCACAAGCTGCTGGAGGCAACGAAGGCCACACTCGGCAAAGCGCTCCATGCGGCGCGTGCCGGAGGGCGGCTGAACGAGATCGGCAAAACGGTGCAGCAGGAAGCCCGAAAGCGAGGCTACAACGTTATCTACGACCTCACCGGGCACGGCATTGGCCGCGGGCTGCATGAAGAGCCGGGGGAAGTTTGGAATTTCTATAATCCCAGGGATCATCGGCTGTTGAAAGAAGGGCTTGTGCTGGCCATCGAGCCGTTCCTCACCACGGGCCAGGGACGCATCCGTGAGCAGGGCGACGGCTGGTCCCTGCGGACAGCCGACAACGCCATTGCGGCCCAGTTCGAGCACACCATCATCGTGACGAAAAATGAACCCATTATTTTGACGGCGTAAAAAAAGCAAGACGCCTCATTAGCCGAAGACTCAACCGCTGATCCATGAGTCCAAACGCAATTCAACTTCACCTGTTTTCAACGCCCGGACAAAACGACATAGCGTGGGTTGTGGAGGCCTGCCGCCCCTATCTCGAAAACAAGCCCGACGCCACACTGGCATACCTGCCGCTGGCTTCTCTATACGCAGAAAAGTACCTGGCCGAGACGCAGAGACTCATTCCGCGGTCTGGCACGCGTTGAAACGATCAACACCGAGACCATGGAATTGGCGGAAATGGAGTTGGTCCTGCGGCGCGCCTCTGCGGCGTACATCCCCGGCGGAAACACGTTCCTGCTCAATCACCGGTTGCACATCAGCCACCTGTTTCCGTCCCTGCGCAAGAAATTGCAAGCCGGTCTGCCGCTCGTCGCATTTAGCGCCGGCACTGTGCTGTGCGGACCGGATATCCTCACAAGCAACGACCTGAACATGGTCGGCACGCCTCACTTCGACGGGCTCCACCTTACGCCGTTCAATTTCAACGTCCACTACCTTGACAGCGCGGAGAAGCATAACTGGTTAATGGATTACCAGGCCTTTCATGAAAACCCCGTGTTATTGCTGGAAGACGGCGCTTATATTAAAATCCACGCCAAATCCGCGCGGCTGGTGCAAGGCGCAGCATGGATCTGGCGCGCCGGACAGGAAAAGGAACGTATTGAGCCGGGAACTGAGATACTTCCCAACCAGTAAATGGAGCGGGCCGCCCCGCAGGACATTTCATAAAGCCCTGCTCATCCGGAGGCAAATATGGACACGACGCTACCGAGGGATACCAACGAGTTGCTGGCCGTGATCGAGAAGGAATGGCGGGCGCTTATGGAGACCGTCCATCGCCTGACTCCCGAGCAAATGACCACGCCGGATGCCGGCGGCTGGTCACCGAAGGACAACCTGGCTCACCTGGCGGCGTGGATGCGCTATATGAAGGACTCTTCCCTCAATAAAATGCCGCCCGCGCAAGCCCTGGACATCGATCCAGAAGTCCACAAGCAGCTGGACGAAGACGGCGAAAATGCGGTGCTATTCGAGCGCAACCGCGACCGTCCTCTCCTGGATGTGCTGGAGGGGCTGAATATCACCTATGTGGATGTGGTGGACACACTGCGGTCCATGCCCTTTGCCGACCTGATGAAACCGCTATCCGAGAACGGCCCGGACAAGCGGCTGGTGATCGAGTCGGTGCTCGGCAACACATCGGAGCACTTCGCAGAGCACCGTAAAACCATCGAAGCAGGGCAGGGCTAGTTTCAGCCAGTAGGAGGCTGAAACTAGCCCTGTGCATGCAAAGCAGCCATCTATCTCTCTACTTGATTGACACGTTGGATATCCTGCGCGGTGGACTCCCGCGGAGAGCTCACGCACTCGTTGTCGAGTAGGCATCTCTCTATCGGGCGGAACTTCGCGATAATTGGGAACGGGCGCGCTTGGAAAAGCCTCTGGTTAGGATCGAAGGCCTTGAGTAAGGAGCATTGACCATGAATATGCCTGGCCCCCTTGTTCGAGTACAGGCGGTAGAAGTGCTTGACGGGTATCGCGTCCGGATACAATTCAAAGATGGGGTTGAAAAGCAAATTGATCTTGAAAAGTATCTCCGCGGCGAAATTTTTGCCCCCATCCGCAAAGATCCCAACATGTTTCGCTCTGTCAGAGTTGTGGGGGGCACGATCGGCTGGGAAAACGGCGCTGATATCGACCCCGACGTACTCTACTACGACTTAAGACCAGCGTGGATGGATGAAGCCGTCGACGCGCGAAAATAATCTAGCTGTGCTATGGGAATTTGCCGCTTAAGAATCAATAAAGCCTCATAGATCGTCGTCCCCGGCAGGTGGTTCGGCACCCAGGTCGGGCAGCGCGGATTCGATCTCCTCAGGAGATTGGCCCGCCTCCAGCCGGTCTACCACATCGTCGAACTCCGGCGGCAGATCCTCCCCCATTTCCTTACCCATTTTCTTCATCATCTGGCCGAGCGCCTGCGGGTCGTTCTCCATGCCCTGCAAAGCCGATTCGTCCATCATGCCTTCCATGCGGGTATCTTCCGATTTGGCGATGCGCACCCTGGTCATGCGCCGGCGAACTTTGTCGCTTCCGCAATGCACGCACTTCACGGGCTTTGTGCCGTATTCACTGTAGCTCATGAACACTTCGAAGCGCTGCTGGCAGTTCTGGCAGACATAGTCGTAGCTTGGCATGAGCACATTTTACTTGAATTTCGCGGCTCGGGTACAATTACAGCCATGACAGCGGATCCAGATTTCACACTACACAGCCATGAGCCTCTGTTGATCGTCGTGTCCGGACCATCCGGCGCAGGGAAAGATACCGTTGTGCAGCGCATGCAGGAACGCGGCCTGCCCTTCCACTTCGTAGTGACAGCCACCACCCGCGCGGAACGTCCGGGGGAAACACACGGCAAAGACTACTGGTTCGTCTCCACTGAAGAGTTCGCCCGCATGATCGAGCACAACGAGCTGATCGAATATGCCATTGTCTATGGCGATTATAAGGGCATCCCCAGGGAGCAAGTGCATGCGGCATTAGCCAGCGGACAGGATGTAGTCATGCGGCTGGATGTCCAGGGCGCGGAGACGATCCGCAGACTGGTGCCGGATGCGCTGTTGATCTTCATCACCACCGAGAGCGAAGAGGAGCTCGTGAGCCGCCTGCATGGGCGTGACACGGAGACCGCCGATTTGCTGGCCATCCGCATTGCAACCGCGCGCAAGGAGCTCAAGCGCGTGCAGGCATTCGACTATGTGATCGTGAACCACGACTTCCGCCTCGACGATGCGGTCGACACGATCCGGGCGATCATCAAAGCCGAGCATCATCGCGTGCAGCCACGAAAGGTAAATTTGTGAACCAGTATCCCACGACACCCACCGACCCTTCCACCAATCCCCAGGGCGTACCTCAGCAGCCGGAAGCCGAGAAGCGTACGCGTCTCGCTTCCCGCTTCGGTTCCCTATGTGACCTACACCATCATCGGGGTGACGGTGGTCGTCTATCTGCTCCAGCTGGCGAGTGTCAACCTGTATGGATATGCCAACCCTGCTGCGCAAATGGACTGGCTCGAAGCGTACGGGGCGCGCATCAACGATCTGATCCGCGCCGGGCAGATCTGGCGCCTTCTAAGTCCCGTGCTTCTGCATGCCTCGGTGCCGCACATCCTGTTCAACATGTATGCCCTCTATATCTTCGGCGCGGGCCTCGAGCGGAGCTTCGGCCACTGGCGCTACCTGATCCTGTATGTACTGGGCGGCTTCGCAGGCAACGTGCTCTCTTTCCTGCTTTCCAACGGCTTCTCGGTGGGCGCCTCCACGGCCATCTTCGGCCTGGTCGGCGCGGAAGGGGTCTTCCTTTACCAGAACCGCAAGCTATTCGGCAATCAGTTCGGGCGCGCCATCGGCAATGTCCTGTTCGTCGTGGCGGTGAACTTGCTGCTCGGACTTACTCCCGGCATCGACAATTGGGGGCACGTCGGCGGGCTGATCGGAGGGTTGATCTTTGCCTGGTTCGCCGGCCCGGTATGGGAGGTGCAGGGGATCGTGCCGGCCCTGCACATGGCCGATAAGCGCGAGCCGCGCGAAGTGCTCAACGGCGCGGCCATCGTGGTCCTGCTGTTCAGTGCGCTGGCGGCATGGGGGATGCTCGCACGGATCGTCCCCTGAAAGATGAACTTATACAGCTCCCATCCGATATTCTGGATGGGAGCCCAGACAAAAAACAAAGAGCGCAAAGGTTCGTCGGAATTCTTTGCGCTCTTGGCGTTCGTAGGGGTTGAAGTTCTAGTTCGGTTTACAGGTTATAGGTGCCGGCTGCTGCGGGGATCAAAGGCGTCGCGCAAGCCGTCGCCCAGCAGGTTGATGCATAGGATCGTTAGCACAATGAACAAGCTGGGGAACACCCACATCCACCAGGCGCCGCGGTTGAGGAAACTTTGCGCGGACTGCATCATGTTGCCCCAGGTGGAGGTCGGCTGCTGTACACCAAGTCCCAGGAAGGACACATAGGCTTCGGTAAGGATTGCACCGGCCAAGCCCAGGGTCGCTGCTACAATGATGGGGCCCAAAGTGTTGGGCACCAGATGGCTGAAAAAGATGCGGCTGTTATTGGCGCCGAGGGCCCGGGATGCTGAAATGTAATCCAATTCCTTGAGGGCCAGCACGTTGGCGCGGACGATACGGGCCAGATACATCCAGGACGTGACACCGATGACCAGGATCACGATACCGATGCTGCCGCTGAAGGTGCGACCAAGAATCTGGACCTGCCCGATGTTCTTGCCGATAAACTTAGCCAATACGATCAGCAGGAACAATGATGGGATAGACAGCATAGCCTCGGTAAAGCGCATCAGGAGGGCATCCACCCAGCCACCATAATAAGCTGCTACGCCGCCAATCAACGTCCCGAGCGTTACCTCCAGGATTACGGCCAGCAAGCCGATGAAGAGCGAGATCTGCCCGCCGTAGATCACGCGGTTGAAAACATCCCGCCCGACACTATCCGTGCCGAACCAGTGAGTACTCATCGGACCGGCAAGACGTGCTGTCAGATCGCGTGCTATTCGCCTGCGCTCTCAGGGACTATGATGGATCCGCCAATGATGAACAGCAGGAGCAGAACGACGCCGATCCCACCCACCATAGCCATACGGTGCTTGCGGAAGCGCCGCCAGACGAGCTCTCCAGGAGTCAGCGGCTGTTTCGTCTCAGTGATGCCAAAATCAGCACCGGCAACTGCAGGTTCAGCGATAGTAGGATTTATAGCCATGGCAGATTCCTAACTCAAGCGAATGCGCGGATCGACAACTGTGTAGATCAGATCGACGATGATGGTGAAGAACACCACCGCGGTGGACGTCAGCAACAGCACTCCCAGCACCACCGGATAGTCACCACGCTGGGCATATTCCCAGAACAACCGTCCCATCCCCGGCCAGGCAAACACTGACTCGGTAACCAACGCCCCGCCCAGCAGGAACGGGATGTCCAATCCCACGATCGTCACGAACGGCAGGATGGCGTTGCGCAGGGCGTGCTTGAAAAGCACTGCACGCCTGCTCAAGCCTTTGGCATGCGCCGTGCGGACATAATCTTGACCCAATACCTCCAGAATACTGGAGCGCAGGTAGCGGGAATACGCAGCGGTCTGGATGGCCACCAGACAGAACACCGGCAGGATCAGATGCCGGGCAAGTGCGATGGGATCTTTCGGGTTCCAGATGTCTGCGCCGGTCGGTAGATAGGGCAGGTGCCAGGCCTTGAACTGCACGGCGAAGATCTCGATGCAGCCGAAGGCAATGAAGAAGATAGG
The DNA here is from genome assembly GCA_963805515.1 of uncultured Chloroflexia bacterium. Lineage (GTDB taxonomy): Bacteria > Chloroflexota > Anaerolineae > Anaerolineales > Villigracilaceae > Fen-1038. The sequence continues at coordinate 226,146 of CAWDUZ010000002.1, read as the reverse complement.
CATGGAGTAGCCGATGAAGGAGAAGGATGTGATCAGGTTATCGGTGAGGGAATATTGCCTGACCGCCGCCACCAGCCCCAGCACGAGTGAGACGAGGATGATCACCACCTCTGCCGTGACCATCAGGATCAGGGTCAGGGGCAGGCGTTGTTCGATCATCATCAACACCGGCTGTTTGGAGAAGAACGAATTCGCCGAGGTTGCCCTGCAATGCCAGCCCAAGCCATTTGACATACTGGATCGGAATGGGTTGATCCAGACCCAGGCTCTTTCGGATGCCCTCCCGATCGGCAGCGGTCATGCCGGGGCGGTTGGCATATTGTGACATCGGGTCAGAGGAGAGCCGTGTCAGGATGAAGCACAGCATGGTGATGATGAACAGGATCACGAAGGCTTGCAAGAGGCGGCGTACCAAGTAGGACCACATAGCTCACTCCTTCTCTAATATTAATAGTGCGGCGCTAACTGAGTGTTGCAAGAGCTTCCTTAACGACAGATGAACATGGACAACTCGCCCATAAGGTTTCTCTATTTGCTTAACGTTTATCCGTGTTCATCTGTGGTGAATTCAGCTTAAGATAGCACTTCGAAGAAGGGGTAGACCTGTGGCGCCCCTGGCAGGAAGCACTCCTGCACGTTGGCGGCGCCACAGGTCATTTTACAACTAACTTACTCGCACATTACTTGACGTCGAAGTTCTCAGCATCCCAGAAGGCATTAGAATAGCCGGAGCTGGGCGGGAATGTAACGCGATCCGAGTAGCCGTACACGTTGGCGCGTGCGAACAGCGGGATGATGATCACGTTGTCGTATTGGATCTGCTGGATCTCGTCATAGACCTTCTTGCGGGCAGCCGGGTCGGCCGTCGCCAGGCCCTGGGCGAAGAGGTCATCCATCTTGCCGGTCTGATCGCAGTAGTGGTAGTTGTTCTGCCCGGTGGGATGGTCTTTGCTGGGCACGCCCGAGCAAAGGAAGGTGTCGCCTGTATCCGGATCTGGATAAAAACCGGTGGTGTAGATAGCCATATCGAACTTGCCGGTCTGCAGATCAGCGCCTTCTGCGTAGGTGCCGAAGTACGTGCCGGCCGGGATATGGTTCGGTTTGATATCGATGCCCACCTTCTTCAGATCGGACTGGATATGGAGAACATCATCGATGCGGAATTGGGCGGTCGTAGTCTCGATGCCGAGTGAGAATTTGACCGGCTTGCCATCGCAGGTGCCGGCTCGGACACCATCGGCGCCCTTCGGGTAGCCCGCCGCATCAAGCAGGGAGTTGGCCTGATCTGCATCATACGGATAGGCAGTCAGGGCGGTGTTGTACCAGTAGGAGTTCGGCCACAGCGAGGCGATGAAACTGCTTTGGTCCTCGTTCATGTAGCTCGTAAGGAAGCTCAGGCGATCGATGCCCAGTACGACGGCCTTGCGGACGTTCGGATCCTGGAACGGGCAGAAACCGGCCACGTCGCTGTTACCTACCACGGCTCCACTCGCATCCTTAACGGTGCTGTTGGTAACGCCCAGATTGAAGAACAGGTGCTCGAATTCAGGCGTTGGATCCGCACGATACTGGATGTTTTGATCCGCGAGTGCCTTCAGAGTGGGAATATCTAACTCAGCGAAGTTGACCACGAAGTCCACGTCACCGGTCTTCAAGGCTGCCAGGGCAGTCTCGGGGTCCGGCACGAATTTGATGTCAATGAAATCTAGCTTCGCCGCGGTACCGAAGTAGTTGGGGTTGCGCACCAACGTCATGTGATCGCCCGCCACCCATTCCTTGATGGCGAACGGCCCACCGGCCCAAGTCGGCTGGTGGATCTGCGGGTCTTTCTCCAGAGCACTCTTGCCATCGAAAATATGGGAAGGAAGCAAACCGCCACCGATGTTGTTGGGGCCAATGTCGAAGATCGTGGGCCAGGAAGGATACAGTGTGCTGAAATGCATTACAGCCGTGTGGTCATCGGGCGTATCGATGCTGGCGATCTTGTCATAGCCCGAGCGACTGACGGGTTGAGTGCCCGGATCCATAACAGCCTTCCAGGTGGTAACAATATCCTTGGACGTGATCGGCTCACCGTCAGACCAGAAGGCACACGGATTGAGCTTCCAGGTGACTGACAGACCATCGGCTGAGACGTCGCCGTTATCGGCGCTGGGGATCTCGGTGGCCAGGTAGGGGACGAGGTTGTTCTTATCATCCCACTTGCCCGGACCCACGCCGTACATCTGCCAGATCCACGCAGAAAAGCTCATGTTACTGAAGGTGCCAACGGCCTGGTCGGGTTCCTGCTCGAAGGCAACGGTCATACCCTTGCTGCCCTTATCTGCCGTGGTGGGATCCCAGCCCGGCTGAGCAGGGGCGCAGGCAGCTGGTGCAGCGGTGGCACCTGCTGTGGTCGGAGCTTCGGTCGCGGCCGGCGGGGGCGCTTCAGTGGCTGTTGCTGCCGGAGTGCAGGCTCCTACGACCATGCTGGCGAGCACGACTACAGCGATCAATAGGTAGAGTTTCTTATTCACGGTTTCTCCTCCTACAGAGAAATGGATCTATGAGTTGGATTGGAAACGACTGGGGAAGATCGGTTAAATATCGGCGTAAAGCTCGAACTCACCTCCTTTCCAATTTAGGTAAAGATACGTGATTATACAGCAATTCAAGCCTGTCAAGATGCTCGATCTCTGTGAAACAGGACGCAATCCTGATCTGCCCGGCATTCCGGTATTCTCTCAGGCTGGCGTGCGTTCCAGGGTTCGAAAACGCCCGCGTCTAAAACACGGGCATCGGCATTCCATAACCATGCAAGTGCACCTGCGACGGATCCTCGGGCCATAACCCGGGCATTTTAGTGCCGCAGCGCGGGCATGCCCCCGAAGCCGTGAGCCGATAATCGCGTAATCACATAACCCGAGCGCTTGATCAGCAGTTCGCCGCAGCCTGAACAATAAGTATGCTCGTATTCGTCCACTTGTCCCGGCAGGTTTCCGGCATATACATAATGCAATCCGGCCTCGCGTCCGATCTCGGCCGCGCGCAGCAGCGTGCGCGGATCGGTGTTGGCGGGGTCCATCATCTTGTAGTCCTTGTGAAAAGCGGTCACATGCCACGGAATATCCTTGGAAACGCCGGCGAGGAAGCGCGCGGCTTCCCACAGTTCCTCCGTGGAATCGTTGAAGCCGGGCACGATCAGCGTCACCACTTCCACCCACAAGCCGAGGTCGTGTGCACGCTGGATTCCGTCCAGTGTGTTCTTCAGCACGCCGCCCAGCTTGTGATAGTTCTTCTCCTGCATGCACTTGAGGTCCACTTTATATGCACTGATGTAAGGGCGGATGTACTCCATCACCTCCGGCGTGTTGTTTCCGTTGGAGACGTAAGCGCACATCAGCCCGGCAGCTTTGGCTTCCTTAAAGATTCCCGACCGCCCATTCGCTGGTGATCAACGGCTCATTATAGGAAGACACCAGCACAGATGAGTGTGTGCGGTGCGCGAGATCCACCATTCCGCGGGGTGTCACCTTGCGCACCCCACTGATCGAAGCATCGGAGTCCGGGTCGCGCAATGCTTGCGACGTTACCCAGTTCTGGCAATAGCCGCAATGGAAATCGCAGCCCAGCATGCCGAATGTCAGGGCATTGGAGCCGGGCAGCACATGGTTAAAGGGTTTTTTCTCTATGGGGTCCGACTGCAACGCGGCGACATAACCCCAGGGCACGCGCAATTCTCCGCCCTGGTTGAAACGAGCCTGGCAGATCCCTCGCCGGCCTTCGCGGATCAGGCAGCGGTGCCCGCAAGCGAAGCAACGGACGGCGTTATCGGGAAGTCGTTCGTAAAGCGTCCCCTCGACGGTCATCGGGTCTAAAACTTCAGCTAACGTACTCATCTCGATCTACCTGTATATTCCAGACGCCGAAGGGCTGCCTCCTGGAATGTGAGAAAGGCCTTCAGTGTCATAACGATATTAACGACGATTAATCTTTTTTGCGATGTCCTGGGTGACTTGGAACTGGTCAGCCAGCGCCTACTCAATGCACCAGCGAGTCCAGCGGCACCCAGCGCGTGTTGTCCAGCACTTCAATTTGCATCACGGGGTTGATCTCCCAGAGCGTGGAGCGGGTAATGCCAAGGTCGCCGGGATGTTCGGGGTCAAAGTATAGCCAGCCGCTCAGCCGCACGGACATGTGGTCTCCCATGATCAGCGTGTGGATGGCGTCCATCGTCCAACGATGATTGAGACGAACACGGGGCGTCACCTCTGCGAGCACCGATTGTGCGCGGGCATCGCGCGGATTTGCAGTAAAGGAAAGATGCCAGTCCAGATAGCTGCTGTTGGGCCAACTGCAATCGGATGCGTCCGGCGCGCCTTCCCGGATGTTCACGATGTAGCCTTCCACTTCCACAGGTATCCCGGCATACTGATCAATGAAGCTTCGGCTCGCCTCCGGCCATTTCTCCATCGGCTGCCTCTCCACGTTCTTCGGCCAGGTCAATGTGAGCAGAGACTCAAATGAGATATTGGCGTAGTCGCCGCGGTCTATGCGGTTTTTCAGAAGGTTCAGTTGTGGGTCTCCGCCCTTTCCTTCGGGCGGGCAGCCGTCTAAGGGCCTGGAGTGTGGCGGCTGCTTCTCCGGCACATTGGGAATATCGCCCACATCCGGAGCGACTGCGGAAGTTGGCAGGGGCGGGAACGCCTTCAGGCCCAGAGGGCCGCGCAGGAAATAGATCCCTGCCAAAACGATCAATATAGCAGCGCCCACCCACATGCTCTTCCTAAGAATACCGGTCGACATCACACCTCCGGGAAGATTTTTGTAATAACGGTCCGCGGCATATTTGGTTGCGAACCTCTTGCGGGTCTTATTTAGTTACAGACTCTACGTTCAGCTCCCTGGCAACGCGCCTTTATTCACGCGCCGCATTATAATCCGGCCATGTTGAGCGTGGTCATCCAGGCCGGCGGGCAATCGACACGCATGGGCGAGAACAAGGCGCTCAAGCTTTTTTTGGGCCGCCCGCTGATCGAGCGCGTCCGCCAACGGGTGGAACCGGTCGCCGATGAACTGCTGGTGACCACCAACCAGCCCGACGAATTTGCCTTTCTGAACCTCCCGCTCTTCCCGGATATCAGGCTCGGCAGGGGCGCATTGGGAGGACTGCACACTGCGCTCGTTTCTGCCGCTCAGCCTCTGGTCGCGGTCGTCGCCTGCGACATGCCATTTGCCAGTGGGGCGCTTCTCGCCGGCGCTGCCCGCCTGCTCGAACAGGAAGCAGTGGACGTTGTGATCGCAGAGACTGCCGAGGGCTTTGAGCCGCTGCATGCCGTCTATCGCCGCGCCACCTGTCTTGCAGCAGTTGAGTCGGCTATTGAAGCCGACCAATGGCGGATGATCTCATGGTTTCCCAAGGTGAAGCTGAGAAAACTTACTCAAGAGGAACTTAAACAGTTCGACCCGGATGGGCTTGCCTTCTGGAACCTGAATACGCCTGAGGAATTTTCCGAAGCGGAGCACCGCGCCGGCGGTGGGTAGGGGGCTTGTCTGTTAGAGTACAATCCCTAGTATACCTCGACATTGTCATACATTTAAGGAAGCCGTAGCTTACGCCTTCCTCTCAAAACCTAGTCTACGGGAGACAATATGCCGCTCAACCCAGATATCATCCGACAGCAGTTCCCCTCTCTCAATCGCCGCGATGTGTTCTTTGATAATCCTGGCGGCACCCAGATCGCCAGGCAAAGCCTCGACCGCATCAACCATTATCTGCTCAACTGCAACGCCAACCACGAAGGCGCGTTCCGCACGAGCAAGGAATCCGATGCGGTGCTGCAAGAGGCCCACGCCGCCATGGCGGATTTCTTGAATGCCTCCTCGGCGGAGGAGATCGTGTTCGGCAATAACATGACGACCCTTACCCTGCACATCTCGCGCTCCCTGGCCTGCACTCTAAATCGGGGCGATGAGATCGTCGTGACGCGCATGGACCATGATGCCAACATCTCGCCCTGGCTTCTGATCGCTGAAGACCGCGGCTGCAAGGTCACGTGGGTGGATTTCGATGTGGAAGAGGGCACGCTTGACCTCGAGGATTTTGCAAGAGCCATGGAACACAAGCCAAAGATCGTGGCTTTTGGCTATGCATCCAATGCTCTCGGCACCGTCAATCCGGTGCGGAAGCTCACGAAGATGGCAAAAGAAGCCGGAGCGCTGGTGTACGTGGACGCGGTGCAGTATGCGCCGCATGGCCCTATCGACGTGCAGGACATAGGCTGTGATTTTCTCGTCTGTTCGTCCTATAAGTTTTTTGGCCCGCACGCCGGCATCCTGTTCGGCAAGCGCGATCTGTTGACACAGCTCAAAGCCTATAAGGTACGCCCGGCCTCCAATGCTTTGCCCTCCAGGTTCGAAACCGGCACGCAGAATCATGAAGGTATCGCGGGCGTCCTGGGCGCCATTGAATATTTCGAATGGCTTGGGGAGCAGTTCGGCAGCGCGCAGGAGGAGGCAGATGAAGGCGGCCTCAGCGCGCGCAGGCTCACCCTAAAGAGGGCCATGACTGCGGTACACGCCCATGAGTTTGAGCTCAGCCGCACGCTGATCGAAACCGTTCAAGCTGTGCCTGGGGCGCACATCCATGGCGTCACCGATCCCCGGCGGCTGGATGAGCGCGTTCCCACCGTTTCATTCACTCTGGATGGCAAACAACCGCGCCGCGTGGCGGAGATGCTTGCAGAACAGGGCTTTTACGTTTGGGATGGGAATTACTACGCCCTGGCGGTCACCGAAAGGCTGGGCCTGGAGGATAAGGGCGGCATGGTGCGCGTGGGGCCGGTGCACTACAACACCAGGGATGAGATCGCCCGGCTGGGAACGGCCCTCGATAAGATCGCTCGTTGATCCTTATCGGCTGAACATAATAAAGAAGGCCCGGAGATTTTCAAACCTCCGGGCCTTTTGTGTATACAAGTCTGTTAAATGACGGACGCCAGGGTGAGGGGGGCACCCTAGCGTCCGTCGCCGATTACTATACTATAGGCCGCCGCAGATTGCAAGAGGAAGAACTTAGAATCTGCTGAGAGAAATTTACCAGATTTGTTGGCGCCCCCGGGGGGAATCGAACCCACATCTCAGCCTTAGGAGTGCTTTGCTCTGTCCATTGAGCTACGGGGGCGGACAGATCGAATTATACCGTAGCCATGTTTTCGTGCTAACGAAACGACGCGGCGATTTATTCAGCGAGAAAATCCCGCCTCCTTTTCACTACTCTTTCGGCGGCGCGGCGGGACCATAATCCAGCACCTGCCGCACCTGCGAATTGGCCACCGATGGACCCACAATCTTCCGTTCTTCCATCACATCCATCAGGCGTGACGCGCGCGTGTACCCAATGCGCATGCGGCGCTGCAGCATCGACACGGACGCGCGGCCCTCTTTGCGGATGAGGTCGACGGCCTCGTGCAGCAGCGGATCAGCGTCGGTGTTCTCCGCCTCATCCCACAGCGGTTTCTGCTTGAGCGGCATATGCTCGGGCACCGCATCCACGGGAGCGCCGGCCGCAGCATATGGGCTCGATTGCTCGGCCTGTGTACGCCAATACTCCACCAACTTCTGGATCTCCTGGTCCGACACGAAAACGCCTTGAAGCCGCGCCGGGGAGGCCGCATCGGGCGCCTGGTAAAGCATGTCGCCGCGGCCCAGCAGGCGCTCTGCGCCGGGCTGGTCCAGGATCACGCGGCTGTCCACGCCGGATGCCACGGCGAAGGCCACGCGCGCCGGGAAGTTCGCCTTGATGAGCCCCGTGACCACATCCACGGAGGGCCGTTGGGTCGCGAGGATCATGTGGATGCCGGTGGCGCGCGCCAGTTGTGCCAGGCGGGTGATCGTGCGCTCGGTCTCATCCGGCGCGATCATCATCAGGTCTGCCAGCTCGTCGATCACGATCAACAGGAACGGCAGCTTCGTGCCGCCCTGCAGCTTCATGCGTGCGTTGTAGTCGGTGATATTGCGCGCGCCCAGTTTCGCAAAGTCGTGATAGCGCTTATCCATCTCGCGCGTCATCCACTGCAATGCGCCGATCACGCGTTCCATATCCACAACCACCGGCGCCAGCAAATGCGGGATGCCGTTATAGCCGGTCAGTTCCACGCGCTTGGGGTCCACCAGCACGATGCGCAGATCGTCCGGGGTGTTGTTGAGCAGGAACGAGCTCAGGATCGAGTTCACGCAGACCGACTTGCCGGAGCCGGTTGTGCCGGCGATCAGCAGGTGCGGCATCGCCTCCAGGTTGGCAGAGATCGGATGCCCCGCCACATCCTGCCCCAATGCGAAGCGCAGCGGAGTCTTATTGCGCTGGAACGATTCGCTCTCCAGCAGGTCGCGAAGCGCCACGAGCGCCATCTCATCGTTGGGCACCTCGATGCCCACGTAGCTGTGCCCGGGCACGGGCGCCTCAATGCGGATGCGCGGCGCAGCCAGCGCCAGGGCCAGGTCATCGGCAAGCGACGCGATCTTGTTGACGCGCACGCGCGTGCGTCCCATGCGCGTCTCCACAAACAGTGGTTCCACGCCGAATTGTGTCACGCTCGGACCGCGGCTGATCTCCACTACCTGCACCGGCGCGCCGAACGAAGCCAGCGTCTCTTCGATCAGGCGCGCACGTTGTTTTATGAACTCTTCATTTACGGTTGGTGCGGTTCCGGCATCCAGCACGGCGCGGATCTCCGGCAGCACCCATTGGATAGCCGGCGCGCTGGTTGTGGTTGTGACGACAGGCCGGGCAGAGGGGCCCGTTCCCGCGGCATCTGTTGCAGCCCCGGGCAACTCATCGACCTTCGAAGATACAGACAGCGGCATGTACCCGTTCGCCGGTGCAATGCCGGCCGCAGACATCGGCGAAGATGGCTTCCGGGGTCGCATTACGGCCAGCATGGAGCGCAGCCGCGCCGTCAACGGGCTCAGCCAGGCAAACAGCTCCTTCACGGTCACGTCCAGGATCATGGTCAGAGCCAGCAGCATCCACGCCGTGAGCACCACGATCGCGCCCCAGCCTCCCAGGCTGAACCATAGCAGGCGCTCGAACAGGCTGCCAATGTAACCTCCTCCCACTCCATCGCCTGCCGCGGCCTGCGCCGCCTCCGGCGCAGCCTCGATGCTGTGCATCACCGTCAACAGCCAGACGAACATCAGCCCGCTGCCCACCGCGCGCTCCAGCGAGAGCGGCGGGATACGCTCGATCTTGCGCAGGACGAGCCAGAGCCCAAAGAGGATCAGCCCCGCCGGCAGTACATACACTCCCCAGCCGAGCAATTGGCTGAGCAGCCGGATCAGTCCGCCGCTGAGCGCCGAGCGCGTCGAAGCCAGGAGGGTCAGCAGAACCAGGATGCCAGCCATTGCCAGCACGATCCCGATCACGTCCAGCCTGCGTTCCGGTGAGAGCTTCTCCCAGAAGGATGGCTCGGGCGCAGCCGGACGGCGCGCCGCGCCCTTCGAGGCTGCCTGCCTCTTCGGGGAGGAGGCGCGGGCATGGCCTTTGCGTTTGCTCTTAACCGGTGCGAATGGTTTTAGGAGGGGCATTGGAAGATGGAGGGTGGTGACCCGTAAATATGGCGAAGCCAGGAATAATAAGTGCAAAAAAGATTATAGCACAAATGGTCTGTTTACCTTTAAGGTACAATTGCTCCATCATCCAGACTGCCAACGCAAAGTCGCAGAGTCGCGAAGCTTTTCATTCTGTCTTTGTGACCTTACGGCCTTGCGTTTTTATTTCATCATCATAAGGACAATGCATTGTTTGAACTTCTCTTCCTTGGCACCTCTGCCTCCGCGCCTTCTGCCAAGCGCGGGCTTTCCGCCCTGATCGTCAAGCATGATGAGTATCGCTTCCTCATCGATTGCGGTGAGGGTACCCAGCGGCAGATCCTTCAATCCGGCGCGGGCTTCCGGCACCTGACGCGCGTGCTGCTCACCCACGGACACCTCGACCACATCCTCGGCCTCGGCGGCCTGCTCAGCACGTTCCTGCGCTGGGAAGCCATCGAAGAGCTGGAGATCTTCGGCGGGCGCTCTGCACTCGACCGGGTGCACGACCTGCTCTATGGCATTGTGCTGCGCGGCAACCAGCCGCCGATGCCCTTGCAGTTCCGCGAGATCAAATCGGGCGTGTTCCTCGACGCCAGGGATTTCACGGTCTCAGCTTTTCCGGTCACGCATCGCGGCCCCGATTGCCTCGGCTACATCTTTGAAGAGAAGGCTCATCGCCCCTTCCTTCCCGCCAAAGCCGACGAGCTGGGCGTGCCGTTCGGCCCCGAACGCCGCGACCTGGTGGAAGGCAAGACCCTCACCCTGCCCAATGGCAATCGCGTCACGTCTGAAGATGTGCTGGGCCCGCTGCAAAAAGGGGTCAAGCTGGTGGTTGTCGGCGATACGGGCCGCACCGATGATCTGGTCGAGCCGTGCCGTGACGCCGACGCGCTGGTGATCGAGTCCACCTATCTTAATGAAGCGGCCGAGATGGCCTATGAGTTCGCTCACCTCACCGCCCAGCAGGCCTCCGAGCTGGCGGTAAAGGCCAACGTCAAGCAGCTGCTCCTCACCCACATCTCGCGGCGCTATCGCGAGAAGGACGTGTTAAAGGAAGCCTCCGCAGTCCATCCCAACGTCCACGTGGCGCGCGACTTCGACACGTTCCAGGTCAAGCGCAACGAATGACGTTGCTCGCCGACTTTCTTCGCGAGAGTTCGAACCAGTCTTACACCATTCTCCATGATCCATTCTCCATCCCCCTCAGATCACCGTTGACTCCTCATACACGCCAAACACTTCCTTCATCACGGCGATGATCTCGCCCAGGGTGGCATAGGCCTGGACGCACTCCATCAGGTGCGGCATGCTGTTTTCGGTGCCCGCCAACGCAATGCGCAGCCTGTCGAGCGTTTGACCCACGCGGCCGTTGTCGCGCATCTTGCGCAGGTCGGCCAGCCGTTGGATCTGGCGCTTGTAGCCGTTCTCGTCCATCTCGAGCAATGGCACCGTCACCGGTTTCTTTTCCTGGTACGCGTTTACGCCCACGATCTTGCGGATGCCCTGGTCGATCTCGCGCTGGTAGCGATACGCCGCGTCGGCGATCTCGGATTGGAAGAATCCTCTTTCAATGGCCGGTATCACGCCGCCCATTTCTTCGATGCGCCGGAAGTAATCGTTGGCTTCCTGCTCCATGCGGTCCGTGCTGGCTTCGACGAAGAAGCTGCCCCCCAGTGGATCGACCGTGTTCGACACGCCCGACTCTTCGGCAATGATCTGCTGTGTGCGCAGCGCAATGGTCACCGCCTGCTCGGAGGGCAGCGCCAGCGCTTCATCTAAGGAATTGGTATGCAAGCTTTGCGTCCCGCCCAACACCGCGGCCAGCGCCTGGATCGCCACGCGCACCACGTTGTTCTCCGGCTGCTGTGCGGTCAGCGAGACACCGGCGGTCTGCGTATGGAAGCGCAGCAGCCACGAGCGCGGGTCCTGCGCTTTAAAGACCTCGCGCATCTGCCGTGCCCAGATGCGCCGTGCCGCGCGATACTTGGCGATTTCCTCGAAGAAATCATTATGCGCGTTGAAGAAGAACGAGAGCCGCGGTGCAAAGTCGTCCACCTTCATCCCGCGCTGGATGCCCCAGCGCACGTACTCCAGCCCATCGGCCAGCGTGAAGGCCAGTTCCTGCGCCGCAGTCGACCCAGCTTCGCGTATGTGGTATCCGCTGATCGAGATGGTGTTCCACTGCGGCACCTTCTGCGCGCCGAACTCCATCGTGTCCACCACCAGCCGCATCGAGGGGCCTGGGGGGAAGATATATTCCTTCTGCGCGATGAATTCCTTGAGGATATCGTTCTGAAGAGTGCCGCGCAGTTGGTCGGCGCGCACGCCCTGCTTCTCGGCTGCCGCGATATACATGGCCCAGATGATGGCTGCCGGCGAGTTGATCGTCATGCTGGTGGAGACCTTGTCGAGCGGGATCCCTTCCAGCAGGATCTCCATATCCTTAAGCGAGGATACCGCCACGCCGCAAGTGCCGAACTCACCCAGCGCCTCGGGCTGGTCGGTATCGTAGCCCATCAGCGTTGCCAGGTCGAACGCGATGGAGAGACCGGTTTGCCCCTGGCCCAGCAGGTACTTGAATCGGGCATTGGTCTCTTCGGCGGTGCCGAAGCCCGCGAACATGCGCATCGTCCACAGCTTGCCGCGGTGCAGCGTGGGGTGCACTCCCCGCGTGTATGGGTACTCGCCGGGCAGGCCCAGGTCCCGCTCGTAATTAAGATCGGCATTATCCAGTGGCGTATACAGCCGGTTGATTGGCTCGGAGGAAGTCGTGAGGAAGTTCTTGCGCCGCTCCGGCAGCGATGACAGCGTCTTTTGCAGGTCGCCTTTTTCCCACTCTTCCAGCGCCCGGCGCAGCTCTTCCAATGCTTTGGGATCGTACATGGATCGCTCCTCTTCTGGCGAAGATGTGGAGATTATACTTTGCAGGACGGAGCTTTCAGTGGTCGGTGCTTGGTTTTACCGGTTATCTGCGCACTACCTCCGGTTCTGGTATACTCTCCTCAGCGCTCAAACTAAAATCTCAGGACTTCCATGCCTCGCAGCGAAATCGACGTTGATCCTTGCGATCACATAACCGGAGACGCCATCGGCCAGCCGGGCCAGCGCGTTTTCTACATCCAGGCCTTCCAGGCCGAAAAGACCTACACCGTTATTATCGAAAAAGCCCAGTTGCAGTCACTTGCGGTGGGCGTCGAGCAGTTTCTCGCCGAGGTCGCCCGGCAGAACCTCTCTCTCGACGAGCCCGAAGCGGACTACAGCGAGGAGCACATGCGAATCAACCCGCCCGTGGACCCGATCTTCCGGGTGGGCGAGATCGGCCTTGGTTACGACCAAGCCCGCGATCGTGTGGTGCTGTTCGTCCGTGAATTGCTGGGTGAGGATCAGGACCCCGAATCGGGTTCGGTCATTCGCTTCTGGTGCACCCGCTCGCAGATCCGCAAGATGGCGCGCTGGGGTGCAGAGATCGCGAGCCGCGGCCGGCCTATTTGTCCGCAATGCGGCCAGCCCATGGAACCCGAAGGCCACTTTTGTCCAAAGAAGAACGGGCACATGCACTAACGTTTGGCCGCGATAAACGTTTTACCTTCTTAGAGCAGGCAAGGCGTTCGAACGGCTGATAATGAATCAATTCATCGTGGATCTTCAAACTGCACTGCAAAATGGAGAGCTCGAACTGAAGGGGCAATTCATGTTCGGCTCCAATTACACCTTCCTTGTAAATGTCCACTACGAAGATTGCGATCTGCGCGCCGTCTATAAGCCGTTGCGCGGCGAGCAGCCCCTTTGGGATTTCCCCGATAACACGCTTGCCCGGCGCGAAGTGGCAGCCTATATCGTCAGTGAAGCGCTCGGCTTCCACTTTGTGCCATACACCACATTGCGGCAGGACGGCCCGTTCTACGGCCCCGGCTCGCTGCAGCAATACATCGAGTTCGACCCCGAATATCATTACTTCAACTTCAGCGACGCGGACAAGCAGCGGCTGCGCCCTGTGGTGCTCTTCGACCTGCTCGCCAACAATGCCGACCGCAAGGGCAGCCATGTGCTGATCGAGAAGGAGACCAATAAATTATGGGTCATCGATCACGGGCTTTGCTTCCACCAGGAAGAGAAGCTGCGCACCGTGCTGTGGGACTTTGCCGGCGAGCCGATCCCCGCTGACCTGCTCCGCTGCCTCGCGACTTTCCCGGCGCTTCTCGCGCCCTCCTCGGACCTGCGTGCTGCCCTGCGGCCTTTCCTCAGTGCCCGCGAGATCTCGGCCATCGGGACGCGCGCCAAGAACCTGCTTAATATGAAGAGGTTCCCTGCCCCGCCTCGTGACCGGCGTGCATACCCTTATCCGCCGGTTTAGCTCAAACGCTCCAGGTTCCAACATCGGAATAATCGATTTCCAGGTTTTGAGGGAGTTCTATGAGCCATTACAAACTTTGTCTGGTCGGCTTCGGAAATGTGGCGCGCGCCCTGGCGCGCCTCTTGATGCGCAAGGCGGCTCCCCTGGAGATGGATTATGGCATCACCTTCTCCTTCACCGGCATCGCCACCGGCAGGCATGGCTTTGCGGTCAACCCCGACGGACTGGATATCATCCAGGCTCTTGCATTGGTTGAAAGCGGCAACTCCATCGCGCCGCTATCCATAATGGAAGTGCAGGACTCTCTCGGCGTGATCCAAAACTCCCGCGCCGACGTTATGTTCGAGAATTCCCCGGTGGACCACGCCACCGGCCAGCCCGCCATCGACCACGCCCATGCTGCGCTCGAGGCGGGAATGCATGTCATCACCGCCAACAAGGGCACCGTCGTACATGGCTATCGTCCACTAACGGATCTGGCAAAGTCCAAAGGCCGCAAGTTTTATTTCGAGTCCACCGTTCTGGGCGGCTCACCCGTGTTCTCAGTCTTCCGCGAATGCATGCCCACCGCCGACCTGCTTTCATTTCGCGGCGTTCTGAACTCCACTACGAACCTGATCCTGACGCGCATGGAAAAGGGCGGGAGTTTCGATGAGGCCGTTAAATTCTGCCAGAGCATTGGCATCGCAGAGACAGACCCCTCCGGCGACGTCGACGGCTGGGACGCAGCCATCAAGGTCGCCGCGCTGGTCACGGTCCTGATGGATGTCCCTTTCACGCCGCAGCAGGTGCAGCGAGAAGGCATCCGCAGCATCACCCCTGAAATGATCGCAAAGGCCAGGTCCGGCGGTCAGCGTTATAAGTTGGTCTGCTCGGCCGAAAGGATGGACGGCGGCGTCCATGCTCGCGTCGCGCCCGAGCTCGTGACGAGCGCCGATCCGCTGTATGGAATGGAAAACTCCACGACAGGCGTAGCCTTCCGCACCGACGTGCTCGGCGATTATTCCATCATTGAATCGGAGCGCCCGGACATGGTCGCCGGTCCCGAGCCAACAGCGTACGGGCTGCTGGCCGATTTTGTGAATGCGGTGAAGGGATAGAAGATGGTACACAAGGGTTGGTGAGCGGGGCAAATGGTTGCGATCCGTATTCGGTTCCAATTAGAGGTCTTGGCCTGCCCACGAGTGAAACGAGCGGAGCGAGTAGACTTTCGAAGTCATCAACACCGCTTCACTCGTTGCTGATCGCTAAATACCAAGAAGAGGGCCGGTGGATTTACCACCGGCCCTCTTATGCTCGCAATTGACGTGCGTGGATATATGCAACGCTAACGGGGACCAACGCTTTCGAGAACTCCGCCGGAAGTCTTGCTGGACGATTTTGTAGCCAGGTCGCCCAACGAGATGATGCCTGCCAGCTTCTTGTCATGGTGGTCGATCACCATCAGCCGCCGGACTTGCTTTTCCTTCATCATCTTCGCCGCATCGTCCACATTCTGGTCGTCGAAGCACCAATACACATCGGTGCGGGCCACATCTTTGACGCGGGTTTTCTTGGGGTCCTTGCCTTCCGCCGTGGCATGCACGGTAATGTCGCGGTCGCTCAACGTACCCACCAGGCGCTCGCCGTCGCATACCGGCAGGAATCCGACGTCGCGCGCGCGCATCTTCATCGCCGCATCCCGCAGGCTGTCGTCTGGCTTGGCCACCTCTACGTCGCGGGTCATGATGTCCTTAAGTTTCGTGCTCATGCTCTGCTCCTTTCCCTTTCCGGCGTCGCACGGTCTTGCACCTCATGCACGCCGCTCATCTCGGCGCAGTGAGCGCAGCAATAGAACGCCCCGCTGGCTTCCATCCCATGTCCGATGATCTGGCAGCCGCAGTGTGCGCAGATCGGCGCCAGTGCATGGATCGCGCACTCAAAACTGTCGAAAACATGGGTCTTGCCGCCCATGCGCACTTCAAAAGCCTTATCATATTGGTTGCCGCACACCTCGCAGGTGGCGGGCTCTTTATCTCTACCTTTAAAAATACTGCCTGCCATGTCCTTCATCTGCTCCTGGCCCAGCCCGATGGCCCCGTCCACCCGGCTGAGCCCTCAAGGCACAGGCTGCGCGTCCTACGAGCTCCGCCGCGCAGCCTGTGCCTTCTTTATATTCGTGCTTCGTGCACGCTTCTGTGCAGCAGTCGGCTTCGACCGCTCCGGTACATTCGGACGGTCTTTCGCATCGAAGCGGTCGCCGGATTTGTGGACCGGCTTGGTTCCGAGTTTCTCGATCAGATTCCACGCGTCGGTCGTATCCGGTACCAACCGCCCGCCTGCCACGTGCGCATCCTCTTTACCGATCAGCCATGCGACAGTGGCCCAGGAGCCGCTCTCGCGCTTGCCTGCCACGCGTTGGATGTGCCCTTTGCTGCCCACGTCCTGCGTTCGGAACGTGACGAACTCCGATTTCGGCCGCACTTCCACGCGGTAATATTGCCCTCCTCCGGCGCCCGGTCTTTGCCGGCCGCGTCCTTCGGGCTGTGAGGTGGAGCGCTGCCGCGAAGACATGGATTGCCAGCGCGACTGTGCTTTCTTGATGTTCTTTCTCGCTGCCTGGCGTTGTTTCATCGTTGCCATAGGTACTCCTTTCTATTCGGAACATGCTTTCGTACGGTCCTCCGAAGACAAGAGCCTTTGGCGCAATGACCAAATGCCCCGTCGTCTGGTTTTCTTAACGAGGGGCGCATAGTCGTATTATGGCGGTAAAACTGTACAGTTCGGCGCGGGGGAATGTTTTCTTATTGCGATCAGGCCATTTTGCGCGCCACCAATGAATAGCTCAGCGGCGGCTTATTTGGAAAATGTTCAAAGGCGGCATACAACTCTGAAATATCGTGTCCATATTCCTCAAAGTGCGTCAGGGTCAATCCATGTTTCAAGCAGCCGCCGATCACATCCGAAAGCTTGTGCGGGAACCAATATGCCACAGACTTGACTATTTGCGATGGGTCCAAGTAGTCCGGCTCATCCTGGTCTACAAAAGGCTCCGTTTGGAAATACGATGCCTCCACGCTCAGACCTTTATGCGCATCGAACATATTTAAGATCGGATGCATTTCATAGATGAAGAGCTGCCCATCATGCTCTCAGCAGTCGCGAGACGATACTAAAAAAGGCATCCAGGTCCGGAAGCCAGCCCAGTACGCCGATCGATACATAAACCAAATCGAACGCTCCATCCAGTTCATGCGGGAGATCGTACACGCTCGAGCGAACGAATTCCACCTCAACGTTGCCCAGGCCGGCAAGCTCTCTGCCCTGCGCGATGAATTTGTCACTCACGTCGACGCCCACGCATCGCCCAGCCCCGGCCTTCTTGACTGAGATCAGCTCGCGCCCGTTATTGCAGCCGAGCTGGATGACGTCTTTGTCCTTCAACCCGATCTGCGAGAAGATGTTTTTTTCGACTTCGTCAAAGGTGCTGAAGTCCGGCGCTTGGATGCGCTCCCGCAGCGCGCCGACGTAGCCTTTGGCATGCACGTCCGCGGTCTCATTCCACATTTTGCGGTTTGCTTCGATATAGTCATCCCGCTGCATGATATTCTCCGTTGAGAAAGATTCTGAAGCCCGTGGATCACACCCAATGTGAGGCAGTGTTTACAGCTCGATTCCTGCCTGCCCGCGCATCTCCGGCAGCTCACGATGAAACCGGTTCACGGCTTCAATCGTGCGCAACCATTCGTAGAACAACCCTTTCATGTTGGTCAGCACAGCGCCTGCGCTTTGCATACGGCTCAAACCGACTTCCTGCCCCGGTGCAGGCGTCCCCGTCGCGTCCGTAACTATGACCACGCGATGGCCATGCTCCAGTAACCCGATGGCAGAGTGCATGACGCAAACATCCGTCTCGAGGCCGATCAGCGCAGCCGTCTTACGGCCGGTTTGCTCGACCGCTGCCAGTATATCGGGTTGGTGGGCAAGGCCGAATACGATTTTGTCGAATACGGTTGTGCCAGCTGGCAGGGCTTCCATCAGCTTTCGAGCTAACGGCTGCTGGCTGAGCTCTTCGGCAGTGACGACCAGCGGTATTTGTTTCCACATGGCGAGCTTGACGATCCAGCATACTTTGTTCAACAGCCGTTCACTGTCTTCGGGCGGCAGCTTGCCGAGGAAGGCATCTTGAACGTCGATGACAACGAGCGCGGAGTCGTCGGCTTCGATCAAGGAATAGCGATTTGCATTGGTTGTCATCGGATAGCCTGCTCGCCTACTTGCTCTGAGGACTTAGTCTTGCAGCCAGAAATGCATTTGCTTCCTCATAAGTAGGTAATCCGGCTCGTCCCCCCAGCCGCTGCGTATTCAGCGCCGCCACTGCGCTTGCCAGCGACGCGGTCTTCTCCAGGTCCAGCTCTTTAAGCAGGCCGAAGAGGAACGCCCCATGATAACTGTCTCCGCAGCCGGTTGTGTCCACCACATCGGGAAGCAAGTACGCCGGCTGATGAAAAGATCGCCCCTCCCGCGGATAGACCCAACTCCCCTTCGTCCCTTCCGTGATCACCACCAAAACCGGCCCGCTCCTCAATAGCATCTCAGCCGCCTTGCCCATATCCCTCTCACGCGTGTACTTCTCCGCAAAGTCGCGCGCCACGATACAGATATCCGTGAGCGGCACAAGCTGATCCACTTCCGGCCGATAACGGCCTGCGCCGCCATCGAACGATACCCTCACCCCCGCCTTCACGCGCGATTCTGACCGCCTCCATGCAGGCCCCCCAGTGCCGTCCATTGACGTGCAGTATCTTCGCCGACTCGATCATCGTTGCATCGACGTCCGCCGCCGATAATTCCGGCGCGCTGCCCGGCGACCACACGATGGACCGGGCGCCATTGTCCTTCTTCACCAGGATGCAGGACGTAGGCGACGTCCATCCTTTACCAACCTTCAGGTAGCGAACATCCACGCCCTCCTGCTGGAACTCCTCCTGGATCCTTGCGCCTCGCCAGTCGTCTCCGATCGCATCGATCATCGCTGTGCTTGCACCCAGCCGCGCCAGCGTGACCATGGCCGTGGCTACCGGCCCTCCGCCCTGCACGCTGATCTCAAAGGCGCGCAAGTTCTCATCCTCCGCCGGCAGATGCTCCACCAACGAAAGGATGTCCACCGTCGACGCGCCAATTCCGATTACATCAATCTGAGTCATTGTAGATCTTCCTGTACAGCATCACGCTGGATTTTCATGTGATTCTACGTTGCCAATTTGGCAGATAAGAGAATTCGGCAAACCAACCGGCCCAGGTAGAACAGCAAATCATGCCAGTCAGTTTGCCAATGAACGTTAGTGTGTGATATTCAGAACACAACTTACTAAAACATCTGATAAACAAACCTGAGAAAGCCCCAAACCCTAACTCATTTGCGGCGAAGATTAAGCCGGGGAGTATCTAAAGAAAGACAAAAAGCAAAACATGCCACTAAGAAGATCCCCAATAGGACGGGCGACATCCATCCTGCAACAGTTATCAAAACGGCAATCCCTGCTAAGAGAATAGTTGTAAGGAGAAGAACTTTGTTTGAAAGTAGCGGCTTTACCAAAAGGAGCGCGGCGAGCACCACGGCGGGAGTCAGAGAAGAGAATTGCCCGCTCCACGCAATGGACGAACTCGGGAATCTAATTGGCAAAGTTGCGAGAAGGAACACGGCGAGAATAATAATCCCCAAGGAAGCATAAGATACAAATTTATGCATTTTCATGTTTTTCTCCTCAGCACCTTTCTACAAAATTGCTCAAGCCGTCCGGAGCGAGCTTTGTGAAGATCTCTTTCTTTCCTTGGTGCTCTTCGTGTTCTTATTGGATAATGTCTTACCCCGTCAGTTCCCTCAGCCTCTGATACAACAGGAAGCTCGCCACCGCCAGCAGCATCCCGATCAGGATCCAGAACCAGAAATGCAGGAACAGAATCACCGAGGCGATGACCGCCAGCAGCACCGTCACTTCCCCCACGGTATGAATGAAGGCCCCGCGCAGGAAAGACTCGGTGACGATGAACAGCAGTGTGATCATCACCAGTCCCGCCGGCAAAAAGCGCGGCGCCAGCAGCAGCAGCGTCACGATCGCAAACAAAAGCGCGCTCAGGCTGATCGCCGCCCAGGCCTGCGCTACCCGTGCAAAGCGCATGTGTGTGCTTCTCACCGGCACGGCAAGGTGGCGGATGTGACCATGCGGGTCATCCGGCACTCCCTGCCTCAGCGTCTGCAGCCGTCCGTTGATGCTTTCCAGCACTGCGGCATTCTCAGTGTGCTCGCGCCGCATGGCATGCAATTCGTCCGTGAACGCCAGGATCTGCTTTTGCAGCGCGCCGTATTCCCTCGCCAGGTGCGGCTGATGCTCCAGGCTTTTCAGCCGCGCCCCCAGCTCCTGCAGCCGGCCGGTATGATCCGGCACCAGCGTCACCAGTTCGGTCTGCCGCGCGTTCAGTTCGGCCGCATTCTTCTCGAGCAGCCGCAGTGCATCCGGCGGCGTTGGCACCTTGTCCAAACCGGCGAAGCCAAGCGGGTCATACCACGCGCCCGCGCGGTGTGCCATCGCGGTTGTACATGGGTCCTGCCGGCGCGTTCTCTCCGGAGATTGGGTCGCGCGCAAAGTAACCCCACAGTCCGCGGTACCGGCTCACCCACGGGATGCTCTCGTCGATCATCATTCCGTGCCAGCTCTTGGGCTGCCCCGCGCCGATTGCCATTCCATCGCCCCGGGCATAGTCAACGAACGGGATGCGGAACGGGTCCGCCGGCTCCTGCCCCAGCGTCTCGGTCCAGACCTTGTTCCACAGGCCGCGCAGCACCTGCACCCACTGTGGCAGGTTCAGGTTCGCCTCCGCTTGGTATTCGCCCGGTCTGAAGTAGGAGGCGTGTGATCCCGCGCCGGAATAGACCACCGGATGCCCGTCGACGAAATCCATCTCCGATGGATCGTCCCAGCGACGGCGCAGGTCGTCGCCCACGAAGTCATGCGACGCAAAGGCCAGCCATTCCGGAATAAGCTGCCCGTTGTCTTCATATAAATAGATCGACACCATCTCCCAATCGGACTCGTGGTCATTCACCCCGCCGAAGCCGGAGCGCCAGCTGTTGAAGCAATAAAAATACCAGTATTGCAGCACGGTCCAATCCCCTTCTCTCACCACGCGTCCATAATAAAAGAACGTATCCTGTTTGGCCCTCATGTGGAAGTAATCGATCTCAGCGGCCGCGGCCACTGCTGCCGGCACCCGCCCCCGCAGCAGGAAGGATAGGCTGAATAGTGCGT
The DNA here is from genome assembly GCA_963805515.1 of uncultured Chloroflexia bacterium. Taxonomy (GTDB): domain Bacteria; phylum Chloroflexota; class Anaerolineae; order Anaerolineales; family Villigracilaceae; genus Fen-1038. Next base: position 204,933 of record CAWDUZ010000002.1, on the reverse strand, counting down.
CTGCTACACGCGGCAGCAGCCCGCCGCGCGCCAGCCGCCCCACACCCGGATGGAATGTATTCTTCAAAATGGCGCGCAGCCGCACCTGCTCCGCGATCGCCTCCGCAGATTCTGACAGGCTCAGTGGCTCGATGAACCGAAGGTAGTGCATCGTCCCGAACGCCGCCGGGCGCGGTTCCACAAGCTTTTGCATCGTCAAAAAGTCCTGCTGCACCAGCAATTCATCCCGCCCGCTGGGGGTATGGGCCCATAGGCTGCACGCCCTTACGTAACGCTCCACATCTGTTGGAAAGAACTGCTCCCCCTTGGTATAGCGGATCACCGGCTCGAACCGCTGCAACAGTTCCAGCTCCGGCGCAGAGACGGGCATCACGGGGCGGTCAGCCGGCGGGTTCATTCGGGTCCGTCCTGATGCGGAAGATGCGCTGCACATCTGACTGGCTGAGCGCAAAGGCAATGATGACATCCGATGCCATCACAATGTAGTTGGGCCGGCTGTAAAAATAATTGATCAGGGAAATGCAAAGTGAAAATCCGGTCCAGGCCATCAGCAGTACCCAGGCCCAGCGTTGCAGGCGTAGAAAGCCGATCAGCGCTACAATGCCCACCAGCACTTGCAGCAGGTACGACCCGCTGACTACTACCGCGCCGCCGAGCGACGTAAGGCGCAGACCGTTATATAGCGGGCTCGTGATGCCGCTTTCAAGTATGTGCAGTGCCATGAGCGGAATATAGACCTGGTAGAGCCGGATGATGAACAACACTACGATCCCCCAGGCAACGATCGTCACCGCCACCGGGCGCTTCTTCTTCCAGACTCTTTTCCGTTCCACCACCGCCATTCTCTACTCCATGTTGCCCGCAAGGAACCACTGACGGCCCCATTCATCGGTGTTGATGTGTGGTTAAATAGGGTATGCCCGTATAGTATACCTATTTTCGGGGAGGCTCCTCTATGATCCCAGACTTCACTCAGTCCATCTTCCTCCGCTCTCTCGACGAGTACGGCGCCTATCGCCTGAAGTTCACAGCCCTGCCGCGCGAGGAGCAGGCGCAATTCCTCAAGGGACAGGGCTTTGCGTCCCTGCATGACATCCTGGCGCACATCGGCGTCTGGTGGGAGGAGGCGGAGGCTATCATCCGCGACACCATCGACAACCGGGAACGTCCCCGCCGCAAATATGACTTTGACGAGTTCAACGCCGCCTCCATCGCCCGCTTCAAGGACACGGCCGAAGCGGAATTCTTCGACTGGTACGAAGCCCAGCGTCAGAAAATGATCGCGCTGGTATCCTCTCTCACTCCCGAGCAGATGAAGATCCGCCGGGTCCGGAGCTGGCTCGATGCGGTCACGCTCCTTCATCTAAAGGAGCATGGCATCGATGCGCCGCGCTTCCTCACGCTCGACATCCTGCAGCGCGAGTGGGCCGCCTATCCCGCTCAGTTTGAGCAGTTGCCCGAAGCGGAGCAAAAAACCTTCCTCGAGAAGCAGGGCTTCCCTCGTTTCCGTGACCTGGTGGCTCACATCATCGGGTGGTGGGAGGATGGCCTGCAGCTTATCGATGCCACCTCCAAGGACCCCTCTTTTCGCGCCTCCTCAAAGAACACGGATGCCTTCAATGCCGAGCTTGTGACGCTCTTCGGCGCCCTCGACGAAGCCGGCTTGTGGAAGAAGTATGAGACCACCCGTCAGGCTCTGATCGAGCTCGTGATCAACCTCCCCGAAGACATCTATGAGCACAAAGAGGTCCAGGCCTGGCTCAAGTCTGACGTGATCGAGCACTACTTCGACCACGCACTGTGACGACCGCGGTCGAATCGTCCCTCAGACGCCCTCGATGGCGACCATATTGCTTACCGCCGCCTGATGCCGTAATTTCTTGATCGGTGCATACTCCGGCGAGTCCAGCCACTGCTGCGCGCGCTCGATGCTTTCGAATTGCAGGATGACCAGGCGCTGCGGCGCCCACTCGCCCTCGAGCGTCTCAGTCCGCCCTGCCCGCGCAAGATATTTGCCGCCGTAGGCTTCCACCGTGGCAGGCGCCAGCCCGGCATATTCCTTGTACGTCAGCGCATCCTTGACGTCGATATCGAAGATCACATAAGCGGTCATGGCTTGCCTCCTCGGGCTGGGAACATCCGGGTAAAATATCCGTAAAAAGTATAGCATGCCCAATACTCACTGCCTCCGGACAAACCATGTTTAAAAAGTATTCGGCTCACGCCCTCCTGAAAAGCTCAGAGCCCAGACCGTCATCGTGGTCTCCGGCCTGCCTCGCTCCGGCACTTCCATGATGATGAAGATGCTCGCCGAGGGCGGCCTCGAAGTCCTCACCGACTCGATCCGCAGCGCGGACGAGGACAACCCCAATGGCTATTTCGAGTTCGAGCAGGTCAAGCAGCTCGCAGAGGGGCAGAAGGACTGGCTCGCCAACGCCGACCACAAGATCGTAAAGATCATTTCGGCCCTGTTGGAACACCTCCCGCCCGAGCATCACTACAAGATCCTCTTCATGGAAAGGGAGATTGCCGAGATCCTCGCCTCCCAGCACAAGATGCTGGACCGCCGCAATGAAGTCTCAAAGATCGGCGATGCCGAGATGGAGGCCCAGTTCCGCGCGCATCTCGCCGCCATTAAGTACTGGCTGGCCCGCCAGCCGAACATGGAAGTCATGTACGTCGACTACAACCGGATGATGGCAAACCCCGACGCCTTCTGCCAGAGGATCGCCGATTTCGTCGGCCTGCCTCTGGACGTTTCCAAAATGCGCTCGGTCCCCAATGAGCGCCTCTATCGCAACCGCGCCAGCGCTGATCGGGGCACGGCGGGGAGCTAGTTGCACAAGATTCCGGCTGAGAGTTCGGTTAGAGATTTCTCTAATCCTGCTCTAATACGGAAAGGTCTGTGGAGAACGCTCGAATACCTTCATCTCCGATAAAACTGTTCGAACTGATGTGCTAAATTGGGCCCTCAAAACCTTGACTTTCGAACACAATTGCATATAATTAGTCGGTAGCTCCATAAAGCTGATCAAATCTTCGCAAGCGCTTAAGGCAAAAGCCTCAAAGCGCTTGCCTTTGTTTGTCTCTCGCACAAGCCTATTGCACGCTGTGCAGAGACGCCCCTCCATTATTCCGTGTGTTACAGACGAGGAGAGAACGAGTGGAAACCAAGGGTCTAACTGCACTGCGCATCAGCCTGGCGTCACCCGAAACAATATTATCCTGGTCATACGGAGAAGTCCTCAAGCCTGAGACAATCAACTACCGCCGGCTTCGCCCGGAAAAAGATGGCCTCTTCTGCGAAGCCATCTTTGGTCCCACACGCGACTGGCAATGTTACTGCGGCAAATACAAGAACCCCCGATATAAGGGCATCATCTGCGATAAGTGCGGCGTCGAAGTCACACGTGCCGCCGTGCGCCGCGAGCGCATGGGACACATCGGACTCGCCACACCGGTCGCCCATATCTGGTACACCCGGCGCATCCCCTCCCAGTTGGGAATGCTGCTCGATATCTCGCGCCGCAACCTCGACCGTGTCCTCTACTTTGCCCAATACATCGTCACCTACGTGGACGAGGAAGCCCGCAAGAAGGCTCTTCAGCGCCTCGAAGATGAGATCTCCGTTTCCGAGCGCGAGCAGGCTGCGACCGTCAACAGCAAGATCGCCGAACTCAAGACCAAGCGCGACCATCGCACCGGTGAGATCAACCAGAAGCGCACCACCCTCGAGCAGGGTTACGACGAATACATTGCCGAGCAGCTCGATCCTGTCATCAAAGAAGGTCAGAAGCTCGAAAAATCCCTGCAAGACCAGATGGGCAATCCCGCTAAGAAGGCGGTCGTCTTCGAGCTCACCGGCGAGAAGATCCTCGACGCCAACGACAAGGTCACCAACAAGCACATCAGCCAGGTCCAGAAGATCGTTCAGAAGAAGCTCGAAGCCCTCGAGAATGAGCTGAAGGATAAGCGCGCCCTCGAGCTGGAAGACCTCAAGATGCAGGCCGGCAAGATCAAGGCTGAAGCCGACATGCAGATGGAAGCCCTGCGCTCCCAGCTTGAAGATCAGACTTCCGCCTCTGTCAATCAATCCTCACGCCAGCGCGATGAGCTGATGGAACTGCGCCCCTTCACCTTCATCAGCGAGATGCGCTATCGCGAGCTCAAGTCTCGCTGGGGCCAGGTCTTCCACGCCGATATGGGCGCCGAAGCCTTTTACGATATCCTTAAGCGCCTCGACCTCGACAAGCTCTCCGTGGAGCTCTGGAAAGAGGTACGCACCACCAAGTCGAAGCAGAAGCGCAAGAAGGCCACCACCCGCCTCAAGGTCGTGGAAGCCTTCCGTCGTTCGGGCAACCGCCCCGAGTGGATGATCCTCACGGTCCTGCCCGTCATCCCACCTGACCTGCGCCCGATGGTCCAGCTCGATGGTGGTCGCTTTGCAACCTCCGATCTCAATGACCTCTATCGCCGCGTCATCAACCGCAATAACCGCCTCAAGCGCCTGCTCGAGCTCGGCGCGCCGGATGTCATCATCCGCAATGAGAAGCGCATGCTCCAGGAGGCTGTAGACAGCCTGATCGATAACTCGCAGCGCGGCAAGGCCCTCAGCCGCCGTGGACGCCGCGAGCTCAAGTCCCTGAGCGACATGCTCAAGGGCAAGAAGGGCCGCTTCCGCCGCAACCTGCTCGGCAAGCGCGTCGACTACTCCGGTCGTTCCGTGATCGTGGTTGGCCCGCAGCTCAAGCTCTACCAGTGCGGCCTTCCAAAGGCCATGGCGCTCGAGCTCTATCGCCCGTTCGTGATCGCCCGCCTCGTCCAGAATAGCTATGCCGCCAACGTCAAGGGCGCGCGGCGCCTCATTGAGCGCAATCGCCCCGAGGTCTGGGAGGCGCTGGAAGACGTCATCAAGGATCGCCCCGTTCTGCTCAATCGTGCCCCAACTCTTCACCGCCTGGGCATCCAAGCCTTCGAGCCGATCCTTATCGAAGGCTCGGCCATCCAATTGCACCCGCTGGTCACCACGGCTTTCAACGCTGACTTCGACGGCGACCAGATGGCGGTGCACGTGCCGCTCTCCGCACGCGCTGTCAACGAAGCGCGCACTCTGATGCTGGCCTCCAAGAACCTGCTCAAGCCCGCCGACGGCGAACCCATCATCTCGCCTTCCAAGGACATGGTCCTGGGCGTCTACTATCTCACCATGGAGCATACCGCCGCTCACAAGGGCGATGGGCGCACCTTCGGCGATTTCGACGAAGTCGAGCTTGCCTATGCCCTCGACCAGGTGGAAGTGCATACCCGCGTCAATCTCCGCGCACTCACCTGGTACGATGATAAGGGCGACCGCCTCCCGGCAGCTGAAACCCGCATGATCAAGACCACCGTGGGCCGCGTGCTCTTCAATCGCATCCTGCCTCCCGAAGTGCAATTCACCAACGAGAAGCTCGATAAGGGCGCGGTGAAGGATCTGATCGCTGATGTATACGAGCTCTGCGGTCAGGAACCCACCACGGATGTCGCCGACCGCATCAAGACCATGGGCTTTGAATTCGCCATGCGCTCCGGCACCACGCTTGCAGTTGCCGATATCTCCATCCCGCCCGAGCGCAAGGAAATGCTCGCAGAAGCGCAGAAGCTGGTGGAAGTCGTCGAGCGCGATTTCCGGCGCGGCCTGCTCACCGAGCAGGAGCAGAACGAGCGCATCATCGAGATCTGGCAGAAATGCACCGAAGACGTTGCGGTCGCCGTGCGTAAGCACATGGATCCCGATGGGAACCTTTCCACCATGGCAAGCTCCGGCGCTACCAAGGGCGGCTTCTCCACCATCAGCCAGTTGGCCGGCATGCGCGGTCTTATGGCTGACCCGGCAGGCCGCATTATCCCGCTCCCGATCCGTTCGAACTTCCGCCAGGGCCTCACGGCGCTGGAATACTTCATCTCAACGCACGGCGCGCGCAAGGGCCTCGCGGATACGGCCCTCCGTACCGCAGACGCCGGTTATCTGACTCGCCGCCTGGTCGATATTGCCCAGGACATCATCATCAACGAAGATGATTGCGAGACCCACGATGGCGTCTGGATCCGCCGCAAGGACGATGTGGCCGGCCAATCCATGGCCAGCCGCCTCTATAGCCGCTTGCCGGCGGAGGCCATCATCCACCCCACGACCGGCGAAGTGATCGTCGATCGCGATGAGGTCATCGACCACGTCCTGGCACGCAAGGTTGCCGCCTCCGGCGTTGCCGAGGTCAAGGTACGCTCGGCGCTCACCTGCGAGCTTCAACACGGCATTTGCGCCAAGTGCTACGGCCTCGACCTGGCCCGCGGCGATATGGTGGACCTCGGCGCTGCCGTTGGTATTGTGGCAGCTCAGTCCATCGGCGAGCCTGGTACACAGCTTACGCTGCGTACGTTCCATACCGGCGGCGTGGCCTCCGCCAGCTCCGATATCACCACCGGTCTTCCCCGCGTGGAAGAGCTCTTCGAAGCCCGCAAGATGCCAAAGGGCGAGTCCGTCGTCGCAGAGATCGACGGCGTCGTCCATATCCTGCAATCCGATAAGTATGCCGATTTGCGCGAAGTGCAGGTCGAACATACCGAAATGGTCCACGACGAATACAGCATTCCCGAAGACTGGAAGTTCATGGTCGACGATGAGCAGGTCGTGAAGGCCGCTGAAGTGCTGGCTTCCAGGGAAAAAGCCACCATTGTTGCACAGCATCCCGGCAAGATCGCCGTGGATAAAAAGGAACACAAGATCACAGTTTCCTACGAGCAGGGTGAGGAGAAGACCTCCGAGATCCCGACTACAGCCCGCCTGCTCGTCAAGGAAGGCGACCACGTCGAAGCCGGTCAGCCGCTCACCGAAGGCTCCCTCAACCCGCACCGCGTCCTCCGCATTCAGGGACGTGAGGCCGCCCAGATGTATCTGCTCAGCGAGATCCAGAAGGTGTATCGTTCGCAGGGCCAGAACATCCATGACAAGCATTTTGAGGTCATCATCCGCAAGATGATGAGCAAGGTTTCCGTGGGCCGCGCCGGTGATAGCAAGCACCTGCCCGGCGATGCGGTCGACCGCCAGGAACTTCGCCGCCAGAACGAGCTTCTGCTCGCTGAAGGCAAGCAGCCTGCCAAGTCTCTGGATATCCTGCTCGGCGTCACCAAGGCCTCCCTCAGCACCGACTCCTGGCTCTCCGCCTCCTCGTTCCAGCACACCATCAAGGTGCTGGCAGGCGCCGCCATCGGTTCCACCACCGATCCGCTCTACGGCCTCAAGGAGAACGTCATCATCGGCAAGCTCCTGCCTGCAGGCACAGGCTTTGTGCCCGGCCGCTTCGCCGAAGTCACCAGTGACGGCTCCTCCTCCCAGTGGACCGAGATCAGCGAAAGCGCCGCCGCGGACTAGGCAAGGCGAGTAGACCCATTACACAATAAGTCAAAAGAGACGCCGGATTTCCGGCGTCTCTTTTCGTTTTCCCGTCTATTTTTTTGTAGTAACGACTTCACTCGTGCTCTTTTCACCCACTATCCCTATGCCTGCCGTCCAATTGTAGTAGCGACTTCAGTCGCTGTACTAACTGCCCTTTCCCCGCCAAACGGGGTCTCCGGTCCATAAATCGGGTCTACGCACAAAAACATTGTAGTACTAATACAAGGGCGTACAAGGACGTACAAACTCCATCATTGACCTTAAAACGCCCGTTCTCTATAATGGTTGCATGACACCGTTGCCTCTCCCGTGTGCTATTCCGATTGCATCCCCATTTACCCATGATCCATATGCCGCACGCCTTTCCTCTTCCCTATTCTCCATTCTCTATTCACTTTCATTTTCCAAGGTCCCAATTAACCCTCATTTGAATTCGCACGCGCTTGCATCCCTGTTCTTCCCTTAGTGGACTTCGTGGACTTTGTGTTTATGCACTAGCCCCGGCTTAAATGCCATACCATTCGGCTTTCACGCTTTCATGGTTAAATAGGACAAGGAGACTCCATGTCTGCAACCAACCCTGACCTCGCCTCTTTTCTGGACGCCTACCCGTCCTATCGCAATACCCGGCTGATCGACGACCTGCGCGCCAGCCAGTACGCGCGCCTCGATGCCGGCGAGCATGTCTACCTCGATTACACCGGCGGCGGCCTCTATGCCGAGAGCCAGCTCCGCCAGCACCAGCAAATATTGCGGGAGAACGTGTTCGGCAACCCTCACTCCACCAATCCCACCTCCCTCGCCGCCACCCGCCTCGTCGATCATGCCCGCGCCTATGTGCTCAAGTTCTTCAATGCCGATCCGCAGGAATATGACGTCATCTTCACCAGCAACGCCAGTGGTGCCCTCAAGCTGGTCGGAGAGTCCTATCCCTTCGCCAAAGGCGGGCATTACCTCCTGACCTTCGACAACCACAACTCGGTCAACGGCATCCGCGAGTTTGCTCACGCCCGCGGCGCAGAGGTCACCTACGTGCCGGTGGGCCTGCCCGATATGCGCGTCGACACTGCCTTCCTCGATGGCTACCTCGCGCGCGCGATGCCCGGCGCTCCCAACCTGTTTGCCTATCCTGCTCAGTCCAACTTCTCGTCGGTCCTGCATCCCCTCGAATGGATCGAGCGGGCCCACGCTGCCGGCTGGGACGTGTTGCTGGACGCCGCCGCCTTTGTGCCTACCAATCGCCTGAACCTCGCCCACGCCAAACCTGATTTTGTCCCGATCTCCTTCTATAAGATGTTCGGCTACCCAACTGGCATCGGCGCCCTCATCGCCCGCCGCTCTGCCCTCCAGAAGCTTACCCGTCCGTGGTTCGCGGGTGGAACGATTACGGTAGCCTCGGTCCAGGGCGACAAATACTACCTGGCCGACGGGCACACCGCTTTCGAAGATGGCACGCCCGATTACTTGAACATCCCTGCTGTCGAGATCGGCCTCAGGCATCTCGAATCCATCGGCTACGACAACATCCATGAACGCGTCCGCTGCCTGGCTGGCTGGCTGCTCGACAACCTCTCGAGCATGAAGCACAGCACCGGCGAGCCCTTGGTTCGCATCTACGGCCCCACCACCATGCAGGACAGAGGCGGCGCGGTCACCGTCAACTTCTTCAACCAGCACGGCCAGCCCATCGACCATCGCTACGTCGAGAGTGAAGCCAACAAGTCCAACATCTCCCTGCGCACCGGCTGCTTCTGCAACCCTGGCGCGGGTGAGATTGCGCTGGGCATCTCCCGCGTCGAGCTCGACGTGTGCTTCACCCGTCCCGGTCATGAGCAGCGCCTCTCCGTCGACGACTTCCGTCTCTGCATCGACGGCAAGAACAGCGGCGCCGTGCGCATCTCCGTCGGCCTCATGACCAACTTCAACGATGTGCAGGCCTTCCTGACCTTTGCGAGAGGGCTGCTTAGCTAAGAGGTATCCATGCCCGATCAAATGACCGATAGGGAACTCGCCGATGAGGTCTGATACTGGTATCTCATTGGAAAGAACAAGGTCGGCTTCCCAAAAGCATTCGTGCGCGAACTGAACAGGCTGCGGCGCCTGTTCACGATGCTGCCGGGCGAGCCACGCTGTGTCGAATGCAGTGTACCGCTTAGCGGCGTGGGTGCCTGGGTCGTGAAACCCTTTGGGTACGGCCCCTCCGTGCTTACACCACGCTTATGCAATGGCTGCGAGAAGATGATCCTTTCCACCGAGGGCGGCGCGGAGGTGGGATTGTCGCTGCTCTTCGCCGATATCCGTGGCTCTACCCCTATGGCAGCACAAACGGGTACCATGGAATACAAGGACTTCATCCAGCGCTTCTATAAAACGTCCGCGCAGATTCTGATTGAGCATAATGCGCTGGTCAACCGGCTGGTGGGCGATCAGGTCATCGGCCTGTTTGCGCCCCGCTTTGCAGGCGAAAATCATGCAGCCGTTGCCATCGAAGCCGCCCTGGAGATCCTGCGCCTCACCGGTCACGCCGATCCGGACGGCCCCTGGGCTCCCGTGGGCATCGGTATCCACACGGACTCAGCCTATGTCGGTGCAGTCGGCTCCAAAGATGGAGTGAACGAGATCGCCGTACTGGGCAACGCCGCCAATCTCACTGCGCGCTTATCGTCCAAGGCAGCCCAGGGCGAGGTGTTGATCAGCGAGCAGGCATTGGCCTCCGCGCAACTATCCGACCCGGCCCCGGAGAAGAGACGGCTAAAGCTCAAGGGCTTCAGCAAGACCGTGCCGGTCCGTGTTCTCACCGTAAAGCCGGAGCCTGAGGGATCGAGGGCTGGGATCTAACGCAAAGGAGCAGCAATCATGATCAGCCGCATTTGGCATGGCTACACAACCCGCGAGAACGCCGATACCTACGAGAGCCTCCTGAAAGAAGAGATCTTCGTCGGTATCCGTGACCGCAACATCCCCGGCTTTCAGGAGATCCAGTTATTCCGCCGCCAGCAGGAAGAGGAAGTGGAGTTCATCACCGTCATGTGGTTCGACTCTCTTGATGCCGTCCGCCTGTTTGCGGGAGAAGATTACGCTCTGGCGGTGGTACCGCCCAAGGCCCGCCTCGTCCTCAAGCGCTTCGATGCCCGTTCGCAGCACTATGAAGTCCGCGAGCAATTGAAGGTCGGCTAGTGTCAACACCCGATCAGCGCATGAACCCCACGATCCGCTCCAATATCAAGCCCGGCATGGCCGTCCTCATCGTGCTCAAGCCCGACCAGCCCACCGGCAGGCTCACGAAAGGCATCGTCAAGGATATCCTCACCAGCTCTCCCACGCATCCGCATGGCATAAAGGTTCGCCTGCAGGACGGCCAGGTTGGCCGCGTAAAGGAGATCGTGCCGTAAGCCGGTTCTTGTCCCGCCGCATTTGCCGTCAAAACTGGTCTGTCGCCAGCCTAAAAGACTCCATAACCGTTGTATATCTAAAAGGGGATCGGCGCCGCACTGTGACTACAATGAGACGTATCGCTGCCATAGCGTGCGACGGGCAGCACTTGTCTCCTCTGGGAACTGGGGCTATGGAGCGCCGATGTCGCTAACAGTCAGGTTTCTTAACTATCTCACAGGGCGTAGCAGGGCCTTTGTCTGGCTGATCGTTGCGTTGAGCCTGCATCGCGCTGGGTCTCATCGACTACATCACAGGCTCGATGGTTTCGATTTACTTCTTCTACCTGCTGCCGGTGTCTCTGGCAAGCTGGTCATTAGGAAAAACTCCTGGTCGGCTTGTAGCGTTGCTTTGCGCCCTAAGCACGGAAGCCGGGCAGTTCCGCGGGGTCTTTGTATCGGATTGGCCCCTGGCCTTCTGGAATATAGCGGTACGCCTGGGCGTATTCCTGGTCGTGGCAAACCTGATCTCGGAATTCCGCCGTCTGCTCAGGCATCAGACCGAGCTCTCCCGTATCGACTCCCTCACCGGCATCCTGAACCGCCGTGCCTTTCAGGAGGCCGGAGACCTCGAGATCAACCGGCTGCGCAGGTATGGCAGGCCGCTCACACTGGCCTTCATGGATCTCGATGATTTCAAGGCCGTCAACGACAAATTGGGGCATGCAGCAGGCGATGCGGTGCTCACCAGCGTCGCTCAGTGCCTAAAGTCCGAACTCCGCGTTACCGACTTTGTCTCCCGCCTGGGTGGCGACGAGTATGGCGTCCTGCTTCCGGAGACCGGCACGCTGGGAGCCGAAAAGGTGCTCTCTCGACTGAAGGATGCCCTGCTGCGTGAAATGTCCATCTCAAAATGGCCTGTCACGTTCAGCATCGGCGTCGTGACCTGTACTTCTGCGCCCGCCGGGATGCAGCACCTCCTGCATCTCGCCGATCAATTGATGTACGACGCAAAGGCCCGCGGCAAGAATTGCATCGAATTTGAGTTGTACCCCAATGGGGAACGCTATAATGAGCAGGCTTCCGAAAGCGTCCCGCTTGCTCAATAAAAGCGCTTCACCGATGATCTCCCTTCGGATTTTCCTTTGCTTTCCTTGCCTGAGAGCTCAGATAACCTTGTCAAACGTCGCTCAACTCATCCCCACATTGCAAGTTGCCATCGGCCCGGTTGTGCTCATCTCCGGTATCGGCCTGCTTATCCTCTCCATGACCAACCGCTTTGGCCGCGTCATCGACCGCGGGCGCACGCTCGCCCGTGAGTTGGTGGAAATACCTCCCGAGGGCCAGGGTCGCATCGAGGCGCAGTTGGATATCCTGGCGCGCCGAGCCGAATATCTGCGGCGTGCCATCACCTCCGCCTCCATTAGTGTGCTCCTGGCAGCCCTGCTGATCATCGCTCTCTTCATCACCGCCGTCCTGCAATTGGAGGATGCCTGGCTCATCGGTGCTCTCTTCATCGGCTCGCTCGGAGCTCTCATCCTCTCCCTCATTGCTTTCCTCCAGGATCTGAACGAATCCCTGCTGGCGTTCAAGCTCGATATCGGCATGTCACCGAAAGACAAGTGGATGAAGTAGCTCCTCAGCCGCCATGTGGATCGCTCTGCCGTTGCTCAGCTATCTTGTCGGTTCGTTGCCGTTTTCCATTTGGATCACGCGCCGGTTGAAAGGCGTAGACTTGCGCGAACTCGGGCTCCGGTCATGCCACGACCACCAACACCATCCGCCAGGCGGGCTTCGCCGCGGGCGCGCTGGTGCTCCTGCTCGATATGTCCAAAGGCTTCGTGCCCACCTGGCTCGCGTTGCATTATGCCCCGACGTCCGCGCGCATGTGGATCGTCGCGCTCACCGCCGCCCTCGCTGTGGCCGGGCATTGCTGGCCTGTCTTCGCCGGGTTCCGTGGCGGCATGGGTCTTGCGACGGGCGCCGGAGGCCTGTTGGCTGCCAGCCCCCTTGGCTTCCTGATCGGCGCCGCGGTTCTGATCCTGCTGACACTGGTGCTTCATCATGGCGCCCGCGCCGGCCTGCTGGCTGGCATCCTGATCGCCCCGTCTTTATGGCTGGCCGGTCTTCGCGGAGTGGAATTCTGGATCGCGATCACCTCCGGCATTGTGATTGCAGTCCGCTTCTTCCACAACTGGAATCGCAAGTACCGCGAGCTGTGGCTTGACCGGGAAAAGAGCTGAGCGTATCGCCACGGGGGTTTGAGAATTCCATGCTGTCCTGTATACTAGGCTGATTTTTATTGAGGAGATTCGCCTCGGTCATTGCGCCGCGCCCCATCTTTATGGATCGCTCTGGAGCATCGCTTTCCTTCGCCGGAGAAGAAGTATGAGCCTTATCAAGGAAGTGAAGAAGGAGTTCAAACCGGGCCTGCTCCTGCCCGGCCTGACGGCTGGCTTCATTGCTGCCATCGTTTCGATCAGCATCATGATCTCGCTGGCAGCCCTCATCTGGTCGGGGCCGCTGCATCCGTTCCTGGGCAATGGCATCGGCTTCCTGCTGTTTGGCGCCTTTGTCATCGGCGTTATAGTCGCCCTTACCAGTTCGCTGCCCGGGGTGGTCGCAATCCCCCAGGATACGCCCGCAGCCATACTCGCCCTCGTCGCGGCCGGCATCGCTGCCGCCATGCAGTCGGCTCAACCGCAGGCGCTATACACCACGGTCGTGGCAGCCATCATGCTCACCTCGCTTCTCATGGCGGCCTGCTTTCTGCTTTTGGGCTCGTTCAAGGCCAGCGGCTTTGTAAGATACATCCCGTATCCCGTCGTCGGTGGTTTCCTGGCAGGCACCGGCTTTCTGCTGGCTAAGGGCGCATTCGGAGTGATGGTCGACATCCCCCTGACGCTTGCCGATCTCTCGCAGTTATGGACTGCGGGCAGGCTCATTGAATGGGTGCCCGGTGTTGTCTTCGCCATCACCCTGCTCCTGTTGCTGCGCCGCTTCGACCACTTCCTGATAACCCCCGGCGCGCTGATCGTCGCAACCACCCTCTTCTATATTTACCTCTTCACTTCTCGTATTTCCCTTGCAGACGCATCGCTTCGCGGCTGGCTTCTGGGTTCATTCCCTGCTGGCGGGCTTTTACCGCCCGTTGGCGCCCGCCAGCCTCGCGCAAGTGGATTGGTCCGCCATATTGGATCAGGCCGATAAGATTGCCTCCATCATCGTCTTGAGCGTGGTCGCGTTGCTGCTTAACGCCAGCGCCTTGGAGGTCACCATCCGCGAGGATGTGGACCTCGACCGGGAGTTGCGCACGGCTGGTTACGCCAATCTGGTCGGCGGGTTGGGCGGCAGCCCGGTTGGCTATCAAACGCTGGGCATGTCGGCTCTCGCTCAACGGCTGGGGGCCAGGAGCCGCCTGGTCAATCTGGTCTCCGCCCTGTTCTGTGGTGCAGCGCTATTCTTCGGCGCCTCCTTGATCTCATACATACCCAAGGTCGTGCTGGGCGGCATGCTGCTTTATCTGGGCCTGTCATTCCTGTCGGAATGGCTCATTGATGCCCGGCGTGTCTTGCCCACCACCGACTATCTCCTCGTCTGGCTCATTCTCGGTATCATCGTCGCCTTCGGGTTCCTCCAGGGCATCGCGGCCGGCGTGCTGATCGCCGCGGTCCTGTTCGTCATCAGTTACAGCCGCGTCAATGCCATTAAGAACATCCTGGACGGTCAAAGCTTCCAGAGTAACGTGGATCGGCCCAAAGCACACCGCGACCTTCTCACGAAACATGGCGCCGAGATATTCATCCTGCGCCTGCAGGGGTTCATCTTCTTCGGCACCATCCAGGCCATACTGGAACGCGTGCGCGCGCGTTTTTCCAGCCAGCAGCCCAGGCTTTATTATCTGGTGCTCGACTTTCAGCGTGTAACCCGGCTGGATTCTTCCGCCGTGTTCGGCATTACGCGCCTCAAGCAGCTTGCCGTGGCTAACGGTGCGCGCATGGTCTGGACGCAGGTTTCGCCTGCCATCCAGGGCCAGTTGCAGCGCGGCGGCCTTGTCGATGAGAGCGACAATTCCTTCATCATCCTGCCAACTCTCGACCACGGCATGGAATGGTGCGAGAACAGCATACTGGCCGATCAGGGCATCACCGATCTCACCGGCTTCATCGAGCGCATGGAGGCCCAGCTCAAACGCGCGTTCCCCAATTTGCATGACGTAACCCGGCTGATGAAATACCTGGACCGGCGGGAGGTTCCGCAGGGCGAGTACCTGATGCGCCAGGGCGATCCGCCCACCGAGATGTACTTTGTCGAGGGTGGCCTGGTGACCGTGCAATTGGAAGGGGCAGATGGACAAGTAGTGCGGCTGCGCTCCATCCGCGGCGGCGCAACGGTCGGCGAGATGGGGCTCTACCTGGGCGCGGTGCGTACCGCATCCGTCGTTGCGGGCCGCCCCAGCACCGTCTATCGTCTCTCCGCCGACGCGCTGCAGGACATGCGCCTCCACGACCCTGAAGTCGCCGCCCTATTGCATGAGTGGATCGCGCGCCTGCTGGCGGAAAGGCTGGCAGCCAACAACCGCACCATCGAGGCCCTGCTGGAGTAGATCGTTCGCCTCGGCCTCACACCGAGCCTACTATTCAAGAGCGGCGATCCGTTCTATGGTTGCGTGGATACCAGTCCGGCCCCGAGCACGTCTGGGATCTTGATGAGCATTTCGTTTTTTGCAAACCGGATGCGTGACTTGGGCCCAACCCAGACCGTATAAAAACGCCCTTTTCCAAAAGGGCGTTTTCTTGCCAAGACGCTATTTCAAATTTAGATGGGCCGTGACGCATTGAATCCAACCCGCTAAAAGCCGTCTCCTGTATTAGCCGAGCAGGCTGTTCAAAAGGCCTTTCTTCTTCCGTCGGGTGGTCGCCGTCTCTTTCTTGGGGATGCCGATCAGCACCACCGTGATGTTATCGTGCCCGCCGCGCTCGTTCGCCTGTTCCACCAGGTCTTCCGCTGCCGACTTCAACGTATTACGCGTCAGGATTAGCCGCAGGATCTCATCGTCCCATACCAGGTCGGTCAGGCCGTCCGTGCACATCAGCAGCGTATCGCCTGCTTTCAGGCGCGTTCCCTGCTGGCTTTGTGCCTGCTCGGTATCTTCATCCCCGTTCAATCGCAGCCGCGTGTCCACGTCGGGCAGTTCCACCGATCCCAGGTGCCGCCGGATCACATGCACGTTCGGATGATCATGTGCCTGCTCAAGCGTGATGATGCCGCGCTCCACCGCTTCCTGCACCCACGTGTGATCGATCGTCAGCCGCTGGATCGAGCCGTCCCGCACCAGGTAGATCCGCGAGTCGCCTACATAAGCAATATACAATCTCTCGCCGTCCACCCATGCGCACGCGCAGGTGGCGCCCATGCCTTGTTGCTCCTGCTTGCTGGCAGAGCGCGAGGCGATGGCCTCGCTCGCCGAATGGATCGCCGACTCCATGATGTGCAATGGATCACGGCCATTGCTCTGTGAAACTTTTTCGACAATGTAGCTGACTGCAAGCTCGGCGGCAACCTCACCCGCCCGATGTCCCCCGATACCGTCCGAAATGACTGCAAATAAGACCGGCTTCTCACCCTCCAGTGTATACGACGATACCGCGAAGCGGTCTTCGTTGTTCTTCCCAGTCATGCCCGCGTGGCTCAAGCTTGCGACATTGAGATGGGGCTGCTGGGAACGTTTCATCGCTAGGGGTTCTCTTTGACAACCTTCGGCTCCGGGGCCGGCGGCGCATCCTTCAGTTCAAAACGATAGATGAGTTGGCCGAAGTGTACCACGTCGCCATGTTCCAGCGGCTGGCCCTCTTTTCCTACCGGCTCAAAATTGACCCATGTGCCCGCGATCGTCCCGGCATCAGCCACCAGGAACTGCCCATCGTCCGTCTGCAGGATGCGCGCGTGTCGCGGCGCAAGCGACGGATCATCCAGCACGTACAGAGATTGCACCGGGTCGGTTCCGAAGGTCATATCCTTTTCGGCCAGCGGTATCGGCGATACCGGCGCGGTCTTGAACGTTTCCCCTGGCGCAGCCAGCGGATCTGATATCAGTCGCTGCAAATGTGCCCGCACCTCCATCGCATGGCCGTTGCCGTTTCCATTCGGCGGGATCGCCTTGCCGCGCTTTGTGGCGGCATCTTTCCCGTTGTGCTTTTCCAGCACCACCGGCACTGGCTGTGTCACCGGGTCGGCTTCCACCTGCCTTCCCGCGCGCCTCTGTGCGAACACGTTCCGGAAACGCACCATGAACAGCGTTAGCACCAGCACCAATCCTGCCAGGCCCACGGCGCCGTACGTAATGGGCTGCCGGTAGCGCCCGAACACTGCTGACACGCCGTGCGGCGCTTCGACGACCGTCACCGTCACCGGCAGTTCCATGCTCATCTTGCTCATGCCCAGGCTGTCCACGGCTTCGACGACGACCTTGTGTTCGCCGGTCGTCGTATATCCGCTCAGATCCCACTTGAACGAATCGAAGGGCGGAGCCTTGTTCTCTGCTGCGATCTTGCTGTCCACATACAGCGTCGTGCGCGCCAGTGGGCGCTTATGCCCATCCGGGAACTCAACGATGATGTTGACCTTTTGTGCGGCCGGCAACAGCACCTTGTCGTTGTACGGGTCCTTTTCCGGCGGCTGGCGCACGATCTGCAGCGCCGGCGAGACCAGGATCGCGTTTGGCGGCTGCAGGTCCACATTCAATGGCTGGTCTACAGACTTGATGTCGCCGCTCTGTCCCTTCACATCCACGCTAACAGTGTGCGGGCCGCCGCTCTTCAGCATGGATTGATATTGAAGTGAATACAGCCGCCGCAGCGGAGCAAAATAGCCTTCGGGATCCGGGTAGGCCACGTTGTCTGCCGCCGAGAAGAAAGCCCCGCCGGTCTGCACAGCCAGGTCGCTGAAGGTGGCCGCGCTGGTGGTCGCCGTGTACGTCACCGTATCCACGAACCATACAAATACCCGCACGCGGTTTTGCATGGCACGCTCGATCAGCGGCTGCATCTGCGTCGCCAGGGTTGGGTCGTCCATGTGCGGCGTGATGAACAGCACCGCGCGCTTCATGCCTGTGCGGGAAGGGGGAACTATGACTGTATCGAGCGCGATCTGGAGTGACTGAAGGTTCGGGGTGGTCGCGTGAAAGTCAGGCTGGTACGTTTGGAAGCTGACGAGCCAGTCCTTCGCGCTCGCGTGTGCGATGATCGGCCCGCTGATGGCTGCCAGGCTCATATCGTCGGGCGTGTCCGCCGGAAGTGCCTGCGCCCACTGCGTCAGTGCCTTGCGGATTCCGTCAAACCGGCCTGCACCCTGCTGATCGTGCACATCGAAGCCGGGGCCTGGATTGATTGCCACGGCTAATTGCAGAGGCACCACCATCTCGGTGAGATTCTTGAGCGGCAGCGGCTGGCCATCCTCGATGATCGTGACCTGTGGGGCCTTGAGCCCGCTTACAAAGCGCCCCGAAACGTCGAAGACGTCCAGGAAGCTGGAGACGGTCGGGAAGGCGGACGTGTCCGCCGGATATAGGTCAGCCTCTGCCCCGGTCTGGGCGCGGACCGGCACACCCCACCCGAGGAACAGGCCGAGGCCGGCGAGCAGCATCAGAAATTTACGCATTTGGAGCTGGGACGGGTGTGTTATCTACGATTTCTTTTGGCCGTGTCAGGCGCAGGTAGGTGAGCGTCCAAACCGATTGAATGTAAGCGGTGAGAATACCACTGAGTACCAGAAGGAAGGGCGAGTAAGCCACGAGGCACAGGCCGGCAATGATCAGCGGCGTGAACGAAAGGTTGGGATTGGCGCCCGAACCCGCGAAGCTGCTGGCAAATACGATCGCCGCGGGCAGCACGACGATAAGCACCGGCAGGGCTATCACAATCCCTGCCACCAGCGAGATCACCACCAGGATCAGCCAGATAAGCAGCACCGGCCCCACGTTTTGCTTGAATACCGTCCAGCCGCGCCGCAAACCGTCAATGATGCCCAGGTTTTCGATCACAATTGCCGATTCTGCCTGTTGGATCACCAGGCTGGCGATCCAGACCAGCGGCACCAGGATGCAGATCAGGGGGATCAGGCAAAGCAGCCCAATGCCATGAGTTAGAATGCCAAACGCGGTTCCCACGGCTGCGAGCGGCAGCAGGATGACGAGGAACGCCAGGCCCAGGAGCACCGAAAGCCCCAGGATCCGCCAGAAGTAAGGCCCCCCTTCGCTCCATAACTCACCGAATCCAAGCCGTTCGGCCCCGCCATCGGCCTTCACCGTGCCGCGGATCAGCCCAATACGCCCCATGGTTCCAAGCCAGAGTGCCAGGATCACCAAAACCACGACGAGTATGACAAAGAGAACCAGCACCCACGCGTGGCTCCCGATCCAATCGCCGATCCCCGTAAAGAACTCGTTTAATCTTGGGAACGGGTTCTGTCCCGACGGCAGGTTCCCGGGCGAGCTAACCCTGCTCCCACTCCTGGCGCTGCCGCTCCCGCCTCGGGTGCAGCCGGCAAAAATCCCGAAGATCCAGAGTATTTTGTGCTTCCAAACGATCTTCCAGGCACTCCCCAGAACTTCTCCGAAATCCATTGCTCCTCCGGCTCACTCCCACTCGATGGTTGCGGGTGGTTTGCTTGTAATATCATACACGACCCGGTTGATTCCGTCTACCTCGTTCACAATACGGTTGGCTACCCGTGCCAGCAGGTCTTCCGGCAGGCGGGCCCAGTCGGCGGTCATGAAATCCTCCGTGCTTACGGCTCGGATCGCCACCGCCTCCTGGTAGGTGCGTTGATCCCCCATTACGCCTACCGACTGTACGGGTAGCAACACCACGAACGCTTGGGAAAGTGCCGGTTCCAGGGGCGAATCACCCGCCTTTGGACGGTTCCAATAGCCTGCAGCGGCTAATTCGGCCTGCAGGATGGCGTCCGCCGCTCGCAAACGCTTCAAACGCTCAACCGTAACCTGACCCAGGCACCGCACGCTTAGCCCTGGACCCGGGAACGGCTGCCGCCAGACCATCCCTTCCGGCAGCCCCAGCGCTTCCCCCACCGCCCGCACCTCGTCCTTGAACAGGTACCGCAGCGGTTCGACGAGCGCGAACTGCATATCCAACGGCAGGCCGCCTACATTATGGTGGGTCTTGATGCGCTCAGCCTTGTTGCGGTCGGGCGCCGAAGATTCCACTACGTCCGGGTAGATCGTGCCCTGCACCAGGAATCGCGGCTGCCCCAACTGCCTGGCTTGCTCCTCGAAGATCCTGATGAACTTCTCCCCAACCACCCGGCGTTTGCTCTCCGGCTCCGTGATCCCCTGCAAAGCGCCGATGAAATCCGCCCCCGCGTCCACCGTAACCAGCTCGGCATGCATCCTTTCACGGAAAGCGGCTGCCACCTGTTCAGCCTCCCCTTCGCGCAGCAGCCCCGTATCCACGAAGACCGCCACAAGCTGGTCGCCGATCGCCTGGTGAACCAGCGCAGCCGCCACAGACGAATCCACGCCGCCGCTCACCGCTGCCAGCACGCGTTCGGCCCCCACCTGCTCCCGTATCCGCCCGACGGCATCCTCGATGATCAATTCTGGCGTCCAATCCGGCCGCGCCTCACATACATCCACCGCGAAGTGCCGGATCGCCAATTCCCCATGCGGCGTGTGCCGCACCTCCGGATGGAACTGCACCCCGAAATATCTCCGCTGCATATCGCCCATCGCCGCGTACGGGCTGTTATCCGATTTCGCCAGCGCCACGAAGCCGTCCGGCATGCGCGTGATGCGGTCGCCGTGCGACATCCACACCTGCGTCAGGTCCGAGAGGGCCGATGGCATGAGTGGCATGATGACCGCCGGACCGTACTCGCGTTTGGCAGACAAATCCACCTGTCCGCCCAGGGCATGCGTGAGCGCTTGCATGCCGTAACAGATGCCCAGGATCGGCAGCCCGGATTCAAATACATAATTCTGGATGTACGGAGCGTTCGGTTCATAGACCGAGCGCGGCCCGCCGGAGAGGATGAACCCCTTGGGGCGGATCGCCAGCACGGTCTCCGCCGGCGCATCCCACGGGAATAGCTCACAGTACACCTGCGGCCTCGCGCACCCGCCGCGCGATCAGTTGAGCGTACTGCGAACCGAAATCGAGGATTGCAATGGAGTCAGTCATGAGTATCCAGCAGTCAGCCCTCAGCCGTCAGCGATCAGATGGAAATGCAATTGCGGAAAATCCTGGTAGTTGCCGCCGTTCACGATCGAACGGTCAGCGGAATGACTGTGCTCATATGAGCAAACATCCGGCTTATAACCGCTCGTCCGATTCTTGAATACGCAGGTCGTGGCATCCGCTGTACACAATGCTGATAGCTGACAGCGGAACGCTGATCGCTCATTGAGCAGCGAACACTATCTTCCCCGCCTCCATCGATTGGATGCAGGCCAGTGACTCTACCGGCAGGCCCAGTGACTTCAGCGCATCTCTTCCTCCCTCGAAGATCTTCTCGATCAGCGCGCCGATGCCCACCACTTCCGCCCCTGCGGCTTTTGCCAGGCGCGCCAGCCCCAGGATGGTTGCGCCGGAGGCCAGGAAGTCATCGATAATAAGCACCCTCTCGCCGTGCGCCAGGTATTCCGGCGAAACGATCAGCTCCACCATCCGGCCCTTTGTATGCGATGGCGCCAGCGTGAGATACACCTCATCCGGCATGGTGATGGGCTTGTTTTTCCGCGCATATACCACCGGCAGCCCAAGGTGCAGGGCGGTCGTCAGCGCCGGCGCGATGCCCGATATCTCCGCGGTCAGCACCTTCGTCGCGCCCAGGTGTGCGAAGCGCTTCGCCAGCTCTCTGCCGCACTTGTCCATCAGGGCGGCATCTACTTGATGATTGACAAAGCTGTCTACCTTCAGGATTCCATTCCCCAGGTCCTGCCCGTCTCGTAGGATACGCTCTTCCAGCTCCTTCAAAGTTCCTCCTCCTGTGTTGGTCTAGACAGATATTATTGTAAAGCACTTGCAGCGAAGCTGCCAGTAGCCTGTCGATCGGACTTCGGAAGTCTCCCTGAAATGCTGCAATTCATGGAACTTCTCAGCGACGCTCGGAGTCACTACAGGTGTCGTCCAGCCGCCCCGGAATTACTCATAGCCTACTGTGTTAGAATTTCCCCGTGATTGAAGTCCAAGGTCCCGCCGCGAGCGGGAATATGACCATTCTCCTGGCCTCCATTTCCCCGCGGCGCAGGGATCTGATGACCCTCTGGAACCAGCCTTTCGACGTTCTCGCGACCGACATAGACGAAAGCGAGCGCCCCGGCAAATCCCCCGCTGATTATGTTCTCAGGCTTGCCGAAGAGAAAGCTCATGCCGCGGTACACCGGGCGCAGCCAGATAACGTCATCGTCGCAGCGGATACCACCGTCGTAGATGGCCGCGCTATTCTCGGCAAACCCCGTGACCCAGCCGAAGCTGTCCAAATGCTCAAACGGTTGCGCGGGCGCACGCATCAGGTCTACACGGGCCTGGCTGTTCTGCGCATGGACACGGGTCAGTTACTGAAGGACCTCTGTGTGACAGATGTTCCGATGCGCGGCTACACCGATGCGGAGATCGATCGCTACGTCGCCACCGGCGACCCGCTCGATAAAGCCGGCGCTTATGCCATACAACATACTGAGTTCCATCCAGTGGCCCGATTAACCGGATGCTTCGCTTCCGTCATGGGCCTGCCGCTTTGCCATCTCTTCCGGCTCTTTGAAAAGATCGGCCTTGCCGGGGAGGAGGGTCTCCCCTCACGCTGCCAAACGTACTTGAATTATCCCTGTCCCGTCTCTAAGGCCATACTCCGCGGCGAACAGGTTGGATGAGAAGGTAACCGAATGAGATTGCTTCGCTGGCTCCAATTGATCCTGGTCATGCTGTTGTTGGCCGCCTGCTCGAAATCGGGCAAGGGGCCAGGTGGCGCGCTGTTTGGCCCATCGGCTACCCTGCCGTCCCCGTCGGTCGGAGTCACACATGCTCCCGACGCGCGCGCCGCCATGACGAACTTCCTCCAGGCGCTCAATAAGGATGATTTCGCATCCATGTATGGGATGTTGTCCAAGGCCACTCAGGATGCGCTCCCGCAGGATGCCTTTGCTGCCAAATATAATGACGCCCTCAATACCATGGGTGCCTCGAAGCTGGATTTTCAGATCTTGAGCCAGTTGCTGAGCCCCAGCGCCGCGCAAGTCGGCTTCCACATGGTCTATCACACTGCGCTGGTAGGCGACATCCAGCGCGACATGGTGGCGCGTTTCAATCTGGAGCAGGGCCAGTGGCGCCTGCAATGGGACGATAGCCTCATCCTGCCTGAGCTGGCCGGCGGTAACGTCCTCAAGATGGATTATCAGATCCCCTCACGCGGCAACATTTATGACCAGGCCGGCCTGCCCATCGTGGCCCAGTCCGACGCCTACGCCCTCGGCATCACCCCGGGCCAGATGAGCGGAAAGTCAGAAGGGGTGCTGGTCGCCGAGCTGTCTCTGCTTTGCAGCCGTACACCCAACTCGATCAAGGCCGCCTATGCCAATGCCGCACCCGATTGGTACGTCGCGATCTGTGACGCCTCCGTGGATGAAGCCAAGGGCGTGCTCGACCTTAACGCCGGTGGCCTCACGGTGACGCCCTACAACTCGCGCTATTATCTCGATCAGGGTATAGCGCCGCAGGTGGTGGGCTATGCTTCCCTCATTCAGAAGGAAGACCTAAATCAATATCGCCGGCTCGGTTATCGCGGCGACGAAAAAGTCGGTCAATCCGGCATTGAGAAATCCATGGAGCAGTATCTGGCCGGCAAGCACGGCGGCACATTGTATGTGGCGGATCCGAATGGCCAGATCGTGACGCGCCTGGCTGCCAGCGATCCAAAACCGGCTGACTCGCTTTACCTGACCCTCGACCGCAATCTGCAGTTGCAGGTGCAGAGGACGATCATGAGCTTCCAGGGTGCCGCTGTGGTTTTGGAGCGCGATACGGGTCGTGTGCTCGCAATTGCATCCTCCCCTGAATACGACCAGAACCTCTTCGACCCCAACAACTTCAACAGCGGCTATCTGCTCGGCGACCTGGTAAACGATCCCAACCAGCCGTTGGTCAACCGCGCCGCGCAGGGGCAATACCCGCTTGGCTCGGCCTTCAAGCCCATTACGATGGCCGCTGCTTTGGAAAGCGGTTTGTATCTCCCCGAAACTACATACGATTGCCAGTATGATTTCAACGAGCTCCCCGGCGGCCCTGTCTTGCACGATTGGACGTGGGAGCACTGCCAGACCCGCTTGCAGTCCGGGAAGCAATGCGATACAACCGACAGCCAGCCCTCCGGCCTGCTCACACTGCAGCAGGGGCTCATGCGCTCCTGCAATCCCTATTTCTGGCATATCGGCCTCGACCTGTATAACAACGACCGCGCCGGCGATATCGGCACGATGGCGCGCGCCTTTGGCCTGGGCTCCCCCACCGGTATCGACGCCATCGCCGAGGCAGCCGGTAATGTCGTCGTCCCCGGCAGCCCGCTTGATGCGACCAACCAGGCCATCGGTCAGGGTGACCTGCTGGTGACCCCGCTCCAGGTAGCCAGGTTCGTGGCAGCCATCGGCAACGGCGGCACCCTCTACCGGCCTCAGCTCATCGAGAAGATCCAGCCTGTGGACGGCGATCCCGTCCAGGCTTTCAAGCCTGAAGCAGCCGGCACTCTGCCCATTCGCGCCGATAACCTGAAGGCCATCCAGGAGGCTATGCGGTTGGTGGTCAAGAACCCGCTTGGCACAGCCTATTATCGGTTCCTTGGGCTGGATCTCCCGTTCGCAGGCAAGACAGGCACCGCCCAGTCAGGCGGCAGCAAGCCGCATGCCTGGTTCATCGGATACACCGATGACGCAGCCAATTCCGGCAAGCCGGACATTGCAGTGGCGGTCATACTTGAGAATCAAGGGGAAGGCTCTGACTGGGCCGCACCGGTCTTCCGCGGCATCATCCAGTCGTATTACTACGGCTCGCCGCAGAGTACCCCCTGGTTTGGACCCTTTGATAATCCCTACACGGCCACGCCGCTCGGTGGCGCGCCCACCCGCACACCCCGGCCCAAGGGCCGCCAGCCCACGCCAACTCCATGATCGCAACCGATGTTGCCTTTAGGCATTGAAATGTGACGGCGCCACTGCTCCCAGGTATGATCGTCAAGGCCCAATCCGGTTTCTTTACAGTCGAGACCGGAGAGGGCCTTATCGTTTGCCAGTTGCGCGGCAAGCTCAAGAGGGGCCGGGCCACCGGTGATATCGCCGCCCTCGGCGACCGCGTCCGTATCTCTCTTCTCTCCGACGGCTCCGGCATCATCGAGCACATCGAAGAACGCCTGCGCGCCATCGTCCGCCTCGACCCGCGGCCGCAGGGTGTTTATCAGCAGGTCCTCCTGGCAAACCCCGATCAGGCGCTGTTCGTCTTCGCCTGTGCCGAACCGGCCCCGCACCTTCGCATGCTGGATCGTTACCTGGTCATAGCCGAGAGGCAGCACGTGCCGGCTGTCATTGTCGCCAACAAGATCGACGTGGTCGGCGAGCAGCGCGCCCGTGAGATCTTCGGGATGTATGCGCAGCCCGGCTACCGCGTCATCTACACGTCCGCCCTGACCGGCGCGGGTGTCGCAGAGTTGAAAGATCATTTATGGGATAAGCTCAGCGCATTGGCCGGCCCCAGCGGCGCGGGCAAGTCCAGCTTGTTGAACGCTGTGCAGCCTGGCCTCGGCCTCAGCGTGAACGCAGTCAGCTCGATGAACAAGGGCAGGCATACCACCGTCGTGCGCCAATTGTTCGCTCTGGACGGTCATGGCTATGTGGCAGACACGCCCGGCTGGAAGTCGCTGGCCCTGTGGGATATCCGCCCCGAAGAGCTTGACGCATATTTCCCCGAACTCGCCCGCCTCGTCTCCGGATGCCAGTTCAGTGACTGCACCCATACTCACGAGCCCGGCTGTGCAGTGCTCGCCGCCCTCAAAGCCGGCCAGATCCATCCTGAGCGATACAAGTCCTATCTGAGGTTGCGCGCGGGCAGGTAGTCCTCCATGTTGAATATTCTTCAACCCTCTTTCTCTCTATGAAGAACAAGCGCTATACTTCATCGGTATCGCATACTGATTACTGCTTACCGATCACTGGTTACTGACTACTGGTCACTGGATACTGATTCCCGATGCCTGAAAACTGGAACATACTGGGCCACAACTGGGCCGTCGACATGCTGCGACAGCAGGTCGTTCAGAATACCACGCGCCATGCCTACCTCTTCACAGGCCCGCCCGGCGTCGGGCGTCGCACGCTGGCGCTGCGCTTCGCACAGGCCCTGAACTGCACAAAGCCGCTCGCCCCCGGCGAGCCATGCGGCGCATGTATCGACTGCCGGCAGATTGAAAAGATGCAGCATCCCGACCTGATCGTTGCGCAGGCCGATTCCGAGGGCGGTACATTGAAGGTGGAGTTCGTCCGCGAGGCCCGGCATGCGCTGATGTTCAAGCCCTACCAGTCGCGGTTTCGCATCGCCCTCTTCCCTCACTTCCAGGAAGCCAATGACAGCGCTGCCAACGCGCTGCTCAAGACCCTGGAGGAAGCTCCCTCCTATGCCGTATTGATCCTCACCGCCGATAACCTCGAGCAGCTCCTGCCCACCATCGTGTCGCGCTGTGAGGTCGTGCGCCTGCGGCCTGTGCCGCTGGAAAAAGTCGAATCGTTCGTCGAGCGCCGCATCGCGCAAGCCGCCGCGGATGGCAGGGATGTTCATGCGGCTTCGGAAGCCGGCGCCTCGTTGATCGCCCGCATTAGCGGCGGCCGTCCCGGCTACGCCGTCCGCCTTGTCGAAGACCCCTCCGCCCTCGCTTTCCGCTCCGAGAAGCTCGGTGACCTGCAGCCGCTGCTATCTGGCACGCGCGTGTACAAGTTTTCCTACGCCGAAAAGCTGGCCGGCGACAAGGATGCCTTTCGCAACGCCCTTTTGCTCTGGCTGTCGTTCTGGCGCGATGTTCTGCTCCGCGCCGGTGGTGCATCTGCTCCGGCTGCCAATATGGACCGCTTGCAGGAGATCGACTCGCTCGCGCAGCGCCTGCCGCTTGCCCACGCGCGCCGCATCGTGTCAGATATCGAGCAGGCGCTTCAGCGCCTCGATGCCAATGTCAACGCGCGGCTCCTGGCCGAGACCTTGCTACTGGATTGGCCCAACGTCTAGAGTTGTCAGGGCTTTTGAGAACCGCCGCATTTTTGCTTTGGACTTCAGGCGTTATACTTAAAGGAATCACGCCCAGGTAAACAGGCCTTGACCGATATGCCCGATACAAGCCTTGCAAAAAAGATGAAACGCAAGCCAGAGATGCGCGCCGCCATCCTGCACGCACCCGCGGATTATGAGTCCGGGGCCTTTCCCGAACTTAAGCCTGCCGCATCCTCTTTGACCGGCCTCTTTGACTGGGTTCAGATCTTCGTCGAGAACAAGGTGCAGTTGGATAAGCTTGCTCCCAAAGCTGCAAAGGCCCTCAAGCCCAATTCCATCTTATGGATATCCTTTCCCAAAGGCAGCTCCAGGATCCAGACCGACCTCACGCGTGACCAGGGCTGGGATATCCTCCGCTCGCTTGATCTGAAATGGATCACGTTGATCTCGGTGAACGATACCTGGTCGGCGTTTTCCCTGCGTCCTTATAAACCCGGAGAAGCCCGGCAAAGCTTCCGCTGAAAGGAGTTCCTCATGTGCCGAAGTATCAAACCCCTGCGTCTGCCTGATAGGCAGGCCACTGACACCGAGATCACCGAAGCCGCCGTGCAGTACATCCGCAAGGTGAGCGGCTATCGCAAGCCATCCCGACACAACCAGGCAGCCTTTGACGCTGCCGTGCAGGAGGTGGCAGCCGCCACCCGTAAGATGCTCGCCGATCTCGCAGCCTCAAAAGCACTATCATCGTAGATCAAAACCATCCGCTCCTTCCCCAACCTCCCAGGCATGCAATGCCTGGGAGGTTTCTTATTTTCGGGGGCACTTTCTTTGCAAAGTTGTGATGTCTTTAACATATGCGTCGCTCAACCCGCCGTCTATAATCGCTCGACCTTCATCTACCTCATTCCAGCGGGCAATTCCGGAGAAATACTTGAAATCACCCCTTTTTGAAAGTGCAAGAGCCCTGCAGATCGCAATTCTGCTGGCCCTTTTGGCCGCCTCTCTCGGTATCCAGCCGGTCATCGCCGCTCAAGCCCAGACCCTTACATTCCCCGCAGAGATAAACAAGAGCTTCACACCGATCTCCATTCCCGCGGGCGGTGTCTCTGTTCTGAGCATCACCATATTCAACCCAAATTCATTTCCCCTCACGCTCTCCACCACTCCGCCTGCCTGGGTAGATGATCTCGGGTCGGCGAATCTAAGTTTTGCATCTCCGCCCAGCCCCGCCACCACCTGCGGCGGTGCAGTGACCACGCTCGGCAGTACGCTGTCGCTCATCGGCGGCACGGTGCCGGCTCAGGTTGGCATCACTCCTGGCTCCTGTACGGTCACTGTCAATGTTACCTCCGTGATCTCGGGCAATCATGTCAACGACCTGCCGGCTTCGGTTTTGAAAGCCACCGATCCTACCGGCACCATTGCCATCACCAACACCACGCCCGCCGACGCCACCTTGCAGGTCGATGCGGTTCAGCCCCCGTCTCTCAGCAAGGCCTTCAACCTGAATACGATCTGGGTTGGGCAGACCAGCACCCTCACCCTCACAATCCGCAACAATGACACCACTTACCCCCTGTCGCAGCTATCGCTAACCGATACCCTGCCCGCCAATGTTACGGTGGCCTCAGCTCCGGCCTCTCCACAATGCGGCGGCGGCACTGTTTCCAGCACCGCTGCATCGATCACCCTCACCGGCGGCAGTATCGCCATATCCGGCTCCTGCACCGTGTCGGTCACGGTGACCTCTGCCGTTCCCGGCGTCTACACCAATACTATTCCGGCTGGCGCGATTCACACCGCGCAAGGGGTGACCAACGCGAACTCCGGCCTCCGCGCCTCTGAATGTTCAGCCGATCGGCATCACCAAGTCTTTTTCGCCGTCCGCGTTCCAGGTCGGCGGCAGCAGTACGCTGAGCATTACACTGCAAAACCCCACCGGCTCAGACTATACGAGTGCTGCCTTCACCGATAACCTGCCCGCCGGCCTCACCGTCGTATCTACTGCTGCCTCGCAATGCGGCGGTACAGTGACGGCAACCACCGGTTCCATCAGTTTGAGCGGTGGCACGATCCCTCACTCGCTCACGCCGCCGTCGCCTCCTGGCGCCTGCGTCATTACCGCCACGGTTACCTCCTCCATCGTAGCCACCTACACCAACAGCATCCCGGTCGGCGCGCTGACAGCTATCAACAGCACCACGCTCGTTCAGGTCTCCAACATCCTGGCTGCCAACGCAGCCCTTACGGTATACGGCTCGGGTGTTGGGGTCACCGGCACCAAGAGTTTCGCGCCCGCTACCATCCAGATCGGCGGCGTTTCCACTCTGACTATTAACCTCCGCGCGCCGGCTGACACTGCTTTAACCAATGTGTCTCTCACCGATGCGCTTCCGGCAGGCGTCACGGTCGCGAGCCCTCCCACTGCAACGAAGAATGCCAATTGTGGGCCCGCCCTGTTCTCACCGACCGCAGGGGATGTGCTCTTATCGCTTTCAGGAGCTTCCATACCCGCTGGTCTGCAATGTACGATCACGGTGCATGTGACCTCCAGCACGCTTGGCACGGTCACCAACTCCATTTCCCCCGCGAACATTTCCGATTCAGAAAATCGTAATGTGGCCGGTAACATCACTGCAAACCTCACGGTCAGTGGTCTCAGTGTCGCAAAGGTCTTTACTCCCGGCACGGTCAATCCTAACGGCATTTCAACCCTGACCATCACGCTCACGAATACCAACACGAGCCAGCTCGACAATGTCTCTCTCGCGAATGATACGCTGCCCGGCACCACCACCAACGGCGTTGTGATCGCGCCTACTCCCAACGCCAGCACCACCTGCACGGGCGGAACGGTCACCGCCGTTGCCGGCGCGCAGCTTATCTCCATGAGCGGCGGCACCATCCCCGCGCAGGTGGGAGCCGTTCCCGGCATCTGCACGATCATTGTGGACGTGGTTGGTAAGGGGGCCGCCGCGACTTATACGAACACGATTGCCGCCGCGAATGTATCCGGTACCCTGCATGGTACAGGCACGGTTGTTACAAATCCCTCTGCTGTGACGGCTCAATTGAAGATCCTCGCCATCACCATCGGCGTGGTCAAGGGCTTCGGTCCGCTGACCGTTTTCGGCGGCTCCGCCTCCACGCTCACAGTGAAGCTTACCAACCCGAACACGGTCGCTCTATCCGGTATTGCCTTCACCGATAATTTGCCGCAGTCCTCCCCCGGCCGCGGCATGACCATCGCCAACCCGCCGGCCCTTAGCGTTGGAACTTGTGGAGGAAGCATCAGCGCGGCGCCCGGCGCCACCTCCTTCTCATTCAGCGGCGGCAGCCTGGCGGCCTCCGCCAACTGTTCCCTGACGCTCAGCGTCACCATGAACGTCGGTGGCAACCTCACCAATAGCATCGGTATCGGCGCGGTGTCGAGCACCAATGGCGCCCACAACACCCAGGCCGCTACTGCCTCGCTTACAAATCTCGCCGGCGCCAGTCTTGCCAAGGTCTTCTCCGCCAACACGATCGCGGCCGGGGCCGGAAACTCCTCCACTCTCACCTTCACGATCCAGAACACCGGCAACGTGGACCTCACGCAGCTTGGCTTTATCGATACCTTCCCCGTCGGCATGAGCGCCACATCCTTTGCAGCTTCGCAGTGCGGAGGCACCGTCAGCTGGAATGGCGCCACCCGCAGGCTCACACTGGCAACCGGCGCGCTGGCAGGCCTTTCCACATGCACGGTCGAGGTCACAGTGAGCGCGCCCGTGGCGGGCAGTTACCTGAACTGCATCCCCGTCGGCGGCCTCACCGACGCGCAGAGCGCCACGAACCAGACGGCCGCCTGCGATACCCTCACCGTTATTACTCCACCCGTCATTACGAAGGCCTTTTCTCCCGCCATCATCGCGGCTGGCGCCACCTCTGCGCTGACGTTCACGATCACGAAATCCTCCAACGAATACGGTGCCGTTAACCGGCGTTGCATTCACAGATACCCTCCCCGGCGGCCTCACGCTTGCCAGTATCCCGAACGTATCACAGTGCGGCGGCACGGTCACCAGCACGGCGACCTCTGTAACGCTCACGGGCGGTATGGTTGCTGTCAACAGCAACTGCACCGTTACGGTCAGCACCACTGCTCTCAGCGGAGGCGTCTATCCAAACGTCAGCGGTGTGGTTAGTTCGACGAATGGCGGCACGGGCAATACCGCCTCTGCTACGCTGACCGTCGTCTCGCACCCTTCCATCATAAAGTCCTTCACCCCTGCTACCATTGCGGCGGGCGGTACCAGCACGCTGACCTTCACGATAAGCAACCCCAATCCAGCTATCACCCTCACGGGCGTTGCATTCACAGATATTCTCCCATCCGGCATGCAGGTGGCAGCCGCACCGAACGCGACCATCACGGCCTGCAATGCCTCCAGTACGCCGGTCTTTGCCCCGGCCGCCTCCGACACCACGTTGACGCTCACCACCGCCTCGATCGCCGGCGGTGCTGACTGCACGATTACGGTGGATGTCACCGCCAGCGGCGGCGCCAAGATCAACACCACCGGCGCGGTCACTTCCACCAACGGGGGTACAGGCAATACGGCAACCGCCACACTGACCGTCACTGGCGGAGGCCTGGCCCTCGTCAAGTCCACCACCACAACCGGCTACCAGGCAGCAGGCAATACCATCAACTACAGCTACCTATTGACGAACACCGGTGATATCACGCTCTATGCACCGTTCGTCGTTACCGATGATCATGTTGCCGCCGTCGATTGTGGCGTCACTGCCAGCCTGGCCCCCTTGGGCACCCTCACCTGCACCGGCACCTATATCGTTCAGGCCGCGGATGTGACATCCAGGTCCGTGACCAACATCGCCGCCGCCTCCGCCATGGACGCCGTGACGGGCGGCAGCGCGGTCACCTCCAACCAGAGCACCGTTACAGTTCGCCTCGAGGGGCTTACCCTCAGCAAGACAACATCCACAGGCGGTTATCGCCTCGCAGGCAACACCATCAATTACAGCTACACTCTGACGAATACGGGCGCGGTCACCCTCACCGGCGCGGACGTCACAGGCCGCTTTACCATCACGGATGACCATATTGGGGTTCCGCTTGGCAAGGCCTTCACCTGTGGCACGGTCACCAGCCTCGCGCCCGGGGCCAATGTCACCTGCGCATCCGCCTACACTGTCACGGCAGCTAATGTCACGGCTGGCTCGGTGACGAATATTGCCACCGGCCACGGATTGGCAGGGGCTGCGGCCGTGGATTCGAATACCAGCAGCGTTACGGTCTACGCGGTCCTGCCCTCCGTCGATCACGAAGGCTTTCTCGCCCGCTTCCATCGCCGTCGGCGCCGCATCCACGCTCACCTTCACCATCACGAATCCTCCGGCCAACGTCGTCCCTCTGACGGGCGTCGGCTTCACCGACAACCTGCCGGCTGGCGTGGCAGTCGCTCTTACGCCCGATGCCGCGCAATGCGGCGGAACCGTGACCGGCCTCGCCGGTGCAACGACCATCACATTCGCCGGCGGCACGATTGTCCAGAATAGCTCTTGCACCATTATGGTCAGTGTGACTGGTTCCACGCCCGGCACCAAGAACAACACCACGAGCGCGGTCAGTTCTACCAATGGCGGCAATGGCAATACAGCCTCTGCCGCCCTCGCTGTGCTTGCCCCCCCGACCATCTCCAAGTCGTTCTCACCCGGCACGGTCATTGTGGGCGGTACCAGCACCCTGACCTTCATTATCAGCGCGCCCGGCAATCCGGCGGCTGTCACCGGCGTGGGCTTCACCGATAACCTGCCTGCGGGTGTGCAGGTAGCCGCCTTACCCAACCAGACCGCAGCAGGTTGTGGCGCATCCGCAGCCTTCTCGCCATCTGCGGGCGATACAACCCTGACCTTCAGCGGCGCAACCATCGCCCCGGCCGGCACCTGTACGCTAACGGTCGATGTGATCGGGACCATCGCTGGCAGCCACGATAACACCACCGGCCCGGTCACGTCCACGAACGGCGGGACTGGTGCTGCCTCGAACACCGCCACGTTGATCGTTACCGATGCGGCTGATCTTTCCATCACGAAGACGGATGGCAAGCTCGACGTCAATCGGAGCGAAGCCGGCACGTACACCATCGTCGTTCATAATGCCGGTCCAAGCAACGTTACGGGCGCCCTGGTTACGGATAACATCCCCGCTTCCCTTTCTGGCGCCGCCTGGACTTGCGTCGCCGATCCCGGCGCCTCCTGTGCGCCCAGCGGCTCCGGCAGCATCCACGATACCGTGGATCTGTCCGTGGGCGCGAATGTGACCTATACGGTCACGGCAACAGTTTCAGCCGCTGCGACGACTGACATCGTCAATACCGCCTCAGTCGTTTCGCTGACGGTTACCGATTCCGACAGTTCCAACAACGCCGCCACCGATACTGATCATCTCAACCGGCTGACCATTGTCAAATCTGCCAGCCCGCCCACCTACTCGGCATTGGGCGATGTGATCACGTACTCGTATACGATTACCAATGTCGGCACCTCTACGCTTGGTCCCCCCTTCACCGTGCCCGACGACCAGGTTATACCGGTCTGTACTCTGCCCGCGGCGCTGGCAGGCGGCGCATCGTTCACATGTACCGCTTCGCATACGATCGTCCAGTCCGACCTGGATACGGGCTCGATCACCAATCTGGTTCATGCCACCGCCCTCGATGCCGAAGGCGATATCGTCACCTCCAATACCGATACGCAAACGGTCACTGCCGTTCAAACAGCCTCCCTCGTGCTGACCAAGACTGCCGCGCTCGATGATACCGTGGTGCCGCCTTCTGGCATTGCCAATCCCGGCGACATTATCACCTATGGTTTCTCAGTGCAGAACACCGGCAACGTCACGCTGACCGGCATCGTCGTAACGGATCCTCTGCTCCCAGGCCTTGCGTGCACGCTTGTCTCGCTCGCTCCTTCAGCCTCCGCTGCTTGTAGTCCCACCGGCAACGTGCTCACGCTGGCACAGCCGGACATCGACGCCGGGCTGGTGACGAACACAGCCACCGTCGCGGGCACCACCCCCGATCATCGCACGGTCACCGATACCGACACTCAAACGGTCATCACGGCCCAGGCGCCCTCTATTAAACTGACCAAGACTGCCTCGCTCGATAATACGGTCGTGCCGCTGCCGAACGTATCCGACGTGGGCGATACCATCACCTATGGTTTCTCGGTGCTGAATAACGGGAATGTCACGCTGACCGCCATTGTTGTGACCGATCCGTTGCTCCCCGGCTTGGTTTGCACACTGGCCTCACTCGCCCCCGGCAACTCCGCCTCCTGTGTTGCCGCCAACAACGTTTATGCGCTTGTACTGGCAGATCTCAATAATGGCCTGGTGCTCAATACCGCCACCGTCACGGGCACGGCTCCTGACGCCAGCACGGTTACGGATACAGACAGCAAGACCATTACCCTCTTGATCCCCGGCCTGTCCATCAAGAAGGAAGTCAGCAAGGATAATTCGGTTTGGAACGACACGTCCGTCACGCTCACGGTTGGCGACACGGTCTACTACCGCGTCAGCGTGACCAACGGCGGCAACGTTGCCCTCGACTCCATCGTCGTTACCGACGACCATTGCACGTTGACCGGGCCCACCGGTGACACCAACAACGATAGCAGGCTCGACACGACCGAGACTTGGGTTTATACCTGCCAGGCCACGGCGCAGGCCGGCACCCACAACAACACTGCCAGCGCAACCAGCGCAGAGACCCCTACCGCAGTGACCGATGACGCCTCCTACTTTGCCGAGCAGGGCAGCCTCCAGATCGACAAGGCCCTCACCAGCGTCACCTTCCAAAGCCCCACCGCCGTCACACTGACGTACTCCATGCTCCTGCATAATGCGGGCAACGTGGACCTTGCCAATGTGCAGGTCGTGGACGATCTTACGCTCACTTTCCCCGCGCCGGCTACCCACACCGTTTCCAGTGTCAGCAGTTCCAGCTTCACCGTCAACCCCGGCTATAACGGCGCGGCCGATAAGAACCTTGCTCGCGTACAACCCGACTAACCCGAACATACTGCTCTCCGGCGCCAGTGGCAGTCTCACCCTCGTTGTGCAGGTTACCAACGCCAGCGGAGGGGCGAACTACACCAACACCGCGGACGCCAGTGGTGTAACTCCCACAGGCACTACTGTTACCGCCACCGATTCAGCCGTCGGCCCTGGCTTCATTGACCCCGCCCTCACCAAGTCGGTTGATCCAACCAAAGCCGCCATTGGCGACAAGGTGACCTTTACCATTGAAGTCACCAATAATGGCACCGTGGCCGCCACCAACGTGGTCGTCGTTGATCCATTGCCCGCCAACCTCGATATTGTCTCGGCCAAATCATCCCCATCCGGCACTGTGGATCTCTCGACCCCCGGCACGGTAAAGGTCACGATTGCCTCGGTCAGTCCGGGCGACTTGTTTACCATCAAGATCATCACCACCGTGAACGGTTTGGGGACGCCTCCGATCAATAATACCGCCACCCTCACCGCCGACCCGCCGCCACTCGGCATTGGCCCCGATCCGATCATCAATAATACTTCCACCATCACGCTCTTGATCGTTCCTCCGGGAGGAGGAGGAGGCGGTGGAGGAGGGCAGCATCGCCCGCCATCTACCGGCTTCGCTCCGGATGTCGTCACCGTTCTGCCTCCGCAGCCGGCACTAAAAGCTTATAGCACAGCCGCTGACCTGCGGCTCGAGATCCCCCGCCTGCATATCGACATGCCTATCGTCGGCGTGCCCGCTTCCGGAGACACCTGGGATGTCACTTGGCTGTCCAACCAGGCCGGCTGGCTGCAAGGCACAGCCTTCCCATCCTGGTCCGGTAACAGTGTGCTAACTGGTCACGTCTACCTGTCAGACGGTCTACCCGGCCCCTTCATTGATTTGCACACGCTGGCCTGGGGCGACCAGGTCATCATCCACCTCGGCGGTCAGCGCTATATTTATGAGGTGCGATCTGATACGGTGATCTCGCCCGAAGACGCCTCCGTCTTCCAGCACGAGGCCTATCCCTGGCTGACGCTTCTGACCTGCAAGGATTACAACGTCGCTGCCAACGCCTATAGCCACCGCGTTTCGGTGCGAGCCGTTCTCGTCAAGGTCGAACCCGATCCCGGCCTGAGCAGCACCGCTCGATAAACCCGGCACCATCGCAAAATAAAACAGGCCTGGCGCATTGCGCCAGGCCTGTCCTTTTCCAACTTCACTCGATTGCATCCCTCAGCTTTTTCGCTAGCCGGCCGAAATGCGGCGTGTAGCGGATTTCATCCTCGCGCGGCCGCGGCAGGTCCACTTTCAAGTCCAGGTTCAGCGTGCCCGGACGCTGGCTCAGCACCAGCACCCGGTCTGCCAGGATCAGCAACTCGCTGATGGAGTGCGTCACCATCAGCACGGTCTTTCGCCGCCTCTGCCAGATCCGCGAGAGCTCCATCCCCATGCGCTCCCGGGTCAGCGCATCCAGCGAGCCGAACGGCTCGTCCAGCAGGAGCAGGTCGGGGTCATGCACCAATGCTCGCGCGATTGCCACGCGTTGAGCCATTCCTCCGGATAGATCGCGCGGCCAGTTTTTCTCGAAGCCCTGTAACCCTACCAGGTCGATCAGCTCCTGCGCGCGCATCCGCGCTTCCTCACTGTTCAGCCCCTCAAGTTCCAGCGGCAGCGTAATATTCTCGATAGCCGTCCGCCAGGGCATCAGGTTGGACTGTTGAAAGACCATCCCGATGCGCGGCTGCCTGTTGTCCGCAAACTCGATCTGCCCCTGGGTTGGCGGTAGCAGTCCGGCCACGGCGCGCAGCAATGTGCTCTTGCCCGATCCCGACGGGCCCAGGACGCAGATGAATTCCTGCGGGCACACTTCGAACGACACGTCGTTCAGCGCGTGCAGACCACCGTTGCTGTCTGGGAACACAACGCTGAGGTCACGTACGGTCAGGATCGGAGGCGTATTCTTCATTCTTCACTACATATCATTTCAATTTGCTCTCTGAAATATCTCAGTTAATCCCTGTTCACATAATACTCGTAGGGTATCGTACTCGCAGAGTATCTCCGGTTATTTCCATTTCTTTACACGCAACTCTAATAAAGCTTCGGTCCTTTCGCCAAAGAGCTCTTCCTTTGTGTCTAAGAGAACTCTGCATGCTACACGTTGTGATTGCTTCCGAATTTCGAGATAGGGGTGGTGTTTTCCCACCCCTATCTCGAAATTCGACCTGTCCTCCCCTTTAGGGGAGGGTCGGGGTAGGGTCTATGCGAGTAATTACCATTGAAGAAACAGTCTCTAAGCCACTTTTCTTTACGGCACGAATTCATTCGTAAAGGCCTTACTCAAATCCAGCGGCTTCTTCAACAAGCCCATCTTGAGCAGCGTCTCCTGCATATTCTGCCAGGCCTTTGCATCCGACAGGCCCGGGTGCGCCGTCTTCCAAAGCTCTATCGTGCGTGCCAGTATTTTCTTCTGAGTTCCCTGATCCGCCTTCGCCAGGTCCGGCACATACTTGAGGCTGATGTTGTAGGCCGCGTCCGGGTTGGCCATCGTATCAGCCAGCCCCTTGAGAAATGCCGATGTCATCCGCCGCACCAGCTCAGGGTCCTTGGAGATCGTGGCTTCGTTGGTGATCAGCCCGTTCGACGCCAGTTCCAGCGCATCCGCCACGCGGATCTCGTTGAGCTTGTAGCCCTGCGCCTCCAGTTGCACCGGCTCATTCGTCGTATACACCGAGACCGCCTGCTCCTGGTCGGCTGCCAGCGCCGCCACCTGGTTGAATCCGATCGAGTCGAGCGTGACGTCCTTCTCGGTCAGGCCGGCGGAGAACAGCAGCGCATCCAGGCCGATGTAATTCGCCCCGAACAGCCCCGGCAGCCCGATCTTCTTTCCCTTCAAGTCTGCCGCAGTCTTGATTCCCTGGTCAGCCTTCGATACTACTGCCACCGGATATTTCTGGTACCACGCGCATATATAAACGATTGGCAGGCCCTGGGCGCGTGCCAGCAGCACCTGCTCGCCGGACACCACCGCAAACTGCAGGTTATTGGCGCCCACGAGCGAGACCGCATCCGTCTCGAGCGAATAATCGAACTCAAGCTCGATACCGGCATCCTTGAAGTAGCCCTTGTCGATTGCCACATATAAAGGTGCGAACTGCACGTTGGGGATGTATCCTACCGGCAGCTTCACATGGACGAAAGTCGCCGGCGTAGCCGCCGGTTTCGACCCGCACGCCGACAGCCCTAGCATCAGTACCAGCAACAACACATCTACCTTACGCGACATGATCAAATCTCCTGGTGTTCTAATGGTTTGGTAGTTCGGTAGTCTGTTGGTCATACCGGCCATCAAACTATCAGGCAATCTAACTACTCAACTATCCGGCTAAACACTTCTCCACTCCTGCCATCCAAGTGCCCGTGCTTCCAGCCACGCGACCGCGCCATACAGGCACAGCGCCAGGGCGATCAGCACGAACACTGCCACGAAGACCAGCGCGGTATCGTATTGCCCGCGCCCCACATTGATCAGGAAACCCAGCCCCTGGTCCGAGCCGACCAGTTCGCCAACCACCGCGCCGATCACCGATAGCGTCGCTCCGATGCGCAGCCCGCCCAGGAATATCGGCAGCGCCGCCGGGATTTCGAGCTTGAACAGCACCTGTGTCTGCCCGGCATGCAGCGAATGCATCAGGTCATAGAGAGGCGTCGGTACAGCGCGCACGCCTACCACCGTATTGACCAGCACCGGGAAGAAGACGATCAAAGCGCAGATCAGCACCTTCGAGAACATCCCCGGCCCGAACCAGATCACCAGCAGCGGCGCGATCGCCACCAACGGCACGGCCTGGCTCGCCACCAGATAAGGGGATAGTACGCGTTCCAACGCATGCGACTTTGCCACCAGGTAACCCAGTATCGTCGCCAAACCGACGCCGAAGAACAGACCGAGCAGCACTTCCAGCAGCGTCACGCCGGTATGGAGCAGCAGGCTGCCGTCTGATGCCGCGCTCAGAAAGCGCTGCGCCACATCTCCCGGCGAGGGAAGGATGAACGCCGGCAGCCCTGCCGTTCGTGAGACGATCCACCACAGCAGTAGCCCCGCCAGCGCCGATGCCAGGCCCAGCCACGAGCGCACGGATGTCACGCGCTTCGGAACAGATGTCTTTTGCATGATTCAGTTCGCAACCGTTCTTTCACCACTCGCTACTCTCTGTTCTCTTTTCTCTAATCTCTAATCTCTATTCTCTGCACTTAACAAAAACACGCCTCGCAGGATCAACCGCGGGGCGTGCGTATAGACCGTTCTCTGCTGTGCGCAGACTCGATCAGCCGTGCCATGCCGCTTAAACGAAATCCCGAAAACGAATCGTTTCCGGGGCGTCAAAGCAGGGCCGTCCGCACACGTCGGCCAGCCAAACCTTCTTCTATCCAGACTTTAACTGTCGGCCTCGGAATTTCACCGAGTTCATGCGATTTTGGGATTTGGCGGCTTGCTGACAAATCCCAAGATCGCTCGTGGGCTTTACCACCGATCGGGAATTACACCCTGCCCCGAAGGTT
Source organism: uncultured Chloroflexia bacterium (assembly GCA_963805515.1). Lineage (GTDB taxonomy): Bacteria > Chloroflexota > Anaerolineae > Anaerolineales > Villigracilaceae > Fen-1038. The sequence continues at coordinate 165,251 of CAWDUZ010000002.1, read as the reverse complement.
GATATTTGGTTACTTCGATTCTACCACCGTTCAAAAGTCCGCCCTATTCCCACTCTGAGCTCCTCCTGACACCACCCAATTGCCTCGCGAAATGTCGCGATAGCCTGACCGGCAACTCCGCGAAGTTTTGTTTCTTCTTGTTGATATTCTTTTCCTTCCTTGGCGTCCCTGGCGGCTTGGCGGTTAAGAGTTCCTTTTCTCCCCTGCTAGCAACTCCCCGCGCCCTGTCTTCGCGATCCCCTATGCTATAATTTTCTGCAAGCCCCCATGAGCTCTCCCTCCGCTCGCCCAAAAGTTTCCATCATTACTCCATCCTTCAATCAAGGCCGCTTCCTCGAAGCCTCCATCCGTTCGGTCCTCAGCCAGACCTATCCGAACATCGAATACATCCTCGTGGACGGCGGCTCCAAAGACGAAAGCGTCGCCATCATGGAGAAGTACCGCGACCACTTTGCGTGGTGCGTCTCCGAAAAGGACAAGGGCCACGCCGACGCGTTGAACAAGGGCTTTTCCCACGCCACCGGCGATATCCTGGCCTGGTTGAACTCGGACGACATCTATTTTCCGGATGCGGTCGCCGAGGCCGTAGCCATCCTGGCGGAGCACCCCGAGGTGGGCATGGTCTACGGCGACGCCGACCTGATAGACAATTCCGGCGCCACCATTGGGCGCTTCGGCGCCAAACAGACCGGCTACCGCCAGATGCTGCGCGGCTCCGTCCACATACCACAGGCGACCACCTTCTTCCGCGCGGACCTCTGGCGCAAGGTGGGCCCCCTCGATCTTTCATTGTTCTTTAGTTTTGATTACGATCTGTGGGTGCGCTTTGCGAAAGTCTCGCAGCTTCTATATGTCCCGAAGCGCTGGGCTCAATTCCGCATTCATGACGATGGCAAGACCATCGTCAACGATGACCGCTGCTATCCTGATATGCTGCGCGTGCTGGAGCGCGAGGGCGGCGGCTGGCTCTCCTGGCTCCGCCTGCGGATGCTGGCCCGCAAGGCATTCTATGCCTGGTTGCCCTGGAGCTTCCGCCTCCGTCTTCGCAAACTCCTCACGTTCTAACCCGGTCGATCAGATGGTGTCTTCAACCACCCGCACGCCGGCTTCCCGCGCGTAATACTGCTGCTCGATCCACGCGTACGTGTTTGCCAGTCCATCCTTGAAAGGCGTCCCCGGCGCCCAGCCCAGTACCTTCTTGATGAAGGTATTATCGCTGTTGCGTCCTACCACCCCCCGCGGGGCGCTCGGATCGTATTTGCGCGTCAGTTTCACCTGCGCGAACCCTTCTGCCAGGCTCACCAATTCATTTACCGAGATCAATTCGCTCGAGCCCAGGTTGATCGGCGTGGCGATCAGCTCGTCGCAATGCACGATGCTGTCGATGCCGCGCACGCAGTCTTCAATGTACGTGTAGCTCCGCGTCTGCGACCCGTCTCCCCAGATCATGATCTCATGGCTGCCGCTGTCCTTTGCCTGGATCACCTTCCGGCAGATCGCCGCGGGCGCCTTCTCCCTGCCTCCGTCCCATGTGCCGTGCGGCCCGTAGACGTTATGGAAGCGCGCCATGAATGTCTTCATGTGCCGCTCCGCCCAGTATTCCTGGCACAGCATCTCGGCAAACAACTTTTCCCAGCCGTATCCGCGCTCCGCCATCGCAGGATACGCGTCCAATTCTTTCAGGGGCTGCACGTTCGTTTCCTGCTGCAAGTTGGTGTTGTATACGCATGCGGATGACGAAAAGAAATAGCGGTTCACTCCGGCTTGATAGGCGGCTTCCACCAGGTGCGTATTGATCAGCGAGGAGCGCATGCATTCCACTCGGAATCGCTCGATGAAGCCCATGCCGCCCATATCCGCCGCCATGTTGTAGACTTCAGCCGCCCCTTCCACCGCTCTCGCGCAGTTTTCCGGCCCTGCTCAGGTCCAGGCACAGGTTCTCGACGCCCGGCGTGCGTTGGTACCAGTTTTGCAGCGGCTTCTTATCCACTGCGCGGATGCGGGTGTAGCCGAGGTCGTGGTAATAATGGGTCAGCCAGCCGCCGATGAACCCCCCTGCGCCGGCGACGACGATAAGATCATCCTGCTTTAGATCACGCTCGATAATGCCTGGATCGTTTTTCATGATTCCTTCTCAGCCTTGCATGCCTTATTGTCATGCAAAACGCCTGATAGGTTCTTCAATTAATGCTGCTGAAGCTGGGGCGTGAAAGCGTCACACCGTACCCAATGTGTGTAGTACATCACGATTATATACCATCAAGCTCCGCTCTCGCAGCGAGCGGAGCCGTGCGCTCCCGCCCTCTGTTAGATCAGGCCCAGCTGCTTTCCCACCTCACAATAGATTTCCAGCACGCGGTCGATCTGCGCATCGGTGTGGCTTGCCATGTAACTGGTTCGCAGTAGTTCCTGCCCCGCCGGCACCGCCGGCGACAGGATCGGGTTGACAAATACGCCCGCGTCGAACAGCGCTCTCCATGCCATCAGCGTGCGCGGGTTATCTCCGATGATGATCGGGATGATCGGGGAGACCGATTGACCGATGTTAAAGCCCATCGCCCTCAACTCACGCCGCATCCGGTCGCCGATGGCCGTAAGCCGCTGCACCCGCTCCGGCTCCTCGCGCATGATCTTAAGCGCCGCCAGGGCCGCAGCCGCGTTCGCCGCCGGAATGCTCGCGCTGAAGATCAACGACCGCGCATGGTGCTTGATGTAGTGCACGATCTGTTCATCTCCCGCAATGAAGCCTCCCAGCGAAGCAAAGGATTTGCTGAACGTGGACATGATCAGGTCCACATCCTTGGTCGCGCCGAAGTGCGCTGCCGTCCCGCGCCCGCCGCCCATCACGCCCAGGCCGTGTGCATCGTCCACCATCAGCCGCGCCCCGTACTTCTTGCACAGCGCCGCGATCTCCGGCAGCGGTGCCAGGTCCCCGCCCATGCTGTACAGCCCGTCCACCACCACCAGCTTGCCTTTGCCTTCCGGGATGCCCGCCAGGACGCGTTCCAGGTCGGCCATGTCATTGTGTCTGAAGCGCCGCGTCTCACCCAGGGCCAGCCGCGCGCCATCCACCAGGCTGGCATGGTCGTCCTTGTCCAGCAGGATGATGTCGCCGCGCATCACCAGTGCGCTGATGACACCCAGGTTGGTCTGCATGCCGGTGGAGAAAATCAGCGCGGCTTCCTTGCCCACCCAGTCCGCCAGTTCATGCTCCAGCCGTTCGTGCAGCTCCAGCGTGCCGTTCAGGAAGCGGGAGCCGGTGCAGGATGTGCCAAAGCGTTCGACCGCCTCAATGGCTGCCTGATGCACTCGCGGGTCCGTGGTGAGGCCCAGGTAATTGTTCGACCCGCACATGATCAATCGCTGTCCCTTGAAGACCGCTTCGTTGCCTTCGCTCTCGGTCATCGCAATGAAGTATGGATATGTGCCGTTTGCGATGGCTTCCTTTGCTTCCGTATATCCGTAGCATTTTTCGAATATATCCATCGGTCCTCTCACTGCTTCATTTTCTTTTTTCTTGCATCCGCGATCATGCCGTCCATGATGGGATAGATCGCATTACCCACCAGGAACATCAGGCGATATAAGATCTGTGCATCCATGCCGGGCAGGATGATGTACTGCCCGCGCCGCATCCCGGCCAGCGTGGACTTCGCCACTTGTTGCGGAGGAAGAGCCTTCGTGCTGGCCGCGGCAAATGTCTCAAATGGTTTAGTCTTGTTCTCATTGGCTAACCCAGGCGTGTCCATATCCGGCGGGAACACCAGCGACACCCGTATCCCCAGTGGCTTGACCTCCAGCCGCAGCACATCCGAAAAGCCTCGCACCGCATATTTCGCCGCGCCGTACGCCGTATACCCAAATGCCCCCACAAAGCCAGCCATGGAGGAAACATTCACGATCTGTCCGCTGCCGCGCTCCAGCATCGCCGGCAGCAGGGCCTTCACCATGTATAGCGTGCCAAAATAGTTGAGATCCATCATCTCGTGAAATGTCTCGACCGGCAGTTCCTGCACATAGCCCGGATGCGCCGCCCCCGCGCAGTTGATCAGCACATCCGGCACTCCGGCTTCGCGCTGCACGTGCTCCACGGCGGCCTGTACCCGCTTGGGGTTCGATACATCCGCTGTGAACATGCCGTGCTTCTGTCCGTCAGACGTGTGCAGGCTCCGGCAGGCAGCCTCCAGCGTGTCCGGATGGCGCGCCACCAGCCACACGTTCGCGCCTTCTTCCGCGAGCAATTGAGCCAGTGCAAGCCCCATGCCGCTGGAACCGCCGGTAATGAGCACCAGGCGCCCTTCATAGGAATTATTCGGATTGGCCATGTTCTGTCAGACCTCGGATTGTTCCGGCTCGTGTAGATGGGAGCCGAACCCTTTAATGATCACTCGCTAAAATAAAGAACACGTGGCCCGATTATACGTTATCTTTTTCCGGCTCTTTGTTTTCCCCTGGCCCGTTCTTTATTCCCCTCTCATTGCAGGCGCTTAAATGCCCTCTTTTGTGTGCTGTTTGCCCATCATCGACATGCAAAACGGCCCGCCGGAAGCATGGAATCCATGCTTCTCCCGGCGGGCCTTCTTGTTTTTCCGTGTTGTTAGCTTTTCTTACTTCAATGCGTGGTGAAAGGCTATTCGACCTTCACAATGCACTCAACAGGGCAAACGGTGACGCATTGCGGTGAGTCGTGATGGCCTTCGCACTCAACACAGGTTGCCTGATCGATCACGTACAGGACCCCGTCGCCTTCGGTGATGGACTCGGTCGGACATTCAGGGATGCATGCGCCGCAGGCGATGCACTCATCGGTAATTCTCATGGTCATGGTTGGCTGCTCCTTGGTTAGATATCTCCACTAAAATTAATCCATCCCGGGTATCCCGTCAAATGACGAATATCCAGTTATTACGGCAATTTTGTCATAATCATTTTCCCCTCCTCTGACCCTCCCCTTAGCGTTCGGCGGCTCCCGCTGGCCTCATCTGCCTTTCGGCTTCCACCTCGGCATTCCCACCTTTATTGGCTCACCCTCATTATCTCTGCCGCTCCCCGCCATCGTCCCCCGTCCCTTCTTCCCGGCGTTTCTGAATGTCTTAACGGGCCCTCGCTGCTCGCAAGGTGCACGGGATTTGTTTGCCCTTGGCCCTCCCCTTCGGCGTGCCGTACCATAATCCGCCTCTGAACAACGTCGATACGCCTCGTCATCATTTGCCTACTCTCTTCCTCCCGCCGCTTCTGAACATTCTTGGCAAGCGGTCGTTGCTTTGCAAGTTGTATGGATCTCATTTGCCTACCCTCTTCATCTCCATCGTCCCCAAAGGCAGGTACCTGCCGGCGCTCTTGCCCATGAAGTTGCTCCAGTATCATCTATCAGCGAATTACCTCCTCTGCATCCCCGCCATTATTTGCACACCCTCTTCATCTCCGAGGCTCCCCAAAAAACAGGTATCGGCCGGCTCCCGTTGCTCGAGCAATTGACGGGGCATCTCCCACTATCATTTGCCCACCATCTTCATCCTCGATGCTCCCCAAAAACAGGTATCGGCAGGGAGTTCTTCCCTGCCGATACCTGTTTTTGGGTATTTTTTTCTTATGCCCTTTGCAGGGTTCTTCCTGCAAAGGGCATCTCTTCTATGCCTCCTCCGGCATCCTCAGGATCAGCCTTCTTGCGTACCAAAGGGGCACGATCCCAACTATTCCAAAAGACATATCCACAAGTGTCCAGAAGATCGGAATGCCTCTCACCGCCCCGAACACCAACGCCCACGGAATGACCAATGCGCAGGCCATCATCCCGAACTCGACCACCCACACGTTCCTGTACGGATCACGCAGCGCGCCGATGAATGCCAGCGCGATCGCCACATGGCCGAACGCCAGCCAGTCTGTCCCATACGCAAGGAACGGATACTGCCCATAGCCGTTCTGAACGCCCGCATTTACCTTCCCGATCCAGCCCGCCATCGACGGCCACACCTGCTGCATGAACGAGGCTGCCCCAAACCACCTGTCCAATAGTCCCACCTCCCAGCGCAGCGGGATGGCGCTCAATCCGCTTGCCGCCAGCGCCACCATGAAGAATAACAGTATGCCCCGGATGATGCGTTCGTGCGCCCTCTTGTTCATGGTTCCCTCCTGATCCAGAAGATAACCACAGGATAACAGGAAGGAGGTCGCATTTCCTATCATGCGACCTCCGTTGTCTCTCACGCTCCCGTGTTCCGTCGTTCCAATCGTTTACGCGTTTTCCCTCACCCTTCCCATCCCGTACGCGTCCACATATTCTCCATCCCGATAAGCGAACCGTACCATCTTCCCCTCGATCACGAATCCAAACTTCTTGTACAGTCGGATCGCAGGCTCGTTGTCAACGTAGACTTCCAGCTCCAGGCGCGAAAGGTTCAGCCATTTGTCTGCCAGGTCGACTGCCGCCTGCATCAATGCCGTGCCGACACCCTTGCCCTGCCAGTCGTCCCGCACCGCCATGCCGATTTCCGCCGCATGTCGCCGCCGCGGATGGTTGGGAAAGGTATCCACACCCAGTTGTCCCACAAACTCATCCCCGGCGCACGCAGCCAGTTGATAGCTGCCATCCCGCGGTTCAGCCAGCCGCTTCCGCCAGGTCTCTGCCGACGGGAACGGCACCTGCAGCGTCCCCCATACCGCCCTCGGCCCGGAAAATATCCGGTAAACCGCCTCATAATCCCCCGGCTCCATTCGCCGGATAAGAAACTTCCCGCGCTCTTGAGCTATATCCATGCGAACCTCTCACGAAAGCTGTTGACGTTCCAACCTTCGACTTTCGACCTCTCTTACTTTACCTGCGCCTTCAGCTTCTCCGCCGTCTCTTTATAAGCCGCCAGTTTCTCGCGCTCCTTTGCCACCACCGGCGCAGGCGCCTTGCCGGCAAAGTCTCCGCTCAGCAGCTTCTCCAGCCGGTCGATCTGTGACTGCGTATCCGCCAGTTCCTTCGAGAGGCGCGCCCGCTCCGCCTCCGCATCCACCATGCCCGAGAACGGCAGGTAGACCTCCACCGGCCCCACCACCAGCACCGCGCTCTCCTCTGGCTTCTTCGGCAGATCCGGCAGCACCGATAGTTGGATCGGGTCCAGCCCCGCCAGCGCCGCAATGATCGCGGACTGTTCGTTCAGGACGCTCATCTTATCCTTGCTCACCAGCGTTGCCACCAGCCGCTTTGCCGGGCTCACGTTCTTCTCCGCCCGCAGGTTGCGGATCGCTCTGACGATGTCCTGCACCAGCCCAAACTCCGCCGACTTCGCTTCTTCCCAGCCGACTGGCGCCTGTGCTTCGGGCCAGCGCGCCGTGATCAGCACCTCCGGCCAATCCGCCGCCAGTTCGACCAGCGGTGAATTCCAGCACTGCGTTGCGCAAATGGCCCCACAGTTCCTCGGTGATGAACGGCGTGAACGGGTGCAGCAGCCGCAGCGATGTATCCAGCACTCCCGTCAGCATGCGGATCGTTTGCTCCTTCGTCACCTCGCTCTGCATCTGTTGCTTGGCGATCTCCACGTACCAGTCGGCAAAGTCGGACCAGAAGAACTCGTAGATCTGCCGTCCCGCTTCGCCGTATTGGAAGGTTTGGAAGAGCCTCTCCACATCGCGGATCAGTTGTTGCAGCCGCGCCCATATCCATGAATCCGCCAGCGTATAAGGCGACAAGCCTCCGAACGGCAAACCAGCCGGCTTCTTCGGCTCGTTGCCATCTTCCGTTGGGAGCGGAACAGCCGTGAGGGCAGAGATAGCGGAGATCACGAACCTTCCCGCGTTCCAAACCTTGTTGGCAAAGTTGCGGTTCGCCTCCACCTTCTTCACCGACAGGTTCATGTCGTTGCCGGGTGTCGCCCCCACCAGCAGCGTGAAGCGCAGCGCGTCCGTGCCCAGTTCATCCATGACGATCAGCGGATCGATCACGTTGCCATACGTCTTCGACATCTTCCGCCCATGTTCGTCCCGGATCAGCCCGTGCAGGTACACCGTGTGGAACGGGATCTGACCGGTGAACTCCAGCCCGTCCATGATCATGCGCGCCACCCAGAAGAACAGGATGTCGTAGCCCGTCTCCATATAGGAGGTCGGATAGAAGTACTTGTAATCCGGCGTCTCCTCCGGCCAGCCCAGCGTGGAGAATGGCCACAGCCCGGACGAGAACCACGTGTCCAGCACGTCCGGGTCCTGCGTCAGCTCCTTCGAGCCGCAGGTGCCGCATTGCTTCGGGTCTTCGCGCCCGGTCGTCATGTGACCGTTCGGGCAGTACCACACCGGGATGCGGTGTCCCCACCACAACTGCCGGCTGATGCACCAGTCCTTGATGTTCTCCAGCCAGTTGTAATAGACCTTCTCGAACCGCTCCGGCACGATCTTGATGCGCCCATCTCGCACGGCCCCCAGCGCAGCCTTCGCCAGCGGATCGATCTTCACGAACCACTGCGTGCTGATCATCGGCTCGACGATCTCGCCGCCTCGCTGCGAGCGCGGGATGGTGGTCATGTACGGCTCGGTCTTGATCACCAGCCCGGCCTTCTTCATATCGGCCCACATCTTCTCGCGGCCCTCGAACCGGTCCAGGCCCTGGTACGGCCCGCCGTTTTCGTTGATCTTCGCCGCCTCATCCAGCACCGAGATCACCGGCAGGTTATGCCGCTGTCCGATGGCATAGTCATTCGGATCATGCCCCGGCGTGATCTTGAGCGCGCCGGTCCCGAACTCCTGCGACACGTAATCGTCCGCGATCACCGGGATCTCGCGTCCCAGCATCGGCACGATGGCCATCCGCCCGATGAACTTCTTGTAGCGCTCATCCTCCGGATGCACCGCCACCGCCGTATCCCCCAGGATCGTCTCCGGCCTCACCGTCGCCACCGGAATATATTCTTCTCTGTGGCGTCCGGCTGCCCTCCGGTTTCAACATGTACTTGAAATAATACAGCGTGGCTTCCTCTTCGCTGTACTCCACCTCCAGGTCCGAGACAGCCGTCTTCAGCCCCGGCGACCAGTTGATCAGCCGCGGCCCGCGGTAGATCAGCCCCTTCTCGTACAGGCGCACGAACGCCTCCCGCACCGCCCGCGAGAGCCCCTCGTCCAGCGTGAACCGCTCCCGGTCCCAGTCGCACGAAGCCCCCAGCCGCCGGATCTGGTTCGTGATCATGCTGCCGTACTTCTTCTTCCACTCCCACGTGCGCTTGATGAACTCCTCGCGCCCCAGCTCCTCGCGCGTCACCTCTTCGGTCTTGAGCAGGTTGCGCTCCACCATGAGCTGCGTCGCGATCCCCGCGTGGTCCGACCCCGGCACCCACAGCGTGGGGATGCCCTTCATGCGGTGGTAGCGCACCATCAGGTCTTCCATGCTCACGAACATCGCATGCCCCAGGTGCAGCTCACCCGTCACGTTCGGCGGCGGAATGGCGATCACGAACGGTTTCACGTTCGGGTCGAAGCCCGGCTTGTTGGGGTCGTTCCACGGCTTGAAGTAGCCGCCCTTCTCCCACATCTCATACACGCGACCCTCGGTCGCCTTGAAGTCGTACGCCTTGGGTATGTCAGTTTTGGCCATAATTACTCCTTGGTTGCGCAGAGCGGCTGATCGGCAACCGCTCTATCTCTTCCTATTCACTATTCTCTGTTCTCTATTCACTGTTCTCTTAAAACAAATACGCTCCGTCCGCATGAGGACGAAGCGTCTGCTTCGCGGTACCACCTCAATTCGCCGTCTTGTCCGGCGCACTCGCTGACCGACCATCATCGGTCCATGCTATAACGGGCATCCCCGTGCTGTTCTACTCTTCAAGCTATCGGCTCTCAGCGATCAGTATTCAGTTCTTTGACTGAAAGCTGACGGCTGAGTGCTGAACGCTTTCATTTCTTCAGCATCTGATTCCCGGCGACTTCAGCGGCGATTTCCTGCGGAGACTTTCACCGTTCGTCTCCTTCTCTATCAGGCTGCTCTCCGCTTACTACTCCAGGAGAATTGTGCCCGGATTATATATAGAGATGCGAAGAGAGTCAAGAACTGCCGCTCTGCTCAAATGCTATAATGCCGCAAAGAGCTTCCATGCAACCAGCCGATATCTCGTGGTCCTTCATTGAACTGGGCACTGCCATAGTAGGTCTGGCCATCCTCGCCCGGCTGGCGCATCGCTGGGCCTTGCCTGCCGTCCCATTGTATTTGCTCGCCGGCCTGGCGTTTGGCAAGGGCGGCTTGCTGCCCCTGCACTTCACAGAGGAATTTGTCCATCTCGGCGCAGAGCTCGGCGTGGTCCTGCTCCTGTTTATGCTGGGCCTCGAGTACACGGGCGATGAACTGCAGGCAAATCTGCGCAGCGGCTTCCTGAATGGCTTGGCGGACCTCGTCTTGAACTTCCTGCCGGGCTTCGCAGCCGGTTTCCTCCTGGGTTGGAGTCCGCTCGCATGCTGGCTTCTGGGCGGCATCACCTACATCTCCTCCTCCGGCCTGATCGCCCGGCTGCTCTCTGAAATGAAGTGGCTGGAAAAACCGGAGACTCCTGTTGTGATCTCGATCCTCGTGTTGGAGGATCTTGCAATGGCAGTCTTCCTGCCGGTCACGACTGTTCTGCTTCTCGGGGAAGGGCTGCTCACCGGCACGCTATCGATCGTGGTGGCCCTCGTTACATTGGGCGTGGCGCTGTTGCTCGCCGTCCGTTATGGCAAGGCCATCAGCAATGTCGTTTATCACGCCTCGGATGAAGTGGTCTTGCTTACGGTGCTGGGGATCGTCCTCCTCATCGCCGGTCTGGCACAGCAGTTCCAGGTGTCGGCGGCGGTCGGCGCCTTTCTGGTCGGGATCGCCCTCTCCGGCCCGGTCGCTGGCAAGGCGCATCGCCTCCTCAGTCCCTTGCGTGATCTGTTTGCCGCGATCTTCTTCCTCTTCTTCGGCTTGGAGATCAACCCCGGTACCCTCCCGCCTGTTCTGGCAGGTGCCGTTGCCATGGCGCTCGTCACGATGTTGACCAAGATCGCAACCGGCTGGTGGGCGGCGCGCCGCTCCGGCATCGACCCGTTGGGCCGCCTGCGCGCCGGTGTGACCCTGGTGGCGCACGGAGAATTCTCGATCGTCATCGCGGGCTTGGGTGTCGCAGCCGGATTGGAGCCCCAATTGGGCACCTTTTCGGCCGCCTATGTTCTCATCCTGGCAATTCTGGGCCCGCTGCTCTCACGCGTGATCGAACCGCTCTACTTCAGGCTGCAACGGCGTCCACGCTTAACTCCCACTCAACATGGACAACCAGCCCCACGGACAAGAAGCCGCCTTCAGTGACTCCGTAGCAGAGCGGAGTGGGAGCAATTTTTGTCATTGCGAGGGGTGGGTTGCCCCCGAAGCAATCTCGCTCGTACACACTTCTTTCGCCACTCCTCGCTTTGTGCCAAGCCCGGCGATCATGACCTGAATGATATAATCCACTCCATGCGTGGCACAAAAAAGTCCACTCTGCCTTCCGATTTACGGGTAGATCGATCTGTCCTGTCTGTCGCATCCCTGCTGGACGCCTCAGACGAAAAAGCCTACTGGCATTCCGTGACCCCTGCAGAGCGCTTGCGTCAGGTGGAAATCCTTCGTCGCATCAACTATGGACATAGAGCTGCCGGTAGACTTCAAAGAGTTCTTGAAATTACTCAACGATAAGGGCGTTCAATACCTGCTGATCGGGGGGTATGCGGTCGCCTATCACGGTTATCCCCGTGCAACCAATGACATTGATGTTTGGATTGCTACGAATCCACTGAATGCAAAGCAAGTGGCCTCCGCATTACGCGAGTTTGGGTTCAACCTGCCTGAGCTCTCTGAAGATCTATTCCTGCAAAAGGATAAGATCATCCGTATGGGCAATCCTCCCATGCGTATCGAAATCAGCACTGGGATTTCGGGCGTCGAGTTCGAACGGTGTTATTCCCAGCGCGTGGTCGACACGCTCGATGGAATTGAAGTGGGGATTATCAGTCTTCCGGACTTGAAAACCAATAAACGGGCTGCCGGCAGATTGAAAGATTTGAACGATTTGGAAAACCTCTGATTTCTACTTAAGGACTCCTCTCAACCTCATGCTAACCGGATTTCAATTCCTCCTCGTCGGCCTGGCTGCCATTGCCGCCGGAGCCATCAACGCCCTCGCCGGCGGCGGCACCCTCATCACCTTCCCCATGCTGACCTTCGTCGGCCTGCCCGCCGTTGCCGCCAACGTCACCAACACCGTCGCCCTCTGCCCCGGCTATGTCGGCGGCACTCTCGCACAGCTCAACGACCTCAAAGGCCAGCAGAAGCGCCTCTGGTACCTGATCCCTGCCGGCGTCATCGGCGGCCTGCTCGGCGGCTTCCTCTTGCTGCACACCGGAGAAAAACTCTTCCGCGGCCTCGTCCCCTGGCTGATCCTCGTCGCCTCCTTGCTCCTCGCCATTCAGGATCCCATGCGCAAGTGGCTCACCGCCGCGCGGAGGCGAACCCCGGCGGACCCAGTCATGAGCAGTGGTCGGCTCTTCCCGTCGGCCTGGCTGCCATCTACGGCGGCTACTTCGGCGCCGGTCTCAGCGTCATCGTCCTCGCCGCGCTGGGCCTCACCTTCGAAGACAGCCTCACCCGCCTCAACGCCCTCAAGCAGTTGATCGGCTTCAGCGTCAACGTCGCCGCCGCCATCTTCTTCCTCTTCTCCGGAAAGGTCGTTTGGATCGCCGCCCTCGTCATGGCCGTCGGCGCCTTGATCGGCGGCGTATTGGGTGGCCGCCTCGCCGGCCGCGTCAAGCCCGCCACCCTGCGCTGGATGGTCGTCTCCATCGGCATCGTCGTTTCCATCATCTACTTCGTCCGCGGCTAGAAGAGATTTTAAGCACAAAGCTTCATCATGGGCCGCCTGCCGTAACTCGCCGGCAGCACCCACACGATCGGCCCTGCCACGATCGGCCCTGCCATGTCCTTTAATAAACTGGCACACGAACTATGATTGGAGTGATTTCAGGATTGCCTATGATTTGCCCCTCCAACAATCATAGCCCATCAGCTAATCAGATAAATCATAGTTCGCCCTCTCCCTCGCTGGTACCAAGTCGTGAGTTTCTAAAGCTTCACCACGGAGGACACGAAGGTACTAAATCGTGTGGATAAGATAATTTCCGGCGTCTTCCTGAGAATTGTGTCCTTAGGGTTCTGGGTTCCCATCTGTGACACAAACAAGCCGACTGGCTATAAGAGCCTTCTTTTTATCGCTCTTTTGCGCTCTCTCATCCATTTCGTCCAAATCGTGTCTAGTTAGGAATATAACTAATCCCCGCTATTATTGACAGTTATGGGACCGCTGAGGGTTCCTTGAGGCCAACTTACCTTCGCGCCGGGTTTGAGGTAACATACAGGTGGAAGAGCGCGTATGCGTATTACGAAGGTCTTTTTTGGCAAACATTGTTTTTCCAATCATTGTGGGGGTTATCACAGCTAATTTGGGCATTATGGGCTGTACATTGGAGCGAGAATTTATGTTCAAGCGCCCTGTGGGTTGATAAACTTCATACTTGGCGCATTGCTTACGGCCACAATGCTCGATCTCGTAATCTATCTTGTTTATCCCAGGGTCAGAGCAAGGCTAAGAAAGATGGCTATCCTAATGAATTGTCAGAATTGCAGAGAGATAGATTGCGAAAAGAAATTCTGATTAGAGCCATACCAAGCTATGACGAATTGGCTGGCATAACAGTTGCGCTGTCTAGCTCTTCCAAGATTAGGTTTCGCGGCGACTTGTGGTTGAAGGCAATTGTAGAATTTCCTAAAACCCTAAGCAGCGCCGTTAGATTGTTGGGAGATTAGGATAAGCTGCCCGACGTGGACATACCTAGAATTCCATTCAAGACGTTCTTGTTGGCGCGGATCGAGAATGGAGTTCCGGCTGGTACCTCGCAGAACATCACACGGAGATTATGCAGGGAACCAGGAACGCGGTCATTACGGAGTTGACCGGGAAGATGGAGGGAGCTGACACCCCGATAAGAATCTGAAGACTCTTGGTCTTTGGACTTCGACGCTAAGAACCAGACTTTGCACCTGACGAAGGATGACACCATCATTGCGGACGACGGGTCCACAAATATCACTACCGACCACGGTACTCAGGTAACTATCAATCATTCGCGAAATGTCCGGGCGGAGACATATATCGAGCAACAAATAGTCCAATCCAATGATCGTCCTGAATGATCCCGGAATCTCTTTCTGACGTTTCCGTTCTGAACGAAGACGCGGCAGCCTGGAACCGTGGGGACGATACTATCCTCCGATATACCCTCGATCGAAGCGAACAACGGATTCTGATCGAAAGTAACTTGGGTTACGCTGCTACCTTTCAGGCAGGTGGGCCCATTTACGCCTTTGAACTATATCTCGCCCACAGGGTGCGCCTTCCGATGGGATTTCCCCATCCTTGATTTCAAGGTGGTGAATAACGGGCCAACTACGCTTCTTGAGCGAGGTGGTTTTCGATATCGAGGAGAGCCAGCATGATCAGAGGCCCTTTTTTGCCATTAGGAGAGATACCCAACAGCGGCAAGCCGGAGACTTGCTACTGATCAATGAGGGATGGTGTGATCTTACTGACCTCGTCATTTCGTTTAATCTTCTGCCTGGCGAGATAGCTGCCCCGAACTACGAACCGCCGTACTCGCATTCCGTCACTTTGCCGCTTCTTGCCGATCATGCCGAAGTCAAGGTCGCTCAGGCATTTCAGGAAGAGGGAGCAGATATCGAGGGCCTGATCCTCCTGCAAAATGGTGAATGGGAATCTCGTGATGTTTTCGTTGGCCCCGGAGCCGATCGGTCATCAGAGCGAATCACCGCTTTGAAATATGATGACCGATATAAGAAATGTCTTGGACCGTTTCAAACTGCGACCGGGACATTGGCGGGCGAAATCAGTTTCGCTAGAGCCGAAGAGCCTGATCGTCGAGATCACGTCAAGTTCCAGGCAGTCGTATACCTGGAAAATCGTAATCGGCTCGGACTTCCAGAGACCTCCGACCTACGCTTACGGCACCACATTCGATGCAAATAACGCCGCCTATCAGAGGCGAGTTCAGATTTCCCACGAAATAAAGCCGGGTGAATCGGATCGATTTACGGTGAAAATTGCTTTGCCAGCATCTTCGTTTCATCGGTTTCACACAACGATCCGCGACATTAGTGGTCTCACATTGCGGTCGTTGCCGATTGAATTGAATTGTTCGTGCCTCGATCCCGAAGGAACGCGATATCGTGGGCAATTTCTTCACCGCCCCCTGGCCATAACTCCAATTCATAGCCGACATGAAAATCCATTATTCGAAACTTTTCGTCTTCGATGTCTCTTAAAAAGGGTCTTTAGAATGAAGACTTCAGATGCTCTTGCGGCTATTGCCATCGGCATATCCCTATCGTCACTCCTCATCACTGTGCTGTTCCAGTTCCTTAACCCCCCTAGGTTAACAATGGCCGTTGGGGCCAGCTTCCGGATGCACTACAATCTCAATGGCCAAATAGTAATTTTCTGTAATTTGACCCTGTTTAATCACGGAGCTCGGTATACCGGCGTGCATCTCATAACCGGAGATGTCATCGACAAGACCGGGACATCTATAGGCAATTTCCGTTGGAATGCATTCTATAAAGAAAAGAATATAGCCAAGCCTGGCACCGCCTTCAAATTCTGGAATAATTTTGATGGACAACTGGAGATTATAGTGATTCCTGGCTATCAACAAGTCAATAATCTTCCTCACGCAACAGCCCTTGCAGTTGCGCCCGGGTACGTATCAGATTTAATTCAGAGTATCATACGCTCCCCGTTCGGTTGGTCCCCGGAATCTCGCAAGCTAGACACTCAGTTACCCTGACGGAGCAAGCCATCATCTTTCTTGACAAGAATTGCCGTCCAAATAGTAAAGGGATAACAAAAGACATGCTGACTTTGTTTCGCCGGCTTGATTAACCTTGGCTACCTATACAAGACAAAATGCTATTGCAAATTCGGTTCACATGTGTCCTTCCTTGTACTGCAAAATCGTAGCCCAACTGGAATTGAGCCTGGATACGCTTGGTCGTGGGTAGGAATCCTACTGAGGCCACTAGACCATGCCCAAATATTCACTAACAGAAGAACAATATCTTGAAGTGCTCAGACTGGCGAACAGATATCAACGACAGGCTGAAATCTGTCGCGAGAATGGCGCCTACCTTGCGAGCTGCGTAACGATCGGCGCTGCGTTTGAGGCGATGCTGCTTGCTTTCGTGAATTGCTACTGTGTGCAGGCTCGCCGGTCAAAGAACGCGCCTCGACAAGGGGCAGTTGTTAACCGTTCGCGAAGTGGACTCTCGCAGAATTCGTGTCAGTTGTGAAACAACGGGGATGGCTCCTTTCGGGTTTATCGAACGGCGACACATGGAATGATGCGAAGGCGCAGATCGGCGATTATGGAGAGCCAATTCGTCAGCGACAGAATTTTGTGCGTCCTATGCGATACGCCTTAGACTTTTCCGGGCGAAGATTCGCCCGCCGACGCAGACTTGAAAGACGATGACGACACTTATCGGCGTCAAAGCCTTCGATGACATTGCCTGGCCTTCCTCCCTCAAGCGGGAAGTCTTGATGTTCGATCACGTAGTAGTTCCGAACCTTTGGGTCTATTTGGAAGAGATTCTCAGCGGCATGTATTTCGCCCCCCAATGTCGATACGGGATAAACACGATGCCCTCATGAATCTCGGCCACGAATTGGCGTGGTTGGCAGAGCAGGGCGTGATCGAAGACGATGATTTCTGGGGGGATACTCGCTCGCTATTTCACGGGTCGGTCGGAGAGATCAAAAAGGGGCTCGATCAACTAGGAAGGCAGGTGGGCACCGAGCAACTACGTGATCTAAGGAAGTTCTTTGAACTAGAGAAGAAGGAAGTGTTTGAGCTATTCCGACTTACGGGAATTGGTTCACGAGAGAAGGCTGCGGAAAAGTACGACCTAGCATCAGCTTACTTGGATGGTGCTCTGTTTAGCCTGCCGGTCGCAAGAAGTAGTGCCAGAAGGGCCAGGATTGAGGAACACATTCGTTTGCGAAAAGAGTACATGCTTAGAAAAACAAGCGCAATGTTGCGTGTCCTGGATAAAGCAACAGCCTGTCCAGTGTTATCCTCTGACCTATCGCTTGACAAACCAATAACAAACAAGAGCGATATGTGATCCAAATCGTGCTGAAATTCATTACCTATACCAGACGAGTCGATGTTTTGGCAGCAAATAATGGAGTATCGAGAAGATCCTGAGACCAAAGGCAAATTCCTTGCCCTGGACAACTGGATGAATGAAGTTGCTCGTTTGAAGCTGCCTCCTTGGGAAGTTGAGGAAAAGCTGGAGTGGTTGTCAAATGATTATGAAGCGCACATGAGATTGCATGCCCTCAGAACGAATACGGGGACGCTAGAGACCATAATTACCGTGGGAGCGGAGTTGGTGGAATGAGTCGTGAATCCGACATCAATGGGGGAGTGCGGTCAAGGGCCTTTTTTCGCTACGACACAGACGGGTTGCACTCATGGAAGGTGAGCTCAGCTCAGCCCGGCCGAGAGGTTGCATATATTGTAGAAACTAGAAACCGTTTTTCCTAATGCGTCTGCGCATAGATTGCCGAATGCGCCGAGTAGCCATTTCTACTCTAGGCACTCTGGGCCCATAGCTGCGTTTGTGAGAAACGGGATAGGCCAGGAAGATGTGCTGCCAATAAAACTCACTCGGTCCGCTAGGTTAAAGGCCCATCTCCTAAAACTGCCTGGACTGGGCGAACTCCAACTGAACCTTAGCGTACCATAGACCCGCCTGCTCACTTCGAGCTAATCAGATGAATTCACGAGAGTACCTAGCTCAAACCGAATACGCAGCCCGACATTACTATATGGGACTGCACGCCCTGCACAGCATTTACGAGACGGGAGCTGCCCAATACGATGTATTCCAAGAAGGAACTCCTCATACCGATGCAGACAAACAGCGGCTCAATCTGTACTTGAAGCTTGCTGCAGAGTACTTCTCGCTGAAACTGTCCGAAGGTACGATGGCCGGCGCAATATTCCAGGTGGCTGCTACCGGCATCCGCATGTTCTCTGCAAATACCGTTGTGCCAGAGGACTGTCGGAGAAATCGTCTCGAGCAAGGCGGTCAGCGCAATTCCATACTGTATCGGCAAGCGAATGTACGGCCTACCGATTGGGCTTATCATCTACGCCGCCGCGCAATCAATACGCTCATTGGGAAGAAGATCCCTTTCAAGTGACGAAGAACGTGTTTAACCAACTAACGCTAGCTTTCTATAGCAACATGTTCTACGATCTGGCCTTTGACCTGGGCAATCCTACAATCAATATTTATGCCAATGAGATCTTGCTAGGCGCGCTTCATTGGGATACGTATGATATATACCTTCAGGAAATGCAGGAGCTTTTGTCTGCAAAGTAATATCATCCCTTATCTCACTCCAGTAGACACCTGGGCCTGCAGCCCTGCAACGAAACAACCCTTTGTGCAAGGGGCAAATCTTGGCCCAACCGTAATCGAGCCTGAGTACGCTTGATTGCGGGTTCGCATCCGATTGCGGCAATTCAGTTACGTTGGACAACCAATCTATACGGTTGCGTTCCCATGCTGGCAACGGAAATTACCAAAACTCCCGCTGTACTTGATTGGGAAATGAATTTGTAGAATTCTACCCAGCCCCGCTCATTTCCATCAGCGTTAACTTCTCGATGACCGACGCCCTAGCCCCGCAGGATATTTACGAGTAGCCTTTTACCGGTTCTTTTGCTTTCCTGTCAACATCCCATTTTTAGTACCACACAAAAGTGGAAAATCTCAGGCCTTCGCTATGGCGAATTGATGGGGCATCGGCCTCGCAAGGCCTCGTGCGGACGAATGGCATTGTATTCATCGATCCAAGGTTCGATAATCTCTCGCCTCCTCCAGGGAATGGAACAGATAGGCATCTAGGATGTCTTCCCGAAACGTGCGGTTGAAACGCTCAATATACGCATTCTGCGCAGGCCTTCCGGGCTGGATATGAGCCAGTTCAATGCCATGGTCCTGGGCCCAGCTTTCCAAGCGCTGTGAGATGGGTTCGGGACGTTCTCCATGCGGATCTGCCGGGGCACGCCTTCCACTGCAAGAGCAGCTCCAAAACCCGGATCACACGCTCGGCCGGCAAGGAGGTATCCACTTCGATCCACAGGGCTTCCCGGTTGTAGTCATCCAAGATATTCAAGGTGCGAAAGGCTCTCCCGCTCGCCAGACTGTCGCTCATGAAATCCAGCGACCAGCTCTTTCATTCGCCTGGGTCGGTTGGGCCAGCACCAGGGCAGTGCGGGCTGGCAGCCGTTTCTTAGGCTTGCGGCGCAAGTTCGGGCTAATTCACAATAGATGCGATGGATGCGTTTGTCGTTCCGCGCCATAGCCCTGGTGCTTCAGATAGTGGATC
Organism: uncultured Chloroflexia bacterium; assembly: GCA_963805515.1. Classification (GTDB taxonomy): domain Bacteria; phylum Chloroflexota; class Anaerolineae; order Anaerolineales; family Villigracilaceae; genus Fen-1038. Next base: position 145,758 of record CAWDUZ010000002.1, on the reverse strand, counting down.
ATTTTGCCATAACCCCAGCGGCGATGCTGCTCGGCCAGCAGGCGTAGAGCCTGCTCGATCTGCGGCTCATCGGTCTTCTTCGCCTGGTAGCGATAGACACTGCGGCTCAATGCCAGAACCCGGCAGGCCCGCCGTTCGCTCACGCCCTGCTGGGCGATGGCCTGTTCTGCCAGCGCTCGTCGCTGCCCAGGCTCTATAACTTTTTTTTCGACAATATCCCTGAGCACTTTATGATCCAAACTCAACTCGGCATACATCTGCTTGAGCCGGCGGTTCTCGTCTTCCAATTCCCTAAATTGACGTCCTGGCTGAGCGGCTCCAGCGGCTTCAGGCCCGGGCCATACTCGAAAGCGTCGCCATTCTTCTTGGCCCACCAATGCTCCGGCTCGACGCCGTTGGAGAAATAGATGAAACCAAACCGGACCGGGGGCTTGGTCGCCACGGCGGCGGCCAGTTTGCCGCTCTCTTCGGCCCGCAGGGGAAGCGTCTCCAACCACGGCAAAGTCAACGCCACGCTCGCGCCGCGAAGGAATCCGCGGCGATTGACGAGTGGCGCCCCGGAAGCGGTCGTTGCTCGGGAAGGATCAATTTGCCTCATGGTCACGGTCCTTGTGTAGTAACTCGGCCGATGGGGGAACCGGATTGGCCGACTTGGTTGGAACTTGAATCGCCCGGCGGCGTCGCGGCCACCGCGTCCGATTCAGGGACAAGGCGTCGCTTGCGAAATTGCTCGCTCGTAACAATCTTTTCGACTAGAGAGGAAAACGTTGGCTCCTGAGAGTCCGAGCCGTCGGGGGAAATCATGTCATTGATCAAGATTCGATCGGAAGCCAGTTCGCTCCGCCCCAGCGCATACCCGAGCAGCTTGGCGCCGAGCGCACGGCAAACCTCTTGCTGTTTGCTCTGGAGGTACGCTCGCAGTCCGTCCATTCCCGCGATGACGGTCCCGTCGGAGAGGACGCCGGTATCTTCGATCTCCTGTCCTTCGCGATATTCATCTCGCCACTGTCCCACGGGGTCAAAGTGTTCCAAAGCAAAGCCGAGCGGGTCAAAGCGAGCATGGCAGTTGGCGCAGACGGGATCCGCTCGATGGGCTTCCAATCGCTGGCTGATCGTCTTGCCGTCGCCCTGTGTGTCATCGGCGGGCAACTTGGGAACATTCGGCGGAGGAGGAGGAATATGCGTCCCGATGATTCGGGTCAGTATCCAGTTGCCGCGGCGGACAGGACTGGTCCTTAGAGGCGCGGAGGTCGTCGCCAGCAACGCCCCCAGTCCGAACAGCCCGCCCCGGTGATATTCATTCGTGCCATCCACTTTGACGACTTGATCGGTAGCCGTGGGATCGGCTGGCAGACCGTAGTGTTTGATTAAACGGTCGTTGAGAAACGAGTAATCTGCGAACAGGATTTCGCTGACGGGGCGATCGTTGCGAATGATGTATTCAAAGAACGATATCGCTTCGTCGTATAGCGACGCTTTCAAGGCGTCGTCGAATTCGGGAAACCGCTCCTGGTCGATGCCGTGATACTGGTCGAACTTGTAAAAGCCCAGCCATTGTCCAAAGAACTCGGTGGCCAGCCGCCGGGCTTTCGGATCCTTGAGCATTCGCCGGGTCTGGGAGACAATCTGTTCCGGATCATTAAGTTCGTCCGCCGCGGCGGCCCGTGAAAGCTCTTCATCCGGCTTGGAGGACCACAGGAAATAGCTCAGCCGGTTGGCCAATTCCCAAGCGGAGAGAGGAACAATCCCTTCCTCTTGAGTCGTGTTGCTGTTCGGTTCGACGCGGTAGATGAACGCCGGCGAAACCAGGACGCGGGTCAGCATCGCTCGAATCGCAGCGGTATGATCCAAGGCCAGATCCGTGCGGGCCGAATCGTAAAAATCCCTCAACTGCTGCGTTTCGCCATCGGTCAACGGGCGACGCCACGCCGCGGCGGCGAATTGGAGAACATTCTCCACCTGTCCCGGTTCGGCGGCTTGAAGTCTCTCTTGAATCCTGCGGTAATTTGCAACGTGATTTTTGAGAATCCGCCGCGACTCGACGGGAAACTCGTCCATTTTTTCCGTGGTCACGTTTTCGACCGTCATTCCCTCCAGATCGACGCCGTACTTCTTGGCGGCGAAGCGCAGAATCGTTTCGTGATAATCGAACGACGACAGCAAATCGTCCCACGCGTCGTCCAATTCCTGGCGAGTCTTTTCATCCAGGATCTTGTCGTGGATGAAATTGTCTGAGCGATAGAACTTGACGTAGATATGGAAGAAGTCGCGCTCAGGCTCGTCATAGGTCGGATCGAACGGCGGGGGGATCAGGTCGCGATCCGCAGGGGCCGGCTCGACGTTGGAAACTTCAGGCAGGTTCTTGGCGAGATAGATGCGACCCGCGTTGGCCTCCTTCAACGCCTCTCCATTCGGATCAGAGAAGGTCGCCATCAAAGACCTCCGCTCGGGGAAGCTATTTCGGTCGGAAACCCAGACCCGCACGGTTCCCTCGTCGCTATGTTCGATGTCCATCTCGGGGTCGACGGCGAATTCGGCGTATCGCATCCCCTCAGGGGGCGACACCGAGATCTGGAAAATTCCTTCCCGATGGGTGGCAAAATCGTTCGCTCCAAGATTTGCGCCATCTGGATGCACGCCGATGTCGAGCTCTTTGGCGGCTTCGTCCGAAATTAGTTCCGAGAGAGGGATCTCGCTGCCCCAATTGTCCCTTGGCCCGGCCGCGAAGCGTAGCCGAGGATTCTTCCAGAGAACGAACGGTATCGCCTTCTCGGCGGGCGCTATGGGCGTCTCTTCGGCGGCGAGATATATGACAGCGGCGCCATCGGCGACTTCGATCTCTCTGCGAAAAGTCGTCGAAGTGATGGAGGTTTGCAGGACCACCGTATCTTCGGTCAATACCGGGCGTTCTTCCGCATCGCGTCCTCGCGCGATGAATTGCCCTTGCAGTTGTCGCAACGAGTTGTAGATATCATCCACTCCGCTTCGAATGCGACTTTCGAGGACGCTGTCGATTACACCGTCCGTGGCGGATGTTTCGGGGGTGGGAAGTTCTCGCCACATCTGGACAATCGACGAAGTCGGCGGAGGCGGGTCTGCCTGGGTGAAGACCTCCCAGATGTGGTGAACCATCCCTGGAGGCACGCCTTCCTGCGCGGCCAGCGCGTCAAGCGTTAGGTCGGGAAGCCCCAGCTCATCGCGGTGCGAAAACTCCCAGGCGGCGTAAAAGGAGTTCGGGTAATACTCCAACCCGAAGGGGAGAGCATTCTCGCCCGCCCCGGTGCGAAATCCATATTGGCGATAGATCGCCATGATGCGTCTGATCCCGGAAAGTTCCTTGCCGGTCGTTCCGGGATCGCTGTAGAACCACAATGGCCCGACGCCGATGATGGCGTGATCCGCCACCTTTTTCGCCGCTTCCAGATATGCGCTCTAGCGTCGAATCTTGAATGAACTGCACGTCGCCGATGTTGGCGAAGCCCTCGCCGCCGACCGCGTCGCTAGTGAAATCGCGATCAAGTTCCAAATCGAGACCCGTCAAGTCTTGAATCGTGTAGTTGAACTCGGCTCCGGTTAAGCGCCGGATGACTACGCGGCCCGGGTCGCCCGCCTCGCGCTCGATTGCCGCATTGATTTCGCCGCGAATGCCGGCGATCATTGCTTCCCGCTCTTCCTCGCTGGGGGCGGGCTCGTCCTTCGGCGGCATCTCCTGGCGTTCCAGCCTGGCGATGGCCTTTTCCCAGGACTTGAAGTCGGCGGCGAAGGAAGGATGTTCGGTGATCGCTTTGAGACTGACATTCCCTTTCGGCTTCGTGTCACCGTGGCAGTCGAAGCAATACAGCTCAAGAAGCTCGGCTGCTTCCGACTCCCATGGCCCTTCATTGCCTGGCTGCTGGGCCGCAGATGGTTGAATCTGAAGATTCAAGAATAGCGCTGTCAGAGAAAACGCGATCAGCCACATCCAATGGTCGCTTCGCCGTTCTGACCCGAATTCGTCCCGCATTGAATATCCCCGCCTGGAACGGACATTGCAATCGCCGACTACTCTAACAAAACTTGTGGCGAAATCGAAGCTGAACCCTAGTCAGGCCCCCCCGGGAAGTGACTGGGCCGGAAAGAATGGATTGTAAGCGAGAAGGCCCGTGAATAGCAACCAATTCACTGGCAGTTTGAGCGCCCCGGACCGCGCTCGGCCGCCTTATAACGATCAGCAAATCGTGGAGTTTGGTGAGGATATTCGGGTGGGACCACAGGTTAGTTCGGCCTCCCCTGAGCAGCCAACGAACTGTACTCATCTACGGAAATTGATCGGAGAGCCGCCTGATTCGACTTACCTGGCGATAGCCACTCCAGTCTCCCACCAAAACCGCAATGCCCCCGGCTCCTTCGGGCCGCTCCCCCACTTCATATGCCATCTTTCCTGAGGACTAAAAAACTACAATTCTTGCTCAATATACCTAATCACGATAATTTGGCGTCTAGACTTCAATTTAGCGGCTAGACGCAGAAGTGAGTCGATTTATATGGCTTCGTTCGCTCCCAACGATACTGACGGTCGATTCAAGTCGCCGGAGTGTTCTTGGAACTACACTTTACTGGCGATTCCCGCCGCCGAGATCCCTTGATGACCGTGCACGCTCCCGCCTCCCCTTATGTCGGCAGCCCCGAGCAGCCCAATGCGCTGGTCGCGGTTTCGGTGATTGTGCCAACCTACCAAGAGGTTGAGAATATCCCGATCGTTCTGGATCGCCTCGCCCGGCTACGAGAAGAGCTGGGCCTCGATTTGGAAGTTCTGTTCATGGACGACAACAGCCGCGACGGCAGCGTCGAAGCAGTCGCGGCAAGAGGATATGACTGGGCCAGGATTGTCGTCCGAACGGAGAACCGGGGTCTCAGCCCGGCGGTCATCGACGGCTTTCGACTGGCTCGCAATCCGGTGTTGATCTGCATGGACTGCGACCTGAGCCATCCGCCGGAAAAAATTCCCGAACTAATCCAGGAGTTGGAAAGCGGACGTCGGTTCGTCATCGGTTCAAGGTATGTCGCCGGGGCGTCGACTGACGACCAGTGGGGATTGTTCCGCTGGCTCAACAGTCGCGTGGCGACCCTGCTCGCCCTTCCGCTAACCAAAGCCAAGGATCCGATGTCGGGTTTCTTCGCCATCCGCCGCGCGGATTTCGAGCGGGCGGAAGAGTTGAATCCGATCGGCTACAAAATCGCGCTGGAATTGATCGTCAAATGCGACATCGATGACGTCGGCGAGGTTCCGATTCACTTCTCCGACCGTTTCCACGGCGAGAGCAAGCTGAGCCTCAAGGAACAACTCAAATACTTGCAGCACCTCCGCCGGCTGTATATCCACAAATTCTGCGGCGCCATGGAAGTGATGCAGTTTCTGGTCGTCGGCGTCTCGGGCTTGGTGGTCAATCTGAGCGTCTTGACCTTGCTGGTAGTGCTGGGCGTCCAAGAGCGATTTGCGCTAGCCGGCGGCGTGGCGGTGAGCGTGGTGACCAATTTCCTGCTCAACCGGCGCTTCACGTTCAGCTACGCCCGCGACGGCGACCCCTGGAAGCAGTTTGGGGGCTTTGTCGGGGCGTCGGCCGTCGGCATGGTGGTCAATTATGCGGTGGCGCTGTCGTTGCGAAAGTCGCTGTTGGCGTCCGTTGCAGGCGGCTTGCAACTAGCCGCCCTGGCGGGGATCGCGGCGGGGCTCGTATTCAACTTCATCGGCAACCGGTTTCTTGTCTTTCGAAAACGGCGGGCCGAAGTGGTCGAGCGGGTCTGATCGCCCACGTCGGCGGTTGTCCGCGAACGGTACACGCGAGTCTCGTTCGCCTTGCCTTCACCATGCAAACTCCTGGCGGACGTCGCGAAGCATCTATTTCAAGTTGCGAAAGAGTTTTCAATGCATCGCCTGGCGACCACGATTTTCCCCGTCGTCCTGATGGTGGTTATGGCGGAATTGGCGTGGTCGTTTGGCTCCTCGCAGTCGATCTGGGTCGATGAGACGACGCAGCTCTCGGGCCTGGAGTTCAACCCCGTGGCACAAGTCCGTTGGCTGGCGGGCCGGGATAAGCACGCGTTGGGCGTGCCCGACGATCGCGCTCCGCCGCTTAGCTATTGGCTCGGCTGGGGCTGGTCCAAATTGCTTGGGCTGACCGAAGAGAGCATGCGGTGGTTTGGGATCGCGTGCGTTTGCGCGGGCCTGCCCGGTCTGTGGCTCGCCACGCGCAGGATCGCCGGAACCGCCGGCGCGGCGGCGGCGACGACGCTGATGGCCGTTTCGCCGAACGTCATCTCGATGGCGCCGGAGATCCGCTCCTATCCGCTATTTCTGGCCCTGGGTTGCTGGGGATGTTTGGCGTTTGTGCAACTGCTGACCGCCGAGACTCGCGCGTGTGGTGGGCGGTCGCGTTGGCGGTCGTCTGCATCCTGGCCGCCTACACGCATTTTTACGGCGTCGTTATGGCCGGCTCGTTGTGGGGCGCGGCGGTACTGATTCGCATGGTCCGCGGCGGGCGTCCTGGGGGATCGCGGATACTTCAGTCGCTGGCCGTCGCCAGGCTGGAATTCGTCGCAGGCGCGGCGACGGCGCTGTTCTCCGCAGGCGCCGCTCCGTTCATTCTGGCTGCGGCGTCTTCGTCTGGACCTTCCGGCGAAGCGACCCAGGCGGCTGGCGTATCGGAAGTGATCCGCAACCTTGTGCGGCTGGCGTATCGGCTGGTCGCACACCCGGCGTCGAGCGTCTATTCAATCGGACTGGTCGCCCTGTTTGCGGGAGTCGCGCTATTGGCGGCGGTCGCGGTAATCCGGGTCGCGGCGCTCCGGCGTCCTGATGTCCAGGGTAGTTCTGGACGGCAGGTTGCCGAACAGGGCGACGTACGGGCCGAGGATTGGGCCTTGCTGGGGTTGATCGTCGCGGCGATGTTCGGCGTTGCGGCCCCGACCGCGGCGACGTTTGTCGTCCATACGTTCGAGACGTTGCGGCCTAGCTACAGCACGTGGCTGTTCCCGGTAGTGTTCGCCATCCTGGGGGCGGGCGTCGCAACCGTCGGATCGCGCTGGCGGCGGCGGGCGGCGGTGGTCGCGGTTCTGCTGGCGATCCTCGGTTCCTGCGTGGGAACTGGGACATTATTGCGGCATCGTGTGCTCTATTCGCACGGTCCGAGCGAGTGGATCTCCGAACTCGTCGATTCGTCTCCCCAACCGGTGGCGGTCATCTACGATGGCTCCGATCCGGCTTGGGGATTTGTCTACTTTCCATTGGTCTATCAATACGGCGACGCGATCCAGCACTGGCTCATCGACAGGGAGGGCCGTATCGAGCGGATTCGCGTCGGGGGGACTGAGCCCGTAGAGAGGACGACGCAAGCGTATCCCTGGAGCGGATCGACGGAACTGTGGGTCCGGGCAAGCATGCTCGACTCGGCCGAGCTAAAAGAATACGCACTGCAAGAGGACCCCAGCCCAATTTCCAGCACGGAGGGGAAAGGTGGATTCGGCCCTACCGAGGAGCGCAAGACGTTTACATCATTCGTTCGGGCCGAGGTCGGCGTCGTCAATGCCAACCGCTAAATTACTTCTTTGCGGCCGCGTTCCGGCCGCTCGCCAGTCGCAAATAGCTAGTCGCCCGACTCGCATTGAGCTGCGCTAGTTTATCCTCCCGCTGGTAGCACGGCCGGTCGCTCGCGCCAGGCGGAGTGCAGCATCACCCAGTCGCCCAAATGCTCCGAGGTCAATATGCCCACCAATTGTCGCTCTTTCTCAACCAACAGAGCCGAACAGCCGGCCGCCTGCATGGCGTCGACCGCGCGGTCCAGTGGGTCGTCGGGCTGAACGGTAGGACAGCGATTGCAGAGGACTTCGGCGACACTGGCTTCGATTCGTCCTTCCGACAGGGCTTTGACGATATCGCGATGCAGGAGGATGCCGGTGATTTCGCTGCCGTTGGTGACGGGAAAGTCCTTCTGGTGTCCCGCCGCCATTTCGCGGGCGGCCAGTTCGAGCGGATCGCTTTCCTTTAGCGTCAGGAAGCTGCGAACCATCGCATCGCGAACTCGCGCACCGCGAAAGACCTCTCGCATTTCGACGGCCTGTGCTTCGCCCTGGGCGCCCAAATAGACAAACAGCGCGATGAACAGCAGCATGAACATTCCGGGAACCAAGAGGCCGACCAGCGCGAATAGCATCGCGATGACCTGGCCGACCGAGGCCGCGATATGGGTCGCCTTCACGCGCGGCATTTGCGTCGCCAGCAGCGCTCGCAGCACGCGCCCGCCATCCATGGGAAATGCCGGAATCATGTTGAAGACGACCAGCGCGACGTTGACCCACATCAGCTTGGCTAAGAACGGCCCCCCGACCACTTGAAATCGAGCGACCTGGCTGAATGTCCCCACCAGCACCAGGATCGCGAGCAGAACGCCCGCAATGGCGACGTTGACGGCCGGCCCCGCGATCGCCACCAGGAATTCCTGGATGGGCGCTTCGGGAATCCGTTCCAGTCGGGCGACTCCGCCGATCGGCAAGAGCGTAATGTCTCGCGTTTGCACGCCGAACTGGCGGGCGGTCAAGGCGTGGCCCAACTCGTGCAGCACGACGCACCCGAACAAGGCCAGGACAAACCCAACGCCTTCCAGAATGACCGCTGCGTTGTCCCCGGCCGATACGTGCGCGAGAATGATCCAGGCGATGAGGATCAGAAACGTCCAGTGGACGAAGACGCCGATTCCGGCGACGTCGAGCAATTTGAGCGACCACTTCATCTGCCATCTCCAATCGAGCTGGGCCGGCGGAAAGACGCATCAAGCGATCCAAGAGCGGAATCGACGCCCCGACGCGACGCCATTCGACCGGGCCAGATAGCTACTACTGGATCCACTCGCGGGCCTTGTCGATGTCGGTGTGGTCGAAATATCTGATCTTGGCGGTCGTGAAGGGACGGCAAAATACGGACATACCCTTCTCCCATTTGGTCTCCCCCACAATGGCCAGTCGCTCGATGTGGTTGAAATGCTTGAGGTCGAATTTCAGATCTTCCCAGGCGGCCCCGGCGACTCCAGCCGTGAAAATCGTGCATGACGAACAGGACGCGGATCTTTCCATGTTCCTGAATCATTTCTTCTGTCATGGGCACGAACTGCTCGTAGTCCTCTGTGTTCAGCTTGCCGGTGGCATGGACCTCGACGATATTTCCCGAGGTGTTTTCCGAGATCTCGATCGACATGGCTCGTCCTTTCCCGAGTGAACCCGTAGATTGAAAGGTGGCTGATCCCCTGCCAGAATCGTCGCAGATACCAATATTACCACTTTTGGCAAGTTTTTCGCCGAATCGGGAATCTGCCGCAGGGTGTGCAGGATCGCACGTTGTGCCGTCAGACGTTTACTCGACCGGTCGATTTCCAGTCGCCGCCAAACTACCTGGGGCCAGGCATGGCGGCGGGAGGGCGAGCGGCCGGCTGCCCCGTGCAATGCTTCAGATCCGTTCGGGTGGCTAGGAGTCGCGCCTGGCCTTGCGATAGACTAAATGGGATAGATCGCCCTGAGGTCAGGCCATTTAATGGCCTGCGAAGGCGTGCTTGATTGCGAGTATGTTGATTGCGGAGTGAATGCATCCCATGACGGAAAACACTTCACTGGAATATGAACCAAACGTGTTGCGGGTTTTCCAGACGAAGGACGAAACCAAGGCGTTCTATAACAAGATCGCCAAGGTCTATGACTTGCTGGCCGAACGAAGCGAACAGCCGATGCGGGAAATCGGACTGGATCTGCTCGCCGCAAAGCCCGGCGAGACGATTCTGGAGGTCGGGTTTGGCACAGGGCATTGCTTGATCGAACTGGCGCGAGCCGTTGGGCCAGATGGAAAAGTGCTGGGGATCGACTTGTCGGAAAGCATGGTCGAGGCTGCCGGCAAGCTTGTCGAAGCGGAACACTTGGAAGATCGCATCGAATTGCATTGCGGCGACGCCGCCCAATTGCCGTTCCCGACCGATTCGATCGACGGCGTCTTCACCAGCTTTGCCCTCGAACTGTTCGACACTCCGGAGCTGCCGTTGGTGCTGGCCGAATGGCGGCGCGTGTTGCGTCTGGGCGGTCGGCTGGCGGTCGTGGCGATCTCCAAAGAAGGCAAGCAAGGGCTCGTGATCAAGGCTTTCGAATGGACCCACAGGCATTTTCCCAACCTGATGGACTGCCGGCCGATCTACGTCGCTCGCGCTTGGAGGCGGCTGGATTTGCGATCGAGAGCAAGAAGATCGAGCATATGTGGACGCCCGTTGAAATTGTACTGGCTATCAAACGATCATGATTTGCAGGATAAAATTCTATGACTGAGATCCGTCGAATTCTCCACCCCACAGACTTTTCGGAGCATTCCGCCGCGGCGGCGGAATATGCATCTCTGCTGGCGCAGTTGTGCGACGCGGAATTGCACCTGCTGTACGTCATCGAAAGTGCCATGGGGAAAATGCCCGAACCGGAACTGAAGTTTCCCTCGCCGGGCGAGAGTGCAGAAGTTTCGGCGGAAGTCTGGCCGCGACTGCGGGAAGTCGTGGGGCTCGGGACGGCCGATTCCGAAAAAATCGTCCTGGCGACGCGGCTGGGCAAGGTCGACGATCAGATCATCGCCTATGCAGACGCTAACAACGTCGGCATGATCGTTATCGGCACGCACGGGCGGCAGGGCATCGTCCATGCGGTTATGGGAAGCGTCGCCGAGGCGGTCGTGCAAAAGGCCAATTGTCCCGTGCTGTCGGTCAAGGCCGGCAACGCCGGAAAATAAGCTATCCAAACCGTGGTTTGAGTAATTCATATTGACAACCAGCCTTCATTCCGCGCCTATCTTTGCGGTCGCGGTGATGAAGAGATCCTCGCCCGGCGTCCGACAACCGCCGGAGCGTCAAGATCCCTATTTCAATGATGTATTGAGCAATGGACGCGGATGTTTGATGTCAGATCCGAATGCGCCACGCTCGACGCCGATGTGCGGGCATGTCACCGCCGTGCGCGGAACGGTCGTGGACGCCTGGTTTGAAAACGATCTGCCGCCGATCGACGCCGCCCTAGAATGCGAGCTGGAAGATAGCGAGTCGGTTGTCGCCGTGGTCCATTCGCATCTGGGCAGTTCCTCCGTGCGGGCGATCGCGATCGGCAGCACGCGAGGGATGCGGCGCGGCGCGGCGGTCAGTTGCAACGGGTCTCCCTTGCGGATTCCGGTCGGCTCCCAGCTTGTGGGCCGCGTGATCGATCTGGAAGGAAGGCCGCTGGACGGCGGCGCGGCTCTGTCGTGGGACGTCTCGCTGCCGCTTTATCGCTCGCCTCCCCCCTCGTCATTTTGTCGCGGACTGGGCGACGTCTATCCAACTGGGATCAAGGTGATTGACCTGTTTTGCCCGTTCACCCATGGTGGGCGCGTGGCCGTCTTCGGTGGCGCCGGAGTCGGGAAAACAGTCGTCCTGACCGAGTTTATCCACAACGCGGTCGCCCATCTGGAAGGAATCGCGGTCTTCGCGGGAATCGGCGAGCGATCGCGGGAAGGGCTCGAACTGTGGCAGGAGCTTCGCAACCGCGGTTTCATGGACCGTACCGCCATGGTGTTCGGCCAGATGAAAGAGCCGCCCGGTGCGCGTTTCTCGTGGGTTTGGCGGCCTTGTCCGTGGCCGAGTATTTTCGCGACGTGGAGAAGAAGAACGTTCTGTTCCTGGTCGATAACGTCTACCGGCACGTGCAGGCCGGGATGGAGGTCTCCGGGCTGTTGGGGCGGATGCCGTCTCGCGTCGGCTACCAGCCGACACTGGCCGCCGACATCGCTGCGATCCAGGAACGGATCACCGCCACGCAACATGGCGACATGGTATCGGTTCAGGCCATTTACGTTCCGGCCGACGACTATTCCGACCCGGCGATCACCCATGCGTTCTGGTTCATGGACAGTTCGCTGGTCCTGTCGCGGGACGTGGCGGCCGAGGGACTCTATCCGGCGGTCGATCCGCTGGCGTCTTCCTCCAAGGCGCTCGACCCGTCGATCGTCGGCCAACGCCATTACGACGTGGCCCAGGAGCGCGGCGGTGCTGGGACGCTACGAGGAATTGAAGGACTTGATTTCGATGCTTGGCATCGACGAACTCTCCGCCGAAGACCGCCGCCTGGTCGGCCGTGCTCGCCGAGTGCGAAACTTCCTAACCCAGCCGTTTTTCGTAGCGGAGTCGTTTACGGGCATGCCGGGACGCAGCGTGTCGATCGCCGAGACCATCGACGGCGTCGAGGCGATTCTCGACGGCCGATGCGACGCAGTTCCGGAGGAGCGACTGTTCATGATCGGATCGTTGGACGAGATCGAGGCCGGGAGCCCCGCGAAGGCGAAGTCGCCATGACGAAGCCGAAACTCCACGTGACCATCCGCACGCCGAGCGAGACGGTCGTTGAACAAGACGTCGCGGGACTCCGCGTTCCCACGCAATCGGGACAGGTGGGCCTGCGTCCGCGGGGGGAGCCGAGCGTGCTGGCGGTCGAGGCGGGGCTGATCGTGCTCAGGCTCAATGGCGGTATGCACTATGTCGGTTCGGCCGGAGGACTATTGCACTATAACGGAGAATTGGCCAGCCTGCTGACGCCGCTGGCCGTCGCGGGAGAGGATGTCGAATCGGTCTCTCGGCAATTGGACGCCTTGCTTTCAGAGCCCAGCGAAGAGATGGAAGTTCGCCGCACGCTGGGGCGGTTGGAATCTCGCATTCTTCAAGAATTGCACGAGGGGGACGAGCACACCGGTTCTGTAAGGGGAAGAGCCTAGTGCGACCGACAGACGACACGACCCGCACCGATCCTCGCAGCCATCCGACGTGACGGCTCACGCCTTGCCCGCCGTGAACAGGGGCATCGCAGCTTCTGGCGGTCTCTGGGCGTGTTGGGCATGGTCGGTTGGCCGATCGCCCTGGGCGCGGTGGGAGGTACTTGGCTGGGACGCTACCTGGATACGCGTTTTGATGCGGGACTTCGCTATACGCTGATGCTGATGACCGCCGGTATACTCCTGGGAAGCTTCGCGGCCTGGAAAACGGTGACGCAAAAACATGATTGATCGATCGCTCCTTGTCTGGTTCGCGGCGGGTCTGGCGGCGGGCTTGCTGCACGCCGCGATGCTGTGGCGGGCGGCGGGACGGCTTACCGCCTGGACGCCGCTGTTGAGCATGCTGCGATTGGCCGGCGTCGCCGCCGTGCTGGTCGCCGCCGCGGTTTCGGGTGCGATCATCGCCGCCGGCGCCGGGTGGGCGGTCGGAATCGCCGCCCTGGGCGGTTGGTTCTTCGCTCGTCGAAACAGCAAATTCGTCGCCGCACCGGATGTTCCTACTCACGAGTAACTGAAGTCGACCCATGCATCTTCGAGTTTTCGGCGATCCTGTCCTGATGAACCTTGGCCCGGTTCCAATTACCGAAACAATGGTCTCGTCGACCGTTGTGAGCATCGTGTTGATCGGGATAGCGGTCTTGCTCGCATCCCTTGTCAGATCTCGGCCGCAGTACTGGCTGTCGATTGTCGCGTTTCTGGTTGTAGAAAGCTTTGACGAACTGGTCGAGGAAATCGTCGGCCGCCGTCACGAGATCGTGGCGACCCTGGCCGGCAGCCTGTTCTTGTTTATCGCTTGCTGCAACGTGGCCGGACAACTGCCGGGCGTGCATCCGGCGACGGGGAGTTTGGCCACGACCTCCGCACTGGCGGTCGTTGTGTTTCTGAGTGTGCCGATCGCCGGGATCGGGTCCAACGGGTTGCGCGGCTACATCCGGCACTACTTTCGCCCCAACCCTTTGCTGATGCCGCTGCATATCATCTCCGAATTGTCGCGTACGCTGGCGCTCGCCATGCGTTTGTTCGGCAATATCATGTCCGGACATCTGGTGGTCGGGTTGCTAGTTTCGCTGGCGGGATTCTTGGTCCCTACGCCGATCATGGCGCTCGATCTATTGATCGGTCTGTTGCAAGCGTACATTTTTGCCGTCCTTTCCATTGTCTATATCGGCGCGGCAATCAGCGCCGGGGAGGAATAGTCTTCCATGAATGACCAAACGATCATTGCGGTCGTCGCCATGGCGGCACAGGCTTGACCATGGCGCTCGGCGCGATCGGCGCGGCTCTTGGCGAGAGCCGCATCGCCGCCGCGGCCATGGACGCACTGGCTCGCCAGCCGGATGAAGCGTCGTCGATCATGCGCACCCTGTTTGTCAGTCTGGCCATGGTGGAATCAACCGCCATCTTCTGTCTCGTGATCGCCCTGATTCTGGTGTTCGCGAATCCATTCACTGGCGCGGCGGGGGGATAGCCGTGCCTCCCGCGCTGACAACGTTTTTGTTTGAAGCCGCAAACTTTCTGGTGCTGGCGGCCGTGCTGGGCTGGCTGTTCTTCAAGCCTGTCCGCAAAGTGCTGGCCGAGCGCCGTGCGCAGTTCGAAGCCGAATCCGACCAGGCCGCTCGAAAGCTGGCGGAAGCGGAGAAGACGCAACTGGAAATCGAGTCCGACCGCGCCAACTTGCAAGCTGAGTTGAACGACCTCCGCAAACGCGAACTCGAAACAGCGCGAGCACAGGCCGAACAGATTCTCGCCGACGCGCGAGCGGCGGCGGAGCGAAACATCGAGATGAGCCGGCGCCAGGCGGCCCAGATGTCGGACGCGAAGCAGCAAGCTTTGGCGGAAGCCTCGGCGACTGCGGCCGCCGAGACGGTTGGACATCTGCTCCAACAGATCGGGGGACCGGACCTTCAGGCTGCCTTGATTTCCTCCGCCTGCCAACAGCTCCACTCCTTGCCGCCAGGAGAAATCGCGCCGGTAAAAGTCGAGTCGTCCCAACCACTCACCCCCGACCAACTGCGCGGTTGAACAGCGCCCTTGGCCCGGCCTCCGGCGCAGGCCGACTTTCGGACTGTCAAGGGGCTCGGGCTCGGCGTCCGCATCTCGACGGGCAAGGGTCTGGTGGACGCTTCGGTGAGCGGCCTGGCTCAGTTCGCCCGCCGAGCGCTTGTGAAGGAAATGAACCGCCAAACGAACAATCACAATCCGTTGCGGAGCGACGGCGATGGCTGAGCGTTCCCCCTCCGTCGAACGAGATCTGGCCGCCGCCGCCGACGCCATGCGGCTGGCCGACGGACTGAAGCCGCGCGGCGTCGTCCTCCGCGTTGGAGACGGCGTGGCCGTGGTGGCGGGTCTGGATGACGTCCGCTACGAAGAACTGCTTGCTTTCGATTCGGGCGCCCTTGGCATCGCGTTCGATTTGCGGAGCGGCGACATCGGCGCGGTGCTGCTGGCCGGCTCCGCCCGAGTTCGCGAGGGGGACGGCGTCGTCGGATTGCGTCGGTTGCCGGAGCTGCCGGTCGGTCCCGAAGCGCTCGGGCGCGTCCTCGACCCGCTGGGCAATCCGCTCGACGAAGGTCCGCCGTTATCGGCCGAGCGCCGCTTGCCGCTCTTTTGCCCCGCACCGGAAATTATCCAGCGAAAGAGCGTCGAAGAGACTTTGTGGACGGGGGTCATGGCGGTGGATTCGGCCATTCCCATCGGTCGGGGACAGCGCGAGTTGATCATCGGCGATCGCAACGTCGGCAAGACCGCCCTGGCGATCGATTTTGTGGCGGCGCAACATCTGGGCGATGTGGCATCGTGTCTATGTGATGATCGGGCAGCCGATGTCGCGGGTGCGGGCGCTCCGCGACACCTTGGAGCGTGTCGGTAGTTTGCCGAATACAGCGATCATCGCGGCTTATGCCTCCGACAGCCCTGGTTTGCAGTACCTTGCGCCCTGGCCGGGGCGACTCTGGCCGAATCGTTTCGAGAGGCGGGAGGGCATTCGCTGGTCGTCTACGACGATCTGACCAAGCACGCCGACGCCTATCGCGAGCTGGCGCTGCTGCTCGATCGCCCACCGGGGCGGGAAGCGTATCCGGGCGACATCTTTTATTTGCATGCCGAATTATTGGAACGGGCCGCCGCCCTGGGGGACGAGCAAGGCGGCGGCTCGGTGACCGCTTTTCCGCTCGTAGAGACAACCGATGGAGACATCGCCGCCTATATTCCTACCAACCTGATCTCGATCACGGACGGACAGATCTACCTGGACGCCGGCCGCTTCGAACGCGATCTGCGCCCGGCGATCGACATCGGCCGCAGCGTCTCTCGCATCGGGGCCGTCGCGCAGCCCCCTCCGATTCGCCAAGCTGCGAAGAACTTGAAGATTCAGTTGTCGCGGTTCGAATCTCTCGAAAAGTTGTCTCGCGCCGGGCTGGATATCGACGTCGCCACGCAAACCACGCTGCAGGAGGGAAACATCCTACGGGCGCTGTTGCGACAAAATCGCTTTGCGCCGCGGAGCATCGCTCACCAGTTCCTCGCATTGATGGCGGTCAGCGAGCATTGGCTGGCGGAGCTAAGTCCCGCGCAGGCCGTGCTCGCCGTGGAAGCCCTGATGGAGCACGCTCGGGAGCATGATCCCGAGGTCGTCGCCGCGCTGGACCGAGGTGAATTGCCGCCCGAAGGTTGGAAACAGCCGTTCGTGAAACGGCTGGCGGAACTACGAAGCCGGATTACAAACCAGAGCAAGTCTCCCGCCACGGAGCCGCATTCCAGCACGTGAAACGACAACAATACCTCAAACGCCGCTTACAGACATTGAACGCCCTGGGAGACGCCGTGGGCGCTATGCGATCGCTCTCCGCGCACCAGTTTCGCCGCGCGCGTCAGGCCTTGACCGCCGCGCGTCAATACCGCACCGAGATGGACGCCATCATCGCCGAAATCGGCGTCCACCAACCTCTGCATGCGGGAGTTCCTGCCGGGCTGCTGGTGATCGCGTCGGACATGGGGCTCTGCGGAGACTATAATTCCCGGCTTTCGCAACTGGCGCTGGCGGAAGCGGAACAACATCAAGTGCAAACCGTCTATTCAGTCGGCCGCCGGGTTCGCGGGGCGATGATGAAAGGGGGTCTGGCCCTCCATCGCAGTTACGACGCGCCGGCCAGCCTGGAAGGGCTGTCGCAACTCTTGCTCGGACTCGCGCAGGATGTTCTGGAAGACTATCTGTCGCAGAAGATCGGCAGCCTCCAGGTTGTCTCGGCCGGCTTCGAAGGCGTCGGTCATTTCAGGCCGCTTTCGGCGCGGGTGTTGCCGATCGAGTCGGTGTCGGCCGCCAAGCCGTTGCGCCGCTCACCCTATGTTGATTCCGGACGCCTTACGACCGTGGCCGTGCGGGAGTTTCTGTACATCACCTTGTACGAAATGCTACTAGATGCGTTGGCTTCCGAGCATGGCATGCGGTTGATGGCAGCTGAATCCGCCCTCGAATGGCTCGACGACTCTTCGACGGCGGCCGCTCGACAACTGGCGGCTGCCCGGAGCGAAGCCGCCACGCAGGAACTGCTCGATATCGTTTCGGGAGGTCGTAAGCGGCGGCGCGAATCGCCAATGTGAGCCGCCCTCCTGAGCAGGCGGTTTGCGAGCCCATTCAAGCCGCCGATCGAATCTATTATTGGGGAAGTGGAAGAAGGGCCCGTCCGGTTTCTCAAAAGTCGATCAGGGACTTCGGCGGCAGCGCGACTCGCAAGGCGTTGAGCACGGCGACGACGTCGATCACTTCCTGCGCGATCGCGCCTGCCACTGGCGGCAGGTATCCGGCGGAAGCAATCAACATGCCGACGATGCTCAGCAGCCATCCCGCCCACGGCGCTTTGCAATGCGATCTTGCGCATCCGCCGGCTGATGTGCATGAACTCGTCGACCTTGGCCAGCGAACTGTCCATGATTACCACGCCGGCGGCCTCGCTGGTCACATCGCTATTCTGACCGAAAGCGACGCCCACCGTCGCCGCCATCAAAGCCGGGGCGTCGTTGATGCCGTCTCCCACGAACATCGTCTTCGCCTGGCTCGTTTCCCGACGCACGAACTCCAGCTTGTCTCTCGGGGCTCTGGCCGGCATAGAACTCGGCGATGCCCACCAGCTCGGCCAGGTAGCGAACTTCGGACTCGCGATCGCCTGAGAGCAAACATGACGCGTCCTACGCCGTGACGCTGGGCCAAGATGATTGACGAACGTTGCTCCCTCGCTGCGCGGGGCGTCGCGGAACCGGTAAGTCGCCGCATACTTTCCGTCGATCAGCACCACGCACTCCAATCCACCGACTTGGGGTGGCAAAGCCTCGGCCATTTCGGGATGCTGAATCGCCAGCTTCGTCCGGCTGGTGATCAGCACCTCCCTAGCGGACGACGATGCCCCGCAACCCCTCGCCGGGGCGTTCGCTGATCTGGCTGGCCTCGTGGAGCAGCACACGCCTGCGTTTCGCCCGGCTCGGGCGATCGCATGGGCGAGTGGATGTTTGGAATACTGCTCCAGGCTTGCCACCAAGCGAAAGCACGTCGTGCGGCTCGAACGGGGCCGCACACAGTTGTTCGGTTAGCTGCGGCTCCCCGTAGGTGAGCGTACCTGTCTTGTCGAAAACCATCGTCTTGCAGCCGTTGACCTGTTCCAGGACGGCCGGATCTCGGACGATAATGCCGCGGCGTGCGGCCAGCGAGATCGAACCGATGATGGCCACGGGAATCGCAATCAGCAGTGGACAAGGAGTCGCCACGACCATCACGGCCAAGAATCGCACGGGGTCGCCGCGAAGCGACCCATGCCGCCACGCCGAGCGTCACAGCGATCGGCGTGTAAATGGCGCCGAGTTGATCGCCCAAGCCGGCGGATTTGCGGTCGGTTGTTGCTGCGATGCCTGCATCACTTGCATGATCTTCGCGTATCGAGAATCGACTGCCAACTTGTCCGCCCGAATGGTCAGCGCCGATTCGCCGTTGATGGCGCCGGACAGCACCGCCGCGCCGGGCGTCTTAGACATCATGTACGGCTCGCCGGTCAAGTACGACTCGTCCATGACGCCGTGGCCTTCGATCACCGTGCCGTCGACCGGACAGATTTCGTGCGGAAAGACCAGCAGGACGTCGGAGATTCGCACGTCTTTCAGGTGGATATCCTCGATCGTCGAGTTGCGTTTGCAGTGCGCGACCGAGGGCATGCGTTTCGCCAGAGCCTGCAAAACCGACGACGCACTGCGAACGGCGTACGCCTCGAGCGCTTCGCCCCCGGACAACATCAAGACGACCAGCGCGCCGGCCAGGTATTCGCCCAAAAAGAGCGATGTGACGATCGAAATGCCCGCCAACAGGTCCGAACCAAACTCGCGGCGGAACAGCTTGATGAGCAGATCCCACACGAGCGGGGCCCCTCCCAGAACCAACGCGACCAACAGCGGCGCATCGTAAATGCGGCTCTCCGAATGGGCGGCATACCGCAAAGCAAGATGCGCGACGACCGCCAGGATGGCGAGCGACGCGATGGCGGTTTGCTTGTGACTTACGGCCGAATCAAGTTGTGCGTCCCGCGACGATCTAGGCATGTAACATCCAGGCGTTGGCTTGAAAAGAATGCGATTTGGAAACGTCTCACCGCCGCAGCGACGAGCGGCCTCAGATAATCAGTCTTACTCCGCCAAGTTCGGCCAGACCAAACATGAAGTGATCTCCAGGCGATCCGATGAACATGAAGTTTTTGGGAATCTTCCACTCTTCTGATAGCCGTTCGATTAACTCCGGCCCGAACGTTCCCTTCACGACGATGAATTCAACGTCGATTTCGGGATAGGCTTCATCGAGGAATTCCAAGTCCTGCTTGAGCTTGGGGGAAACTTCCGCTTCGTTGGCGGCGACCATCACAACCTTGATTCGATTGGTATGTTCGTTTTGGCGGACGTACAACATGGCGTTGTTCAGATTGCCCATGCTATCTTCGCGCGTGAAAAATACGACTTGCTGCGAATTGATCTGTTCAATGTAGTCTCGAATGAGCCGGCTAAGGTGGTTCATCGGGCCGATCAGGCGCTCCGATCGAGGCGCGAATCATGAACAAGCACGCTTTCAGAATCGCGATCCGACCGAGCATGATGGATACAATGAGCATGGCCGGTGCAAAATATTCCAGGAAGACTTTCAGGTAGGGAGGATTCATCACGGCGTTGCCGATCAGTCCGACAAGGACGGCGCCGATCGCCGTCGAGACCGTCAAGAGCGACGCTCGGCTGGGCCGCGGTAGATGCTTGCGTTTGACTTTCAGCAAGATGTTGCCCAACCCGAACAGCGCCATGACCGACAGGAAAGAGATCGTGTAGACGCCAGCCAGGGCTTTTAGTTCGCCGCGCGTTATCAACAATACGGAAACTGAAAGCAGAAAGAAGGCGATGATAATGCGGTGCGTCGAGCCGCGCCGATTCACCTTCAACAAGAACTGCGGCAAGCAGCGGTCGAGCGTCATTCTCCGGACGAGTCCGTTGACGCCCACAAAGCTGGTGAGCACGGCGCCGGAGAGAACCAGGAAGGCGTCCAACGAGACGATCCACGACAGCCAGTGGCCGCCCGACTCCTGGCCGAGGTGGGCCAGCAGCGCCTCTTCGTGCTGTGCGACATCGGCCATCGGAACCAGCGCCAGGGCGAGCATGGCCATCGCGGGATTGAAAATGGAGACCGCGATCCACATATTGCGGAGGGTCTTGGGAAACACCCCCTCGGCTTGTTCTTCGACGAAGTTCGCCGAGCTTTCAAAACCCGAGATCCCAAGCAAAGCGGCTGAAAACCCGAAGAACAATGCCTTGATCATGCCTCCTTCGGCGGGCGTTTCAAGATTGAGCCTCAGCGTTCCCACCCCATGCATCGCCACGTAGCCCATCCCGACGAAAAGCAGCACCGTGAGCGTAACCAGATGCGTGATGAAAATCAGAACCGCCACACGCGACGACTCGCTGATGCCGACGATGGTCAGACACATGAAAACCGCCATCAGCGCGATCGTCGCGCCGACGATCGGAAACACGGGCCACAAGGCATGGGCGTACTGCACCGCCTCGTTTGCCGAGATGACAGCGGTCGCCATGTAGGAGAGAATGGTCAGGCAAGCGGCGACCGACGCGCGATACTTGCTTGTCGTGTTAAGTCGCGCGTTGTAGGCGCCGCCGTTCAGCGGCAGCGCGCCGACCACTTCCGCATAGATCGATCGGTACAGGTACAGCACAAACGCCACGAGCAGGAGAACGACGGGCGACCAGCGGCCGGCGTAAATGATCGCCAGCGCGGAAACGTACAGGCAAGACGAGGTGATGTCGTTTCCGCAGATCGCCGTGGCCGGCAGTTGACGCAAGCCGCCGCTTTTGTGTTCCGTCAAGTGTTCCTTGTGATCCGTCCGTTCGTTCATTGATATCGATTGGGCTCGCGGTCTGTGGCTTGTGGAAAACTGAGGGTATCTCGACGTCAGCGACTGCGATCTCGCATCGAGTCTTGGATCAAGTCGGCCTGCACTTTCTGAATCTCCAGTAGCTGCTGCCATTGATGGGTCAGGAGCAAGTCCAGCTTGGCGTTCAAGTGGCGGATTTCGAGTTCGGCCTTCAGATTGACGCGATAGTCGTGTTCGGCGCGAATGCGATCTTTCGCTTCCTGGCGATTTTGGCTCATCATAATCACCGGCACTTGAATGGCCGCCAGGCAGGAAAGCACCAGGTTCAGAAGGATGAACGGATAAGGATCAAAAGGCCGCGTCGCCAGCAGGAAAGCGTTTGTGAGAATCCAGACCAGCATGACGACTCCGAAGCAAATGATAAACTTCCAACTGCCGCCAAATTCCGCCACCCGGTCGGCGATCCATTCTCCCGACGTGAGATTCTGATCGAATTCGGTATTGATGTTGTCCGACACCAACTCTTGCTCGCGGAAACTGGCGACCACTTCGGCTTCCAGTCCTGACAACTCGCCCTTCTCCTCCTCCAGGACGTCTTCGATATATTCGCTGCGGTAGCGGTTCAAGTCGTTGAAGCAAATGAAGCCGTCCGCGGGAAAGTCGGGGTGCTGCTTGCGAATCAATTCCGCCACCGGCCCATGGACCAGGCTGAACGGCATCGCGTCTCCCGGCGCCCTGCTTCTTGCAGACCTCGCAATGAATCGAGGTCCGGACTGGTTTCTGTGCAGACATAGCTCACCATCCCGAAAAGTGCTCGATCCTGTGCAATGAATGGACACTTACCGCTGACAAGGCGATGACAACGCTCCGGCGGCGGAAAATATGATACTCTCTGCAGATTCGCGCCGACAACGACGATTGCTCGTGTGTTCGGGAAAGAGGGTATTGCCGCGCACTGAGGCGAGAGCGAGCAGCATCTGAATTCTTTAGGTGCGACGAGAAGCTTGCCCAAAATCGTCGACAAGGAAGCGGCCGTGAATTTCGATTGGTCCGGCTTGCGGATTTCAACGCTGAGCGGTACCTGACCGAGGCTCCGACGACGCAGCGGCCGATTTCGCCTTCAGAAGATTGAGTGTATCCGTCCAAATTCAACTAATTCTTCAACTCTTTACTTTTTCAACAGATTGAGCTAGACTGATGAGCGTTTTGTAGGGTGGCAATAGGCGGTTTCACGCGGCCTCGTTTTCGATCCCCGCTTGTCAGATACAACTCCTCCGTCGCCTGATCGATGCTCGGGGGGTTTGCCGCGCTGGTCGGCGATGATGGGGCGATGTGGATTGTCTGAATTCTCAAAAAACTGGGAAAGTCAACATGACTACTGCCAGACTCGCGGCAAAATGTCTTGGAGTGCATGGGGGCGTAATTGCGATTTCCATGATCCTCATTCAGGGGGTTTGTGGATCTGCCTTTGCGCAAACCCCATCTCGCAAACCCCGAAGGTCGCCGATAAGGACCGAATCAGTTTCAGCCGGGACATCCGTCCACTCCTTTCGGATCGATGCTTTTCTTGTCACGGACCAGACCAGGGGAATCGGAAAGCCGATCTACGGCTCGATCTAGAGGATCACGCCAAGGCTTCCGTCATCGAGGCGGGGAACTCCGAGGATAGTGAGTTGGTGATGCGGATTACGGATCCGGACCCTGATTCTCGGATGCCGCCGGCAAAATCGAATAAGAAGCTATCCCCAAGCGAAATCGACCTCTTGATTCGATGGATCGACCAAGGCGCCGACTACGAACCGCATTGGGCGTTTTCGCCCCTGCAACCCGTAGAGCCGCCGACCGTGGAGAACGTCGGTTGGGTGCGCAATCCCATTGACCAGTTTGTACTCCATCGGCTCGAAGAAGCGGGCATGGAACCAACCGGAGAAGCGAGCGGCGAAGTGCTGGCTCGGAGGATCGCGTTCGGTCTGACCGGACTTCCCCCTACGCCGGAAGAGATCGACGCGTTTGTCGAGAACGGCTCCCCCGACGCCTATGCTGAATATGTGGAGAACCTTCTTGGCAGCCCGCATTATGGCGAACGGTGGGCCAGGCATTGGCTCGACGTGGTCCGCTACGCAGACAGTGAAGGGTACGAAAATGATCTCGAGAAGCCGCTGTTGTACCGATATCGCGATTGGGTGATTCGGTCCTTCAACGACGACTTGCCCTACGACACGTTTATCCGTTTTCAAATCGCCGGCGACGAGTACGAACCCAACAACCCCGACGCGGTTGTGGCGACTGGATTTATGTCGGCCGGACCACGCGTCGTTCCGCACGCCAGCGACACGGCGGAGAATAAGGAACGCTATTATTACGACGAGTTGGACGACATCGTCAAAACGATGGGCGAAGGCGTCCTGGGAATGACCATTGGCTCGCCCGTTGTCACGATCACAAGTTCGACCCGATCACTTCTCGTGAGTATTACGAGATGGCGGCGACTTTCGGCACGTTCGATCGCCGCGAAGCGCCTTTCCGAAGCCCGGCGAGATTTAGAACTCTGGTTGGAGACGAAACGTGTAGAACTTCGCATTGAGAACATGGACGAAGTTCGCACGCCCAGCTACGACCGGTCGTTGCTGATTGGATTGTTTCGGCAGGACAACGCCAGCCAGGTGTCCGCACACGCTGAATGGGACCCGCGACTGGACTTTACGGAGCAAGAGTTTCTTCAATGGTTGGGCGAGTCGGGTCGTAAAGAGCTTGCTCGCCTGCAGGCCTCGCGCGAAGGGGAGCCGGAGGACCGAGGCTGGATCGCCCTGGATCGACAAGCGACCCGATTCGACGGCACTACTTGTTGCGCGGCGACGTCAATAAGAAGGCCGCCACGGTGACCTTCGGATTCTTGTCGGCCGTTCCCGGCGATAAGACCGCGGCGGAGATTATGACGAAGTTTTGCGAGTGCGCCATATTCCGCGCACGACGTTTCAGCGTCGGGCGCTCGCCGAATGGCTGGTCGATGTCGATCGACGGCGCCGGGGCGCTGACGGCCCGGGTCATCGTCAACCGCCTCTGGCAAAAGCTGTTCGGCGAGGGCATTGTGCGGACCCCGAATGATTTCGGATATCAGGGCGAGCCCCCCACGCATCCTGAACTGCTCGACTGGCTGGCGGGCGAATTGATTCGCAACGGGTGGCGGATCAAACCGATACAAAGATTGATCGTGGAGAGTTCAACCTACCGGATGGCGACGTCCACGATCCGGCCAAACTGGCGGCCGACCCAGACAACAAGCTTTTATGGCGCCGTCGCCCAGTCCGCCTGGAAGCCGAGATTCTACGCGACAATATTCTTGCCGTTGCTGGTTCTCTGAACCCGAAGATGTACGGTCCTGGCGTGCGGCCCGTAATCCCGCCGGAAGCAATCTCTACGAAGGCCAAGGATCGCTGGCCAAGTGGAATCGTAGACGGCCCTGACAATTGGGTGCCGCTCTGTTTATCTATTCCGAAAGAGATCGGTGCGGATGCCTTTCTTTGATGTTTTTGATGCGCCAGACGAGCTGACATCGTGCGGAGGGCGCGTGCCGACGACCGTACCGACCCAAGCCCTGGCGTTGCTTAACGATCAACAGGTGCGGACCCAGGCGGAGAGATTCGCCGTCCGCGTTCAAAAGGAATCGGCGGACGAGGTCGAAGCCCAGATCCGCCGGGCGTATCGTCTGGCGTTCGGTCGATCGCCGAACGCATCAGGAGTTGGATGTGGCGGAAGCCTTTCTTGGCTCCGAGGACAAGACGCTCGTCGATTTTTGTCATGCCCTGCTAACGCTCAATGAGTTCATGTATATCGAGTAGAGGTCGATATGATGCTCAATCGTCGCCAGATGCTAAGACATGCGGTTGTGGATTTGGCCAGATTGCGCGATGGACTTGCTCGCGCGAGACGGTTTGTTGGCGGCTCCACCAACCCTTTGAGCGTCAAGCGAACCGCATTTTCCTCCCAAGGCGACTTCGATTATCTGGTTGTTCATGGAAGGTGGCCCCAGCGGATTCGACCTTTTCGATCCTAAACCGGCCTGAAGAATTCGACGGCAAGACAACCTCCAAGAAGATCGACGCATACTTCGGCAAACCTGGCCCTTCGATGGCGTCGCCGTTTTCGTTCAAGCAATATGGGGAAGTCGGCGCTTGGGTATGCGATGTGATGCCGCATATCACGAAGCACGTCGACAAGATTAGCGTTTCTTAAGGGATGTCTCTTCGGATTCGAATAACCACAGTCCGGCCATGTATCAGATGAATACCGGATGTTTCGGACCGGTTACCCCAGTGCGGGCGCCTGGGTGACATACGGCTTGGGTTCTGAGAACCAGGATCTACCTGGCTTCGTCGTGCTTCCCAACGCGTCCGGCGAGCAAGGGAGGGCCGCAGAATTGGGGTTCGGCCTTTCTCCCTGGTGCATACCAGGGCGTAGGCTTTCGAGCATCAGGTTCGCCCGTGCTAATCTGGATCGCCCTGAAGACCTCTCCTCGCCCGGCAGCGACGCATGCTCGACCTGACCGCCGAATTGAATCAACAACATTTGGAAAGGCATCCCGCTGAAGACGAACTGCAAGCCCGCATTACAGCTATGAACTAGCATATCGTATGCAAGATGAAGCTAAGGAAGCCGTTGACCTTTCGAGCGAGACTGAGGAGACGATGCGGTTGTATGGATTGTACGATACGAGCGGCGGCAATACGGCGGGAAGTGTTTGCTCGCTCGACGGTTGGTCGACGCGGCGTCCGTTTCGTTCAGGCCTATGTCGACCGCGATTGGGATGCCACGGAGGACTTGCCAGTAACCACTCGACCACTCCGCGGCGACGGACATGGCGGTAGCGGGACTGCTGACGGATCTGGAAAATCGCGGCATGCTCGACTCAACTTTGGTCATTTGGGGCGGTAGAGTTTGGACGTTTGCCCGTCACGCAAGGCGGCGATGGTCGCGACCACAATGCCGAAGGCTTCGTCCTTTGGATGGCGGGCGCTGGAATCAAAGGGGGTGTGAGCTATGGAGTGACCGACGACATCGGACTTCGCGTAGTCGAAGGCCCTACGTCCGTACACGATATCCACGCGACCATTCTGTATCTGCTGGGCTTGGACCACAAACGCCTTACCTATCAAAACAATGGGCGCGATTTCAGGCTGACTGATGTGGAAGGCGAAGTGATTCATCCGATTCTGGCATGATCTTTTTTCGAACGACTTTCGTTTGCGACATTTGCGAGCGAATTGATTAAGTACCTTGAACCTTGTTCTTCGCCGCAGACGGTTCATGAACATTCGACGATTCCTATTAGCTGCGACGGCGCTTCTCGCTCTGGTTTCCACTTCGCGTCTCTTGAGGCAAGACGCCATCCGTCGCCGACGCCAGACGATTCGTCCGCGGCGGACGGCAATGACGGCACAATGCGCTCGACCAGTTTCTCGAACAGACCGATGGTTCAGGACAACCGGCACGACCAGGCCGAGGGCAGGCTGCTCCTGCTGGCCGAGGTCGGGCTGGCGCTGCTGGCCGAGGTCGTGGCGCAGCAGGCGGGCGAGGCCGGGGTGCTGGTGCAGGTCGCGGTGCGCCCTCGGTGCACGGGGTCGTGGCGGCAGAGGCGGCGGTAGCGCCGCGCCCACCGATCTCCCGTTGGAGCAGGCCGATAACCGGAGTTTGGCCGATTTGCACGTCAATGATCCATTCATTCTCGCGGACAATTCGAGCCGACGCCTACTTTTGTATACGCCGCCACCGCAGACGAAACCGGCCGGGCCATTGTCGTCGCGTTTTCGAGTCCCGATTTGTCCACTTGGGCGGGTCCGCAAATTGTATTCACCGTCCCCGATGGAGCCTGGGCGAATCCGAAAGATCGGCGCCCGAGGGCCGGAAATTCACCGCTACAACGGAAAATACTATTTCTTGGTAACACTGACCAATCGCGATGCGGTTTTCGCCGAGCCACCCGTCGTATCCAGACCCAACTATCTCCGCGGCGTCGTAGTCGCTGAGGCGGATTCGCCGAACGGACCCTTTGAGCTGTTGCGATCGGATTGGCCGCTCCCACCAAAGGATTTCATGACTCTGGACGGCACCCTTTACGTCGATCCGCAAGGTAAACCATGGATGGTATACGCCCATGAATGGTGGCAAGTGCTCGACGGATCGATCGAGGCCGTCCCGTTGTCCGACGACCTGTCGTCGTCGATCGCCGACCCCATTTTCCTCTTCAAGGGGTCTGATGGCCCATGGTTGTCAACGCAAAGCCGCGTTACTTCAGACGAACGCACGTACGTCGCGGAAGGGCCGCAAGTCTACCGCACCCGCGATGGGCAGTTGCTCATCTTTTGGTCGACGCACACCATCGAGCACGGATATATCCAGGCTGTTGTGCGCTTCAAGAGCGGCGAATTGACTGGCCCCTGGGAGCAGCTCGAACCACTCCTCCAGGATGACTCTGGCCACGGCATGGTCTTCGAGGACTTCGAAGGTCGATCGATGATGGCCATCGATGGGCCGTACGGGGTTTTTGCGCAACTCATATATTCGAAGTCGAAGATGGCGGCGACCACATCACGATCGTCCGCCGCAGAGTGGACCTGGACGGCGGCCAAACAACCGCGGCTCGCGGCGGGTAAGCCAGCGGAAGAAGAGTTGGGATTGCCGCCGCAGAATCACCAGGACCGGGATCAGGTTTGCCGAGGCGATTGAGGCGACGCATAGTAGTGCTGAATCGGAATAGCCGCCAGTCCATGAATAACCGGACGGCCGAGATCCGCTCAACTCGGGTCTGTGCTCGCGACTCTTCCGCCCGGGTCTTGTTCGGTTAGAATCTCGATATTCGGCAGCCATTTGGTCCGCCGTTCGCTAAGGAGCTATCCGAGAGGCCCA
The DNA here is from genome assembly GCA_963805515.1 of uncultured Chloroflexia bacterium. Taxonomy (GTDB): domain Bacteria; phylum Chloroflexota; class Anaerolineae; order Anaerolineales; family Villigracilaceae; genus Fen-1038. The sequence continues at coordinate 117,606 of CAWDUZ010000002.1, read as the reverse complement.
ATCGAGCATGTAGTAGGCGTCTCCCGACGCCGATTGTCCCGAAGATTTCCTGAGATCGGGGACGCGAGTCGCATCCTCCAAATGCTGCTGGGACAGTTTCTAGTAAGCATTTGTGCATTGCGTAGTGACTGCTTCCGACCCTTCGACCCATCCCGTAGCAGCGAAATGCGATAAATCAGATCTGCCTTGCATACGAATACTACCGTTAGTACAACACGCCCCACCAGTTTTCCTCGACCAGCGGTGAACCACCATCCAATGTGAGCAATTGGTCCCGGTTGCCTCCGGCGTTAGGGCTAGGTTGCCAACGCCGGCAGCGAGGAAAGAGCCCCCATCGCGAACAGCAACACACCAGCAAGTAGTTTCGCTCGTCTGATTCCGCCAAGATCGTAAAACATGGGAAAGTCTCCATTGAAGAGGAACGGGCGCCGAGTCTTGCATATCCCTATGGCTTGCTGAGCGACTTGCGAAGCGCAGTTCGCCAGCACCAGAGCAATACAACGATTGACAGAAAGACGCCGAGCGCAATTGGTAGGAGCCTGACTCGACCGTCCAAGCCGTCGCGACACTGCCTCGCCGGGTCGCGTCGACAATAACACGTGAACGGGAACCCGTGCCAGAGTTTCCTCGTCGAAAATGGGTCGGCGCCCTTCTCGTTCTCGAGCACTGCGGAGCAGTCGAAGGTAGTGTCCTTCTCCGGAAGGGCCACGACCTTGCTATCGCCTGACTGGGCGAGCTCTTCATTGGCGACGAGCGACGAACGCGTTACCGGGAAGGCGCCCGCCGGAACGATTTCCTGAGATTTTAACCTGATATTGTAATTCGGATTCTGGTCATGCCGCTGTTCCCAGGCAGCTCTGATCTGGAGATCGAGCTCGACCAGAGCTGGTCAGGTATCTGGCTCACAGCATCTTGGGCGCAGCAAGGTGAGTCTGACGCGGCGATCAGCGCCATGCACAACAACAGAACGACCATGGAACGAAGGCGAGACGAGTTGCTGAGCGACGTAGCTTGATAATGCTGCATGGCAGTCCACCGACTTCAACTATTCATGATTGACCAGAACACCAAGCTTGCGGCGTGAATATTACGCTACGCTTTTCGGCCTTCCGTTGGTCGGCCTCGTTTGCTTTTCAAATCGAGGCTCAATAGAGCCAACCCCAAAATTGGTCACGGGAATTTCAACCAGGGAATCAGAGCGAATATCTCCTCGGTCCCTCCCGACGACAAATTGCAGAGACATGTTGCGCCCGCCCCTTTTCCGCCTTGACTACTTGACTAACTGTCCGTTGAAAAAAGCCTTCGTGGCTCTTATCAACCGAGCCATGTCCGGAGCAAAGCTCCGTACGGCTCGCAAAATAACGACCTACGTCGTCATTTTGTGATCGCATCCATGCGATCGCGCAGCCCGTTGAATACTTCAACAGGCTGCTAAGGGGACCGAGAACTGTTTGCAGCCGTCTTTTTCGAAGATTATGGAGTATATCTCAAGGCCGGACGGCGGCGAGTCCACGGCTACCGAGAGCGACTCAGAATCTGGGTCGTAAAACGCTACCATTTCGGAATGTGAGGCGCCCTCGGGGATGGTATTCCACACCAGGTGCGCGGGCGTCGCATCGACAGAATTCTGGAAAGGGGTACTGTTCAGGTACGCCGGTCACGTGAAACGTGTATGTACTCAAGAGGACGCCTGCTTAGGAACTTCCGAACCGGAAATAGACAGTCCAGCGGCCCCTTAGCGCATATCATAAACGAGCTATGGAATTGGTTTCACCTCGACCCCAATGATTTCCGCTATGATTCAAATCAAAGCGGGAGGAGACTGTGAAATTTTGAAGTAAGACTCTTGTGCGTCCGGCGATTTTCGCCCAAAGGCCAAGACCAAGAGTCGCGAGTACAACGGGCGGGTGGGGAAACACTTCCGAGACGAGACTTTTTATTCCGCTTCATCCGACTGTTCGGCGGCCGCCTCGGGGGCGGGCTCCGGCGGCGCGGCGGGCTCGGGGACGCGCGACCGGCTGGATGAGCGGCCCGGATTGCGATCCGACGCCACCCTTGAGTTGTTCCGGCGCGATGGACGAACCAGAGCCCGAATCGCCGGAGGCCGACGCTCCGCCTTCTTGAGATTCCGCCTCCTCGGCCCATTCCACGCGCTTGCGCGAGAGGCCGATCTTGCGCTCGTCGGGATCGACGCGCAGGATCTTGACCTCGATCTCGTCGCCGACCTTGACCACGTCTTCGGGGTTCTCGACCTTGTGGTCGGCCAGCTCCGAGATGTGCAGCAGGCCTTCCAGGCCGTTTTCCAGGCCGACGAAGACGCCGAAGTTGGTGATCTTGGTGACCGTGCCGTTGACGATCTGGCCGGGCTGGTACTTGTCCGGGAATGTCGGTCGCCCAGGGATCCTCGTCCAGCTGCTTCAGGCCCAAGGCGATGCGGCGACGGTCCTGGTCGACCGAGAGCACGCGGCACTCGATCTCCTGGCCCTTCTCGACCATTTCGCTGGGATGGCTGATCTTGCGGGTCCACGACATGTCGCTGACGTGCAGCAGGCCGTCGATGCCTTCTTCGATCTCGATGAAGGCGCCGTAGTTGGTCAGGTTGCGGACCGTGCCCTTGACGATCGTGCCGGGCGGATAGCGGTCGGCGACGCTTGTCCCAGGGGTTTTCCTGGGTCTGCTTCATGCCCAGCGAGATTTCCTGCTTTTCCTTGTTGATGCCCAGCACGACGACTTCGATTTCGTCGCCGATGTGCACCAGCTCGTTGGGATGGCTGATCCGCTTGGTCCACGACATTTCGCTGATGTGCACCAGGCCCTCGATGCCCTCTTCGAGCTTGACGAACGCACCGTAGCTCATGACGTTGACGACCGTTCCCTTGTGACCGTCGAGCCGACCGGATACTTGTCGGTCGACCTTTTCCCACGGGCTGGCGGTGCTTCTGCTTGAGGCCCAGGGCGATCTTTTCGCTTCTCGCGGTCGATGTGCAGGATCTGCACTTCGATTTCCTGGTCGATGGAGACCATCTCCGACGGATGATTGATGCGGCCCCAGCTCATGTCGGTGATGTGCAGCAGGCCGTCGATGCCGCCCAGGTCGACGAACGCGCCGAACTCGGCGATGTTCTTGACCATGCCCTTGCGGAGCTGGCCGACTTCGAGCTCGGCCAGCAGCTTGGCCTTCTTCTCGGCCCGTTCGGCTCTCGATCAGCGCGCGGCGGCTGACGACGATGTTGCGGCGGGCTTCGTCGATCTTCAGCACCAGGCACTGGATCGTGCGGCCGATGTAGTCGCCGATGTCGGGCGGACGGCGGATGTCGACCTGGCTGGCGGGCAAGAAGACGTTGACGCCGATATCGACCAGCAAGCCGCCCTTGATCTTGCGCGTGACCGCGCCGGTGACGACGTCGCCTTCGTGGACCGTTTCCATGACCTTCAGCCAGGCTTCGATCTTCTCGGCTTTGCGCTTGCTGAGGCACGATCATGCCGCGGCATCTTCGACCAGGCCGTGGCGTCTTCGACGTCTTCGATCAGGACCTTGACCATCTGGCCGAGTTCGGGCGGCTCTTCGTCCTCTTCCCATTCGTTGAGCGGAATGGTGCCTTCGCTCTTGTAGCCGACGTCGACCAGCACGAAGTCGCCTTCGACGCGGAGAATTTTGCCTTCGACGATCTGGTTGACATCGACGTCTTCGCCGCCGGCAAAGTCGATGTCTTCGGTGGCGATGTCGCCTACCGCTGCGTTCCAGTCGTCTTCAGAGATTTCAAATTCACGAATGAGATTGCGGTTGACCATTATTTCACGGGGCTGGACGACGTATTGCGGAAGGGAGTCAACTACTGGCTGCCCGGCCGCGACCGTCGAAAAGAGGATTGTCCGTACACCGGTCGACCGACGCTCGGTCGACTAATATTCGGCGTTCGAGACGAAACCGCAAGTGTAACAAAGCCCCCGATCCAGCACAATTGCTGTAAAGTGTTCATTTGAGCCACGTTGAGGCGGAAAAGGGGTGGAGAGCGGCGAGTGGTTTGGGCATTGGGGATTGGGGTTTGGAAAGGATTCTGCAGTGTAGACGGCAACCCCCCTCGCGGGGCTATAGCGATTAATCCTTGCCTGGCTTTTCGTTTCATTCTCAGGCGATGCTTCATTAAGATTTGCAGTTCTCAGGCAGTTTTACCTGTTAGCCCTAGACACCTTCGCCAGATCTAGACGGAAAAATGCTGATGAATATATCCCCCATTCAGGCCCTGGCTTGGATTCGCCATGTCGAGTTCCGAGCGGAGGTTGGCTCGACGAACGACCTGGCGATCGAGCTGGCGGGTGACACTCGTCTGCCTGTCCCGGCGGTGGTGATCGCCAAGCGGCAAACCGCCGGTAGAGGACAGGGGGCCCGCCGCTGGTGGTCGGGCGAAGGAGGGGCCGCGTTTTCGCTCGTGATCGAGCCGGATACGGAAAACCCAGAGAAAGAGGAGCCTGAAAAGGGCGGCCCGTGGGAGGGGATCATCGAGAGGAGCCGGTGGCCCGCCTTGCCGCTGACGATGGCCACCGCCGTCCATGACGCCTTGCAGCCACTGGCCCTGGAGGCCGTCTGGGGGATCAAATGGCCCAACGATCTTTACGCCGCCGGGCGGAAGATCGCCGGAGTGCTGGTCGAAGCGCCCAACCTGCCTGGCCTCGTGCGGCGTCGACTTGTGATCGGCGTCGGCGTGAATGTGAATAACTCCTGGTCGGCCGCACCGCCTGAACTTGCCAGCCAGGGGATCTCGCTGTGCGATCTAGGCGGAAAGAAGTACGAAATCGGCTCGGTCGTGGCGGACATCTTAGAGCACTTTCAGCGGCGATTGGAACAACTCGCCCGGCGAGACGACGACCTGTCTCGCGACTGGCGGGGCCTATGCTTGCTTCGCGGTCGCACCATCCGGGTCGAACAAGCGGGTCAGGGCGATCAGGCGCGGACGATAATGGGAATCTGCGAGGGCATCGACGCAGACGGCGCGCTAGTGATTGGCGGCCAGGACGGCCCCCAACGGCTTTTCACAGGTCGAGTATCGGTGGCGTGAGGAGCGAAGGGCGCGGGCCGAGAAACACCAGACGCCAGGTCGATTGCCGCCAATCCTATTTCAACCGGCAGGGGGGCGTGCCGGTGCAAACCATTTTATAACGCGTCAGTCCGCCGGCAGTGGTAGGACGGGCGACGAGCAGGCTGCCGCACTTGGGGCAGAAGTCGGGCTCGGGGGAGACGCCTGACTCCTCGGATTGTTGGCACTCGGCACAGAGCACAACGCCGGGCAGGGCCTCGATTCGCTCGCGCGATCGGCCGTCCGCAGCCCTGGCAGGACTTGGCGCCAAGCCATTCGGCGTCGTCCTCGCCCGCAGTTCCGACAAGCAGGCCGAGCGCTTCGCATTCGGGGCAGACCATCTCGGGCGCGGACGCGCCGAACAGTTCGGCGACGATTTCCGGCTCGGGTTCAGTGCTGCGTCGCAGGCGTCCCAACGCCCGTAGCCGGCGAATCATTTCGTCTTCTCCGCAGACGGCTCGCCAGCCACAGGCGAGACATTCGAGCGTGCAGGAGGACGGCATGATCTACAGCAACCTTAAATAATACGCTTCCGAAGCCACAGACTTCAATCTTCGTTCGCCGGGCTTCCGTTTGTTGTCCGGGGAACGGATTTTGATATCCCATTCAATTGTTCTCGCCGCCGTTTCACCCGCAACTCTCTCCACTCGCCCCCTCTCCACATCTAACTTACTGGCTGAGGACTCGGCTCGCCCGATCGCGAACGGCCTGATAGGGATCGCTGGCGGCCGCGGTCTGCAGGGCGGCGCGGACCGCCGGGTCGGTCAGGTGGTCGGTCAGGGCCGCGACGGCGTCAATCCGCGGCAGGAGGTATTTGGTCTGGGCTAGCTGCTCGATCAGTTCGGCAGGAGATTTTTCGAACTTCACCGTCTTCAGGACCCAATCGTTGGGGTCGAACAGCACCAGGGTCGGCGCCCCGGGTACATCCATCGTGAATGTCTGCTCTTCGCTGTCGATCCAGAGGCGGGAGGCGACCGTCCCGGCCGACGTGACGATCTCCAGATCGACATGCGTCTGAAACAGCGGGGTCATGTCGTCGACCTTCTGAGTCTGTTTGACTGTCAATTGGACCTGGCCCGCCGACTCGTCGTAGTTGTAGGCGACCTGGAACTCCGGATACCCGCCATGGTAAATCCACTCGTTGAAGAACCAGTTCATGCCTTGGCCGGTCGCATGTTCAACGGCGATCCGCAGGTCGGCCGTCTCGACGGAGTCAAATGCGTTGTCGGTCAGGTATCGATGGATGGCCTTCCAAAACAAGTCATCCCCCAGCTCGTAGCGAAGCATGTGGAGGACGCGGCCCCCTTTCATATAGAGGGTGTCGTCGAAGACATCGTCAGGATTGGTATATCGATAGGACACGACGGGCCGGCGATACTCGCGACGGTCTTCGGTGAGATAGTCGTTCTGCTCCTGGCGGCGCTGCCAGGCGGCGGCGTCCCAGCCTTCGTCGTGCTCTTGCCAGGTCGTGGCGAGATACGTGGCGAAGCCTTCGTTCAGCCACATCTCGGCCCAATCCTTGCTGGTAACCAGATCTCCGAACCACTGGTGCGCCAGCTCGTGGGATACAAGGTTTTGCTGGTCGCCCTGCATGGAAGAGAAGACAGATCGATTGCTGAGGGTCGTCGCCGAGGTGTGTTCCATGCCGGACCAACTGAATCCATCGACGCAGATCTGAGAATACTTATCCCACGGGTAGGGGTAGCCGGTAATTTCAGAAAAGTACTGGATCATCTCGTCGGTCTTGCCGAACAGGGACTCGATCTTTTGCTCATCCGCCTGCTGGCTGGCAGGATAGTAGGATACGACCGGGATGTCGCCCGCCTGGGCCGCGTACTCGACAAACTCGCCGGCAGTTACGGAAACCAAATATGGCGCGTGCGATTCGGCTTGCACCCAGTGCCAGGTTTGCCGACCGTCGTCGGTCGGAGTCTTGCTTTCCAACAATCCATTGGAAAGAACCATGTATTTCGAGTCGATGGTCACGAAGGTCTCGCTTGTCAGCCTTTCGGAGGGGGTGTCGATGCAGGGAAACCAATGATGGGCGTACTCCGGCTCGCCGAGCGTCCAGAACTGGATCTCGCCGGACTGACCACCTCTTTGGCCGCCGCGCTGCCCGCGCTGGCCTCCCCGCAGTCCGCCGCGTCGGCCGCGACTTCCACCGCGGACGAAATGGACTCCCTCTCTGGCGTTTTCGATGTGATAATCGACCGCCATCGAGACCGGCTCGCCAGCCTCTTGAACCTTGTCGAGTGTGACTGCGAGTTTGCCCGGCGATTGTGTAAAGGCCAGTGGGGCCGATTCGACGCTTCCATCGACGACGAGCGCGACGCTGCTCACGGTCAATTCATCGGCGTCTAAGACGATCACGTCCAGCGATTTGAACGGGACCAGAGAAAGGATGGCCCGTCCGTCAACGGTTTGGGCCTCCATATCGATGTTCAATTCAATGCGGACGTGCTGCATGTCCACGTCGCGGCTGCGGACCGAATGCTCGGCCGCGGTGAACGGATTGCCACGACGGGGCTGGGCCCATGTTGGCGAGGCTGACACGGCGACCAATACGACTGCCAGAGTTGTCACCAAACGAAACGGATGCGATTCGCCGGCCTCATAGGACGGGCGCCTCCGAAATGGTTGTGGGATCTGCGGGTCTGCGAGCGACCTTGGTGCGGCTGGTGGATTGACCAGCTTGGCCCGATCTTACCATATCTGGTTTTCCAACAGCAGATGCCGCTTTCCCCGCAGCCGACGCCGCAGTTCCGCCGGTGGGGGCGAAAACGCCGGCCGAGGGATCGGAGACTAAACAAGGATGACCATCTGAAATGGGTTGGCTTGAAAAATCGAGCGGGAGGGGCTTGTGTGTCGACGGGGCTTTGTGCCATATTTCACAGTCTTGGCGGAACGGCAGCCCGAGATTCGGGTCGCCAGTTTCGGCGAAACGCTGGAGATCAGCGCAACTGGTTGTATTACGAGGACTTCCAACTTCTGAAGCAGCGGTTCAGGGACTGAATCGAGAGGACTACATGGTCGGCTGGTTTGGGCCGCGAAGTCGCTTCGGATGACGATTTGCCATCGACGCTGTAGGGAACCATAGCCGCCGTGGCTGAGTTTTTTAATAAATACCTGGAATTCATTCCCGGACTCTTCGGCCCAGGAAATTGGGCGGGACCCGTGCTGGCCGCGCTGGTCCATATCTTTTTGATTTTGAATCTGGTTGCCGCCGAGGCGCTGGTGTTCATTTGGATGGAGCGGAAGATCGCCGGCCGCATTCAGGACCGGCTGGGTCCCACGCGGGTCGGCGGCAAGTTCGGCTGGCTGCAAACTCTGGCCGACGGCATCAAGCTGATCGCCAAGGAAGACACTCACGCCGGGCGACGCGGACCGACTGCTTTTCAAGCTGGCCCCTTACATCAGCTTTTGCGCGGCGTTCGTCGGCGTTATCGCCTTGCCGTTCGCCAGCGGCGGGGTCCCGTGGGTGGCGGCCCATCTGAATTCGCGGTCTTTTTCATCCTGGCTGTGCTGGGGCTGGAAGTCTTTGGCGTCATCCTGGCTGGTTATTCTTCGGCCTCGAAATGGTCGCTGTTCGGGGCGATGCGCGAAGCGGCCCAGGTGGTCAGCTACGAAGTTCCGCTGGGCATGTGCGTCGTCGTGCCGGTGATGCTGGTCGGCTCGATGGATCTGGTCGCTCATCGGCGACATGCAGGCAGGGCTTGTTCACGAACTGGCTGATCTTTCACGATCCGTTCACGTTCGTGGTCTTCTGGGTCTATTTCACCTGCGCGATCGCCAGCGTGAATCGGGCGCCGTTCGATCTGGCCGAAGCGGAAAGCGAACTGGTCGCCGGTTTCCACACCGAATATTCCGGCCTGCGGTGGAGCTTCTTCTTCATGGCCGAATACGGCTCGATGTTCTCGGTCAGCGTGCCTGGCCTCGATCCTGTTTCTTGGGCGGCTGGAACGGGCCGATCCCGGTCGCGCAGCATCCTGGGCTTGACCTACGAATCACGGGGCGTTTTTGGGATATCTCGGTACGCTGATTGGCCTGGCCAATGTGCTGGGCAAGGGGTTCCTGGGGGTTGTCGTCATGATGTGGGTTCGCTGGACGGTGCCGCGGTTGCGGATCGATCAGGTGATGACCACTTGCTTGAAATACTGCACGCCGATCGCCGCGGCCATGTTTCTGGGCGCGACGCTGTGGCAGGTGAATTTCTTTACCGGCGTAAAGTTTCCCAGTCCGAACAACTGGAAGCTGCTCTTCGGCGCCGAGTACGGCGTGGACGTGCGGGAAGCGCAGCCTCAACCGCCTGCGAACGCGGAGCAGCCGGCCGCCGCGCCAAAGCGGACGTCGCCGCAGTCATGGCTTCACCCATCGAGAACGGCCATGGCAAGGGGGCAGCCGCGTCTGGGACCGCCTTCTCCCCGGCCCTCTTCCGGAGGGAGAGCGAGCAGGCGATTAAAGCAGCCGGCGCGTTGGTGATGGATTCCCCCGACGAAAGAGGAGCACGGTAGCGATGGGAGGCGGAGTCTATTGGCCGAGCGTGTTCTTTCTGCTGTTTTCAGCGGTGGCGTGCGGCTTTGCGCTGGCAGTGGTCTTCACGAGCAACGTCGTCCACATGGCGTTCTATCTGGTCCTTTCTCTCGGGGCGACGGCCGGGCTGTTTTTCCTGGCCGGTGCCGACTTTGTCGGGGCCATGCAGCTTTTGATCTATGTCGGCGGCACGCTGGTGCTGCTGGTATTCGGCGTGATGCTCACTGCCCAGAGTCCGTTCATCAACATGAAGACCCGCGGCGGCGAGTGGGTCCTGGCCGCGCTGGTCGGCGGATCGCTTGCTGGCCGTCCTGGTGCAGACCGCCTTCAGCGAGCCGGATTGGCGGGGGCAAGACCGGGCGGTCGCCGAGGCGGCCGTCGCCGACAATACCGCCACCCCGGTGGGGATGATCCTGTTGGGCGCCCGTGTCGATAAAATCCAGGCCGACGCCGCCTTGGAGGGGGGTATGTCCGGCTTTTTATTGCCGTTTGAAATCGTCTCGGTGCATCTGCTGGTCGTGCTGATCGGCGCGGCCTACCTGGCCCGAGCGAAACGCCGCACCGGCGCGGCGACTTAGCTGGTCGCTTTTATCAATGCCGAAAAATTGACTATCAATACCAATAGAATTCGATACAAACTGTCCCAACCTCACCCGTTCAAACCAGAGTCCCACACGTGTTACTTGCCAGTTTGATCACCGAACCGGTGGGCGTTTCCCACTATCTGGCCGTCGGGGCCGTACTGTTTGTGTGCGGCGCGGTCTGCATGGCGACCAAGAGGAATCTCTTGGGCGTGTTGATGGGCATTGAACTGGTGCTCAACGGGGCGAATCTCAATTTCGTGGCCTTTGGCAGCCAGTATCTGCGGAGCGGGCGCCATGTGCTTGGGGCTGGACGGCCAGTGATGGCCCTGTTCGTGATCGTGCTGGCGGCGGCCGAGGCGGCCGTCGCGCTGGCGATCGCACTCAACTTTTACAATAACCACAATTCGATCGACGCCGACCAGGCCGACGATCTGAGCGGCTGACGGATCGGCGGAAGACACATTAAGGATAATCCACAGGGGACCATGTCGCATACGCAATCGACTGAAACCAAGAACTTCGCATGACGCCTGACCGCATTACCGTCGCTGTTGCTCGTCGCCTGGCTGCTGCCGCTGGCGTCGTTCACGCTGATCGTCCTGGCGGGCCCAAGCTCGGCCCTGCGGGCAGGATGGCGGGCTTCGTGGCGACCGGGGCGATCGTGACTAGTTTCATATTGTCGCTGATTGCGATGTTTGTCGTCTGGCTGCCCAGCTTCCCGCTGGCTTCCGCCGACCATGGTCACGAGGCCCAACACGCCGGCGATCATGAAGACGCGACGGGCGACGCCGAAACAGACGACGACGAGGAACGCCGGCAGCAGAAGACGGCGTGCGTCACGCTGGTCGCCTTTCGCCAAGCATCGCAAGAGGCGGATGCATCCGACGCGGCGGAAGCGGCCCAGGAAGAAGAAAACGAGTCGCACGAGGCCGCGGCAAAGCCTTCATTTACCGGCGAGTGGTATCTGCTTGGCAAGTTCGGCGCGCTTGCGGCTGGCGATCAGCTATTACATTGACGCCTTGACGGTGGCGATGTTCTGCATGGTGAGCTTGATCGCCTCGTGCATCCATTTCTACGCGATGGGCTACATGCACGACGAGCTGCGACGACGTGACCGACCACGAGGTCACGCTCGCCGACGGCAAGCACTTGCATCGCCCGGGCCGCTTCTACCGGTTCTTTCAGTACCTGTCGCTGTTCTGCTTCAGCATGTTGGGGCTGGTGATCGCCGGCAACATCGCGATGGTGTTCGTCTTCTGGGAATTGGTCGGCATCTGCTCGTACTTCCTGATCGGCTTCTATATCGAGCGGCAAGAGCGCGTCGAACGCCGCCAACAAGGCGTTTATCGTCAATCGCGTCGGCGACTTCGGCATGATCATCGGCCTGATGGTCCTCTGGGCCAGCCTGGGCACGTTCGCGTTCGGCGATGTCCAGACGACCAGGGAAGCTCAGCGAGCCGGGCATCTTCACGCAGCGTCCGGCCGCCGAGAATGGTCACAAGCTGATCGCCACCCGACGGCATGGTGATGCTTCCGCCGAGCGACAGGTGGCCCGAGTCATGCTCGATCACATCGACGGAATCCGATGCGGAACGGCCGGTGCGGACGGCCGACGCTCGGTCGAAATCGAAGCCCGCATTCCGCAGTGGCGCGAACGACGGGCTACGGCTACTGGCTGCTGGTCGTTGCCGGGCATCGGCATCTTCTGCGGCTGCGTCGGCAAGAGCGCTCAGTTCCCGCTGCATGTCTGGCTGCCCGACGCGATGGAAGGGCCGACGCCGGTTTCCGCCCTGGTCCATTCGGCGACGATGGTGGCGGCCGGCGTCTATCTGGTGGGCCGGTTCTATCCGGTGTTCACGCCCGAAGTGCTGCTGGTCATTGCCTACATCGGCTGCATCACGCTGTTCATGGCGGCGACGATCGCGATTACGGCGACCGACATCAAGCGGGTGCTGGCCTATTCGACCGTCAGCCAGCTGGGCTACATGATGCTCGCCCTGGGCGTCGGCGGCTGGCTGGCCGGCATGTTGCATCTGATTACGCACGCGTTCTTCAAGAGCCTGCTGTTCCTCTGCTCCGGATCGGTGATTCACGCGGTGCATACCAACGAGATGCCGCAGATGGGCGGGCTGCGGCAGAAGATGCCGATCACGGCCTTCACGATGCTCGTCGGCTGTCTGGCGATTATCGGCGCCGGCATTCCGATGTTGATCGGGTTCTCCGGCTACTACTCGAAAGATGCGATCCTCGAACAGGCCTGGAGCTTTTCGATCGTCAATCCGGTCCACAGCGTGTTGTTTTACTCCGCGGCGGGCGGCGCGGCGATCACGGCATTCTATATGTTCCGGCTGTGGTTCATGACCTTCGCCGGCAAGCCCCGCGACGAACATCGCTACGAGCACGCCCACGAATCGCCGCGCGTGATGACTGTGCCGCTCATCGTGCTGGCGATCTTTGCGCTCGGCGTCGGCTGGACGCTGCCGGGAACGAACTTCGGCGTGTCGAACATGCTGGAGCAAGCCCGCTCGGCGGGAACTTTGGCGACTGTCGAAGGAGGATATCTGCTCGACGGATTGACCATCCCGGACGAGCACATCTCGCACGACTACAAACTTGAAATGACGATGGTGGCGTTTATGACCGCGCTGTCGGGCGTGCTGCTGGCCGCGGTGCTGTACGCCTGGCGATTGATCGACCCGGCGGAAATTCGCCAGCAGTTCGGCGGGCTCTACCGGTTTTTGCTCAACAAGTGGTGGTTCGACGAATTGTACAACGCGGTTTTCGTGCAGCCGACCTTGTTTATTTCGCGGCGGGTGGCGCAGTTCGATCGGGCGGTGATCGACTGGCTGATCGACCATGCCGCGATTTTGACCCGTTGGATCTCGCGGGTGGGCGACACTTTCGTCGACCGGGGCGCCGTGGATGGTTTGGTGAACGCGTTCGCTCATAAACTATGGGGATCCGGCCTGTCGCTGCACCGCGTACAGACCGGCAACCTGCGGCAATATGTGATGTTCATCGTCATCGGCACGGTGGCGTTGTTCGTGTTGATTAGTTTTGTATGGAGCATCGCCTTCGCCGGATAGGCGACTGGTGGATGGCAAGTCAATCACAAACTTTTGCGCCGCGGTCGCGCAGGGTCCACGGTAAGACGAGTTAACGATGGAAAACGCCCCATTCTGGTTAAGTTTGCTGGTTTTTTTGCCTTCGGCCGGCGGCGCTGGTGATCGCGTTCTTTCCACGCGGCAGCGATGAAGGCGCCAGTATCTTTCCTTCGCCGTCACCGTGGCGACATTTATCGTTACGCTGTTAATGTTGACAGGCGGCGTGGGGGTCGACTTCGCTGCGGAAACGGCCGCTATGCAGAATCAGTTCTCGCTGGACTGGATTCCCGCCTTCAATATCCACTACATGATGGGGCAGGACGGGATCAGCTTCCCGCTCGTCGTGCTGACCGCGTTTGTCAGCATGCTGGCCATGGGCGCGAGTTGGCCGATCAAGAAGCACGTCAAAGCCTACTGCATCCTGTTTCTGCTGCTTGGAAACCGGCATGATCGGCGTCTTTCTTGCCCTGGACTTCTTCCTGTTCTACGTGTTCTGGGAAGTCATGCTGCTGCCGATGTACTTTTTGATCGGCGTGTGGGGCGGTCCCCGCAAGGAATACGCCGCCATCAAGTTCTTCCTCTATACGCTGGTCGGCAGCGTGCTGATGTTGATCGCCATCTTGATGCTCTACTTCAACAGCGATCTTCGCCAATTGTCCGATCAACAGTTGATCGCCTCGGGCGTCGTCAGCGCAGATCTCGATTACGAGGCCATGGGGTCGACCGTCTCCGCGATCCGCGACGCCCAGACGCCGCAGCATACTTTCAACATCCTGGCTCTCCAGCAGATGGGCCAGCACACCGGGCTGTTCGGCGATCCGGGCGATCCAGCTAACCCGAACAACAACCTCTGGCTGGGTAAATCGTTGCAGTGGTGGGCGTTCGTGCTGTTGTTTATCGGGTTTGCAATCAAGGTGCCCAGCGTTCCGTTTCATACCTGGTTGCCCGACGCCCACGTCGAGGCCCCGACGCCGATCTCGATGATCCTGGCGGGCGTGCTGTTGAAGATGGGGGGCTACGGCATCATTCGGATCTGCTATCCGATTTGTCCCGACGCGGGCTACGACCTGGCCTACGTGGTTTGCGGCATCGGCGTGTTGAGCATGATCTACGGCGCCTTCGCCGCGTTGGCCCAGAAAGACTTCAAGCGGATGGTCGCCTACAGCTCGGTGAGCCATATGGGCTACGTGGTGCTGGGCCTGGGGGTCTGGAGTCGCGACGGCCGGATACGAGTTCAACGGCGACTATTGGAAGATGGGCATGAATGGGGCGATGTTCCAGATGATCGCCCACGGCATCAGCTCGGCCGGCATGTTCTTTATGGTCGGCGTGATTTACGACCGCGTGCATCATCGCAATCTTGACGAATTCGGCGGCTTGTTCGCCAAAATGCCGGTCTACAGCGGCATGGCGATGGGCATCTTCTTCGCCGGGCTCGGCCTGCCGGGCCTGTGCGGGTTTATCGGCGAAGTATTTGTCGTGCTTTCGGTCTGGAATTTCAGCCAGGTGCTGGCCGTGATGTCGGCCGCCGTGGTGATTCTGACCGCCGGTATATTCTGTGGGCGATCCAGCGGGTTTACCTGGGGGCCGAATACAAAGGCCCGCATGGCGAGGCGCTCACGCCAATCACGGCTCGGGAGCTTTCGATCGCTGCGCCTTTAATGGTCATGGCGATCTGGTTCGGGGTCTATCCTACGGCGGTGCTCCGCTATATGACACCCAGCGTCAACAAGACGGTCGATGATCTGGCTCAATGGACAGTGAAGAACGAACACTTCAAGCTGCCCGATGAAGCGCAAGCCGGCGTTCCGGTCGTCTTGCCCGGCGAAAGCGGCCCCACCGTGGCCCAATCCACCGATTAACTTCCAACAACCAACCATTCACCACCGCTTCCCATGACGTTTCCCGCGCTAATCAACGCTCTGCTCAGCGACACACTTAAGGACAGCCTGCCGTACTTTCGGCCGGAGCTGATCCTATGCGGAACGATCGTGGTTTTGCTGCTCGCCAGAATCGTTCCGCTGTTTGAAAAGATCCCGGCGTTTTATCTGGCCCTGGGCGGCACGGCCCTGGCGTTGTGGTTCGCCCTGCCAGGCGTTTCGCTTTCCGCGGGCGGCGAGCTTGGCGCCTCGCACGAAATCTTCACCGGGATGCTGGTTTTCGACCCGGTGACGATCTTCATGCGGTCGCTGCTGATGTTCTTCGGCGTACTGTTTATATTGTTGACGCGGTTGACCGGTCTCTCCGACCTGGAAGACGGGCCTGACTTCTACAGCCTTGTGCTGGGAGCGATGCTCGGCATGTGCCTGATGGCGTCGGCCAACCACATGATGATGGTATTTCTGGCGGTCGAAATGGCCAGCGTGCCGTCCTACGTGCTGGCCGGCATCGTCAAGGGCCGCCCGCCAGGCGAGCGAAGCGGCACTCAAATACTCCATCTATGGCGCCGGGGCGGCTGGCGTCATGCTGTATGGCATCAGCCTGTTGTGCGGCGTGCTGCACACCGCCCACCTGCCGACGATGGCTCACCAACTCGCGGCGCTCAACATTCCGCAGATGATCGCCACGGGCGAAGGGACGGGAACCTTGATGGTTCTCGTCCTCGGCGGCCTGATGGTGATGGTCGGGCTGGCGTTCAAGCTGTCGGCCGTGCCGTTTCACTTCTGGTGCCCGGATGTCTTCGAAGGCGCCACAGCCGAGGTGAACGCGTTTCTGTCGGTTGCTTCGAAGGCGGCGGCACTGGCGCTGTTGGTGCGCGTGGCGATCGGGTTGGGGTATAGTCCTCCCGAGAATCGTTTAGCACTGGAGGCTCCCGCTCGACTGGCCCCGGTTCAGCAGGACCAGTTGGAACAGTCGGCTGTCGCGGCGGCCGGGGAGCAAGCTGGCGAACTTCCGGCCCGGCTGGTTACTTTGCAAGACGGCGCCGAGAGTGATACAGCGGTACAAAACGCCGTGGAACCGGCGGCAGCCACGACTGAAGAAGCGATGAATGGCGACCGGCTTGGCCCGGTGCGGACGTTTATCGTGATGCTGATCGCGTTTATCTCCGCAATCACCTGCACGTTTGGCAACCTGGCCGCGTATGGCCAAACCAACATCAAGCGGCTGTTGGCTTATTCGACGATCGCGCATGCGGGCTACATGATGATGCCGGTCGCCGCGGCGGTGGCCGTCGTCGGTGTAAATCCCGAATTGGCCTCGCAGGCGATCGCCTCGCTGTTGTTCTATGTCAGCTTGTATCTGTTCATGAATCTCGGCGTGTTCGCCATCGTGGCCTTTCTTCGCAATACCTTGCACACTGAAGAGATCGACGACATGGGCGGTCTCATTCACACGATGCCGGTTACGGTGGTTTGCTTCTCGCTGATCTTGTTCAGTTTGATCGGCCTGCCGCCGCTGGCGGGGTTCGCGGCGAAGTTGATGGCGTTTTACGCCCTGGTCAGCGCCGGCGGACCGGTGTTGATGACTCTGTTGGTCATCGGCGGATTGAATACGGCGATCAGCCTGGTGTATTACCTTCGCGTGGTGAAAGTCATGACGATGGACCCGGAGCCCGACAGCCGGGCGCCAGCGACGATGCCCTTCATTCCGGCGACCTATATCGTGTTGATCACCATTCCCGTCCTTGTGTTGGGCGTCGCCTTCAACGAAGTTTTGACCTGGGCGCAATGGGCCGCGGCGCAACTGTTCCTTGGATAGTCCCCGCGGATCTCGGCAGATGGATTCAAGTTTGTTTTCAAGCCCTCGCAAGAACCCGCTACAAAACGAGTCGCGATGAGCCAGTCGGATACGATCGCCGCCTTGAACGATCTTTTGGCACTGCATGTCCGTTCGTTTCCCATGTATTTGCACGATACCGGCAGATCGGGCGACGGTCGAAGCGAACACGTCATGGAAGTTTTTTCTCAAGTTGCCCAGGACCAAGCCGCCTTGGCCCAGCGGATCGCCAAGGCGGTGGCCGAATACGACGGCAATCTGGATAACGGTGAGTTCCCCATGGAATTCACCGAGCTGAACGATTTGGCCATCGATTATCTCTTGCAACGGGCGATCGAGTATCAACTGCAGATGATCGCGGAGATCCGGTCGTGCGTCGATCGGCTGCGCCTGGCGCCCGCGGTCTCGCCGCTGGCCGAGGAAGCCCTGGGCCTGGCCAAGGGGCATCTGGAATCGCTGCAGGAAGTCGTTGGACAGGCGGCATAGCGGCGCCAACGACTAATCATCAAGTTCTACTGACCAATGGAGGAGCTGGCGAATTGCGGCTGCGTTTCTTGGTCATCGAAACATAGTCATTGGAAGTAGTTTCTCTCTACGGCTCTCTGTTTCGGATTCACTCTCCAATCTTGCAGCGGCATGGCCCACACTCCCAACGTGCTCTTCGACACCCATTGCCACCTCGATCAGGAAGAGTTCGACGAAGATCGCCCGGCAGTGATCGAGCGGGCGACGGCCGTCGGCGTCGAAACGATCGTCGCCGTCGGCGTCACGGCCCCCTCCAGTGCGGTCTGCGTGCGCCTGGCGGGGCAGTACGCGCCGCTTTGTGCAGCGGTCGGCGTGCAGCCGAACTATGTCGCTGAAGCGGGACCGGACGACTGGGATGAAATCGTTCGCCTGTCTCGCGAGCCGGGAGTCGTCGCCCTGGGGGAAACGGGCTTGGATCGACACTGGGACTATTCCCCGTTTGATTTGCAACAGGACTACTTCGATCGGCACATCCGGCTTTCGCAAGAAACAGGGCTGCCGTTCATCGTTCACATGCGCCATTGCGAGGCCGATATTCTGACCATGCTCCGCGACGCCCGAGCGCGAGACCCCTGGCCGGCGTCATGCATTCATTCACCGGCGACGCAGCCATGGCAGCCGAGTGCGTCGATCTGGGTCTGTATATCAGCTTCGCGGGCATGGCGACCTTCAAGAAGTCGGACGCCCTGCGGAGCTGCGCGGCGAGCGTTCCCGCGGAGCGGCTGCTGATCGAGACAGACGCCCCCTATCTCTCGCCCCACCCGGTGCGAGGCCAGAAGCGAAACGAACCGGCCAACCTGGTCCACACGGCCGCCTGCCTGGCGGAGGTCCGCCAGGAATCGGTGGAACAACTTGCCACCCGGACGACGGCCAACGCCCGGCGGTTGTTTCGCGTCGAGACGATGTGATCGTTCCGGCCGCCCGATCGCTCCTTGGCTCTTGTCCCGGCCGGGGTCAGTTCAGTTCCAAACCCAAAAGGTACGCGTCCAGGTCGGTTTGACGCTGGTTGATTCGCTCTTCCAAAGTCCGAATCTGGCTGCGGAATTCGACCATTTGGTCTTCCTGCTTCGAGAGCGTCTCGACGTAACGGTTATAGAGATCATTGTTGCGACCGATTGCGTTCATGTTCTGCCGGATTCGATCCTGCTCCTGGGTGATCGCCGACATCTTCTGATCGATCAACTGCCGCTCGCGCTGCAGCGTGGAGATTTCGGCTTTCTTGCCGACGACCGCTTCCAGGGCGTCCTTCACTTTTTGGCTGATTTCCTTCGCGCTGAGATAGATCCCGACCGAATCCTCGTTCAGGTTCGTGATCGCTACCGTCTGCTGAATGACTCGCTTCTCTTCGATCTCCAGATTGGCAGGCTTGCCCGGCTCGGCGTTGAGGGCGAAGCGATACATGTCGCGAGTTTTCTCGGTCGGCTCCTTGGGGGCGACGAGGGTCCAATTGACGTCGAGAGGATACTCAATCAGGACCTTCTTGGTTCGCTCCGCGGAGTTCTTGACCACGTAGGACTGCAAGCGACTCAGTTCGTAGGAGACAAACATCACGCCTTTGCTGATCCGAGCGCTGGCCAGCCGCTGCGGCCGGCCGGTGCTGGTCGGGGCGACCTCGACGTCCAGATCCATCGCGTAGCTCATGATCCGTTCGCTGCCGGGAGGAAGATCCTGAATCTTCGAATCGCCCGCATAGACGCCGCCGTCGAACACCGTGATCGGCCCCTGCATCAGGTGCAGACTGGAGGTGTTCTTGAGCTTCAGCCCGTTCAAGGGGTGTTTGGGGTGGACGCTGGCGTTGTAGATCGAAAGCTTTTCCCCTTCGACCGAATCGTTGATGATCGGCAACATGGCGGAGCGCTGCCGGGCGAGAGTCACCGGGGTGGCGATTTCATAACGGAACAGCTCGCCGACATCTCCTCCCTGGGCGGCGACGTCGACCCCTAGCCGCACGGCCTCGCTAAAGGCCAAGTCGTCGCTGGCAAATAATTCGCCCTGCATCGCCTGACCGTCAGCAGACTCCAGGGCCGCCTGGCCCTGGACGCCGCGACCGCCACCGGCGCCGCCGCGACCGCCAGCGCCGCCGCCGCGGCCGCCGCCTCGACCGCCGCGTCCCGCGCCGGCCACCATGGGCGCCGCCGGTGATTCCGAAGGCCTTGCCGCATCTGCGAATTCCTCGGCGGCGGCGTTTAAGTCTTGATCGTAAGTCCTGGGCCGCAGCGACGAATACAGTTCCGGCTGAACCACGGGCCGGGTGGCGTAGAGGGGCGAGTAGAGGTCCATGATGAACGAAATCGGCCGCCCGCTGACCAGGCTCAAGTTGACGTCCTGCCAGTCGGTGTCGCTGGTGTTTTCCACGATCGCCCAACCTTGTAGAAATGGCTTTTCGTCGTCCTCCAGCACCAGGCGATAGCTCGTCTTCCAGACCGGCGATTCCTGGATGTAGCCGACCCGGACGTCGCGGCGGCCCTGCCCCAGGAAGTTCAGCGTGACTGTCTTCTTGTCGGTCGCATGGGCCTGGGCGAGCACGGCCAGCGCCTGGCGAAGCTCCCCGTCGAGTTCTTCATTGATCAGCCGAATCCGGCCGACGTTGCTAAGCGAGAGCCGGCGGAGGCCGTCTTCGGTCAGCAGTGTGACATATTCCACCTCGACCAGTTCGTCCTTGCCCTCGACCTTCTCCATGTGCCGCTCGACGCCGATGATCGTCCCGGTAACCTGCGTCGGGGCGCTCGATTTCGACCACCTCGCCGCGGATCTGTTCAAGCAACTGGCCCAACGTCGGATTGCGGGTCAGGTCGATGGCGAAGGTTTGCAGCGTCTTGGTGATCGGGTCACGGGAGCCGTAGGTGACGGTCGAGACCCGGCCGCCGCTGAGGTCCTGCAACACCATGCTCTTGAGCAGGTCGTTGACGTCCTCGACGCGGAAGCTGAGATCGACCGTGGCATTCCCTTCCACCGAGCCGCGATGCTCGAAGTAGCCGACCCCGGAACTGAACAGGACCACCCGCTTGACCGGGACGACGGCCGACGCCGCGTCGGGCTGCTGCCCCCAAACGGAGCTTTCCTGGGCGACGGCGAGAGCCGCTGTAAAAACCAATCCACAGAAAATCCAGAGACGCAAGTTTCGGTTTGACATGACAGGGGGCCTTCAATAAGAGATTTGATAGTTCGTTTTTGTTGGAGAGATGTGAATAGGGCTTTGTGGATATTTATGGGTCGGCATCGTCTCCGAGCCAGATCGGCGAAGGGAGTCGCCTCCTGCAAATTCATTGCACCCTCAATCGCCCTTTCGCGCCGGTTATTCGATTACGAGCCCCATCAGATAATCATCCAGATCCGTCTGCATGCGAAGAATCTGGAGAGACAGGTCATCGATCTGTTTGCGATACTTGGCGATCTCGTCTTCCTGCTCGGTGAGCTTTTCGACGTACTGGGAGTAAAGGTCGGTGCTACGGTCAATCGCGCCCATGTTCTGGCGAATCCGGTTTTGCTCTTGGCTGATGGCCGAGATATTGCGCTGGGCCAAATCCCGTTGTTGGCCCAACTCCGAGATCGACGCCTTGCGGCGGATGACCTGGGTGAGGGCGTCCTTGACCGCCTGGCTGACTTCCTTCGCGGAAAGATAAATCTGGATGGAATTCTCGTTGAGGTTGTTGATCGCCACCGTTTGCTGAATGGTCCTAGCTTCCTCGATCGCCAGGTCGGCGGGCTTTCCTGGCTCAGCCTGCAAGGCGAAGCGATACATGTCGCGAGTCTTTTCCGACGGCTCCTCCGGTTTGACGAGCGTCCAGTTAAGATCGAGCGGGTATTCGATCAACACGGTTTTGGTCTTCTCGCCCGAATTCTTGACCACGTACGATTGGGCCCGCGACAGCTTGTACTGGGCGTAAAGCACTCCCTTTTCAATCCGCACGCCAGCCAGTTGCTGGGGGCGGCCGGTGCTGGTCGGGGCGACCTCGACGTCCAGGTCCATGGCATAGCTCATCAGCCGCTCACTGCCGGGGGGGAGATCCTGATCTTTGAATCGCCCGCGTAGACGCCGCCGTCGAACACCGTGATCGGACCCTGCATCAGGTGCAGGCTGGTAGTGTTTTTCAGCCGCAGCCCATTCAAGGGATGTTTGGGGTGGACGCTGGCGTTGTAGATCGAGACTTTCTCGCCCTCGACCGAGTCGTTGATGATCGGCAGCATGGCGGAGCTGCTGGCGGGCGAGGGTCACCGGGGTGGCGATTTCGTAGCGGAACAGCTCGCCGACGTCCCCCCCCTGGGCGGCTGCATCGACGCTCTGTTGGATCGACGATTTGGCCAGTCGTCCATCGGAATCAAACTCAGCAGCAGCAGCATCGGGCTCGCCGTTATTCGACTGGTTAAGACCAAGCCCAAAACTGCCGCCCAGGCCGCCGCCTAAACCACCGAGGCCGCCGCCTAAACCACCGAGGCCGCCTGGCGCCGGTGCGAATGAGGCGGCATCCGCGTTTTTGGCCAACTGCTGAAACTCTTCATCCTGGGCGCCCAGGTCCTGGTCATAGATTCGAGGACGGAGGTTGGCGTACAACTCCGGCTGAACCACGGGCCGGGTGGCGTAGAGGGGCGAGTAGAGGTCCATGATGAACGAAATCGGCCGCCCGCTGACCAGGCTCAAGTTGACGTCCTTCCAGTCGGTGTCGCTGGTGTTTTCCACGATCGCCCAGCCTTGCAGGAATGGCTTTTCGTCGTCCTCCAGCACCAGGCGATAGCTCGTCTTCCAGATCGGGCGATTCCTGGATGTAGCCGACCCGGACGTCGCGGCGTGCCCTGCCCCAGGAAGTTCAGCGTGACTGTCTTCTTGTCGGTTGCGTGGGCCTGGGCGAGCACGGCCAGCGCCTGGCGAAGCTCCCCGTCGAGTTCTTCATTGATCAGCCGGATTCGATTGACGTTGTTCAGCGAGAGCCGGCGGAGGCCGTCTTCGGTCAGCAGAGTGACATATTCCACCTCGACCAGTTCGTCCTTGCCCTCGACCTTCTCCATGTGCCGCTCGACGCCGATGATCGTCCCCCTAACGGCTGTGGGGGCTTCAAGTTCGACCACTTCTCCGCGGATCTGCTCGAGCAACTGGCCCAACGTCGGATTGCGGGTCAGGTCGATGGCGAAGGTTTGCAGCGTCTTGGTGATCGGGTCACGGGAGCCGTAGGTGACGGTCGAGACCCGGCCGCCGCTGAGGTCCTGCAACACCATGCTCTTGAGCAGGTCGTTGACGTCCTCGACGCGGAAGCTGAGATCGACCGTGGCATTCCCTTCCACCGAGCCGCGATGCTCGAAGTAGCCGACCCCGGAGCTGAACAGGACCACCCGCTTGACCGGGACGACGGCCGACTCCGCTTCGGGGGGTTGTCCTTGGGCCGTGCCAATTCCAAACACCAGAGCGACCGCCAGGAGGCAGGCCGCCTGCGATGTTCCACGCAGACTAGGGGCAAAACGAGGAAGAAGTCTGTCCATGGTTTGAGAACTCCGTCTTTTCTGTTTCTTGTTCGCCAGCAAGGGGTTATTGCAAATTGCCGTTGTGGGGTTCCGGACCGAAAGTCTTCTCCAGGCGGGAAAGGTCTTGCTCCCGCGAGCCGCTTCAGGAATTTCAGCCGTCAACGAGAATACGCGCGCGAACGGAAACCAAGGTCTCCACAGGCTTTCCACCGTCCAGGTGACATCAAAATCCGCCGTTGGCAGCGACTATTCCTGATATTCTAGCTCTAAGACGCTTGGGGATCGGTAAAAGTTTCCCGCCCGCAGCAGGAATTTCCAACAGAGATGGAAATATCTGGCATGGCCTCGCCCTGACCCTTGAATCCCACCATCGCCTGCTAGGGGGGGCGTTCCTTTCGTAGGATGTCAAACAGGGCGATTCCCGCGACGACCGTCATGAACGGTAGCACCGTTAAGACGAAAAAACGAGGATACACATAGGCCAGTAGAGCCAGGGCGAAAACTCCCAACACGATCATGAACACGAGTTTCATATGGGTTCCAACCGCGGCAGCGCAAAGACCTCCACGTCGCCGCCGGTGAGGAGCCCGGCGGTGAATGGAGTCAGGTTGAGAGCCGTTTCTGCTACGAGCGTAGCTGGATAACCCGGCTCCGTTTCTGCTCTTGGAAGTCGATCTTTTGTTCGTTTGCCAGCCAGCCGATCGCTTGCATGGCGACGTCCCGTGGGACGTCCAGCTTCTTGACGAGCTTACTGATGGGTTGAGGGCCTTCGTCGTTCAGAATATGCCAAATCACACCCGCTGTTTCACCGATCTGATGAATCACCGAGGTGGCGCCCTCCTGGGCGATTGTCGCAACCATCGCTTGACGCTCCTTCAACGAAAACAGGGGACGAAACCAATCTCGACTCCGAGTCCGCCCGCTGGCGTGAGATCCACCTCCCCTAACATAGCGAAAAACCGGTTCGATTGCGAGAATCCAAAGCGAGGCGTCCTCCGCCTCGCCCCGCAACCGGCGCCCGAGCCCCCCTAACCCTTTGGGGGAAACAGATTAACGAGCACAGGCCGAGCGGGTCGGGCTAGAGTGGCTGTGCGGCGTGGCGGGCTAGCGCCGCATGCGCTCGATTTTCCACAACTTGGATTTAGAGCGCTTGTAACTCGTCGAGAGCCGAGGCTAAGCGCACCGCCCGAGGTCGGTCGAAAGTCTAGTTGGTTACAAGATGGTTTTATCTATAGGACGTAACGACCGTCGCGCGTGTCGGCGGCGAAGCCTGGCGGCTCGTTACGGACTTTTCCGACAAGGGCGAAATGGGGACGGGATGATCATGAAGAAAGTCTATTTGACCGTTGTGTTTGGTCTTCTCGCCCTCTGCTTTCAGGGTACAGCAAACGCCCAAACTCCGATTCGAACGGGAAGTTCGCTCGCCAACGTTACCATGTTTGAAATCGGGCCCCGAGCCGCGCAGCAGTTTACCAATCTGCGTGCGCTAACTTGGAAGTCGACCGATGGCGCCGTCCCGCCGATCGTCGAGCCGAACACCTGTGCGAGCTGCTGTGAGAACGTATGGGACGGGTATTGTTCAGAATGCGGCCATGGTGGATGCAGCCCTCGGTGCCATGACAAGGGGCAGAACGATTGCGGTTGCAGCGGGGGATGCGACGGGGGATGTGATGCGGACGTCTGTTCAAGCTGTGGCAAGCGTGGCTGCCACGGCGGATGCGGTCTGTTGGGAAGGTTCTTTGGCGGTGGACTTTCGCACTCCGCCCGGAGTTGCGGATGCAACGATTGCGGTTGCAGCGCGTCCGCCACAAGTTCCGGAGAATCCTTGACCCCCTGGTCGTCAGATGGAGTGGCGCCTCCGGAAGCCCCGATGCTGCCCACGAATGAACTGCCCAACTCCAGCACTCCAACAGTCGAACGGCAGACATGTCGGTCAATCTTTGCTCGTTGGAATCCAGCGGAGAGACGCGGGCGGCGGGGGCCATGGACTTGCTGCTGCAATCTCAGGTGACCGCGACGATCAGCGACATTGTCTGCGGAAAGTGATCTCCCTTTCCACTTGAGGCGGTCGAAATCCCCTGAGAGCGTCGAAAGATCAGCAATCGCGTCGCGAGCGATCTATGCTTTCGAACAAGAACAAGGGGAAGTCCGTCAGCCGAATCCCGGACCGTTTGCAGTGAACTTTCGGTGACCTCGCGCCACGCAGCGACCTGAAATCGCTTCGCACAAGGTTCCCTGCTTATCGCTCGTCAATCAGTTCGATATTGCTGGGAAGTCGCTCGAGCGATGTCAACTTCCAGCCTTCCGAAGTGGCTTCGAAACCGTAGATTCCGTACGACACGACTTGTCGGGCGGCGCCAAATTGCCCACCACGGTGGAACTGCAAGGTCCTTTGTCCCGCCGGAAACCGCCGCGCCTGGCCGGGTTGCAGTGAGATCACCTGACCGTCGAGAACGAAGCCTATGGTCCCACGGTTGAGGGCGGAATTGGCGAGAACCAATTCAGAGGCGGAAATGACCGGCTCAATCTCGTCGGGTGCCGCTGAGCCGATGGAGGCTTCATCTCCGGAGGCTCCATTCGGATCGAATTCGGCGGCTTGAGTCGAATCGGCTTGGTCCGAAGGAGAGGCGTCCTCCGACGGAACCCATGGGCTAACCAGACGATTCTTCATCTGCAGCAGGGGGTAGGACGCCTGGCTGCTGCTCTGCGACAGTTGTCGCAACGATCCACGCATGTGCCTCTCGAGAAAGTGAACGGTCGCGCGAGAGTTTGCGCCGCTTCAATCGGGTCTAATGGTGGGGATTGCGAGGCGATCATATCGGCTGGGACCAGGCCGACGAGGTCGTCGTGCGGCGCCGAGATCTGTTGCGTCTGGTCATTCCCTTGTCGCCGATCGTCGACTCGACTCAGATCCACCGGGGTCGGGGTCGACTCGACGCCTGGAGTCCCCTGCGAAGCGGACTGTCTAGCGATGACCTGCTCGCTGCCGTGTCCTTCAAAGGGCCATTGCATCGCCTTGGCGGCGACTAAAGACAATGCGGCCAGCAAGGGAAGCCTGACCCATTGTAAAAACAGGGTGTCCCGGCGGAACGGGCGACGCTTCGGGGGTGAATTGGGAGTCGCGTCGGAGGGATTTGCGGTTTCGTTCATAGGACGTCTGATGCGTAAGTGGAGCTACCGTGACAAACGGTTGAATTGCCGTCGACCCAGTTCCGGGGAGAGTTTTCTAGTTACTGTTCGTGTGCCGGGATGCGGGCCGTTCCTGATCTCAATCTCTCTGGACCGGGCGCAAGGGCGGGGCCCCATGCCGGGACGTTCTCAGCAAATCTAGTTCACAGTGAGTCGCCAGGACGAATATTCAATGAAAATCGCCGAGCTATTCCGTCGAATCGATACAACCTGTTCTTGCCGTGGATCCGTTTGACCCTACTGGCCGTGTGACGTATCTAGCTATAGAACAAACGGCATATTCTCCCGACGCCGACGCCCCTCGCGGGGCCGACGCCCTGGTTTGGGTAGAATCACAGAGGTGGACCTCGAATTCCGAGATTCCGAACATGTTGACAACTCCGAATGCGTTTACAGATGAACCTGAAAAGCGCCAGAGTGCGACAACCGCTCCCGCCCAAGAATCGGATGCAGATTTGAAAATGACCGAGGAATTCTCCGACAGTTCGAACCAGTCCGGCGCTGAATCGCCGGAAGATGTTGTGTCGACGGAAGATGCTTCGACGCCAGAAGTCTCACCTGCCCCCAAGACCGATGGCGGCGTAGACGACGAAGAGTCGATTGAAGACTATATGGCCAGGCTTATGGACCGGGTGGCGAGCGCGTCGTACCGAACGGGACTTCCGCAGCAGAAGAGCAAGCCGCGGACGCAGGGAAGATCGTCTTCCAAGCCGATCACAATTCCGCCCCCCTCCACAGCTTCGGAAGCGACGGGGGCAAGCATCGCGGCCGTAGAGCAGGACGCCGAACCTTCCGCCCCCCCCTCGGATCGCGCACGAACCGCGGCGCCGGAAAAGTCTGGCGATATGTCGACCATGCGGGCTGTCGCCAATCAGTCGGCTCACATGGCCGTTGATAACCACACGCGGTCCCAATTGGTCCAGTCGGCGTACCGAAAGCTGGTCGCGACAATCTTCTTTCTGGTTTTGGCGTGTTCATTGCTCGTCTGGCCGCCGAGAAATATCTCGTGGACCTATCCCGCCGCCTGGGCGTTACTGGCCGGCGCGATGTGGTTGTTCTGGTGGTACAACGTTTCAATCGGGCTGCTGACCGAGGCATGGGCGACGGATCGAAGGGCCATCCCTCCGACGCACCACAATCCGGCCGCTTCCCAGGAAGACTCGTCCGCGCCGGACGTCACGCAGCCCGAAACGGCTGTCTAAGCTGACTGCCATGGTTAACGTTACAGGCAGTTGGCTTTACGACAGCGCCCGCCTTGTCGACCTTACCGATTGGTTCGCGCCGTCCTGTCCTTCCTCGCAATGTCGCGATGCCCATTTCGGCGTACCGGAGACAAGTTGAGACGGACTGCGAGCCTCTCGTGGAAGCGAAAATCTGAGCATTTCCAACCGCCTCACATGGTAGAATCGTTGGTCGGCGCAGACCGATAAGGACCAGCCGGCCCTGCTCCGACGGCCAGGAACTGCTTCACACTCCGGTGAGGGAAAGGAGATCGAACGATGGACCAATCTGCAGACCCCAAGCCTGTCGCAACGGTCATCAATCGTCGCATCGCAGACATGCTGGCGGCCAATCTGGATGAACCACGATATAACGCGCTGATGGTATTTCATATGCCGAGTGGCGGAAAGGTCGCCGCGGTGCTGGTAGGCGACAAGCATGAAGATGTGGAGTCGATCCATCAGTACCTAGCACGCTTCGAAGAGGCCGGGACGGGCGAGAGCTGGCCGCGGTTGAGTCCCGAACATAATCAAGCGATAATTCGTAGTATCTTTGTCCCGTCTTCCTTACGAGGACAAAAGAAAGGACGTCTTGCAAAAAGTTCGCGGGACTCCACTTCTAACCGGAGGGGAGTTGGCTTATGATTAGATTGGCAACAGCGTTTCGCGGGGCCTTGTTCTCCTTCCCAAGGTCTCATTGCCTGGTTCGCTGAAACCGTTGGATTCTCGCTCCGATGGTAGACGAGCGGTTTCAATCAAAGGCGTGGTCGCATTCGGGAAACAGCCCCCCGGCGAACAGAGTTTGATTTGAATAGGCCCACGATAGCACGACAACCCGCCCAAGCGCCGATCGCTCTCCAGATGGGGATCAGATCGATCAACCAACCCCCTCGATTTTTTGACTTGTATTGCGCCCCTTTTTTGGAGTAGTTCATGACCATTCGGTTGCTCGTCGCCGACGACCACGAGGTCGTCCGTGCTGGGCTCAAGTCCCTCCTCGCTGGAACCAACATCGATATCGTTGGAGAGGCGGCGACCGGCGAGCAGGCAGTTCGTCTCGCCCAAAAACTTAAACCCGATGTTGTCCTCCTGGATATTCGCATGCCGCAAGGGGACGGGCTCAACGCACTGGGGAGAATCAAGCTCGACCAGCCGGATATGCCGGTCATCATGCTCTCAACCTTTGATAATCCTACTTACGTCGCACGCGCCGTGGCCCTGGGAGCGTCGGGTTATGTCTTGAAAGGCATGGATAGGAAGCGCCTGATCGAAGCGGTGCAGGTCGCCGCCAAGGGGGAGGTCTACTGGACTCGCGAGGAACTGCGACGAGTGACTGGCGCCCTGGCCACGCCTCGTTTGTCGATCGACGTCGAAGCCCCGTTGACGCAGCGGGAGAGTGAAGTCCTCCGGCAGTTGGCCTTTGGCCTGACCAACAAGGAAATCGCCCAGGCCCTCAGCATCAGTTACGAGACCGTCAAGGAACATGTGCAACACATCCTGCACAAGGTAGGCGTTTCCGATCGCACGCAAGCGGCGGTCTGGGCCGTCCGCAAGGGGCTGGTGTGACGTGATGTTCGTTAGGAACTGAGGACTCAAATTGTACGCCGCTGCCGGCTTGTTCAGCAGTGGCGTAGTTTCTCAATTTGAATCGCGACTAACCGCTGGTACGTGGTGAAGCACCGAAAACCATGCCACAACCGAAGAACATGCTCGTCGCCCAGAGCGGCGGTCCGAGTTGCGTTATCAACAGCACCTTGCGCGGTATCGTCGAAGCGGCCCGCGACATGCAGAGATCGGCACCGTCTACGGCGGCCTTCACGGAATCGAAGGGGTGCTTAAAGAAGAACTGATCGATCTTTCCGCCCAGTCGACCATGAAGAGATCGCGCTCTTGCGGTACACGCCGGCGGCTGGCTCGATCGGGACCTGTCGCTACAAACTGAAGGCCAATCAGAACGAAGATTTTGACGCGCGTGATCGAGATCTTCAAGGCCCACGACATCGGCTATTTCCTGTACATCGGCGGCAACGATTCGATGGACACCGCCAACAAGGTGGCCCAACTTGCCCACGATCGTGGACTTGATCTGGCGGCGATCGGTGTTCCCAAGACTATTGACAACGACGTCGGCGACAGCGAGTTTCAAGCTGATCGACCACACGCCGGGCTACGGCTCGGTGGCGAAGTATTGGATGCACATGGTGCAGAACGCGAAAGAGGAAAATCGCGGCTCCTCGCCGGCCGACCCAGTGCTCGTGATGCAGGCGATGGGCCGCCAGATCGGTTTCATTCCCGCCGCCGCAAGGCTGGCCGACCCGAGCCGCGAGATGCCGCTGCAAATCTATCTGGCCGAGCGGCCCTGTTACTCTCCCGCAGCTCGCCGATCAGGTGAATGACCAGCTTAGCCGCGACGGTCGGTGCGTCGTGGTGGTCAGCGAAGGCCTGGACGTCGGTGATCTTGGCGAAGTTCAAGCGACTCGTTTGGGCATACGGCGTTCAGCGCCAGCCAAATGACCGTCGCCCAGAGAGTTGTCAATTATCTGAACCAGGTGGGGCTGGCGGCCAAGGGCGCCGCCCGGGGGAATGTCGCCGGCACGGACCAGCGTCACGCAATGGCCTACGCTTCGACAGTCGATCTGGATGAGGCGTACAAAGTCGGCGTGATGGCCGCCGCAATTAGCCAGCTCGTGGCGAAAGTGGATACATGGCGACGATCTTGCGGGCTTCCGGCCCGGTGTACAGCGTGCGGTATGATCAACGTCCCGCTGGCCGAAGTGGCCAACAGCGAGCGGACGTTTCCCGACAGAGTGGATCGCCGCGAACGGAACGACGTCACCGACGAATTCGTCCGCTACTGCCGCCCCTTGATCGGCGATGATATGATTAGCCTGCCGATGCTCGACGGTCGCCAGCGGCTGGCCCGGATCACGCCGATCTTCGCCGACAAGAAGCTCCCCGAGTATCATGCCGCAGGCGGATCGGAAGCAAGGCAAATTACAGATTCCCGACTGCGACTCGTGAGCTCAGATCAGGTAAATGAACGAGTATGAGCCCAAGCACGAATTTCTTGTCGGCGTTGATTCCGATGGCTGCGCGTTCGATACCATGGAGTTCAAGCACAAAGAGTGCTTTATTCCCGAACTTCATCAATTTCTACGAATTTGCAAGGTGTCAGCAAATACGCCCGCGAAGCCGCCGAGTTCGTCAACCTGTACTCGAAGAGTCGCGGGATTAATCGCTTTCCGGCGCTGATTGAGCAGTTGGACTGGCTTCGTCGCCGTCCGGAAGTAAATGACCGCAAGGTGAAGATTCCCATCCCGGAAGGAGTGATCCGGTGGATGAACGCGGAAACCAAGCTGGGCAATCCCGCTCTGGTGAAGGCCGTGGCCGCGAACCCTGACGACGCCGATTTGAAGCAGGCTTTAGCCTGGTGCAAGCGGTCAACGCGACGATCGAGCAGGTGGTCCGCAATGTTGCGCCGTTTCCCTTCGTGCGAAAGTGCCTGGAAAGCTCTCCGGCCAGGCCGATTTGCTGGTCGTTTCCGCGACGCCGAACGAGGCCTTGCGGCGCGAATGGGAAGAGCACGAGATCGCCGGCTTCGTACGGGCGATTTATGGACAAGAATTTGGCACAAAGAAGGAAACGCTCAAGGCCAGCAAGCATTATGACGAGGACCATACGTTGATGATCGGCGACGCACCGGGCGACCACGCAGGCGGCCGCCGCGAACGGCGCCCTTTTTTTCCCCATCAACCCAGGCGCCGAGGAGTTGAGCTGGAAGCGGTTGTTTGATGAGGGAATCGAGCGATTCTTGAGCGGAACGTTTGCTGGCGCCTATCAGAGCGAACTGCTGGCCGAATTTGAGACCTACTTGCCGAAACAGCCCCCCTGGCCGGTGGTCTAAAGCTCCTTGTGCGAAGCTGAGAATATACAGATGATTTCAAAGGTATGCGTGGGAGCCGAAAACAAGCGAGCCGTTGTAACTATTCATTCGCATGAGAAACGCGATGCCCGAGCTTTGTGATTTCGGATTGATCGGTCTGGCGGTGATGGGAGAAAACCTGGCCCTCAACATCGAGAGCCGCGGCTACAGGGTGGCCGTGTTCAACCGAACGATCAGCAAAGTGGACGATTTGATCGCCGGCCGGGCCAAGGGAAAACAGTTCGTCGGCTGCCACTCGTTGGAAGAGCTTGTCGACTCGCTGAAACCGCCCCGGAAGGTCATGCTGATGGTCAAGGCCGGCCCGGCCGTCGATGAGTCAGATCGAAGCCCTTATTCCGCTTGCTCTCACCCGGCGACATCATCATCGACGGCGGCAACACCCATTTTGCCGATACCGAACGCCGTACTAAGCAGGTCGAAGAGGCCGGCCTGCTATACGTCGGCACGGGTGTCTCCGGCGGCGAGGAAGGGGCGTTGCTCGGCCCGAGCATCATGCCCGGCGGCAGCGAACAAGCCTGGCCGCAGGTCAAGCCCGATGTTCCAGGCGATCGCCGCCAAGGTCGGGTCCGAAAACGACATCCCCTGCTGCGAATGGATCGGCCCCCGGGCGCCGGCCACTACGTGAAGATGGTCCACAACGGCATCGAATACGGCGACATGCAGCTTATCTGCGAAGCGTATTTCGTGCTCAAACATGCCTTAGGACTGTCGAACGAGGAGTTGTACGAAGTCTTCGCTGAATGGAATCGCGGTGAACTGGACAGCTATCTGATCGAGATCACCCGCGACATCTTCAGCGTCAAAGACGCCCAGACGGGCGGTTTTCTGGTCGACCATGATCCTCGACACCGCCGGCGCTAAGGGAACCGGCAAGTGGATGAGCCAACTCGCGCTCGATCTGGGAGTACCCAGCACGCTTGTAACTGAGGCCGTGTACGCTCGTTGCCTCTCGGCGATGAAGGACGCCCGTGTGAGGGCCAGCAAGGTCCTGAAGGGACCCGAAGGGAAATACAAGGGCGACCGCCGGAGCTTCATCGAGGATGTTCGGCACGCGCTATACGCCTCAAAGATTTGCAGCTATGCCCAGGGATTCGTCCAGATGCAGGCGGCCGCGGCCGAGCACGACTGGCCGCTCAAGTTTGGAGAGTCGCCTTGTTATGGCGGGGCGGCTGCATCATTCGGGCAAAGTTTCTAGATCGGATCAAGGAGGCGTTTCAGGCTGATCCCAGGCTTGAAAACCTGCTGCTCGCGCCCTACTTCCAAGAAGCGGTGCAGGCTGCGCAAGACTCGTGGCGGCGGGTTGTTGCGACGTCGGTCGAGTTGGGCGTGCCAGCGCCTGCCTTTTCCGCAGCTCTGGCCTATTACGACGGCCTCCGCCGCGAACGGCTCCCGGCGAACCTGCTCCAGGCGCAACGAGACTACTTCGGCGCACATACGTATCAGCGAACCGATCGAAAAGGGGTGTTTCATACCGATTGGATTCGCGAGCGACGAGAGCCGAGCTAGAATAATCTCAATGACCAGGTTTCAATGCCTAACGCCAGCGCGACGCGCAAGCGAGTGTGTTTCTATGGAGATGGCGCCTGGAAGGAACGCACTAGCAGGCGTATCGAGCTTGCATTTCCCGTTAAGCGATATTCCTATCCCCCGCCATCTGCTATGAGGAAGGCCTGAACCTGCGATGTCTGATCAATTTTTGCAAAAGCTTTTCGGCATGGACGAACAGGTCGTAGTTGTTATTGGCGGAACGGGTGTGCTTGGCGGCGCACTATCGATGGGAATCGCGGGGGCAGGCGCTCTTGTGGTCGTGGCCGGTCGAGATCCCGAAAAGGGGAAATATCGCGTCGACAAGATCACCGCGGCCGGAGGCAAAGCGAGCTTCTA
This sequence comes from uncultured Chloroflexia bacterium, assembly GCA_963805515.1. Lineage (GTDB taxonomy): Bacteria > Chloroflexota > Anaerolineae > Anaerolineales > Villigracilaceae > Fen-1038. Next base: position 84,381 of record CAWDUZ010000002.1, on the reverse strand, counting down.
CAAGGTCGACGTCTCGTCGCGCGATTCGCTCCTGGATCTCCTCAGTCACACCATTCAATCGCACGGTCGTGTGGATGGGCTGGTCAATTGCGCGGGGGTCAATTCCGCCTCCGCCTATCTTGACGTCGAGGATGAGGATTGGGATCGCGTGCTCGACATTAATCTTACCGCGCTACGCATTTGTCTTGCCAGATTTTCGGTCGGCAAATGGTGCGTTCGGGCCAAGGCGGCGCCATCCTGAACATCGGCAGCGTCTCGTCCGAGCGGCCCTTGTCACGGGTGTTCGCTTATTCCGCGTCGAAGGCCGCCGTCATCAGCTTGACTTGCAACATCGCCCGTGAATTCGCACCCTACCATGTCCGGGTCAACGCCCTCTGCCCCGGCTTCTTTCCCGCCGAGCAAAACCGCACCATCCTCGATCAGGAGCGAATCGGGAACATCATCCGCCACACGCCCATGGCCCGATTTGGGGAACCGAATGAACTGGTCGGCGCCGCGATATTGCTCCTTTCGAAAGCCGCGGGGAGTTTCATCACGGGCGATTTCGGTTTATGTCGACGGCGGCTTCACCGCAACGACCATCTAAGAATAGGAAGAATATGCCGTGGCGCACTCGCTGGTTATCTTTGGCGCATCGGGCGATTTGACGGGGCGAAAGCTGATCCCCGCACTCTACCAGCTTCACGTCAAAAAGCGTCTCCCCGAAATGACTCGAATCGTCGGGTTCTCACGCACCAGGTTTTCACACGACCAGTGGCGAGAGGATCTCGCCCAGGGGACTCGCAATTTCGCCGGCAAATCGTTTGACCAACAAACTTGGAACGAGTTTGCCTCGCGGATATTTTATTTCCCCGGCGACTTGACCTCGCTCGATGATGTCGGCGGGCTGAAACGATTTCTTGATGAAACAGAATCTGGCGAATCCTGCACGCGGCTGTTCTACTTGGCGACTGCGCCGCGCTTTTACGAACCGGCCGTCGCCAATCTTGGCGCCAGCGGACTGGCCGAAGAACGTAGCGGCCAGCGGAGGGTTGTCGTCGAAAAGCCTTTCGGAGTCGATCTTCCCACTTCGCAGCGACTGAATCTAGCGATTCACAATCACTTCTCAGAGGAACAGATCTACCGGATAGACCATTATCTCGGGAAAGAGACCGTTCAAAACATACTCGTCCTTCGCTTCGCCAATGCGATCTTTGAGCCAATCTGGAATCGCAATTATATCGACCATGTGCAGATTACGGTCGCCGAAGAAGTGGCCGTCGGCGATCGCGGGGCTTATTATGATCAGGCGGGCGTGATTCGCGACATGTTTCAGAACCACTTGCTGCAGCTCTTGATGATCGCCGCGATGGAAGTTCCCGTCCGTTACAACGCCCAGCATGTCCGCGACGAAAAGGTCAAAGTGTTACAAGCCATTCGTCCGCTGACCAGCAAGGAAGTCGCGACGGATACGTTTCGAGGGCAATATCAGGGATACTTGCAGGAGCCGGGAGTCGCACCAGACAGCAACACCGCGACATTCGCCGCCGTCAAGCTGTGGATTGACAACTGGAGATGGCAAGGCGTCCCCTTCTACTTGCGAAGCGGCAAGCGGATGTCGTGTCGCACGACACAATTGATGATTGCCTTTCGCAAGCCTCCGCAGATGCTGTTTACCGATGGCGGCGAGAGCCCAATTCATTCCGACAGCCTGATCATCCAGATTCAGCCGGCCGAGGGGATTCAGCTCCACTTTCAAACCAAGGTCCCCGACGCGGGAATGAAGCTACGATTGACCGATCTCGATTTCCGTTTCAGTCGCGAGTTCTCCGGAGTCATGCCGGAGGCCTACGAGCGCCTCTTACTCGATGCACTCCACGGTGACGCCAGCCTGTTCGCCCGTAGCGACGAAGTGGAACTCGCGTGGAAGGTCTGTGATCCGATTATCGCCGCCTGGCAGGAGCAGGCGAAACCAGATCTGCAAGTCTACGAGCCGGGCGAATGGGGACCGCGATCCTCTGGGGAATGGATCGAAGGGCAGGGCCGCCACTGGTTCGACGCCTGCCCCGTACTGCATTAGCAATTCTTCGCCCCCATTCCTCAGCAGCAAAAAGCCGCATAATCGTGTCATCTGCGGATAGCCTGAAGATTGGACCATGGATCGAACGATCACTGGAATTGCGGGCCGCCGCAAGCATCGCGGCGCAACCCCTGGGACGCTCCCGCTGGCTTCGTGAAGAAAGTGAGAATGGAATCTGCTCTTACAATGGGCGACGGGAGTAGTCTCCCGGCGTTCCCAAAAGAACGGATAGATACGCTACAGCAACTTTAGAAAACACGCTCTCGGGGCCAGATACTTCCATTCTCGCCTGCCGGGCTTCCGTTGGACGCCCTGGGAACGTTTTTAAGTAAACCGCTTGAGGCAAGGAAGGCCCACCGATGTCATTATTTCCCTTTCAAACCAAGGCTTCGCAAATCGCCCGAGTTTCCAGGCTGGCCCGGTTCGTTGGACGTCAGAGCACCGGTGCGGTTCGGGCCCGTCTGAGCGTTCAAGTCGCTGAGATGAGCTGTCACGAAGCGCGGGGATATGTTCGCGCTGGCGCAGGGAAGCGTGATCCATCGCCAGGCGGACCTTTTATTAGCCGGAGCGGGCGATCTGGCCGCCAAATGGCAAGCCCACCTGATCGCCCAGGCAACCGATGAGGTCGTCGACCACGTTATTCGCGATCTGGGACGCATCCCCGAGACGCCGATCGTCCTGCGAAAGTCCGCTTGATCCCGAACGTTCGAACAGAAAGCGCTATGGCTGAGTTTAGGGTGTTCGAACTGGTAACCCGAAGTCGAACGGCAGGCTATCGTATGATAACGTAGGAATAGCCTGTGGCGTTCGACCACCCTGTGGAATTCGTCGAGTTGAAAACCATGGTAGGTCCGACCCCGCCCGCCCAATGCTCGGGCGTGATGATCGGCCGAAGATTCGACAGCCCGTACCATTTGCGGGAGGCGATGCGATCCATCCGTTGCTGATGTTTCGCTTGTTCCCGGGCGACTGCAATTTCTTTCGGCTCCAGTTCGCGAGTCTTAATCTCGGGGGTGGTCCAGGTTTGCGAGCTTGCAGCGGAGAGGGAATCGGACGGTTGCGCAGGAGTCGGAGACTGCGCCGCCGACGGGCGCCGCGTAGCAAACCGCGATAAACAAAGTCGCTAACCACAGAGATTTCATCTTGATCCCCTCCCTGGTAACCAATCAATCAAGGATGCGCCGATTCGGCGCTGCCGCATAAGATTGCATTCGGCGCACCGTGGGAGTTCCGATCAGCTCGATTGTTCGAATTATTCCAGGAGGGCCCAAAATGGGACTCGCAGCCCACATGGCGATTTAGGTGCTGAAGGCAGGCTGGGGGCACTTGAGCAATATCTTCATTTGCGTAGCCAGGGAGACCAACGTAATCCCGGAGGTTGGCGAAATATCGCTAGACGCCGGACTCGAGATTGCTGGAATTGCAATAGGAGTCCCCGCTCAAGCGAGCGGCGGCGGAGAGGCGTCAATATAGCGGTCGTATTCCTCTCGCGGCCCCTCAACGATCACGACAAACAACAAATCGCCCACCTGCCAAGCCGCGATCGAGCGATTCTGCGTGAAACTTGGAGCCTTCGGCGGATGCTTGGCGAATCCGCTAGCGGGAGTTCGCAAAACAAACAGCGTGATTCGCGTTCCGCCCATGCCAGTGGGCGAGAGATCGTAGGCCACGGCGTTCCGGTCCAGGGGCGTGGAAAAACGCGTCCAACCTTGTTGACGCGAGCGAACGCGCGACGAGCCGGGATATTCCGCCGGCGCCCCGTCAGAACGCCAATTCTTCGCGTCCTCGACTTGCTGTCGCCATGTCGCCGCGAGCTGCAAGACATTTTCCTCGGTAACCGGCGTTGTAGCTGGGAGCAGGACCATCGCCATCCAGACGGCCGCGACCGCCGCCGCGCAGCCTGCCGCGATCGCCCAACGGCGCAACAACCGAGATCCCCTGAGAGGGTGTGTTTCCACCGCGGTCGACGCTTCCACAGCCGGGGCGGCAAGGACGGGAGAGGATTCGTCCGGCATCGTCGCCAGCAATCGCTCGGCAAGACCTTCGGGAACCGCAACATCGTGAAGTGCTTGGCCAAGCTGGTCGTCGAAGTCCCGCGCCCGAGCGAACTCTCGGCCGATGGCCGGATCGTTCAAAATGGCGTCGGCCAAGGCTTGATACTCCCCTTGCGAGAGTTCTTCGGCCGACCTGCAGGAGTCGAGCTGTTCGCGGATGGTTAAGGGAATCGACATCATAGAGTACTATTACAGAGAGAACTTAAATTGCGCGATCAGCGACTTCGAGAATCCGAAACCTGTGGTGCGCTTAGCAATTTTCGTAAATGTCCTTTGGCTCTTGAAAGGCGGCTCATCACGGTTCCTTCCGGAAGCTCAAGCGCCGCGGCTATTTCGCGATAGGATAATTCCTCAAAATAGAACATGGTGATTACAATTTGAAATTCTGGCGACAGGCGATCCAGCGCCTGTTGCAGTTGCTCCTGATCAAAGTCGGAGTCCACGTCATCTCGGCTCGAACCATCCGGACACTCATTGATATCGAAATCAGCGTCGACTGCTGAGATGATCCGCCGCTTTTGCAGCGATTTCCAATAGCTATTTCGCAACACTGTATACAGCCAAGCACGCACACTCGCCGCCGAACGCAATTGGTGCAGCTTCTGGTGGGCGGTAAGAAACACCTGCTGCGTCAGATCTTCCGCGTCCGCCGCCGCGCCGCAGAGGCGATAGGCATACCCGTACACGTCGGCGTGGTGCCGGACGATCACTTCGGCAATCGTCAGGACCTGCTTGCTTTCCACCGTCATCCACCCCATCCTGTAAGGTTAGAGTCCGCCAGGCTTCGAATTATTCCCAACCTGCTCACAAAATACTTTCGTTGATTTCCATAGGTTCTTAAATTCTTCCAGGAAAAGCCGCCATGACCCTCGGTTTGCATCCACAAAAGGAACAAGCCAAGAAGCCCGTCAGCAGCCTCATTCTAACGATTCTCACCAACGATTTAGAAAAAAATAAGATCTGGCGGGAATAAACCCGGAAGGAGATGCATCTCTCCTAATAAGAACGCCAGCTTGGCTCGCATGTCTTTTCCCGAGCGACCTAAGGGCCCGGCAGATGAGTTTGGTTTTCACTATGAAAAACTTGGCAGGATTGTCCTGCAGTTTGATTTTTGGGTTTTGCCACTTTATTTAGAGGGGAGATCGTAATGAAAAAGTTTGGATCCCTGCTGTTACTGGTGAGCCTCGGCCTGTTTACGGTTGGCTGTGCGAAGGAAGAACCTGCGCCCGCACCAGCGCCGTCGACGGATAGTATGGAAAAGGAAGCAACGCCTGATGCTGCCGCCCCTGATGCTGCCGCCCCTGAAGAGCCTGCGCCCGCAGCAAACTGATCACAATCGCCATCTGGCGAACAACTGAAGAAAATATCCAGGGGGAGAGACACTCGCGTCCCTCCCCCTGGTTTCTTTTTCCAACCATGAAACAGAGCCCGCTGGGTTGATTCCCGCCCTATTTCCAACGAGCCCTTGCGAGCGCGTCTACGGTGTAACCGCCCGCAGCATGTTGCGAACCGGCTGGCCTTGCACATAGACCTTGGGTCGATAGACCACCATCGGCGCCGGAGCCGCCAACAACGGGCGATACACGACCGACGGCGCCACCGGTTGGTAGGTCGTTACCGGCACGCGACGGACATGTTCTTCTTCCATGACGTCCTGGACCATCACCGGCACGTCCCGCATCTCTTTCGACTCGACATACGTTACCCGCTGTTCAGGAACTTCTCGCGTTCGCACTTCTTCCTCGTAGCGATATGTCTTGACTGGAGTCGTGCGCAGTTCTTGCGTCGCTTCCATGCGGGTCGTTTCCACCGGAACGCGGCGCGTCTCATAACGCGGGACCATCGTCGTGGTCGGCGCTTGCACCCATACGCCAGAGCCGGCATACACCGGACGATAGGTCGTCGTCTGTTCGTAGACCGTCACGGTCTGTTCCTGCTCGGTCATCTCAGTAATCGGACGGTATACCGTCACCCACTCTTCCTTTTCCGAGGTCTCCACAATCGGCTTGAGAACCTTATATTCTTCGGTTCGCGTCGAGGTTTCCACGATCGGCTTCCGCACGGTCACCTCTTGCTGCTGCACTTCCTGTCGCCAGACGGGACGTTGAACGACGTAGCGTTCCTCGCGGTACTCCGTCACGGGCGCCCAGCCGTAGCTGCTGTAAACCTGTGCCTGGGCCTTATCGGCGCCGCCAGGATCGCCCCCCGCCAGCGTCGCCAACATCCAAACGCCGGTCGCCCCTATCAAAATCATTCGAAGCCGTGTCATCTTAAATTCTCCTCATGCTCATCGTACGGAACCCTTATACAGATCCACAGCAATCTTCGATTCGATACGCTTGGCGCCGGGCGTTCTAGCCCTTGTTCTTCGGGCTCTCGCAAGTCGCCCTCGAAACGCCAAAAGTTGAACCGCATTTGGCACGCGGGCCCTCCCAAGCGAATTCGGCGCGGCGCTCTGGCGATCGCGATTGCCGAGCCAGGTCAGATCGCTACGCTCGCCATCGGCCATACCGTCGCCCGGAGAGCGGCGACTCCCTTGCCGCCGAACAAATCGGGCTACGTGCGAACCGTTTTTTATCATACGAACCGAACAAGTCGCGTTCAAGCAACCAGAAGCACAAGCGATCAATTCTCTATTATTTCTCTAATTCCTCGGCTCAAGACAGGCTGAGGCCCGGTAATTGGGAGAAACGATTTGGTTTGGAAAAGCTGGGTAAGCCGACTCTGTTCAGGAGACGGGCCGATGCAGAACAGAGTCTCCTCCACCGGGAGCGGAGCGGCTTGCAAAGCGCGGAAAGACTGGCGTTGACCAGATCATCGAGGAGAAGGAGGAGTGAGTAGATCACGAACACTCGAAAGCGGGGGATGATAAGCAATCTACCCCCCAACACGAGCAAAGCAGGCGCTGTGGCCAAGTGCCCACCACTCCTCACTCCCCTCATTTCACTTTTTCATCATTTCGTGCTTCCGTGATCCCTCTTCCGCCCGAGCACGATTCTCACTCGTCGCCAAGGAACAAGTCGAACAGGTCTTCGTCCTGGAACACCTGGTCGAAGACGCCAGTGCGATCGCGCTCGAGCTTGCCGAGCGAATGCACCCGATCGATCAGGTCGGGCTTGGCAGCCGGTGCGTCGGATTGGCGGCGCTGCCGAAGTTTGCGAATCAGTTGCGGGAATCCGACATCCAGCCCGCCGGAAGTGGTGTAATGCCCAACTTGCAGGGTGGAAGCCAGGTCGCCGGCGAGCGGATTCCGCCATGTGGTTCGCGTAGCGAACAAATCGGCGTCGACGCATTGCCGCAGCGCTAAATCTACATCCTCCAGGCTGCTGCCGTCGGACCCGCCGGCCAGGGACGCCAGCAATGCATCGGCGGAGGTCAAATTGGCCGACTGCAACGAACCCGATGAAAGGGAAGCCGACGCCAGCGGGGCGGCCAAAGGCGCCGCCAACGGAGCGGAAAATGAGGACGCCAACGGAGCGGAGAGTGGCGGGGCGATGAGGCATGTGCTGCACTCGGCGATGATCTCCTCGAAACTGTCGTACGTGATCAAGGCCCCACCGGTCGTGGTCACCACGCCGGGGACGGAGATATCAGGGACCTCGGTGACGCCATCGACGGTCAGGGTGTCCTCGCCGTCGCCGCCATACAGATCGAGCGTCGAGCCGTCGGCAGGGGTCACGTGGAACACGTCGTCGCCATCGGCGGAGAAGAAGTATCCATCGAGCATGCCGGTCGATGTGACAGTGACGTCGTCGATATCCGAACCACTCTGGATGAATTGGATATTCGAAAAGCCGCCGGCCACTCCCGTCGCCTGGCCTGAGTTCAGACCGTCGATGACATACACGCTGGGAACCTGATCTCCGATGAGCGCGTTGGCGCCTGCGGCGCCGTCGACTGAACCGGACAGGGTCCCTCCGGCGAGCCAGAAGTAGTCGGACTGCATGTTGCCGATGAGATTTTCGATGCCGGCGAAGCGATTAATCATTCCACCGGTTCCGCCGTCGAGTTCGTCGATGGTAAACAGATTGAAGACGTTGTCGCCGGTGAGAGTGTCGATTCCATCGCCGCCGTCGGCCGTACCGGAGAGGCTACCGCCATTGACCGTGAACTGGTCGGCGTCGCTGCCGCCGACGAGGTTTTCAATCTGAGAGAAGGGAACGCCGTCAAGCGTACCGGAATCAGGCCCGGTGATGTCGAAGACGCTGGCGACGTTATCCGCGTAGAGGGTATCGAGGCCGCCGCCGCCCATAAATCCGCCGGAAAGGGTTCCGCCCAGGACGTGGAACGTGTCGTCGGCGCTGCCGCCAGCGAGGTTTTCGATGCTGAAGAAGTTGGAGACGCCGTCGATATCGCCTTCATCCGCTCCGGTTACATTAAACTCCGTCGGCAAATTGAAGGCCATGATCTTGTCGGAGTCCCCCCCACCGAAGATGTCGCCGTTGAACGGTCCGCCGAAGAGGAAGAATGTGTCGGCCATGGAGTTGCCGGTGAGGGTTTGCACGTTTACGAACAAGCCGACGCCGGTGACAAAGCCGGAGTTCGGACCGATCGTGCCAAAGAAGTTGGCGACATTGTCGGCCTGGACCTCATTCGATCCGCCCTGGCCTTGAAAAACGCCGGAGAGCGAACCGCCGTTGATGACTAGCACGTCGTCCATGTCATTTCCGGTCAGGTTCTCAACGCCCATGAAACCTCCGCCCAGGCCCGTGGCGTCGCCCGAGTTCGGTCCTGTTAGAGTGAACAAGTTCTCGACGTTGTCGGCGACCAGCGTGTCGTTTCCATTCATGCCGTCTACCGTGCCGTCGAGCAAGCCGCCGGCGAGGATGAAGGTGTCGCCATGATCGCCGCCTTCGAGGTTTTCGATGCTGTTAAAGAGCGGAGGCGCCGGTCGCAAAGCCTGCGTTGTCCGACGTTACCGTGAACGTCGTCGTTACATCGCCGGCAACCAGGGTGTCGGAGCCCATTCCGCCGTCGATCGACCCGGTCACAGACCCGGTCCCCAACTCGAAGCGGTCTTCCATGTCGTTTCCGACAAGGTTTTCGATGGAGAAGAACGCTCCCACGCCGGTCGCGGTTCCTTCATTCTCTCCGGAGAGAGTGAAGGTATTCATCACGTTGTCGGCGTTAATGATGTCGTCGTTGTCGCCGCCGTCGATCAGACCCGTCGGGAGTGAACCACCAGAGAAGGTGAAGGTGTCGACCCCGGCGCCGCCGAACAATTTTTCCACATCGAGGAAGTCGCCGATACCCGAGGCGTTTCCGGCGTTCAAACCGGTAATCAGCCAAAGGCGATCGTCATCATTTCCGATGAGCGAATCGTCGTCCGCGCCGCCGATGATCATGCCGCCCACCACGCCGCCTTGCGTGAAGTCAAACGAGTCTTCGCCGGCGCCGGAATTGATGTCGCCGGTCAACGCCCCACCAGGCAGGAAGATGAAGGTGTCGTTTCCGACGCCGCCTTCAAGATTCTCGATGCCCGAGAAGGCGACGCCGTTCAGCGTGCCGGTGTCCAGCCCGGAGATGATCCAGATGTTGTCTCCGTCGCCGCTGATTAGCGTATCGTTCAGACTGGCTGCCGCCGAGCACCGTTTCGACGTTCAGGCCGGCGTGCGTAACTTCGTTGACGCCGTCGGTGACGTGAATCTGGGTCCCGATCGTGAACGTCAGCGGAGCGGTGACCGCGGTAAAGTCCAGCACGTCGTCGGCCCCTCCGCCGGCTAGTTCGACCACCAGGTCGATGCCGAATCCGTCCTCGAAGATATAAAGATCGCTGTCCTTGCCGCCGACAAGCTCATCGTCGCCGCCCAGGCCATAGAAAGTATCCTCGCCGTCGCGGCCTTCGAGTCGGTTGTCCACGTCGCTGCCACGGATGAGATCGTCGAAGGCCGTGCCGATGACGTTTTCAAACAGGCCCGGAACGGGAGATTCGACCGTTTGCTCCGGGAAACCCCAGCGGGCGATGACCGGCGCGGTCGTAAAGATCGGCGGCGTGGCCAGATCGACCGATCACAGGATCTGGAATGCGGCTGAAGTCGAGCGTGTCGCTGCCGATTGTTTCGACTAGTTGATCGTTGTCGCCGGGGTTTCCGGGCACGAAGACATAGGTGTCGTCGCCGGCGGCGCCCTGTTCGATGTCTGAACCATTGCGGCCGTCGAGGAGGTTGTCGCGCGAATTGCCGATCAGGATATCGTCCCCTTCGCCGCCGACCATCTGCTCGATGAATTCGAATTGTTCCGGAGCTGTCGGTGACAACGACGTGCAGAGCGCCGCCAGGCCCTGCGTGTTCGGCGATTTCATTTGCAAAGGTAAAGACGGGGGACGCGCCGGAGATATCGATCAACACCGGCTCGTCGGGACCCAGGCCTGGGAAGTCTTTCTCGGGCACTCCGTCGAATTGAAGCTGGTCGTAGATGCCTTCGTCCCAGCGTTCGTTCGTGCCGCCATCTTCCAGTTCGATGATCGTGTCGATTTCGTTCGTCGTACCGTCGACAGCCGGCTCGAAGTGGTAAGTGTCGTTGCGAAGTTGTCCAATCAGTATGTCGTCGCCCCGCATGCCGAACAGATGGTCGTCGTCGCCAAGGCTCAAGATGCAAGGACAGACCACGACGTTGTCGCCGTACATGGTGTCGGTCCCGTCGAAGCCGTACATCCAGTCCTTCCCGTCGGGAAGCGGCGTGTACTTGAAGTTGGCGAAGTCGTTGTGCTCGGCGAGTCTGACCGCTTTGCGAGATCGTGACGATGTGCCGGCCGGTTTCGGGATAGCTTTGGACCCAATCGTCGAACAGCACCTCGCGGACGCTGTACGTGCCCGGCGGAATGTTGTCGATCGAATAGTATCCCATATCGTCCGTCACATCGAAGGGCTCGCCGGGGTCGAAGCACGCCGTCGTCGTCCAGGTCGACGTAGATCGTGAAATTCTGGCCGGCCGGCGGGGGACCCTCGCCGATGTCGATGACGCCGTTGCAATTCAGGTCTTCGTACTTACGGCCCGTGATCGTGCCATTTCGGAAGTTGCCGAAATCGATTCCAAAATACTCTTCCCCTTCGACGATCTTGATGCGGTAGCCATCGCGGAGCCCTTGGAGCAAGACGGTGACGCCGATGTCCTCTGGCGCGGAGCCTTCGCCACCCGTATCGGCAGTGACGATATCGAGCAGGCCGTCGTCGTTCAGATCGGCGACAATGACGTCGAAGGGAGCATCGCCAACGCCGAAGTTGAGCGAAGGCGTAAAGGTGCGGTCGCCGTTACTGAAGTAAATGAGGACTTCATTGGTTCCCTGGTCGGTCAAGACGATGTCCGGATAGCCGTCGCCGTCGATGTCTCCCGCGGCGACGCCCGCCGGCGACGCCGTACCAGGCAAAGCGGGCAGATCGTCGTAGAACGTCAACCCGGTAACGGAGCTAAGCCCGAAGTAGTAGGCGGACTGACCCGCGGCGGACGAGGCGACGGCGATATCGAAATTACCGTCCTGATCGAAGTCGCTGACGGCGAACTTGAACGATCCCGCGGGAACCGAAAGACTGGTTTCCAGATTGAATGAAAGCCCTTCGGAGTCTTCGTTCAGATAGAAATTGATTTCGCTGTCGCCGGCGGCCAGGACGGCCAGATCGAGGCGCCCATCGTGATTGAAATCCTCCGCCACCAGATCGAAAGGCGACGGCTCCGTCGTTGAGCACCAGCGTTTCGTCGAAAGCGCCAGCCCCGTTGTTCAAGAAGATCGTGATCGAGTCGCCCAAAAGGTTGGCGACTGCCACGTCGGGGCCGTTTACTCCGTCAAAATCGCCGGCGACGACCCCGGTCGGCGTGTCGCCCGTCGGGTAGGTAGCGGTAGTGGGGAACGTTCCATCGCCGTCATTGTACAGCACGACGATTGCATCGGAGTTGACCAACACCGCGACGATATCCAGATCGAGATCCCCATCCAGATCGACCAGCGTCAAATCGTACGCGCCGCCGCCCAGGGGCAAGGTGATCGGAGAGTCGAACGTTCCATCCCCCAGCCCGAGCAGGATTTGCAAGGCCTCGCCCGAATAATCCGCCACGACCAGATCGACGATTTCGTCGCCGTTGATATCACCTTGCACAACGGCGGCGGGCAGATCTCCGGCTTCGTAATGCGTTGCGTCGAACGTCGTCCGGGGCGAGGTCTGGGTCCAGCCATCCGCTTCGACTTCGCGGACGATGTACGTGCCCGGCTCAAGGTTCATGAACCAGTAGTCGCCCGAGCGATCCGTCGAGGTAAGCGGTTCGCCCTTGTCGTACATACCGTTGTCGTTTTCGTCGATGTAGATTTCCCAGCCGAGAATTGGGCGGTCATTGGGGCCGCGAACGCCGTCGCCGTTGTTGTCGATAAACTTGGTCCCGTGGATCTTGCCCAGCAGCTCGCGATTGCCGAAGTCCACGCCGCGGATGACTTCGCCGCCGACATCGACCACATGGACGCCTGATCCGGGAATCGGCTGTCCAAAGATGACGAGGTTGTCGATCGAGAACTCCTGTCCACCGATGCCAAATGATTCGATGGCGCCAAACGCCTGGACTATGCCTACGAGGTCCGACACCTGCGTGACCTGGATCAACACCCCGCCGACAACTGTATTGTTGAGCGCAACCAGGCTGTTTACGTTGCGGAGATCCCCATTGATAATGAAATTCTCATTGCCGCCGCCGTCATCGTAGATGAACGCCAGCCCGGTCAGGATTTCCTCAAAGGTGAAATTGGCCGTGGCGTTGTTGAAGGATAGCACCTGATTCGGCGGAGAGACATCCAACGAGTCGGGATACACAAATCCCTCGGTGGTTACGCCCCCGTTGGAGTTGGTGAACGACCCGATGGTTACGTTGGCGACGGAGCCCGCCTCGGCGACCGTTGTGAAACTGTCTCCGTTGAAATACAAGGCGGTCGGATTGAGTTCATTGAACAAGAACACATCGACGCTGTTCTGCGGCGAGGGGTAGGTTTGCTCCCACCCAGATTGCAAAACTTCTCCCACGGTGTAGCGGCCGGGCTTCAGATTGGTGAACCAGTATTCACCGTTTTCATCCGTAACCTGCGAAGGTTCGTCTTCGTCCCATTGGCCGTTGCGGTTCAGATCGAGATAGATGGTCCAGCCCGGCAGGCCAGGCTCCCCTTCGTCCCGCTCGCTGTTGTCGTTGAGGTCGTTCCACTTCAGGCCGTGGATCTCTCCCAGCCGCATGTTGCCGAAGTTGACGTTGCGGACGCTCTGGCCCAAGCCGACAGTGACGGTATGGCCGGGTGAGGGAGCGGCGGTGGACGAAGCCGCCTTGCAAAGGTGGTCGATCCACAGAGTCTCCCCGGCGATCGAGAACGATTCGATTTGGCCGAAGATTTGCAGGACTCCCTCGCCCTCGTTGGTGTACTCCACGGCAACTTCGGCGCCGCCGATCGTCATGCCGTCGATCGAGTCGAAGCTGTTGAAAAATTGCGACTCGCCATTGATGGTGATGCTCTTGCCGCCGCCGAGTTCGCCGAACTGCAGCGACAGGCCGTGCAGAGCGGGATCGAAATCGAGGCGATTCCGGCGCCGCTCAGTTGCAGGTCCATCCCGTCGCCGCCGGCGATTCCACGATCGTCGTACGCTACATAGCCGTCGAGCTGCTGTCCCGCGGCGGTGAAGAAGGGAATCACCTCGACGGACATCGGGTTGCCTTGGTCATCGAAGACGGGGATGAAGACGGGCATGAATTCCGCCGGCTTGATTTCCTCGCCGACTCCATAAGGCTCATCCTCTTCGAAATCGAGATACGAGATATCGCTCAGAATCGGCCGGCCGGAGGTCGATGGCTGCTTGCACAGGTGGTCGATCCACAGCTCCTGCCCGCCGATGGCGAACGAATCGATCTGTCCGACAAGCCGCAACTCGCCGTGCTCGTCGATTCCATTGGTCATCACCAAGACTTGCACGCCGCCCACGAACTGACCGTTGAGCTCGGAGAAATCGCTGAGGACCCGTTCGTCGCCGTTGATGCTCAAATTGACGCTGCCGCCATCGTCAAACAATAGCGAAAGCCCGTTCAACGGCGGATCAAACTGGAAGTAGAGATTGGCATTGTCCATCGCCAGATCCAGACCCGTTCCGCCCGATGTCTGGAAATTGTCGACATACACGACTCCATTGGAGGGCGTGGCGCCGGGTCCGTTGTTGAAGGATCGCACTTCGGCGGTCATCGGCTGCCCGTCGTCGCCGACGGTGGTAATGGTCTGGCCGACGCCGAACTGGCTCCCGGGATCGAGATCCTCGAAGTCCAGACAGATTTGGCGGTTCGGATAGTCTTGCATCCAACCGTCCTGCTGAATCTCGCGAACCGTGTAATCGCCCGGCGGCAGGTCGCTGAACCAATACTGGCCGGTCTCGTTTGTGTCCGTAAATGGATCGTCGTTGGTGACGTGGGCAGGCTCGCCCTCGTCGTACATGCCGTTGTTGTTTTCGTCGATGTAGATCACGAATCCGGGGAGCAAGGGCTCGTTGGGCCCGATGCGACCGTCGCCGTCGACATCGTTCCACTTGACGCCGTGGATCGAACCGCCCCCTTCGCCGAGATTCCCGAAGTCGGCCCCGATCTGTTCGACGCCGCCTACCACGTCGTCGACTCCAAGGAACAGCCGGTGGTGCGCGGGTCTGGATGAACTCCAGATCGGACTGGTTTCGCTGGGGCAGCTCCGTTGCGGTGATGGTCGGCGGGGGCTAGAGGTCATGTCGACAGTGAAATACCAATCGCTTTCGCCGCCGCTGACCACGCCATGCATGACGCCGGTCGCCGGGTCAAAGTCGATGCCGCCGAGTTTCAGGCCCGGATCCATGATCGGAATCGTGATGGGACCAACCAGAGCGCCACTGGCAAGATCGAACCCGCCAACGGCCGGCACGCCCCCCTCGTCGAAGCCGAGCACGAACAGTACGCCGGAATCACTGACCGTGGCGCCAGAGAGGTCGGAGATGCCAATCTTGTCGAATCGAATTCCCAGATCCGTGGCCTTCGACAACGTCGGCAAGCAAGAGAGCGGCCCGCCGACGCAGCTAGAATAGTTGAGTTGGGCGAGAAACAGGTGATCGGCCGCCATCGAATCGGCGCCCGCTACAAAGTAAACGTTCAGGATATGATCGGAATTGAGCGAGTTTTGATCGATCGCGACGTCCCCTTCGCCGATGGCGACGGGGACAAACGCCAGATCGCTGATATTCACTTGCCCGACTTTGCGGGCGACGCCGCGCAGCTCCTCGACGACGTACAGCACGCCGTCGTCAGTGACGGCGTAGACCCGTTCATCCACGGGCGAATAAGTAAGACCGGAAATCGGGCGATCGACCCCGACGGTGGTGAACATATCGGCCCGCCCGGTATCGGGCACATACTCGAAGATCGAATGCAGACTGTGGGTCGAAACGAGCAGATGGTCCGTCGTGTAGGTCTGGACGATCGTCTCGGGAACCTCTTCCCGCACGACGTAGTCGTTGGACGGCAATTCGTAGAAATCGTACTGGCCGTTCTCGTCGGTGATGTCGTACGGCTCGGTCGCGGTCCCGCCGGCGAGATTGATGGTGTCTCGGACGCCATTGTTGTTCAGATCGAGATAGATCAGCACGCCGGAGAGCGGGAGGCTCGCCCTCTTCCCAGCGGCCGTCGCCGTCATTATCCAGCCACTTGGTTCCGTGGATTTCTCCCTGCCCTTCGCCGCCGGTGGGCATGATGCAGATGTCGGTTTCGCAGGGGACGCTGATCAACTCGGCCGCTACGGGAGCGGATCCAACATCGGTCGTCGACCCGACGCCAGCGGTGAGCACCGCAACCGCGAGGTCATCAAGCGTGCTGTCGAACCCTCCATCGGGAGCGGTCAGCGGCCCTGGGGGCATCACCGCCACCAGCGCTTCACGGAACTTGTACATGTCGGCGAAATCGACGTCGCCGTCCGGCTCGTAATCGAAGCAGGCGTTGTACACGCCAAAGCCCGGCTGGCCGAAGTTCGGATCGCCAATCTCCGAGTGGAATGCGTCCACGAAGGCGTCGAGGTCCAAGTTGTCCACCCGGCGGTCGTTATTGCAGTCGCCGAAAATCCGATTGCCAAAATCGATCGCTTCCGCTACCTCGCCGCTATCGAGCACCAACACGTGCTGGCCCTGGTTGGCAATGTTGGGATAGGTCTGCTGCCAAGGAATCGCGCCTTTGACCTCGGCCACGACATACACGCCGGGGAGCAGATCCGAGAACCAGTATGAACCATCTTCGCCGGTCATGGTGAACGGTTCGAGCGGCGCTCCGGTCTCCTCGTTGAGATCCAGCTTGCCGTTGAAGTTGAGATCGAGATAAATCGTCCAACCATAAAGGCCGGGTTCGTTCGGGCCCTGGCGGCCGTCGCCATCGAAGTCGAGCCACTTGCGGCCGTGGATCATGGGATCTTCGACATTGGCGAAATCCAGACCCGTCCGATTTTCGCCCGGCGCCAGCGTCACTTCGTAGCTATCGTCGACCCCATGTCCGGGCAGGGATTGCACCCAATTGGGTTGCAGCATTTCTCGCACGATATAATCGCCAGGCAGCAAGTTGTCGAACGAATAGGAGCCCGCCTCGTCGACATCGGTGTCGGGGTCGTCCGCCGCCGTGTAGGTGTAGGGTTCGACCCCGTCGCCGTCCCAGACGCCGTTTCCATTCAAATCGAGATAGATGAGCCAATCCGCCAGCCCGACGTCTCCCTGGGGCATGTCGGGGATGTTGTCGTACAACTGGCGAACTCCGTCGCCGTCGACGTCGAACCATTTGGTTCCGGAAATGCTGGCCGTAAGGACGTTGCCGAAGTCGATGTTTTCGATCGCGGCGTCGTCGCTGTAGACGAAATAGTATCCAAAGGGAGGCGCGGGATAGGTCTGTCGCCAGCCGTCCTGGACGACTTCATTGACGACATAGAAACCGGGCAGTAAGTCGGTGAACCAGTACAACCCGGTTTCATCGACTCCCTCGGTCGCGGGATCGTCGAACAAGGTGACCGCGGTCGGTTCGATCGGTTCGCCGAACTCGTTGAAGTCAAGCTGGCCGTTGAAATTGGTATCGAGATAGATCGTCCAATTCGCCAAGCCCGGCTCGTCGGGATCCTGGACGCCGTCGGCGTTCAGATCGTGCCACTTGCGGCCGTGGATTTCGATGCTGGGGGCGTTGCCGAAGTCGTATGCGCCAAACAACAACGTATTGGACTGGAGGGTGACTCGGTGCTCACGGCGGCCGGATTCGACGTTCGGCTCGGGGAAGGTCTGCACCCAGTCGTCTTGAGGAACCTCGGCGATAATGTAGTCGCCAGGCGTCACATTGTAGAACGCATACAGCCCGTTCGAGTCGGTCTGAACCGAAGTCTCGCCGTCGTCGAGAAGACCGTTGTCGTTGGCGTCGAGATAGATCGTCCAGCCTTCCAAGCCGACGCCGTCGTCCAGGACGCCGTCCCCATTGGGATCGGAAATCTTGTAACCGGCGATTATTCCGTTGCCGTAATTGCCGAAGTTGAGGTCGGTATACACGTCGCCCGATTCAATCTCGACCATATGCAGGCCGAGATCGGCCGGTCCGGGGTACGATTGGATAAACCCAGGAATCGTTTCCCGCTCCGCGACGACATAGATGCCGGGATAGAGTCGACAAACGGTGCAACTGTACTGGAGAAAACATAGTTCCCGTTGGAATCGGTCGTCGTGAGAATATCGCCCGCGGTGTAGGTCCGGCTGAAATCCAAGTCGAGATAGACTTCCCAGCCCGCGATTCCCGGCTCGCCTGGGTCCTTGATCCCGTCGGCGTTCAGATCTTCCCATTTCGTCCCGCTGATGACGCCCAACTCGACATTGCCGAAATCGAGCCCTTCATGCGTTTCCGCGACGCCGATGTCGAGCGATAGTATCCGGCGGAGGGGAAGGTCTGGCCCCAACCCGGCTTCAAGACTTCGATCAGATACCATTGGACGGGAGATTCGTTCGGTTGGATGTTCTCGAAATGGAATTCGCCGTTGACGTCCGTGGTCGTCATCCGAACATCGCTGATGTCGCTCAGGTAGAGATAAATGTCCCAGCCGGGCAGGCCCGGCTCGCCGGGATCGCGGACGCCGTTGCCATTGACGTCCTCAAACTTGAAGCCAGAAACGGTCGATAGCTCGATATTGCCGAAGTCGACGTTGGTGGCGATATCTACATCCTCGGGAACAGTCCCGAGTTCGAGCGCCAGCGTATAGGCGAGGATGTCGTCGCCGCCGAAGTTGTATACCTGCGCCTGGCCAAAATCGCCGAATCGAGCGGAAGCTCGAACCCAGGAACCGGTTGCGTCTGGTTCCAACCGTCTGGGCAATACCTCGGAAACGAGATAGATGCCCGCCTGGAAGGACTCAACGTTGCCATCTTCATGCGCTTCTTTGTCCGTGAACCAGTACAGCCCGGACTCGGTGAACGGATCGATCGCGCCGTCCTGGTTGATGTCGTAGCTCGCCGTCACGGTCGTCGCCAGCAGATTGCCATCCACGTCGCGAAGCTCGATCGTCCAACCGTCCAGGCCCTATTCTTCTTCGCCTTTCAGGCCGTCGCCGTCGATGTCGCGATACTTCTGGCCGTGAATCTCGACGGGCAGATTGTCGAGCAGTTCCGGCGTTTCGTCAAAGCACGTTTCAAAAATATAGCCGCCAGAGGTGGGACTGCGGTACGGAGCTCCCGGAAGCAGCAGGTGTAATCCAGATTCTGCTCCGACGTGCCGCCGACGAAATAGTTTTCGCCGTGCGTGCCGCACATCGGGCTGTCGTCGTCGGGCCCTCCCTCGAGACGATCGAGCGTCGTCGGCAGTTCGTTCTCCGGAGCACTGATGCGGAAGGCGAACATCACGTCGTTGCCCCAGTCGCCGTAGAGATAGTCGGCCCCTTCATCGCCGACGATCAGGTCGTTGCCGATAGTCGCCGTGGAGCAGGTCGTCGCCGTCCGGCTCGCTGTCCGGCCCGGTTTGGAAGTGGACGGTCACCTCACCCCCTACTTTTCGTGGGAAGGTGAACATCCCGGGGATGAGGAACGCTGATGAAGTCCGTCGGATCGTCAAAAGGCAGGAAGAGCATCGGCCGTGGAGGCATCAGCGATTCGGCGAACATATCGAGGAAGATCGTGCTGACGAGGCTTTCCAGGGCGTCGTATCCGACCGGCCAACCACCGACGACGAAGTCGTGGCCGTCGCCGCCGTACAGCTTGTCGCCGAAGCCGGATTCGTCGAGGGCCAGCCGGCCGGGTCGAGCACCTGCGAGCCGCTGTCGGCGCCGCCGCTTATGAAGTCGTCGCCCGAGCCGCCGCGCAGGACGTCGTTGCCCGTGTCGCCGAGAATGAAGTCGCGGTCCGGTCCGCCGTCGATGGTGTCGTCGCCGGCCTGCCGAACAGGCGGTCCTCGCCCGTCCCGCCGAAGATGTCGTCCATGCCGTCTTCGCCGAAGATCGTGTCGAAGCCGTCGTTGCCTTCGACGTAGTCGTCGCCGGCGCTGGCAAAGATGAAGTCGTTGCCTGCGCCGCCGTAGACCGTGTCGTTCCCAGCGTCGCCGAACAGGTCGTCGTCGCCTTCGTCGCCCTAGATCTTGTCGTCGCCTTCGTTGCCCTCGACATAGTCGACGCCGATGCCGGCGTGAATTCGTCGTCTCCCAGGTGGCCGTAGATGACGTCCGTCCCCGAACCGCCGATAGATCGTTCGGGGCCTGCGTTTCCTTCAATTTAGTCGTCGCCTGCGTTGCCGTAGATTTCATCGTCGCGCCGGGATTGCCGATGATTATGTCGACGCCGGCGTTGCCGACGAGTTTGTTCGTCGGCGTTGTTGCCGTAGATCTGGTCGTCGGCGGCGCCGCCGGTGATGTCCTCGATGAACGCCCGCTGGCCGTTGAGCGCCGTCAGACGGTGCGCGTAGCGTGGACGGCGATCGTCACGCCCGACAACAGCGTCTGGGCGACCGAGACGTCGGCGACAAGCGGATCGCTGGCCGGCAAGATCGGCGAAGTTGATCTCATCGTGTCAGCCGCCGCCGCTGGCTTCGATAGACGCGTGTCGATGTGCGCGCCGCTGGTCAGACCCACGGCGCGGTGGAACATGTAGCGGTCGTTGCCGCCGTTGCCGCGGAAAAAGTTGTTGTTTCGATTGTCGTAGAACGTGTCGTCGCCGGCGCCGCCGTAGGCGTCCTCGAAGTTCAGCGTAGTCTTCGATCTGACCTTCGCGCTTCGTGTGGTGTGGCGCGGCCGTTGAACAGATCGACCACGACCGGATCGTTGGCCGCCAAGGCGGAGAAATCGAGCCGATCGAGTGCCGCCGCCGGATTCGCACGTCCTTGATGCGGTCGTTTTCCGAACCGCCGCCGACCGTCGCGAAGAAGAAGACGTCGTCGCCCAGGCCGCCTTCCATTTTGTCGTTGCCGTCGTCGCCCCAGATCTGGTCGTGCCGGCCCCGGCCAGGATCATGTCGTCCCCTGTACCGCCATGGATGATGTCCGGACCCATGTTGCCGTTAAGGATGTCATTCCCCGCGTCGCCGAAGATCATGTCGCCGGCGCCCCCCGCCTCGATCGCGTCATCCCCATCGTTCCCGTGCAGGATATTGGTGCTCGTATCCCCTTCCGGTCCGCCGGAGATGTGATCGTTTCCTTCATTGCCGGAGATCGTGTCCATATCCAGGCCGCCGCTCAGGTCGTCGTCGCCTGGCCCGCCGGTGATGATATCGTTGCCATCGTCGCCGCGGATCTGATCATCTCCGTCGCCGCCGTCCAGGTTGTCGTCTCCGCCGGCGCCGACGATCGAGTCGTCGCCGTCCCCGCCGCTGATCGTATCGCCCATGGGTCCGCCGGTGAGTTGATCGTTCCCGGCCCCGCCCATAAGAGTATTCACCCCGGAACCGCCGAAGAGGATGTCGTCGCCGTCGCCGCCGCTGAGTGTGAGGGATTTGGCGACCGATTTATCGACGGTGATCTCGTCGACGCCGGCGCCGCCGTCGCCGCTGATGGAATTCACCAGGGAGGCGTCGAACTTCTGTATGACGCCGAAACCGCTGACAACAATCTCGTTGGTCTTGTCGTCGTACTTGATATCCACCTTTTCGTCGCCGTCTTCGGCGCCGCTCTGGCGAAGATGGGCGTCGGGCCCAATGTTCAGTTTCAAGACGCCCCCTTCCAGCCGCGCCGGCTGCGGAGGAGGCAACGGGGGACATGCGGCGGAGAACTCGAAGATGGTCGCCCGAAAGATATCGATGAAGACTTCAAAGATTGTGATCTTGGCGCCGAAGATTTTGATTCCGAGCCCTGCGTAGGCTTCGATGACGGCGTCCAGACTGCCGCGAAGTTCAAACAAGCATTCGATGCCCTGGCCCAACCGTTGGGCGATTTCCTGGAACCGCATCTTGTCGTCTTCGACGACTTCATTCCAGCCCGCGCCGATTTCGGCCGCCACTTTGCCTTGGACGCCCGCCCAGATCAGCGCGGCGTTGATTTCCGCGCCGGCGCCGAACTCAGCCCCGATTCCAAAGACCGGTTTCTCGTCGCCGAAGTAAAATCCGTCCAGCGCGTTGCCGGTCGTCAGCAGGCCATAGGTATCGTAACCAACGACTAGATCGAAGAAGACATTGAAGCCGGCGAATATATTCGCGTACAACGGAACCGGGGGAGTCAGGACGCCCAGGCTGATGCTCCAATCGAAGCCCGCCTGCAGCCGATCTTCCGGACCGGTTCCCAAGAGATCAAACTTCACCAGGTCGACATTCTGCCCGAACAGCAAGTTGAAGGCCATGAGCGGGTCTTCGAGCAGCGGAAACGTGACGCCAATCTCGCGGAGGGTGTTGAGAATGCCCGCGAAGAAGCCTTCGGACGAGCTTTCCCCCATCGAGTCGTCGATTTTGTCGTCGAGGTTTTCCGCGCCGGTGATGTCGCCGCCGTCCATGGAGGGCATGATGTCGGCGTTTTTATCGCGTGGGTCCTTGCCCGTGCTCAGCACGTCGAAGCTGCCGAAACTGATTTCAAAAGACGTGCCGGGCGAGTTGGCGATGTCTTTAACCAATTGCCGAATCGCGATGATGATGTCGACCGCATCGACGACCGTATCAGCGCCTTCGCCGAACAAGCCGATGACATCGAGCACCGTGACCGGCCCTTGCCCCAACAGTTCCGACACTTGAGAAATGATCGGGAGTTCAAGGGAAATGAATTCGATGAGCGGATCGAGAGGTTGTAGATATTCGTCGATCTGCTGAACTATCGGCTTGAGGACCTTGGAGACGTATTCTCCTAAGTCGATGCGGAAATTGTCGAACCGCAGGTCTTTCAGTTCGCCCATGAAAGGATCGGGATCGCCGGGGTTGACGGTGAATTCCCAATCGAGGAAGAAATCGACCAAGATCGAAGGGAGCCCGGGATCGGTCGTGCCGCCTTCCAGCGTCAAGTCGACCATGGCTTCGATCCCCATCGACAGATCGAACAGATCCATGAACGGCGTCGAGGTAAGATTGTCCAAGGGGAGCTGAGTCGGCGTGGAGGGCGGGCCGTTGATGTTCAAGTCGATGAAGCCGGTGATTCCGGTCTTGTACATGTCGTCCATCATCGGATCGCCGGTGACTTTTTCACTGGCCGAGACCCGCAGGAAGAACAAATCGACCGTGAGCATAGTGCCGTCCTGCAATTGAACGGCCGCGTCCAGCTCGATCTCCGGATCCGTCTCATCTTCGTTCAAGATCAAATAAATGCCCTTGGCCTTGTCGATGCCCAGACCGATCTGGATATTGTAGGTCAGCACCAGATCGAGCCCGCCGGAGGCCTCGACGTCAAACACGAAGGCGTCCAATCCCAGGTCGAAATTGACGGGGATCGTGATCGTATCTCCGATATTCAGTTTCACTTCGCCGCAGATTGGGCCCTCCGTCGGCAGGACGGCGTAGTTCGCCTGCGACGGGTCCGACATGTTGCCGATATCCGACAGCGACATGATGGGATCGCCGTTTTCGTCGACCAGGATATCAAGCTTGGCGCCCGTTCCCCCGTCGCCGGGGCCGAGGTTCTGGAAGATGAAGTTTCTCAGGCTGTCGGTGTTGGCAAGCGCGGTTAACATCGCGTCGATCACGTCGCGCACGTCGCCAAAGAATCCGCCCGGCTGGTTGATTTCGCCGATGATCGGCAGATTCTTCAAGATATCGCTCTGCAGGCCGATATCGAGCACATTGAGGAACGATTGAATCCCCGCGACCATGCCCGGCACGTTGCAGTCGGCGCCATCCGCGGTAGACAACGAGGTCGAAAGATCGTCTGGAAACTCGATATAGAAGCTATCGGGATTTCCCAGGTCGCTGAGGTTGATAAACGCGCGGATATCGAACGGGGTAATGGGGAAGAGATTCACCGGCAAGTTCGCCGATCATCCCGTCGATCCCGGAAAAATTGATAAAGTCGGTGAGCGCAAAGCCGTCGCCGCCGTCGAAAAGTTCCGAGAACGGAATCTTGTTGAGCGGGTCGGGGCTGGCGATGTCGACCAGTTCAAGCCGAAGCGAGGCGGGGTCCATGTCGTCGGGGAAGTAGACCAGGATCTCGCCGCTGACCGGCGCGGCTGTAAACGTGATCTGCGTCCCCGCCGGATTGATCGTGTAACTGTCGCTGTGTTGGATCTCCCCGCCGACGCTGACAAACGCCAGCGGCTGTTCGCCGGCGGGCACCGGAGTGTTGATGGTGAACATGGTCGTCGAGTTGTTCGCATTCGGCGGCGACGTCGTCGAGGTATGCAAATCCTTCAATCTCACTTCGCCGCCAGAGACGACATTGGCTCCGCCCAATCCGCCGATGACGATGTCCAACGAAAGCCCCGGTGCATCGACCTGGGCCGTCAACTTCGCCGCCGTGCCGGTGTCCGACACGCCGTCATAGCCGACTAGGAAAGCGCGGTCGGCTAGGGCCAGCCCTTCGGAAAGATCGATGCCGAAATCGAGTTGCAACTCGCCGCCGAGCTTCACCGTCATATCGCCGCCGGTTTCGATCGAGACGGGAAGATCTTCCCCCAGGCTGAAATCGAGCGGAATGACTTCCGTATGGTCGACGTCAAGCGTCAGCCGGGCGATCACCGCCAGGCCCGCCGTACCCGGATCGCCGTCGGCGTCTACATATTCCAATACGAAATCGCCCGGATCGAGCCCCAGCGCGTTCTCGACCGCCGCCGCCAGACCGCCGGCCGCGGAAGCAGCGCAGAAATCTGTCCAATGACCGATGAAAGCTGGCTCGTATTGATCCCATCCGTGTTGAGTTCATCGATGAGAGACTCGAAGCCCGCGACGACCCCCGAAAGCAACGAAGGGATGGAAGTCAGGTTTGCGGCGCCGAGCGCCGAGAGCATCGCGTCGTGCAATTCCGTAATCAGGGCCCGTTGCTGGGTGTTGAGTTGCGGATAGATCGCCGGAATCGCGCCGATGGGGGCGGTCGGCTTGTCGAGCAAATCGTCGACGAGGTCCTGCACCTGGTTGCGCAGCATGGTCGGATCAGCGCAGAGCACGTCGATGATCGTCTGCAGCGCGCCGTCGACCGCGATCAGGTCGTTGACGCTCTTGTTGATCAGGGGCAGTTCCTCGTTGAGAATGTCGATATCCGCGCTGCGGATCAATTCGATGATCTGCTGAACGGCGCCGCAAATCGAGTCGAACGTGAAGTTCTCAAAACCCGAGATTATTTCATCGAATTGGTCGTTCGTCGTGACATCGATATTGAACGGATTGCTCGTAATCGAAATATGAATCTCAGGGCCGTCCTCAATCGGAATCGGCTGCTCGACGTCTTCGTATTCGGTATAGGGGTGATTCGGATCGATGCCCAACACGCCGTTGATGTCGAACCCTTCGGACTGGCCGATCAGCGGCAAACGTCCGCCGCCGGTGATCGTCGGGGTTTGGAAGTCGAGCACGTCGCCGATCGGGTTTTCAAAGATTTCCCGCAAGGTGAGCCGTCCGTCGTCGTTCACGCCGGTCCCCGGGTCGACCAGCGAGATGCCTGTATCGAGGGCGACGTTCAGATCGCCATTTACAATCGCCAACCCCAGTCCGCCGAACGACGCGGAGATTTCCATTTCGTCCGCCAACAGCCCCGCACTCAGCGAGACATGGCTGTTCTCTGTGATGAAAAACCGGTCGCTGAGCGATCGGGTGTTGATCGACCCGGTGACGACTCCAGCGCCGTTCGTATCCTGGCTGAAAATTCCCAGGTCGCCAGCCGCGGGGGAGTCGCCCACCGCCTTGATCGAATACATCGGGGCGGCGCCGCCGGGAATTCCGCCGTAATCGAACCGAAAGCCGGCGGCCAGTCCGGACGCCGGGTCCGCGACCACGGTATACGTGACCTCCCCGCCCGTCGCCGAATTGATCAGGTCGAACGCGTCTTGGACAGTCGGATTAGCGCCGAGCGAATCCAAATCGACGTTGACGACGTCCGAGACGGTCACGTCCAATTCCGTCGGACCAACTGCAATGACTTCGTAGACATTGGCGCCGTCAGTAATCCGCCAGCGGCTTCCGTAGCTGATCGCTTTGACTGTCGCCGTCCCGGAGAGTGGGTGACCGGCGTTAGAAAACTCCGTTTTGACCGCGTCCGAAAGGAGCTTGAGGTCAAGCTCTTCCTTGTAGAGATTCGTCATGCCGTCGTCGGCGTTGAAATCGAAGTGCTCGCCCAGCACATCGTTGAAGGAAAAGACCGCGGAGGGGAGGGTGATGACAATATCCGGCCCCGGAACGGTCCCTACGCCCGTGCCGCCGTTCAAATCGGCCAGTGGGGTGGCGAGGAACTGCGCGGGCGTGACGTCGCTGGCGTTGAAGTCGAAGCCGATGGTGAGCGCCGCATTGACGATGGCGTAAAGCTCGCCTCGAAATCCGCCGCGACAGCGATCGGCCCCAGGTTGGCGCCGAAATCGAGCGGGACGGTCAGATCGAATTCGCGCTGCAGATTCAGATCCAAAAGCACCGAACTAGTCGCTTCATCGCAGCGGACGTTGAGTTCTTCGGCGGTCGCCCCGAGCGCAACTTGCAGCCGCTCGACGAGTTGCTGGAAGTTTTCGAAATAGATGTCTACGCCATTGGACAGGTCGTCGACCATGTCGGTGATCATCGAACCGACGTCGATCAATGACGTCAGCGATTGCCCCACGAAGGGAATGTTCTGAAGAAGGCCGTCGCCGGCCTCGGTCAGCGCGGTCAACCGGTCGAGCGTCGTAGACAGCGAATTCAGCATGCTGTACACGTCGACGTTCGACAGGCTTTCAAAAACCATCAGCGGCGAAAAATCGCCGTTGGGGATCACGTCGGCCGGCAGCCCGTTAAATATGTCCAGCGAGCTGATCGTCAACAGTGGATCGGCGCCCGGCGTCAAGAAACTGCAAAACGTGTGCTGGAGCGGCAGCACGCCTTCCAGCATGCTGCTGACGGGAACGGTCGTCATCGCGTCGCCCAGGAACGGATCGTTCAACTGCTCTAAGGTGAGCTGGCCGTCCTCACCCAATTCGTCGAAGGAGACGATCACCTGCCCTGTCATCGCCACGGGGTCGTGATGCACTTCGATTGGCATCACGCCGATGCTGGCGTCAAAGTCGCGGATATTGATCGACGCCACGTCGACAATCACGTCGCCCGGGGTGATCATGATATCCGATTCCGGATCGGCGACCGGATTGAAATCAAGCGGCACGCGAATTTCCAGCGGGAACCTCAGATCAACGGAGAAGTTCGTCGCCGCGGCGGTGGGATCGAGAATGTCCTGGGGACCGCCGCCGCTGTTCTGAGGCAGGTCGCCGCCCAGATCGACGTCGTTAAGTTGCAAAGCCCGCAGGTCGAACCGCAGCAGAAACTTGTCTTGTGCGCCGGACGAATCGACGTCGACGTGCACGTTGTGCAGTTCAACGCGGAGGTCGCCCTGTTGAACGACCAGCCCTTCCAGCACGTTTTGCAGGGTGTGGATATGCGGAGCGGAGTCGGTGTTGAACAAGTCCATCACCGGTTGAACGATCGCCATGTCGATCGCCGACTCCAAGTCGATCGATTCGGCGATGGTCATGTCGACCAGCGGCAACACGGTCTGCATCAGGGACTGGCTCAACACGGCGAGCGACCCGTTGTCCCGCAGCGAATTGAGGACCATCAGTAGACCCTCTTGAACGCCCTGCGGAATGATCAATTCTCCGTTGGGAGGCAGCAGATGAATTGTGAAAAACTCATCTCGACCGCTGGCCGCCGATACATTTGGAGCCCCCAGCGCGGTGAGAATCTGTCGAACCCGCTGATACGACGGTTGGCCCCCTGTCCCGCCGATGTTTACTCGGTCCACCTGCGAGCCGACCGCCTTGGCCGCCACGACGAACGCCATGACGTCCAGCACCACATCTCGCTCGGCCTGGGTGATCGCCGGTTGATCTAAATCGAAGGGGACGCTGAAATCGATAGGATCGGACCCAGTCCCTGCGATCAGGGTGTTCTGTTCGATCTCCCAATCGATCGTATTGCCGCCTTTATTGGACGGGGCAGTATGAGTCGTCGGGCCGTTGTCGGGAAATTCCGAGAGATTGTTGACGCCGAATTCCTCAAAATCGCCGATTCGCTTCAACTCGGGCCGCTGGGAGACGGCGGTTTCGATCGTCTCCCGCGTCCAACTGGCGGCGAAAGATTCGTCCTCGAAGTCGATGCGATTGGTCAGCGGCTCGCGGACTTCGGCCCAATATGGCGCATCGGGTGAATTGAGCCAACGAATCGTGCGGAAGCCGACATCGACGCGGCCGTCGACGAAGAAGGTCGTCACTTCCGGATTCCCCAGGCCGTCTTCTTGCGTTTGGGCCTGGAAGATGCGGATCGCGTCCTGGGTGATGGTCCCGTTCACTCCGTCTGCCACGACTTCGGCGTTGTTCTTGCCACGCGCATTGAAGTATCGCAGCCGCTGCTGCACCTCGAAGACTTCCCGCGTCTTGTTGACTCCCGACGAGCCGACCGAGCCGGTCAAGATTACCGAGTTGTCGCCTGTCGTCGAATAGCCGTCGATGACGCGCACATGGGCGATCTTTTCTTCCAATCCAGCGCCAAAATCGGCCTGGAAACGGATCGTCGCGAAGTCGTCGTTTCCAGCCGTCGCGTCGTCGTCATCGAACGTGATGGTGACGCCGTCGGTGTTGAAGTCCGGGATGAAATAGAGCCGGCCGGAGTTGGCGAACGACAGCGGCTCCGAAGGATCGATGCTGGCCGCCTTGAGGACTTGCCCCGCGTCGTGGACCAGAGGGTCCAGGAGGCTGAACGAAGATCCGCCAACCACCGCGCCCAGATCGATCAGCGTTACATCGCCCGCGAGTACCTCGAACAGGTAGCCTTCGAAGCGGATATTGTCGATCATCACTTCGGCGTTGAAGGCGTTGTCGCCGCCGTCGTTCAGCCGCACGGTAAGATCGAGAACCTTGTTCTTGAGAGACGACGGGATGACGTACCGGTGGGTCTCCAGTTCCGAGCCGATGAACGTGATATCCAGATCGTCCGTGGTCGGGGCTTCCTCCACCAAAACGGTGTCCCCCAACAAGACTTCAAACGTGTCGTTTCCGCTGAATCGAGTGACCTGAATATCCACGGCCAACCGCTCCGCTTCGGCGGGGACGTAAACCCAGTTGTGCGTCAGACCGGGTTGATCGCCGCTGAGTGTGACGGTTTGTAGAGCCACATCCAGCGCCACGTCGACCGGGTCGAAAAGCGGTGAACTGGAAAAGTCGCTCCAGCCGGGAAGACGGCGATGGTCGAAGCCGATCAAATCGCCGACCTGGTCGAATCCGCCGTTGACGATTTCCAGCGGGTTCCAGTGCGGTCTCTGACGAGCGTTGGTCACCAGATCGACCGACAGCCGCTCTTCCAGCAGGCCAGCCATGTTGGGCGCCCCGGTCGTCGTGTCGACGATATAGCTGGGCGAATGGGTGTGGTCCTGATCCGGAAACGGGCCCGCGACGGGCAGCCAAAATGTTGTGTTGCCAGGGCCGTTGGCTTCCGGCTCACCGACGCCCGTCGCATGCGCGGTGTGGGTGCGGAGCGCGACAAAGTCGTTCCCGCCAAACTGGACGCGATCAAACTCGTTATAAAGCACTCCGTCCGCCCACAGGCCCCGGTCGGGGTTTTCGTAGAAGGTCGGATCGGGCCGCGTCGCCGTATTCTTGATGCGGCTAAAAGCATAGCCAATATTGTTGGTCGGGATCGCCGTCGCGGGGGCGGGTGTATCCTCGGTCAGCCCCGCCGTCTCGTTCGCCTGCGGCGTCGAGCCGTTGACCGTCGAGAGATAAAAACCTTCCCAAATGTAGCGATGATCGCCGAAGACGTTCATCGCGTCGTAACTGGTGCTGGGGAGAAAATTGGAAGCGTCGATAAAGAAATTCGCCGCGCCGGGGATCGGTCGGCCATCCATGACGATAACGTCCGAAATGGAAGAGCCGTTCGTACCGCGAGTTTGATAGTAGACGTCTGCGAATTCAACATTGCTCCAGACCGCCGCACCGTAGCTCTCAGGTTGGGCCTGCTCGTCGAGCCGCTGCGAACCGTCCAGCACGAGGCCCTGATCGAAATCGTGCGGATCCAGGTAGGTCAATTGCTCGACTGGAACATTGAAATACGCCAACCGCTCGACCGCCTCGCTGGTCACGACCGCGCCAGTGCCATAGCCGATGAAATGTAGATCGACGCCATCGCCAGAGGGAGGATCGACGAGCCTGAGCTGCGTGATCATTCCGAACAGCGCGTCGCCGGCCGCTTCGGTCCAACCGGGCGAAATATGCTGCGAGCCTTCGGTCCAGTCGAACATCAACACAATCTCGCCGGAGGCGCCAGCGTCCGCGGCGGTCGGCAATACCGAATCGACCGCGTCGAACCGGCCGGTGCGGGCGTCAAAATCAAGCAGCCACGCCTTGTCTGCGCCGTTGCCGGCGTCGGCCACGTTGCGGATTTCCTGAGCCAGGGGAAGCATCGAGTCGCCGTCGGCGTCGAACGGTTCAAATCCGTGCGTGATGATCGTCGCCCCGGTAATCGAGATATTCAATCCGGCCGGGCCCAACAGATCGACCAGCTCGCTCACTCCCAGCGTCTGGGGGAAGGTCATCGAAAAGACGCCCCGGCCGAGAGTCGAGGCGACCAGGATCGCATTACCGTCTTCGTCCACGCCTTGGTCGAGGTCGACGACGACCACGTTGGGCATTCCGGTTCCCAGCTCGCGCCAGATTTCACCGCCGCTGGGATCGGTTTCGCCAGTTTGAAAGAAGACGCCGAACGCGCCTCCCACGGTGAGGACATTTTGCGCAGTCCGGGAGCCGGGAAGAATGATGTCGTGCAGAACTTCGGCCGCCCAGAGATTGGCGTCGACGCCGCTTCGCGCCCGCGTGGCGCTTTCCAGCATCGTGAGCAGATTCCCCGTGATGTCGGTCCAAGAAGCGCCTGTATCAACCGACTTGAAGACGTGCCCCAGTTCATCGACCGCAAACACAATGTTCCAGTCGTCGGGGTCGACGACCACATCGCGGATGATCGCGGCGGTGGCGCCGGCGGCCGTCATGATCGGTCCACCCTGCGTCAGGTTTCCGCCGGCCGTGTCGCGAACCCAAACCCGTCTGTCTGAGCCGACATACAGAATTTCGGGGTTGGCCTGCCGCCAGGTTCCACCGCTGATGTAATTGCCATTACCAGAGACGCCATTGAGTTGGAAGGTGTTTTCGTCGACGACCGTGATCTGGAAACTGCCATTGGCGGCCGTATTGCCCAGCACGCCGCTGATTTCGACCTGGTCGCCAGTCGATAGACCATGGGCGTTGGAAGTGATGACAATCGTGGCGGCGTTGGTCGCCCCCAGAATAGCTAAGCCCTTCTTGTAGCCGCCATACGACACCGCGGCTCGGTTGACCCCGGAAAAGCCCGGGTCGGTCATGATCTGCGTCCAGGCTGCGCCCCCCACGGCGACGCCGGCGTCGTTCGCTTCAAAAACCGTGTTGGCCCCAATCACTACGCGGGTCGACTGTCCGCCGGTCAGTTGGGCGGCCGTTGGCCGAACTTTATTGACTTCGACGGGAGTAACAAAATCAGCGGTGAAGCCGACCGGGAGGATCTGCTTGTTCATTCCATCGAGTGGAAACAGCGGGGCCCGCTCGACGAAGCCGTTGTTTGAATCAAAAACCACTCGTTCGAAGGTTTGCAGATTCTGCGCACTGCCATAGCGGATCGACCGATTGGCGCTGTCCAGCGTAAATGTATCGACATCGACGTCGCCGCCATCGCCCCCCTTGAACCCTCTCCAGACAGTGTTCGATCCGGCGCCTCCGTCTTGCCGTGACGTGCCGTTGTCCTGGGCGCCAGCGAAGATGGTGTGTGAATTCGAGTCGTAAGCGACGCTATAGACCTCCGAGATTTGCAATGTTCCGGAGAGAGAAAACCAATCGCCGTCGTCCGTCAACGGATCGGTCCTCTGGTAGAGCCCTCCATCGTCGGCTTCGATGAGCGAAATAACTCCCATGTTGTTGATGAACGTCATGCTCCGCGAGTCGGCGTGCGGCGACGAGCCCGACATCGTGAAATCATTCGTGATTGGCGTCCACTGCGGCGACTCAACGTCGCCATTGGCCGTCTCGCTACGGTCTCCGCGGAACAACCTGCCAGAGCTGGTTGTCGCGCCGATCGAATTGGGGAATGCGTCGTTCTTCGGCGGCTGCCTGTCGCCGCCGATAAACAGGATATTGGGATCGGTCGGATGAGCGGCGATCGAGAGGTGCTTGTTCCCTTGTCCTCCGGAATGTATCCCGACGGCCGTCCCCCCCTCGTCAGTCTGGGGAAGATCCATCGCCATCCAGCTCGAACCTTGATTGGTGGTCCAGAAGATGGCGGCCAATTGATTGTCGGTCGACATCGGCACGGCGTTCACAACAGCGACATACAGGACGTTCCCTCCACCGGAGTTGTGGATCGCCATTTCCATCAGCGCGGTCCGCTCGCTGATCGATCCATTCGGGGTCGTCGAGGGAGAGAACATGGAGTTGCCCACATTATTCGCGCAACGTTGGTCCAGGTGGCGCCGCCGTCGTCGGTGCGGAACAATCCGCCCTTGGTCCCGGCGACTGCGTCGCCGCCAATGGCGACGTAAAACCGACTGAGATTCCCGGGATCGACGATCACGTCATAGCCTGGCCCGATCGGCAATTGGCCCGCTCCAGAGAGCAGCGTCACCTGCTCGTCCGGCTGGCCGGGTTTGAGGATTTGATAGACGCCCGCCAGCGCGGCGCTGGACGAATTCACGCCGTAGGAATTGGCGGCGACCAACACCACGCGATCGCCTCCCGGCGTCATGCCCGCGGCGACGCCGGAGACATTGCGTCCGTCGCCGAGCGACAGTTCGGTAACGGTCACCCCTCCCAGCGAGGTCGGGCGGGCGGCGTTGGTGATTTGCAAAACGCCGGTATTGGGCCCGCCCCGGAAAGCGGAGGAGCTGGCCCGGCCGATGCCGACAATCAAGGTGTTCCCGCTGAGGTCCGTGGGGTCCAGAGCCAGATCGCCGATGGTCATGGAGTCTTCGGCGTCGGTGAGCGGTTGCCAGTGGACTTCGTCCGCCTCATCGACTGTGCCATCGTGGTCGTTGTCGAAATTATCATGGTTATAAAGGGCGGTCCAAATTTCGTCCGGCTCGTCGACCATGCCGTCGTTGTCGCTGTCCAGTCCGTCCGATCCGTAGACAAGCGATTCACTGCGCCAGACGCCGCCATTGGTGGCGCCGATCCAGAGCATCCGAGGGTTGGTGGGGTTCGCGACGACCGACTGGATCGCCCCGACCACCGGCCGCTCGCCCGGAATCTGCTCCCCGGAACCTCCGAGTATCGGTGCGGGTCCTTCGGCCACCCACGCGGCGTCGTCATCAAGGAACGACGCCACCGCCAGCAGACGGCGGTCCTCTAGCGGCTCGAATACTGGCCGCGCGCGGAGGTACTTGGGAACAGTTTCGCGCAGCGCTCTAAGTTGTAGCCCCTTGCCTCGCCTTCTCCGTTGCTGTCTGAAACTTCGTGTCGCTGACAAGCGGGACATGGTCGAAAACTCCTGAGATGATGAATTCGCTCGCGCGTGAGTGGTAGGTGGGAGTCGCTATACAAACCGGCGCCTGAAACGCCAGCCTAGGAAGGTAAATATGGAAACAATCGCCAGCGCCGCCGTGGAGGGTTCGGGAATGACCAGGACTTGGGAAGGAATGAACATGATCATGGAGTCAAGCGTTACGCCATTTCCGTCCAAGAAGAAATTTTCGTTGATCCCCAGATCACGGCTGAAATCGAGATCAAGCGGATACAGATCCACGGCGCTGGCCAGGTTGGTCAGGGTTACGGTGGCCAGCAGCGTGCCGTTGTAGTAGACGATTGGACCAGCGGGCGGGAATTGTTCGACATTCGCGTGGACGGCGACGTCACCTGGCGGCGTTACAGATATTACGCCGAAGAACTGGAGAGGGGTCCGAAATAATCCAGCTCAGGTGGAACTGCCACGTCCAAGACCGAGTTGACGTCACCCTTCGCCGGGTTGAACGACATTTTGACTCCGAAGCTATACAGACCATCAGGGACAGGCTGATCGCCTTCGCGGTTTGGATCGGCGTCTATCAAGATCATCGCTTGGATCTCTTCGCCCGGCCCATGGACGATGTACAGATCTTTGTCGAAGTGGACTATGACGCCGGCCGCACGAGCTCCGGGCGCCAATACCGCCGCGAAGAGAAAAAGCACCCAGAATCCCGTCGACAGATGTATTCGTCGTGACCACATATCAACGTCTCGCTTTGAATGAATGGAGTGGGTCAATTGATTAGCGCCTCCTGGCCTGGCAGCTCAATCGAAGAACCAGTTTTCGCCGAGTCGCTCCGACAGAGCGCATTCGCATACCTTGGGCTCCGGATCTCTCCATCCGCCTTGTGGGACGATCATGTGCGGTGCAGACCGCTAAATCCATTGGCAAAACTACTGGCAGGGATTATGGCCGAGGTTGCTGCCGAATTCAAGATTCTTCGCAAAATTCACCATTTTTTCTTGAGTAGCCATTCGAGGGGGGTGCGGTGGAACTCTGGGTCCGCCCCCTACCTGAGTCTTGGAGATCGCCCTATTCAAGCTCCTGCAGCATATCCCGTACAATGTGCAGAATTCAGAGAAACCAGATAAACTGAGTGGCATACGTCCTAAAACCTTGTCAGGTAGTGTTTTCCGCTCAATACACACCTGAATGATTACGATAATTAGGGTGCGGAGGCGAGTTGGGGAACTTGTCCGCCGTTTGGGAGATGATTCCCGCCTGGAGCGGATTTTGTGGGCCGCAGCGGCGGGAGTTGACAAATTCGGCGCTACTAGGGGCAAAGCAGCTCGTCGCGAGAGTCGGACGGAAGAACCGGGGCGTCGCTTCCCCCGGGACTCTGGGCGCGAATTCCAACCCACGCGATGGCTGCTTTGCCCTGGCCGATTCCAGGCGGTACGCCGCTCCTCCGTCTTACTCTTCTGGACGCTCCAGGCTCAATCTGACGGTTTTCTTCGCACGCGTCGTGCTCTCCGAGCTGCGAGAATGCCCAAAAAGAACGCTTCAATACCCAAGCGCAGACGCCGGCGACATTTCCCTGTTTCTCTTTGCATCTAGGGATTTTGGACATCATAACAAGACAAATTGGTCACTTCGCAACCCTGCTTGGATTTGCCAAGCGGAGCCTCTTCATGGCAAAATGGCGGGGCCGATATGAAACCCGGCATTGACCGCCGGGCAGTTCTACTCTTACTCCGTGCTCCCATGCGACCTCTGGAAGAGCGAACCGACATCGAGTTAATGGGCGGCGCTCAAACGGGCCAGCGCGAGTGCTTCGCTCAGCTCGTGCGCCGTTACCAGGCGCAGCTTCTTCGCGTCGCGACCAGCCGTCTGGGCCGCGGCGACTGGGCCGAGGAAGTAGTTCAGGAAACGTTGATGGCCGCCTTTCGTTCGCGAATGAGTTTCCAGATCGATCGGAGTTTTCGCACCTGGTTGTGGACGATCCTCCTGAACCAATGCCATCGCAACTACAAGCGGCGACTGCGTGGACGCGACATCATTTCGCTGTCCACGCCTCCGGCTGGCGCGCGGGACCAGCTTCCAATCTCCGAACCCAAAAGTCCGGAACCCTCGCCCTGGATGGCCCTTCTGGCGAAGGAACGGGCCGCCCTTGTCGACTCCTTGCTCGATCAGTTGGCCGAACCGCAGGCCGACGCCCTACGGTTGCGTTTTTTCGCGGAACTGAAGTTTCAGGAAATCGCCGATACGATGGGCTGCTCCCTGCTGACGGCGAAAAACCGTGTGCGGTGGGGACTGGCTCGCATGGCGCAGCTTCTCGCCCGATCGGGTGAAGCTGCAAATGTTGACGCCAAGCGAGGCGGACCATGATGAATTGCGATCATGTTTTTGATGTGCTTACTCGCGGACCTTTTCCCGCCGGCGGAGCGGATGACAACGCGGTCCTCGCGCATCTGGACCAGTGCCCCTCCTGCCATCGGCTCGCCGAGGCGCTGCGGCCCGCGCTCGAATTGTTTGAAGAGGCGACCAGCGTCGAAGAAAGTTGCGATCTGCCTGGGTTCTGGGGAGAATTACCCCAGCGCACCTCGGACCCGCGTAGAGATCGCGGGTTCGCCCGGATCGCCAAATTGCCGACGACGATGAATCGCCGAGCCACCCCAAGGGAGGTCTGGTTCAAACGTCGCGGCGACTTGCCGCTGTGGAGATTCGCCGCTTCGATCATGATGATCGCGGGCGGTTTGTTGGTTGTTCTGGCCGCTCGCCCCAGCAACGAAGGGCGCCCTCCGGTCCCGACTTGCTCTTTGCGCCCCCCTTCAGGTCGGATTCCAACGATGCGTCGTTCCTGTTCGAGCGATCGAGCCATTCGCAACGAATGGCGCTGATCGCGATGCTCCGCCCGGCCTGCTACTTCCCGGCGGGGAAGGATGGCGCGGACAGCAACGCAGCCCAAGACGACGGCGCTCACAGCGATATGGCTTACGACGACGGATCGGCCAGCCACGCCGGCCGTATGATCGTCATCGCCTCGGGGGATCGGCTCGCCTGCTGCAACGATTGCCACCGTCGCGGGAGCGATCAGGCCGAAGCACAACCGCTCACCAAGCGCGTCGCGCAAAGTTGCTCGGTCTGCCATCGCATGTAATTGGTCCGCCCTGCACCAGTCGAACTGGCTTCGTGGCGACTTACTCAGGCGTCGGCGCGCGCCGTGCTTCGTTCCCGAATAATCCGCCTCGAAGATTCACCCAGTTCCATTCCCTCTCCGAAGTAGAACTTGCGAGCTTCGGGGTTCTGCAAGACGACATCCGGAGTACCGTGGCAGAGGACCTGGCCGCTCCGAATTACGTAGCTGCGGTCGGTGATCTCCAAGGTTTCTCGTACCTGATGATCGGTAATCAGCACCGAAATACCCCGCGTTTGCAGATCGCGGATGACGACCTGAATGCCGTCGATAGTTACAGGATCGATGCCGGTGAACGGTTCGTCCAATAGGATCACCTTGGGATCGACGACCAAGCAGCGGGCGATTTCCAGCCTGCGTCGCTCGCCGCCGGAGAGCGAATAGGCCTTGGCCTTGCGAAGATGGTCGATGCCGAACTGCTCCAGAAGTCGCTCGCATTTGCGCTTCTCGTGGCGCGGTCCATGCCGAGCATCTCCATCACGCCCAGCAAATTTTTTTCGACCGACAATTTCCGAAAGACGCTCGACTCCTGGGCGAGGTATCCCATGCCCCCCTCGCCCGCCCGGCGATACATGGGCCAGTCGGTGACATCCACGCCGTCCAGCAGCACCTTACCCGCTTGCGGCTCGATCATCCCACAGGTCATGCGAAAGCTGGTCGTCTTGCCAGCCCCATTGGGCCCGAGCAGACCGACGATTTCACCCCGGCCGACCGAAAAGCTGACGCCGTCGACTACCCTCCGGCGGCCATACGACTTGACCAATCCTTGTGCTTCCAAAATCGGCGTCATCTGATGGCCCTCCTTGACCGCCTCCCCATAGAGCAAATCTCAGCGTCGCTAGCGGACGATCCGCATGTCGGCGAAGTTTGGAAATAGTGGAAAGGGAATAGCCGTCCCCGGGATCTCGTTCCACGAATGCGGCCAGTAAACGAAAATCGCCTTGCCGATAAGCAGTTCACGAGGAACGTAGGGTGGGGGATGGTTCCCCGTCTCGGACCAGAGTCGGCTGTCCTGGCTGGCGGGGCTGTTGTCTCCCATGGCGAAGAACTGGTCCGCCTCGAGCTTGAATACCGCTGTCTTGCGACGCGAGAATTCCGACCAATAGTCCGGCGTCGAAAGCAGTTTCCAAAGTTCGTCGACGGATCGCGCGGGATCGTAGTAATCCGTAATCGGCCCCTGATCGACCGACTTGGCGGCGATGTAGTAGATGTCCCGCAAGATCTTCAGTCGGTCGACGCGGATCGCCGCTGCGTCGCTTCCAACGCCGACGGGGGCCAAGTCCCCTCCGTCGCTCGGAGACCAGTAAGGCCGCACCGGCCCTTCGGTTCCAAAGACCTGCAGTCCTGAATACTCGCCTGGCTTATCAAACTCAACAAGGTCTCCATCGACCCACAAAAGCAGTTGATCGTCGAAATTGGCGAATGACAACTCATGCGATCCCGGCCCGACAACCTGGGTCGAGCCGGTCGCCAACGTTTCGACGTAGCCGGGGATGCTCAGGGTCGCCTGGCCGGTCGCGACATCGATGCGGCAGCGAAAATGCCGGCCAGCCTCCACCAAATCCAGCAAGACTGCGCCGCTTGTGCTCTGCACTTCGAGATAGGCGTTGATCATCAAGTCTCCCACCCAGTGCAGTCCGAAATCTTGTGGATTGGAGACCCTGTCCTGTGAATTACGGGGGATGCCAGTATTGTAGGGATAGAAATCGGTTATCAACGTGGGACGAATATCCAGCAAATCGTTGGGGGAAAGCGGGCCACGTTCCAGCTTTTCCCAGTCCTCGTTGCGCGGCACGTAGTGCTGGTAACGGATCCACTGCTCGCCGGGTTCCTCGCCGGTCGTCGTAAAGATCTGCTTGAAGTCACCGCTTTCGCCGCCCTCAACGATCTCGGACTTCCAGCCCGAGGTCTTGCCCTCTTCTTCGTTGTGCCACGGCAGCCAGCGGAGCGGCCAATTCTTGTGGAGCAGTTCCGCCGGCTGGTAATCGGTGTCGTGGACATCCTGGGCCATGTGCCACACCTTGTCCGCGGGCTTTCGCGATATCTTGAAATCCGTCTCGCCGGGGGACTTCACATAGATGTCGCCTCCCATGAGCTTGAGCGTATCGCCCGGCAGTCCGACCAGCCGCTTGATGTAGTTCATTTTCGCTTCGCCGGGAAAATGAAACACAAACACGTCGTACCGCTCTGGTTCGTGCAGTTGATACGCGAGCTTGCTTACCAGAATGCGGTCCCCACTGTAGGATTCATACTGCTTCCCTTCATCGTCCCTGGGATCGACCGTTTGCGTATAACGGCACATGGGGCACGTCGCCCGCACCACTTCCTTTAGGCGAAGCTCTTCCTCGATCTGGCGTTGCGCCCTGGGGTCGTTTGGGATGTTCGCGTCTCGGGGAGTTTCCTCCATCACCTCGCTGCTCGCGTTGGCGAAATATCGGTAGCCACACTTCGGACAGACGATATCCTTGTGACGTCCTTCCAAGGTCGGGGCCATGGAACCGGTCGGGATCACAAACGCCTCGGCCTCAAAGGTCCGAAACAAGAACGCCAGCACAAACGCGATCACGATCGATTCGATCGTTTCCCGAACGTTATGTGCGGTCGTAGAAGGTACACCCGTCGAATGCGATGCGCCGTGGCCCGACTTCGACGCCGGAGAGGAGCTAGGCATGTTTTTTCTTTCTTCTAGCGAATCAAGCTGCTTTGGTGAGCTCGGAGGGGATAGGGCGGCATTCGTGAGCGACAATCATCCAATGACCGACCGCGACCCTCCAGCCGCCCCTGTCCAGGGGATATTTGGTTGTTCGCCCTAAACAAGCGAATATAGCCCCACCTTGTCGGAATGCGGAAGACAAATCTTCCCAAGGATGCCGCACGCGCGGCGCCCGTCCGGAAGCCTTAATTCCTTAATTAGCAATACGTTACAGCGAAAAAAAGGGGTCGACGCGGGCCGCGGCTATTTTTCTTCGCCGCTAGTGTCGAGCACGGCCAGGAAGGCTTTTTGCGGAATGTCAACGTTTCCGATCGACTTCATCCGCTTCTTGCCCTCTTTCTGCTTTTCCCAAAGTTTTCGCTTGCGCGAGATATCGCCGCCGTAGCATTTTGCTGTCACGTTCTTCCGCATGGCCGAGATCGTCTCTCGGGCGATGATCCGATTGCCGATCGCCGCCTGCAGGGCGACCTCGAACATCTGCCGACTGATCTCTTTGCGAAGCTTCTTGACGACTGCCCTTCCCCGCCGGTCTGCGTCGTGGCGATCGCAAATGATGGAGAGTGCGTCAACTCGCTTGCCCGCGACGAGAATGTCCAGCCGCACCAGGTCGGCCGGAAAGTAGCCCAGCAGTTCGTAGTCCATCGTGCCATAGCCACGGGTGCCGCTCTTGAGTTTGTCGTACAGATCGTAAATGACGTCGGCCAGCGCCAGTTCGTAGATGACCATCGCCCGCGTCGGCGAGATGTATTCCGTGCGGATGTACTTCCCCCGGCGGTCGGTACAAAGTTTCATCACCTGGCCGATCGACTCGGTCGGCACCAGAAAGCTCGCCTTGACGATCGGCTGGCGAAACTCCTCAATCTCGTTTGCGTCGGGCACGCGGGTTGGCGTATGGATCTGGAGCACTTCGCCGTCGGTCTTGAGGATTTCATATGTCACGTTGGGCGCGGTCTGCACCAGATCGAGATCGGCTTCCTGCTCCAACCGCTGCTGGATGATTTCCATGTGCAGCAGGCCGAGAAACCCGCAGCGAAAACCGAACCCCAGCGCGTCGCTCGTCTCCGGCTCAAATTCGAAACTGGGATCGTTGATCGCCAGCTTGCTCAACGCGTCGCGAAGCTCTTCGAATTCTTCGCCGTCCGAGGGGTACAGCCCGCAATAGACCATCCGCTTGGGCGGTTCATAGCCGGGCAACGGCGCCGACGCGGCTTCGCCCGGAATGCTGACCGTATCGCCCACATGCACCTGGTTGAGCGACTTGATATTGCAGATCAAGTAGCCGACCTGGCCGGCCTGCAACTGGTCGCAGGGTCGCCGCTGCGGCGTGAACTGTCCCAGTTCCAAGACCTCATGCACCATGCCGGTGCGCAGAAAGCGAATCTTCTGGCCTTTGCGAACCACGCCGTTCATCAGTCGCACATAGGTGATCGCTCCGCGAAACTCATCATAATGCGAATCGAACACCATCGCCTGCAACGGGGCTTCGACATCGCCGCTTGGCGGCGGCACGCGATCGACGATCGCATCCAAAATCTCGATGCACCCCTGTCCCGTCTTAGCACTGCAGGCCAGCACTTCGTCGGGGTCGATGCCGAGGCTCGATTCGATTTCCTGCTTCACCTCATCCGGCCGGGCGTGCGACAGGTCGATTTTGTTCAACACGGGGATGATCGTCAGATCGTGTTCGATCGCCGCGTAGGCGTTCGCCACGGTCTGCGCTTCGACTCCCTGAAATGCATCGACCAGCAGCAGGGCCCCTTCGCAACAGGCCAGCGACCGCGACACTTCGTAATGGAAGTCGACGTGCCCCGGCGTGTCAATCAGATTGAATTCATACATTATTCCGTCGCGCTGGTAGTGCATCGCCACCGCGCGGGCCTTGATGGTGATGCCCCGCGCACGCTCCAATTCCATGTCGTCCAGCAACTGCTCCTTCATTTCGCGAATGGTCACCGTGCCGGTTCGCTCCAGCAGCCGGTCGGCCAGGGTGCTCTTGCCATGGTCGATGTGCGCGATGATCGAGAAGTTGCGAATATGTTTGCAGTCAATCATGGACGATGTTCCAGCGCAATTTTATTTTGCGTCAAGTTGCATCAAGCTTGCGAGGGGGCGCTTTTCCACCAGGCTCGGGCGACTCCGGCCGCCCCGATAAAGCCGGCGTCTCCGCCCAGCGAGGCGAAGTCGATCGAGACCTTTTCGGCCAACACCGGAAACGCCCGCCGCCGCACTTCCTCGCGAATCCGTTCCAGAAACCGCGTTCCCAGCGGCGAAGCGGCCCCGCCGAAGTTCATCGCCCCACCCAGGACGACGCCCTCTGGATCGATTGTGTGAATCAGCGTCACGATGCCTATACCCAAGTAACGGGCGGTTTCCAGCACGATCTCCAAACTCAGGGCGTCTCCCGCCTCCGCCTCCTCGGCGACCAAAAGCGGCGTCAGCTCGGCCCCTTGATTCAGCCGGGCTTCGAGCGAGCTCTTCAGCGCCCGGCTTGAAGCGCCTCGATCGTCCGATGGATCACTGCGGTGGCACTGGCGTAGCCTTCCAGGTGTCCCGGCTGGCCGCAAGGACAAACCCGCGCGTCGTCTCGGGAGTCAATAATGATATGCCCCACTTCGCCTCCGTGGCTATGGGCGCCGTCGATCACCCGATCGTAAACCATGATGCCGCCGCCGATGCCAGTCCCCAATGACAACAGCACCATGCTGTCGTGCTCGCTGCCGCTCCCTTTCCAAAACTCTCCGTACGCAGCCGCGTTGGCGTCGTTTACATATACCACCGGCTTGCCGCAATGGTGAGCGAGCCGATCGCGAATCGGGAACTGCGACCAGCCCGGCAGGTTGTGCGGCTCGAGCAGCATACCGGCCGGCACGTCCATCGTCCCCGGCGTCGCCAGCCCGACGCAAGGCATGGCGTCGGTCGGGACCCCCGCCTCGGCGATCAGCGTCAACGCCCGCTCTCCCATGCGCCGCGCGCCCTCTTCAGGACCGCTCGGCACGTTGGTCGGCATCGAGGCGTAAGCCAACCGATTGCCATCGTCATCAACCAAGCCGAGCTTGACGTTCGTGCCGCCCAGATCGATGCCCACAAAGAACGGCGGCCTGGCCTTGGAAACAGAGGTAAGCGGAGGTCGATCGGTCACGAGCGGCGAAATAGGAGGAATTCGGGCTTTGCGGAACACAAAGCGCCTACCAACACTATAGAAGGTCCCCGAACTCTCGACAATCGAGAATCGACCGCTACGCTTGGTCGCTTGAGCGGATTTCCGTAGAGGAAATATCTTCATGAAATTCGGAGCCGGGAACCGCCTGGCAGAGAGCCAGCAGCCCAGCCGGCAGGCCGAGTTCGGCAAGCGATTTGAACTCCCCCTCCATTTGTCGACCAAACACCAGAAAGCGGCAGCCCAAGGCGCCGATTGAATCGATCGCTTCCCGCATCCGCCACTCGTCTCCGCCGCAATACTTGGGATCTGCGATACGTGCGACCGTGTCGGCGCCGACCAGAAACGTCGCGCCGGGAAAGATCGCCGCCTTCTCCACAAAAGTCGCCGCGCGGGTCAGCCACACCGGCCGCCCCTCCAGGCCGTCGATCCGCCGGCGGATCTCCACGAAGTCCAATGGTGGCTTGTCGACGTTATAGATCGAAATCTCCAGCGCCACCGGCTTGCCCAGCAGCTTCTCGCCGACCGCCACGATCCCGCGATGCCCCTCGTGCAGAGGGTGAAACGCTCCGGGAAAGATTGCGCCCCTCGGCGGTTCGCCATGGGAACCGGCGACCGCGGACGACTCGCCCAACACCAACGCCG
Organism: uncultured Chloroflexia bacterium; assembly: GCA_963805515.1. Taxonomy (GTDB): domain Bacteria; phylum Chloroflexota; class Anaerolineae; order Anaerolineales; family Villigracilaceae; genus Fen-1038. Next base: position 41,525 of record CAWDUZ010000002.1, on the reverse strand, counting down.
TCCAGGCTGGCTCGGCGTCTTCGCGCTCAGTTTCAATCTGTTCACCCGCCAGGAGCGGAACGCCGAGCCGCTGGTCTAAGCCCATCGCTGCGGCCAGGGCGTTGAGAACCAGCGTGGCGGCGACGTGCTCTTCTTCCGCGCGAGCGGGAGCCCTTGTTCAGAACGAGCGTCGCGACTTCGGTCGCCCGGGCAGTGTGCCAGGCGACATGCACCCGGTGCTCTCCCCGCTTGGGCCGATCGCTCGCCAGACTCGCCGTGCAGCCGACACCGATCAGGTTAGTCAGTTGCTCCCTCAGGGTGACGACTTGTTTGTTATGCTCCCACTCCCTTGAGGAGAGGGTTTGCAGCGCCTTCCCGCGCGGCGGCGGCCAGCATCCTGGCGGTGTGCTCGCTGCAATATCGCTCCGGCTCGCCGTCAAGAAACTCCGCCAGCGCACTCGCCGCGTAGGGCACAAAGGCAGCCAATACAGTTCGCGACGCGCCCGGCGCGGCGAGCAGATCGGAGATCGCCCGGCTCCCGCCTCCCGTCGTCGCCAGCACGGCCATTTGCGGCGTGGCGTGAAGCTGTCCGATAAACTCTTCTCGTGAAAACTCCTGCATCCGGCCTATTCCTAGGGGTTGCTGTGCCGCCCTATCCTATCGCTCATGGAGCGAAAGTCGAGGTCGACGTCGGCCGGTTGCACGCTCCATGCAAGACACGCTAACGTAGATCGTTAATCATTTCTTCAATCCGGCCGTCGTCGAAGACAATTCAATCAAATCTACAAAGCAGAAGGACGCCCACGATGGAACCGAGAATCAGCATTATCTCGCTCGGCGTGCAAAACCTCGCCCGCTCGCTGACCTTCTATCGCGATGGGCTGGGTCTGCCGACCACCTGGGATGGCGAGCGAGGGATCGTTTTCTTTCAGACCCACGGCGCTTTGCTGGCGCTGTACCCCTTCGACAAGGCGGCCGAGGATGTCTGGCCGGAGAACACGCCCCCGGTCCAACCGGTCAAGTTCGGCGGGATCGTACTGGCCCACAATGTCCGCACCAAAGGGGAGGTCGACGCTGTGCTGGCACAGGCCGAGGCAGCCGGCGGTCGGATCGAAAAGCCCGCCCAGAACACGTTCTGGGGAGGCTACTCCGGCTATTTCTCCGATCCCGACGGTTACCTGTGGGAAGTCGCTCACGGGGCGTTCGAGTTCAACGAAGACGGCAACCTCATCATTCCTTAATACGCAGCTCGGACGACCGCGTCTCGCGACATTCTGTCGGGGTTCCCGCCATCATGGCGGGGCCGTTTGTCAGCCGACTTGCAATGCGGTATGTTGCAGGTTCTGGATGAGACCACTGAAAAAAGGAGAAAGACCATGGCATATTCCGTACCCGACCTGCCTTACGCCAACGACGCCCTGGAGCCCCACATCGACGCCCGCACGATGGAAATCCATCACGACAAGCATCATGCGGCCTATGTCACCAAGCGTGAACGACGCGCTGGGCGATTCGGACCTTGGCAAGCAAACCGTCGAAGACCTGTGCCGCAACATCGCCAGCGTGCCGGAAGACATCCGCGGGGCCGTCCGCAACAACGGCGGCGGTCACGCCAACCACTCGCTGTTCTGGACGTCATGGGCCCCAAGGGCGGCGGCAAGCCGACCGGCGACTTGGCCGAGGCGATCAACGCGCGAACTCGGCGGCTTCGACAAGTTCAAGGAAGACTTCACCAAGGCCGCCGCCACGCGGTTCGGCAGCGGCTGGGCCTGGCTGTCGGTCGACAAGGCCGGCAAGCTGGTCGTCGAGAGCACGCCGAACCAAGACAACCCCTACATGAACGGCCGCACGCCGATCCTCGGCGTCGACGTCTGGGAACACGCCTACTATCTGAACTACCAGAACCGCCGGCCCGACTACGTCGCCGCATTCTTCAACGTGATCAACTGGGACGCAGTCGGCAAGCGCTACGCCGCCGCGAAAGGGTAGGAGCGAGGGGCCTGGGGTTTGCAGGAGGCGACTCCCGTCTCCGATTAGGTGTTGGGTGCTGCGCGTCATTCGGCTTCAGGAGACCCCCCTTTTGCCGCCCGCATGAGCTGGTGGGCGAAGTGTGGAGGATTCCGGGTGAAACAGTCCTTACTGAACGCCGCCAAGTGGGTGCTGCTGCTTCCAGTCGGGAAGAACTTGCTCTACGGCGCCTTGTTGTTTCCACTGTTCTTGATTGTCCTAACATTCGTCTCCGATTGGCGAGCGTCGCGGCTGCCACACTCGTACTCTCTTGAGCCCTGTCAAATGCTGCAGGGCCCCGACTCCCTGTGGTTATTCTGCGAAGAAATCGAACGGATACCCCGCGGATTCCTGGCTGAGCCATCGTATTCCGAAAAAAAGCTTGCTCTTTGTGTGTACAAGTTTGGTCAGGATGGCTTGGTCGAAGAACATCGCTTGCCGCCCGCTCCACTGGACTACTTCAATAGCAATCTGACGCAGCTTTTCGTCTGGAACGACTCGATCTACGCCTATCAGACCGATTCCACTCGCAATGGTCCGCAACTATTCATTTGGACCGGCGAGGCGTTCACACTGACGTCCATTCCAGAATTTCAGCCCTTTGCCGAGAGGGTTGAAGAATTTAATAGCGAACCAACCGGGCCGGAGTCGTATCTCGTGCGGAGGGAATTTTTAGATTCGCTTACTGGTGCGGAGGGCTGGAAGGTAATTTCGGACGTCTTGCCCGATACGGTAAGCATAGGCTCAACACAAATTGCAATTCGATACGAATTCCTTCCGAACTTCACGGTCGAGTCGCTCACCGAACCAAAGTGGAGCGTGACGCTTGCGCAGAATCTCAATGACACTTCAACCACCGGCCAAAGCTGGTGGCAAACACCTGTCGGCTGAAAGCCGACACAGAGAATCAATGTTACGCCCGCCTGCACGAGCCAAGTGACGCCCAAAAGGCCGATTACGGCGAGGGAGATCGCGGTGGGTTCGGGAACTGAACTGATGTCTAGAGACACCACCGTGTCTGGGTTGACAAAGAGGTTCTGGAAATTAACCCAGATGTGGTCGTCGTCGAACGTGATCCGCGATGCATCGAAACCTGACAGGTTTGTAACGGGATTGATAGTCACGCCTGCAAAGGCCGGGATGGCGCCGAAAATGTCTGTGATGCGAAACCCGTTGAAGGATGCAGAGCTAATTGAGCCGTTGACTGCAAAATCAAGCAAGAGGTTCGCGTCAGAAATGTCCATGGTTCCAAGAGTTTCGGCGATAGCTGAAACCTCGATACCGGGACCGACGAGCTTGTTGCCATTGTCCGCGTTCGCATAAAGCGTTGTGATCGTAGGGTACAGAAACTGATACTCGACGGTCTTCCCTTCTAGCAAGGTAGCTGACGCGACAGTCGGATGAAGAGCGAAGAGGACGGCCGCCAGTGCGATTCCGGAAATGGTGCGATGGCTCATGAGCGATTCCTGACCAGACTAACGTTGTCTCTTTGGACCGAGCCTGGAAACAATCCAGGCGCCAAGTACCGCCTATTGTAATCGGCCCCGGACCACTCGATAGTAGGTCTCTGACAATTCTTCACCGAATAGATCGGCGGCGAACACGCTTCGGCGGCAGCCGGCTGGGAAGTTGGGGTTGGGCCAATCAACCACCAACTCAAGAAGGTGGCGAACATTTGGCGGCTGAACGCCGACAATGAACAAGTTCAATTGCTCCCGCCGCCCCGATTGGCTTCAGGAGTAGCCTACCACAATCCACCAGCCGCCAAATTTCCAACCACCAATCGGACGCCGTCACTCCAGCCCGTAGTACCCCGCCGGAGGAATGTCGACGCCTCTAGAATGCGCCACGCGGGAGGAAGTCAGGAATCGCGGCTCGACCATCAAGTTCACGCCGAAGTTGTTCTTGCTCTCGTCGACATTCATGCCGACGGTCACCAGCAGCGACTCCCCGATGCGGGTCAAGGAGAACCGCTGGCCGATGTTGCCGGTCGGGCCGAAGTCGACCGTCGCCCCCAGCGTCGAGACCCACTTGGGACTCATCCAATAGCTGTAGCTGGCCGACAAGACGTTGCTGGAGAGCGGCCCCTCGATCGAACGGAAACCAACATACACGCTCCCCCGGGGCGGCCGCGTCAAGAACCCGCCGACCGAGATGGTCTGCAGCCCATCGTCGAAGAAATCAAAGTAGCCATCGGAGACGAGCGTCAACCGATCGCCCACGTGCCAGCGGAAATCGAAGTCGGCCAGGCCGAGCTGCTCGCCGAAGTTGTCGCGGTCTTCGTTGGGGAACCAAGATATATTGGCGTCCAGTACAATCCAATCGATGATCCGGCGATTGTCCACCGGGCCACGTTTCGTCTGCCAGCGGTTGCGAACCCCGGCCCGTACGACGAGCAAGTCGTCGGCCACTTCGGTCGAGGGGGCCGTCACCCAGCTCTGCAATCCGGAGCGAAAGGCGTAGAACCGCTCGTCAAACATCAGCGGGGCATCCATGCCCACTCCGCCAAAGGTGTCGAAGAACAACCGCCGGCGGAATTGCTCCTGGGCGTCGTCGTCCAAAGGATCGTACAGCGGCAGCTCGGCGACAGTCGCGGTTCGCGTCGGCGTAGGAGATTTCCGCCTCGAAGACGACCTTGTGCGCCAGGCCGTGTAGGTTGAGCAGCGGGTCTTCGACCGGCGGGTTGACGCTCCACATCGGCAGACTCGCCCTGGCCCCGACCTGGACATAGGCCCGTCTGCAAATCTTCTCCCGTCAGGTCTTCGCCCCAATGGGCCAGCTCGCCCAGGGCATAGGGGACGACCTTGATCGGTCCGAACTCGAGCGGCAGATCGATCTCCTGCCGCGTGACCAGCCGCTCCCCTTCGACCGGCGTTTCCCACGCCAAGGTCGAACTTCGCCAGGTCGGCCGGGTCCTCCGGCGGCCGGGCGATCCGCTGCCTGGCGTAGCCTGCCGACGAATGTTCGAACCATGTCAACCTGTCCCCCAACAGCGGCTGGCCGAGCCAGAAGTGGTCGAGCCGGGGCAGCCATTCGGTCTGGGTAAAAAATCGTTCAACCGCAGGTCGGCCGAGACGCTCCATGAGCGGTTGTCGTAAATCTGTTTCAGCTCGACGCCGGTCGTCTGATCCTTCCGCTCGTCCCACTCGTTCTCGTAATATTGTTCAAGAAAGTTATTGTCCGCAAATGCAGCCCAATTCGGCAGAGAGCGTGTAGTTGTTTGAAAGTTCCTGCCGATGGTTCCAGAGCACCCTGCCGCGGAAGTTCTTCTCGGGCTCGACCATCCGGCGATCCTTGCCGAGGTTGTCCAGCCCATCGTCCTGAATCCCCCAGACGTCGACGAACCCCCACGCGGGGCCGGACATTGCCAGCAACACGTCGCGGTCGTACTCGAACCCCGTCCCGACCGGCCGGGCCGCGCTCGCTGAGGTAGTCGGTGCTAAGCGTCCAGTCGGTTTCCTCGGGCCGGTTTTCAATGCCGAACAACTGGTAGGCGTCCCAATCAATCAAGATCTGCGAGCCAAAAACTTTGTCGTTGCGAACCCGCACCCTATCCACGTAGAAATTCGGCTTCTCCAGATCGGTAGCCATCGTCGGCCAATAGAAGACCGGCACCCCGCCGACGTACAGCAGATTGTTCGTGCTGGTGGCCATGTATTGATGGCCGGTTTGCGGCTCTCCCGTGAAGGGATCGAGAAACACCTGGCCGGTCCCCGGATCGACCGCCGGCTGTTGGATGTCCTCGAACGTGATTTGATCTGCGGCTGAAGTGATAGCCCGGCTCTCCCATGCGGCTGGTCGTCAGCAGCGCGTCGCTCGCCAGAAACCGATTGCGGTCGAGTTGTCGGATGATCTGGGCCTTCAGCCGGGCGACGCCTTCAAAGCCGGGGACGGGGCTTTGCAGCTCAGCGTTCAGAATGACTCCGATCTGCCGGCGGACGTCGTAATACATCTGATCGGCGTAGATGATCCGGTCTCCCAGGCGGAAGACGATGTTGCCCTCCATGTATATTTCCAGCGGCATGTCGTGGGGTTGCAGCGTACCCCCTTCCTGTCCTATCTCGAGGCCCTGCGTCCAGACGACCGCCCGATCGGTCGAGATGTCGACCGAACCGATCGTGAAGACTCCCATGCCCGAGTCGACCTCGCCCAGGCCGTCGATGACAATGTTCACCCCCGAGCTGACGACACCGACCGACTCGATTCCGTTGGGGCTGGGAAACCACTGGGCCTGAAACGGGACGTCGCTCCTCCGAAAGATCCGGATTCGCCGCATACCAGGCGTGACCCGGATCGGTCGTCGCCGGACCTGGGCCTAACTCCGCATACTGCGCTCGCCGCACGGCGGTCACCCCTTCCGGATCGAATCGCGCGTAGCCGCGGCGAAAAACCGGTGGCTTGATTTCCGGCTCGCCAGACGGCGTGGGCAGGTCCAGCGCGAGCGGCGCGAGCGTATAGAATCTCCCGAACCAACTGCGATCCTCGATCCTCGCAACAGGTTTGCCTGTCGATTCCGGACCGCCGCCGGACGCTCTCGGAGTTGCAGCGGGAGAATAGTCGATGGCGACCTGGCCTTCGAGATAGACGATGATCTTGGTAGGCGTTTGGCCGTTCGGCTCGCCGTGGGCGATCCACAGCACCGCCTCCTGAGCCCTGGCGTAGGTTGTATCCTGCTGAATCAAGCAATCGCCGCGCAGGATCCAGACATCGTACGACCCTTGCCGCCAGCGACTGGCCGCATCGGCGGCTATGCGAATCGGCGAGTATATGCTCGGGGCGGGCAGCGGCGTCGATTCAACCTCCGCGCGAACTGGCCGCGCGAAGATGATGATAGCCGCCGCCGCCAATGCACAATGCAGCCACACACGCAGCAGCTGCACACGAAACTGCCGCACAGCGGGCGCATTGCGCATTGCGAAACACTGGAATCCAGCTCGGAAGAGTCGACACACCGGCGCCCGGCCGTGCGAAGGGGATCGCCGCGCAAAAAGTCCAGGCTAGATGGAACAAGAAAGGCATCCGTGCCGTGTGAATTCAGGGCGACTCGCGCCGGATAGGGCGTTCAGGACCCGCCGCCGGGCGCCTCGAAAAGAGAAAACGCGTTACGCTTTGCTAGCAAGTATAAAATAGGGTGGGATTATAGGAGTAGCCAATTCCAGCGGTCAAGGTAGGATCATCCTTATCAAGCAAGGAAAGGGAGCAAATGCCCAAACGCGAACATGCCGCCGATTCAACTCAGATTCCCCACGTCGAACAGGTCGAAATCCAGGGCCATATCATCGATAGCTTGATCCTGCCCAAGGTGCTTGACCTGATCACCAGCCGGCGGTGGCGACGTTTCGCATTTCAAGCAATCGCCATCGGCCAGGCCCGCAACGACCCCAGCTACGCGCTGTTCGAAGTCAGGCCGCCAAGACCGAAGAGGTTCTTCAAGGAATTCTCGCCCAGATCGCCGACCACGGGGCCGTGCCGACGGCGATCGCAAGATTGCCGGCTGGTCGCCGGCCGACATGGACGGCGCCTTTCCCGAGGGCTTCTACAGCACGACCAACCAGCGGACCGAGATCCGCCTCGACGGCCATGGATCGACGTCGAGGACCAGGAAATGGACTGCGGCGTCGTCGTCGACCGCCGCCGGGCGGCGCGCGCTGCGTGCCGATGACCGACGTGCGTCCGGGGAGACCGTGTCGTCGTCGGCCATGCCGGGCGTGCGGGTCTTTCCCGCTGCCGCGAGCGCAGGCCGAGGCCGCCCACGTTTCGGATTCATGGTCGAGCAGCGTCTCGACCGAAAAGCCCAAGGGGGCCGCCATTCGCGAGATCGCCCGACGAGCTGTATCGAACCGAGCCGGAAGGCGGCAAGACGCTGCTGGTCGGCGGGCCGGCGATCGTCCACACCGGCAGCGGCGAGCATGTCTGCCGGCTGATTCGCGAGGGCTACATCCACAGCTCTTCGCCGGCAACGCCCTGGCCACGCACGATATCGAGCAAGTCGCTGTTCGGCACCAGCCTGGGCGTCCACCTCGAACGAGGCGACATCGGCCGAGGCGGGCCACGAGCACCACCTGCGGGCGATCAATCGCATCCGCCGCGCCGGCGGGATCGCCAGGCGGTCGAAGCCGGCGTGCTCGACAGCGGGCATCATGTACGAATGCGTCCAGCAGCGAACGTCGATTTCCTGCTGGCCGGCAGCATTCGCGACGACGGTCCGCTGCCCGAGGTGATCACCGACGTGCTCGATGCCCAGCGACAGATGCGCGAGCGATCCGCGACGTCACCTTCTGCCTGATGATCGCCACCACGCTGCATTCGATCGCCGTGGGCAACCTGCTGCCGGCCTGGGTCAAGGTCGTCTGCGTCGATATCAATCCTTCGACCGTGATCAAGCTCAGCGACCGCGGCACGTTTCAGACCGTGGGCCTGGTCACCGACGTCGAGCCGTTCCTCTGGTGCGCTGACCTCTGAGATTGAAGAAACGCGTCCGTCGGCAGGACCGATCGGAGCACGTGATGACGACAGCCGAACCTCGTATCTTGATGTGCCCCCCCGACTTTCTATCGGGATCGAGTATGAAATCAATCCCTGGATGAGCCGCGCACGCCCCAGCGACCCGACCAGGCGCGTCGCGCAGTGGTCGGCCCTGCAGGCGATTCTGGAAGCGACCGGGCGCAGAAATCGACTGCATCGAGCCCCGAGCCGGGACCTGCCCGACCTGGTCTTCACGGCCAACGCGGCGTTGATTTATCGACAACGCGCGGTGCTGGCCCGCTTTCGCCATCCGCAGCGGCAAGGCGAAGAGCCGCACGTCGAGAGCCTGGTTCTGAAGCGCACGGCTTCGAGCGTCGAGCCTCCCGCGGGGGTCTACTTCGAAGGGGCGGGGACGCCCTGTTTTGCGGCGACACGCTGCTGGCCGGCTATCGCATCCGCAGCGACGCCAGCGGGCATGCAGCAGATTGGCGAGCAGCTGGCTGTCGCGTGATTCCGCTGGAACTGGTCGATCCCTATTACTACCATCTCGATACCTGCTTCTGCCCGCTCGGCGCCGGAGACGGCGATCTACTATCCGCGCGCGTTCGACGAGTATGGCCAGCTCGCCATTCGAGAACCGGTCGCCGAACTTGATCCCCGTCGAGGAGGTCGAAGCTCGCCGCTTCGCCTGCAACGCGGTCGTAGTGGACAGGACAGTCGTAACCAACACCGGCTGCCCGCGATTACACGAGGCGCTGGGCGAGCGAGGTTTCACTCCCCGCGAAACGCCTTTGGACGAATTCGTCAAAGCGGGCGGCAGCGCGAAATGCCTAACGCTTCGGTTGGATGGCGAAGAGTCGGCTGGCTGGAAACGCGGAACTGCGCGGCCATAAAAAAACCCGCGCCGAAGGCGATTTCGGCGCGGGTTGAAATTATGTCATCGTTTCAGGCCATGCGGGGATGGCGAGGTAACCGCCTGGCCTCCGATTCCGGAACGCCATAAGCGTTCCGGCATCAGCCGCCGCGAGATGCAGCCCCGCCAGCAGCAGTACCGCCGCCGCCGCCGCCGCGACCACCACCGCCGCCACCGCCGCCGCGACCACCACCGCCGCCACCGCCGCCGCGACCACCACCGCCGCCACCGCCGCCGCGACCTCCACCGCCGCCGCCGCGACCGCCGCCTGTAGCGCCGCCGCCGCCGCGACCGCCGCCTGTAGCGCCGCCGCCGCCGCCGCGACCGCCGCCTGTAGCGCCACCGCCGCCGCCACGATTATTTGTTCCGCCGGCAGCGCCGCCACGATTGTTAGTTGTCGTTGCACCGGCTGCAAGAGAACCACTGGTTTGGACAGCGCTTCCAAAGACCGTCGTCAAAGTCTGGGAGACCGACGATGGCGCCGCAAATTCCAGTTGCATGATTGATATTGGCATCACCACGTCATTCGCCGCCAGGTCGAGTTGATGGATCACCTCCTCGACTTCCGTAATCAGCGGTTCCGGCGCTCGTACGACAACAGCATTGCTCGGGTAGTCCACGCTCATCGTAAGTTGTTGCACGTTTTGCAGAGGATCAGAATTCCCAGTCTCTTGGAACTGATTGAGAACATCGAGGGCGGCGGCGGGGTCGCCGTCCATAATCGCCGCCAAGCTGCTGGAAAGGTTTTGGATTCCACTCTGCTGGTTGCCCCCTCCGCCTCCTCCTCCGCGTCCTCCGCGACCTCCACCGTTTCCGCCACGACCACCGGTGGCGCCGCCACGGTTGTTCGTAGTTCCGCCGCGACCGCTGGTATTGTACATATTGACGGAGAAGAGTTCGGAAACGGTCGTCATCACGCTCTCCGCATCGGTGTGCAACACGGGCACCATGCGGGACATCGGCTGCACCCGCTTTTCACGGGTCCCTCGGTGACGTCCAGTTCTTCTACGAGACCTCGAACCAGCTCAATCTCAGCCGGACCTCCTGAGACAAATAAGGCGTTCAGACGGGAGACGGGGACAATCGTGACGACGGTATTTGACGAACTTGAAGTCCCCTGGCGAGCAAGGTCTTGGAGTTTTGCAGCCACCGAATCTGTGCCCAACGCCGTTCCCAGCGTCGAATTCGAACCGGTTGACGACGTACCTTGTACGATTTGCGTTACGGTTCGCCCGGCGATGATCCGCGTGATCTCGTCAGCGGTCGCGCCCGCCTCGGCGTGCTGCAAATAAAACGTGGTGTAGGTAGAGCTTGTCGACGAAGAATTCGACATCAACTTCATGATGAATTCTTCCAGAGAATCGAGCGCTTTAGTATCTAGCGACATGATCACCGTTCGACCTCCCTCCGAGGAGATATAGATTGGCGGGGCGGCCGACTGCTGTGGTTGCGGTTGCTCCGCCGGCTGCTCGACGGCCTCTGGCTGACCACCAATCACCTGGCCGACCAGCCGATAGACCGACCCCGATCGGCTGTTCGCCCGGGCCGCCCGGTCGTCGGTCGAGCCCGCCCCGTTGCTGGGGACGCTTTGTGGCTGGATCGTCGCGGGCTGCTCGATTCTTTCATCCGCCGGAGAGGCGTCCGCACCGCTCGGTGGCAGGTTCGTTCCTTCGGTAGACCGATTAGGCATGACCTGGACATCCCGGCCCGTTGTTTCGGACCACAGATAGATAATCCGTTGCAAATCTTCCGGGGCCACAGGGAAGGACCGCACGTAGGAGCCCTGCTGCGGCACCTGGGGGGCTTCGGGAACGGCCATCTGATTGATCATCATCTTGATCTGTTCGATCTGATAGCGACTCCCCCAGACGAACAACTGCCGCGTCGACATGTCGGCGTCGACTTTCGGCGAGTTTGGATCGGGGGCAGCGGTCTCGCCGGCGGCGGTAGTCGTAGTAGGGCAAAGAACCGATTGACCATCAACACTACGGTCGCCGGATTGAGCGCCCCGAGCGGGATCACCTCAACTCGCCGGGCGTTGACGTGCATCGATTCGAGCAATTGCTCCACGACCTGGTGATCCTCGGGCCGACCCAGCAAAACCAAGTCGCCCGTCGTTGGGTCCGATGTCAACCGGACATACGGGCGGTCCCGCAGCAACTCCTGCAAGACGGCCAGCACCGTCGCCGAGTTGATTCCGACCGTGGAGTAGGTCTTCACATTCGCCGGCACGTCGCTTTCGCCGAAGGGATTTTCGACATTGTCGATCACCGGCTTGATGGTGTTTCGAAGTCGCCCCGCCACTTCCCGCACGCGGATGGCGGGGTTTGGGGCAAGGTCACTACTTCGCCCATCGGGCCCAGCAGGCCCTGCACTTCCGCGGCGGCTTGTTCAGCGGTCATGCGCTGCAGCGGAAACACCACCCGCACCAGCTCGAACTCCCCGTACTTATCCAGTTCCCTCCGGTCCACGTCCGGCACCAGGCTTTGCGGAATAGGATCGGTAAAGTTGACCAGGGTCAGCGTCTTACCTTTGCGGACCAGGGTGTAATTTTTGGTCTGCAGGATGCCGTTAACGAGGTCGATCGCCTGCGTCACGGTGTAGAACGATCGGTCGTGAGTATAGGTGAAGGTCCCCGGCGGCCAGCCAACATCGTGAATCAATGTCAATTGAGCTTCGTCGGCGAGGAATTCGATGACCTTGTCCCAACTTTCCTGTTCGAAGCTGAACTGGATTCCTGCCCCGCCTTCTGTGAGTAGATCCGACGCTGAAGCGGGTTGGGCCGCGTTCTGCTCTAGGGCCTGCGGCAGAGCTTGGAGCAGGTCCTGCAGCTGGGACATTCCTCCACCTCCTTGTCCTCGTCCTCCTCGTCCTCCTCGTCCCCCCCGACCCTGGGGCTGGTCTTGTGGTTGAGCGGCTTCCTGCGCGGCAGGTTCTTGCGGGGCGGTCGCTTGCCCCGTAGCCTGAGCCGCCCCGGCCACATCCGGTGCGGGCTGGTTAGGCTCTCCTTGAGCTTGCCCTGCCGGCTCCGTTGCTGGAGTTGCTTGTTCCGGAGCCGTTTGCTCTTGAGCTGTCGTCCAACGAACGGCGCCCAGCAAGACCACGGCGCAGCCCAGAGTGCATACGCCAAAAATGTGTGAAAGCTTCGTCATAACCTTAAACTCCCTGGTGGAGAGGGCCGTCAAGCCGCTCGCGCCACCGCGCAGTGCTAAAAACGGTCCAAGTTACCGCGTCCTCTTTTCGATATCCAAAACACGAAGCACAACCAGCGCCGTTTCCACCGTGCGGTGTTCCTCGGGGCGGGCCAGCAAAATCAATGAACTTGAAGGCGAATCAATCGCAAATCGAACTTCCGAGTCGTTCGCCAACAATTCTTGTACAACCTGCAGCACTCTGTTCGTATCAAGACTCGATAAGGAATAGGCCTTGACGTTCGCAGCGATTCGCAAGTCCGGTTGCTCTTGGCTCCCACCCCCCCCGACGTCAGGTCGGGCTTCCTCGCCCGGCCGCCGGGCCGGCGAGAGCTGCTGAATCAATTCCTCAATTTGTTCGATTTGGGCGCCGCTTCCCCAGACGGAAAGCCTCCCTGTGGTCTCGTCCGCCTCGACTCGAGGTGGGGCCGCCTCGTTCTCCGCCGCAGCAGTCGGAGGGGAGATCAATCGTTTCAAAACGTTCGCCACCCCCACCGGATTGAGAGCCTGAAGGGGGATGACTTCCAGTCGCGGGCGATCGACGTCAACCGGCTGAGCCGGCGGGACCGCCACACCGGCGCGGGGGGGGCTTGTGCAGCCGAACCTCGCACCCCGCCCCAAAATATCAAAGCGCATGCCAAGCCTAAACCGCCAAAGACGCGCATGAGCTTGGTCATATTCTCAAATTCCAAGTGGAGTTACTCGCCAGGGCGTTTATGGTCCCAATTCAAAGGGACGCGACCCCAACGAACAGGGATGCACATCGCTTTTCTAGAGGAAAATAACGCCCAATGCTGGCCGAATCCGCCTGTATTCTGTACAGATATCTCAGCCAGCCACCGTTCGGAACCGCCGTACTTAGGCCCGCGGAGCCTCGAACAGCTAAGAAGTAAACCCTACCGAAGGGTCGGAGTTTCGCCAGCCGATCCGTATTCCGAGCCGATTTCAAACTGGCTCTCTCTGAGCCGATTCTCTCTGAACCCAATTTACGACGGGAAACTTGGCTAAGTCCTAGTTACCCGGCCGATTCGGTACAGATCATTTATTTTACTTATAGCCCGCGATTTGCATAGCGCCCGAGGCGAAAACTTGCCCCGATCCCGCGAAATAAGCCCCTCTCCAGCAGGACTGGCGGCGAAAGGAGGAGGCGGGACCTGGGCCTGGGAAGTGAGCTAATTGAGTACAAAGCGTCAAAATGAGGCAATGTGGGGGAGTAGAGGCCATTGACCAAGAAGTGAGGACCGATCGATGAGCAGTCCACGCGGAGGCGACTAGGTTGCCTGCGCTTGGTCAGTGAGGAGTTTCCGCCCAGCATTGCATCGGGATTGGCACATAGCGGCCGACCCACGACTACGTCCCGAAGAGACTAAAAGGACGAATAAGAGAGGCCCCAGGTAAGGCCGGGCTTGGATCGGCGATAGCCAATTCGACGAATCGGGCCAAAGATCGTCGAAGGGGAATAATAGTGGTGTTCTTCGACGATGATCGGCGTCGGCCGTGTGACGGCCGCGACCGGTCGCGGCGGTGGGGACTGCATCGCCTCAATGACTCGGGTCGAGACTCCGGCCTGGCTGAGCCGGAGGATCGCGTTGACGTCGGGGGGGGCCGCCACCCCGTTGTTCCGGATGTGATTGATGATCAACGTCTGGTCGACGCCGGCTTGGCTCATAGCGATCACCTCGTCTTCAGTCGCCGCTCCCGCCCGCACAGTGCGGCCGAGTTGCTGGGCGATCTGCCGCCGATTTTGGGCGTCGATCTCATCCAGCGAATTGCCTACGGTCGCTCCGGTGACGGCTCCGACGCCCGCTCCGATCACGGCGCCAGCTTCGGCGTCGCCTAGTGCGTCGCCAACAACAGCCCCCACACCTGCGCCGGTCAGCCCACCGAACAGGGCGCCCCCCTCGGCGTAGGAGTCGGTCTTACATCCAGAGGCGAACACGATCGCCAGCAGGGCCAGAATCGCTAAGCTCTGAACGCGCGTCTGGCGGGCGTCCCCAGACTTGACGGCAAGCATCGAGTGAAAAGGAGAAATACGCTTCATCGCTGTTTCCTCGCAAGGCCGACGGAGGAGTCGCGTCGCGACCTATTTACAAGGCTTGTGACGATGGTATCGTCAGAGGACCTCATATTCCTTGCATCGACCGAACACGCCGTGCGTCTGAAATTCGGATTCAAGAGCGCGGGATCGTCGCAGGAGGGGTCCTGACTGTCAAGAAGTGATTTGGACAAAAGCAGGGGTCGCGATGCCCCCAGCATGGTCGAACAAACCGGTCCTTGATCTAGCAGTCCAGACCTATCGAAGGGCAGGAGTACAATTCGCAAATGCTAGCGTTTTCGGCGAGCGTTTGCTCAATACGGCTATTCAAATCGTCTAGCTGCCTGAGAAGGTCGTCCTGGCGGGAATCGAGTTCGTCGAATAGGGCCTCGGCGGGGAGTTCGGCCATGGCAAGGGAGTCCTTGGTCGGCGGGGAGGGACAGGAGGGGAAGGGAGATAATTCTTACCATCGGCCTACCGTGGCGATGGATTTACCCAACCCCGCGCCATTTCAGGGGGTTGTTCCTTGAAAACTCGGTCCGCACCGAGAAGGTCTACCGATTGGTTAACTGATTCCGGCGGAGAACAACAGCCTCAAGCGATTTACCGGACTGCTGGTCGATAAATCGTGGGTGCCGAACGGGTTCAGGACGTACAAGGGGGCGGCTGCAGGGAATGGTGTTTTCATCGCGTAAATCCGGGCCTTACGGTCTGGACGAAGTAGAGAAAACTAGGCTATCATAAAGGATTGTCGATTGCATTTGGCCGATCGGGTGGGTCAATTCTTGGGATGAGGACGACAATTCGAACAAAGGAGGATCTGTGGTCAAGTTGACACTTCGTGATCGAGAGTCGGTCCAGGAGGCCGTTCGCCGCTTTCGCAAGCTGGTCGAACGAAGCGGAATCAAGAAGGAAATGCGACGTAGGGAATATTATGAAAAGCCGAGCGAGACTCGCCGCCGTGCTCGTCTTCGCGCTGAGCGTCGTTCAAGACGTACGCGTTTGATGTTGGGATAGGTTCGGAGAACCATCGAACCTAGAAAGCGGCTTCCCTAAATTCGTTCCCAGGGCGACCAACGATGGCCCGGCGAACAAGGATGGAAGTCTTTCTCCGAGCATGTATTTTCGATAGTTGCTGTAAAGAGAGGCGATTTCGCCGAACCGGCGCCATGCAGGACGACCTAAATAGCGGCGCGTAGAATCGGGAAGTGAAATAGGGTGACGCGACGGGGTCCCCTCAGACTTCCAGCTGTCCCCGCCGCGTCGAACGCCAACGCCCCTCCCCAAGGCGGAGGCGTATTGAAAACATACGTTGGCCCGGCCAAGAGTCAAACTCAACGGCAATCGTCCTGCCGAAACTGCCGCTCGGTTTCAGAAACGCGTAGCGCCCTGCGGATCGTTACAGCCAGTCGAGCCCAAGATCGACGCTACGGGCCGCATGCGTGAGCCCGCCGACGCTGATCCGATCGACCCCCGTCGCCGCCACGCCGCCTATAGAATCGAGGTCGACCCCGCCGCTGGCCTCCAACACGACCCCCGGCGCAGATGCATTCCTCATCTCCACCGCTTTGCGCAGGATTTCCGGTGACATGTTATCCAAGAGTACGACATCCGGTTCGGCTTGCAGCACATCGTTCAATTGGTCGAGCGTGTCGACTTCGATCTCGATGACCGGGGGTCCGCCGGCAGTTTCCATCGCCGTTCGCCGCACGAATTCGCGGGCCCTCTCGACTGCCTTTGCCGGCGAAGCGGCGCTATCTTCCGCTCTCCACAACGCGAGATGGTTGTCCTTGACGAGTACGGCGTCGTACAAACCCCGGCGGTGATTCCGCCCACCCCCCAGGTGAACAGCATATTTTTCCAACAGCCGCCAGCCTGGCGTTGTCTTTCGCGTGTCGTATACCTTCGTCTGCGTCCCTGTTACAGCGTCGACAAACCGCCGCGTCCGCGTGGCCACGCCACAGAGGCGTCCCAGCAGGTTCAACACGATCCGTTCGCTCGTCAAGAGATCGCGTGCGGAACCGCTGATTTCCGCGATTCGCACTCCCGCGGTCACATGCGATCCCTCTTCCACCAGGGGCGTCCATTGTAGATTGGCCTGCATTTCGTCGATGATCAGGGGAATCGCCGGCATTCCGGCGACGACCGCGGCCTCGCGAGCCACCACGGTCGCCTTGGCGGAGGCTTCTGGCGGGACCAGGGCGAGCGTGGTGCAGTCGTAGAATCGGTCCAAGTCTTCACGGATGGCCAGCCGGACGAGGCGCCGGCAGTCTTCCTCCACGGTCGCGTCCCAGTCCACCTGTCGAAAATCGCTTGGCATGACCCGCTTCGTTTCACCACCAACATTCGGCGGAAAAGGGAAAACCGACTGGCTAATTGCGTCCTCTCGTCAAATAATACCGTATGCCCTCCGCAGGGTCATGCTGTTTTAGACGCCGCTCGCTATTGCATCTGATGTATCTGATTATCTGAAATGCCATCGCGCCGCTCTGCAGAACCGCCGGCCCGACCAAAATTGCTGCTCCGCGGCGTCGATCAAGCCGCCGTGGCCGCGTTGACGCTGGCTGCGCTTGTCAGCATGACGGCCTATTGGTTTCTGTATGGTGGGCATCGGGGAGAGCTGATCGACATCGATCGCGCCGAACCTTTGGAAGCCCGGTTTCGGGTCGACATCAACCAGGCTGATTGGCCGGAACTGGCCCAGTTGCCTGAGATCGGCGAAACGCTCGCCCGACGGATCGTTGAATCTCGCAACAAGCAGGGGCCGTTTCTCGACCAGGACCAATTGCAAAGAGTGCGCGGCATCGGTCCGGCCACGCTGGATCGCATTCGGCCCTATCTGCTTCCACTGCCCGATAGTGGAGATGTCGCCGGCCGATAGTCCCGAGGATGGATTGGCGGTTGTTGACAGGTTCGGCCCTCCCTTAGACTGCGGAAAACGCCCTCCGTCGTCGGATCAAAAGTTCGATTGTCTTTTCAACTCCGTTAAAATCTGAAAGCCGCCTCAAGAACCTTTCTTCTACGCCTGGAAATTCGCCTGTGAAGTTTCAATTGGAAAGCGATTTTGAACCCAAAGGGGATCAGCCCGACGCGATTGAAGCCTTGGTCCGCGGCTTGGGAGCTGGCAAGAAGCAGCAGGTGCTGATGGGTGTGACCGGCTCGGGCAAGACTTTTACGATGGCCAACATCATCCAGGCCGTCCAGCGGCCGACGTTGGTTCTCTCGCACAACAAAACGCTCGCCGCCCAGTTGTATGGAGAATTCAAGGAGTTCTTTCCCCACAACGCCGTCTGTTACTTCGTCAGCTACTACGACTACTATCAGCCCGAGGCGTACATTCCGCAGCGGGACATCTACATCGAGAAGGATGCCTCGATCAACGAGGAGATTGACCGCCTGCGGTTGGCGACCACCAGTTCCCTGGTCAGCCGGCGAGATGTCATCGTGGTTGCTAGCGTCTCCTGCATCTACGGCCTTGGTTCTCCGGAAGACTATCGGGATATGATGGTCGAGATCCGCAAGGGCCAAACTCTGGATCGCGACGCGATGCTGGGCAAGCTCGTCGATATTCAATACGACCGCAACGACGTCTCCCCGGAGCGCGGTCATTTTCGCGTGCGAGGCGATTGCGTCGAGATCTGGCCCGCTTACGAGGAATATGGCTATCGCATCGAACTGTGGGGGGACGACGTCGAACAGCTCTCAATCATCAATCCCACAACGGGGGAGACGATTTCGCAAGAAGAGCAGTTGTTCGTCTATCCCGCCAAGCACTTTGTGCTGCCAGAAGATCGCATCGAGCGCGCGGTCGATGAGATTAAGAAGGAGCTCTCCGGACGGCTGGAACAGCTCAAGTCGGTGGGCAAACTGCTGGAGGCTCAGCGCTCAGCGCCGAACGCGTTATGACATTGAGATGCTGATGGAGGCCGGACATTGTCCAGGCATCGAGAATTACAGCCGCCCGTTGAGCGGCAGGCCGCCCGGCTCGCCGCCCTACACGCTGTTTGATTTTTTCGAGGACGATTACCTGCTGTTCGTCGACGAATCGCACGCCACGATCCCCCAAGTGCGAGCGATGTACGCTGGCGACCGCAGCCGCAAGGAGACGCTGGTTGAACACGGTTTTCGGCTTCCTGCGCGCTCGACAATCGGCCGTTGAAATTCGATGAGTGGTCCGAGCGGATCAACCAAGTGATCTACGTTTCGGCGACGCCGGGTCCTTTTGAATTGGAACAGACTGGGGGCGAGTTCGTCGAACAGGTCATCCGCCCCACGGGGCTTCTCGACCCGATCATCGAGGTCAGCCCAGCCAGGACGCAGATTCCGCACTTGCTCGAACAGATTCGCCTGCGAGCGGCCGCGGGGGAGCGGACTCTTGTAACAACGCTCACCAAGCGGCTGGCGGAAGACCTCTCCGGCTACTTCGTGGAGCAGGGCGTCCGCTGCAAGTGGCTGCACAGCGAGATGGACGCATTTGAGCGGGTCGAGGTCTTACGAGATTTGCGCGAAGGACTCTTTGAGGCGGTGGTAGGAATCAACTTGCTGCGCGAGGGATTGGATCTTCCGGAGGTCTCCTTGGTCGCGATCCTGGACGCCGATAAGGAGGGCTTTTTGAGAAGCGAGACGTCGCTGATGCAGACGATCGGACGGGCCGCCCGGAATGTCAACGCCAAGGTCCTCCTCTACGCCGATCGAGTCACTGATTCGATGCAACGCGCCATTGAGGAAACCGATCGCCGCCGGGTAGTCCAGCAGGAATACAACCGCCAGAATGGGATCACTCCTGAAACGATCCGCAAATCGATCCGTTCAGGCATCCAAGCCGCCGCCTCGGCGCATGCTCAGGCCAACGCCGCCGTCGGTCGCCGCGACGAAGCGCAGTACATCACGGAAGAATACGTGCAAGAACTGGAAGCGGAAATGCTCGCCGCGGCGGAAAGCCTGGAGTTTGAACGCGCCGGAGCGATCCGCGACCGAATCGTGCAACTTCGCGAATCGGTCGGGAAAAAGTTCAGCGAGGCGCCCGTCAAAAAGCCCGCCGACCGCGGTCGCAAAGGGGGCAAGGGGCGGCGGGTCCCGCGCCCCAAGAAGAGCTGATCGACCGGCCGCGCGGCGTATTGGCGGAGAGCGGAGAGTTTGCGCCGGGACCTCCATCACGATCGCGTTGAAGAACGGCTGCGCCGGCGCCTCGAATGTTTCCAAATCGCCACAGCCCAGCAGCGCGGCGGATCGTTTTTAGCGGTTCAATCGATCACCGTTGGGTCTTGTTGAAACGCCTCGACAAACGACGTCTGGACATCGTCGTCGAGTTTGACTTTCTAGGTGCATGAACTAGCTTTCATTCGAGGCGCCGTAAATTCGTTTCCAGCGCGGCGCGGAAGTCACAATTGGCCGGTTCTTGTCAGGTGGGTGGATCGACTGCGTGGTCGAACCGCAAAGCCATGGGTCTCGCCGGGAGATCGCCAGGCTGCCATGTTCTGGTAGTCGTGCCGATGGAGGTCAACATGTTCGCCGTATTCTCGAATCGTCATCCTCGGTCGGTGCATCGTCGCCAGCGTCGAGGCGTCATCATCGTCTTGACCGCTTTCATGATGATCGTGCTCATCGCCATGATCGCGTTCGCTCTCGACATCGGGTATTTGGTCTCTACTGACACCGAGCTGCAACGCGCCGTCGACGCCGGAGGCGCTCGCCGGGGCGGGCACCATCGTGCAAGGGACCGATGTCGCTCAGGCGGCGGTCAAGGACTACATCAAGCTCAACCTGGTAAACACCGTCTCGCTCGATGACTCCGATATTGACGTCGAACTCGGTCAATGGGATGAAGATACCCAAACGTTCACGGTGGCGGAAGAATTGCCTTTGCAGTGCGCGTTGTTGCGCGGCGGACCGACCAGCCATTCTTCTTCGCGCCGGTCATCAAGAATTATAACTTCAGCTTGGAAGCCGAAGCGATCGCGATGTTTCGCCCCCGCGAAATCGTGCTCGTGCTCGACTACTCCGCCTCGATGTCCGATGACAGCGAATTCGATCACATCCACCAGGTCGGACAGAGCACGGTCGAAGCGAACATGTACCAAATCTACACGGAGCTCGGCTCGCCCACTTTCGGCAGCATGCAATGGAATCCGGTCTATATCTCGTCGACCAACACCACGACGATCAAGAGCACCTTGGGGCTGACCTCCGTTCCTTACCCGTATCCGGGCGGTAGCTGGAGCGACTACATCAGCTACGTGCAGACGGATTCCTCCGTGAACGCCGGAGGCTATCGAAAAAAATACGGTTACATGACCTGGATCAGCTATCTGCTGGATAGGGAAACCATGTACCAAGACACGCCCGACCTCTGGAAAACCAGCGAACAGCCGATCACCGCGCTGAAGAACGCGGTT
Source organism: uncultured Chloroflexia bacterium (assembly GCA_963805515.1). Taxonomy (GTDB): domain Bacteria; phylum Chloroflexota; class Anaerolineae; order Anaerolineales; family Villigracilaceae; genus Fen-1038. Next base: position 20,540 of record CAWDUZ010000002.1, on the reverse strand, counting down.
ACCGTGTTTCTCGCCTATCTCGAAGAAGTGGAGACGGACGACCGGCTTAGCCTGGTGGTTTACACGGCCGCCGATGGAACCTCCAAGGTCGAGTCAAGCTTGACAGCTGACTTTGATTCCATCGAAACAATCTCTCGCCAGCGGCAGGCGGGGCACTACCATCGCTCCACAAATATCGGCGCCGGACTCAACAAAGCCCGGATTGAATTGCAGGACCACGCCAGGCCCGGCGCATTCAAAATGATCGTGCTGATAACCGACGGCATCGCCAACCTGCCGGGGACATCGACTCAGGCCGAGAATTACGTCATCGATCAGGCGGAGGAATGCGCCGCCAAGCGCTATCCAGTCGTCACGATCAGTCTCGGCGCCTCGGCCGATACTTCGCTCATGCAACAGGTCGCTGACATCACCGGCGGCGTCCACTTCAACGTGCCCGGCAGCTCCGACGTCAATGACTATGAAGAGCAACTCAAGGACGTGTTCCGGGATATCGCCGACGGTCGGCCGCTCCGTATGGTGAAATAGCGGCGCGTACAATTTGCGATTCTTATCGGGCTTCGGCGTCTCGGTTCCGGCGATGACGACCCAGGATCCGTGGGAAAAGCTAGCGGAGTTCGGCGTGACGAAAGTCGAGCTGCTCAAGCTCGACTGCGAGAGCGCTGAGTACACGATCCTCGAAACGCTCTCCCGCACCGGCCACCCAGCGCACGTCGGCTGGATTCGCGGGGAGTGGCGCAGTTGCATCCTGTGTGTTTTCCGGTGGACGAAGTCTAAGCAACTCCATCCATACTCGGAACTCACGCAGGATGCACTTGTTTAAGGGCCTGATTCGTCTGATCGATTGGGATATCAACTTCCGTCTGCACGCGTGCGGAACACAGAGAGAGGGGATGGAGGATGGGGGTCTGAAGGAAGTGACCTTAGGGCCTTATGGTCCCCTCCCCCAGGGCGCCACGAATAACATTGCACCCACAGATTGTTCTGAAGACCCTTTTTCTTTGAGAAGGCTGGATCGGCGCTTCTAGAGCAGTTTTGTTTGATTGTTCACAGACCAAGATGTTCATGTCGGAAACCAAGGTGAAAATAGCGAAGGGCAAGAAGATCGCCATGGTCGCCGCATCCGGTCAAAATGTCCCAACTAGATGACATTCCACAGTACATTGACCCCCGCCGCCCAAGGAGATAGCATGGCGCAGAAGCGTCGAAAAAATACTTGGGCCGCGCTCCCACCCATGTGCCGAAACCAGCGGCGAGCTCCAACGTCCTTCGTCGAGGCCTCGTCAGAAGACTAGCAATTCTGCTCCGAATAAGGAACATTCGTGATGAGCCGATTTGGAACAAGCTGGATCGTGGCGTCCACACTCTCTCTCTGTTTAGGATGCGGCAGCCGCGACCTCGACGAATATGCTAAAGGAATGTCGATCTACGATTCCGCGCAGACCGCGGAGGAATTGGAAACAGCGATCGATCACTTCGATGAAGCGCTCAAGGATCAAAAGGACGCGAAGATTTTTATTTCTCGGGGCCTGACGTATGACGCCCTCGAGCGAACCGAGGAGGCAATCGCGGACTATCAGGCGGCCCTGGAGATCGAACCGAAAAACATCGACGCCATGCTGAACTTGGGCGCCGACTGGCACGAGATGGGCGAATTTCAGCGGGCGGTCGATATTTTTACGCAGATCATTGAAATCGACAATCAAGACATCGACGCGCATCGAAACCGTGGCCTGGCGAACAGTGAGCTGGGAAACCTTGACGTGGCAGTCGTCGACCTCACCTGGGCCATCACGCTCTTGCCGGACATCGATCCGGTGCTCTACCGCGAGCGGGCCGCCGTATGGAAGGCGTTGGACAACCAGCGCCAGTGCGATTTAGACGAAGCCGTGGCGGACGCCACGCTGCTGATCGAGAAGAACCAAGATGACGCAGCGGCGTACGCGACGCGAGGCCAGGCGCTGAATTTGCTCGGCGAATACGCATTTGCAGTCAATGATTTTGACGAGGCGATCCGGGTCGATCCTCAGAATTCTCATTATTACTCGGGCCGCGGAAGAGCGCGGAGCATCCTTGGGAATTTGGATAATGCCCTTGAGGATTACAATGCGGCGATTGAACGGGACGCCGAGAATGTCGAAGCATACCTCGGACGCGGCGCCGCCAGGCAAACACTCGGAAAGTGGGGCCTGGCAATCGCGGATTATCGAAAGGCCATCGAATTGGACGCCCAGGCTACGTCGCCCAAGGCAGGGCTGGCCTGGATTCTGGCGGCGTGCCCCGACGACGACCTGCGGAGCGGCGAAGAAGCTCGCACATTGGCCCAAGGTTTGGGCGAACAGTCCGAATGGAAGAATTGGCTTTTTGTCGACATCTATGCGGCGGCATGCGCCGAGGTAGGCGATTTCGACGAAGCGGTCAGGCGGGAACAGCTTGCCATCGAATTGGCGGCGGAAGACGTCGATCCGGTCGAATTGGACGGCCGACTAAAACTCTACGAGCAACAGCAGCCATATCGGCTTTCAACAGCCCTTTAGAATCTACCGGCGGCATAGAATCAACCGCTGGTCGTCGAACTGGTTGATCGGCGTCGGAGGATCGCTTCATTGGTGGTGCTCTCTTGTCGTTCCACCGTAGTAATCGTCTCCATGAGTCTACCATGCACGCTCTGCCGCACTGATGTTCGGCTGGATCTTCGCTGCAGGGGCGCCGCGTCAGGAACTCGATGATTGGGCTCTCCGATCGACGATAGCGAGGCGCCGCGCTGGCGGGCCGGGGCGACAGAGCGTGGCCGCTGGGCCAACCTGGACACGGACTTTGTCCGCTTGCCAAATATCTTGGAAGCAGGACTCTTCTTGGTTTTCGCGGGTTTGGGCTGCGCTCCCATCGCTTCCATATGAGGGCCCACCGTTAGCGTGCAAATGCAGATGCAGAGAAGAAGGGCTAGAAGAGTCGTTCTTGTGGTCATGTCGCATCTCCCGTCGAGTGACTATCGATTGACTTGCGTTCTGATCGGCTCCAGTTTGATCAGAACCATATCAGCGCCCAACCTGCCTAGGATGTATGCGTTGCCTTGCCGATCGACCGCACTGCCGGAGGGATACATGGCCAGTGGAAACTGCTTAATCACCTGCTGTCTTCCCTGCATGTCGTAAGCGGTTATGAAGACACTAAGCTCCGACTCGAATGCGGCTTCTGCGACCTCGTCAAAGAGATCGTCCTTGATATCCCGGGCGAGTTGTCCGCGCGTCGTGCCGATGACAAAGATGAGGCCGTTCTGCACAAACACCGAAGTGAGCGACTCTTCGGCTTCGCCGCCAATCTTCTGCACCCATATTTGCTCGCCCTGGGAATTGAACTTCATCAAGAAACAGTCCGTTCCTCCCGCCGGCCCTTTGGTCGGGTCGAAGGGACGGTTCACGCTTCCCCCCACGACGAATCCGCCGGACGAATCGCTAGCGATCGCGCTGATGAATCCTCCGCCGTCAATTCCAAACTGACGTACCCATACGCGTTCGCCGCTGAGATCGTAGTTGGTCAATAACATCGACCTATCGACGCCGTCGTTCTTGAGAGGTTGGCCGTCGATGCTATCTTGGATGCTGTTCGCCGTCGTTACGATGTTTCTATTCGAGATGGCGGCGACGGCGTTGAACATCATCGGCCGCCATTGCTTGATCCAGGCGATGTCGCCGCTGGAAGTTAACTTGGCGATGAATGCTTCCTGGCTCGATCGCTCCCAGTCGCCCTCGCCTCGGTCGCCCAGGTTCCCTTGTGTGTATCCCACGACATAGACGGCGCCTGTGGAGTCGGTCGTAATGTCCTGGGAGAGATCGCTGGCGGGGGTCTCCAGCAATTTATTCCAGATCAGTTCGCCCGAGGGGGCAAACTTATTCACCGTCAAAAAGTTCCTCCGCGTCACAGTACCTCTGCTGTTCTTGACGTATTCGGAGTCGACAGTGAACAAGTTTCCGTCCGAGTCGAGCGCCAACCCACCGGAGTTGGCGGTTCCCACTTCAGCCGTTTGAATCTTGTGCCGCTTGCTCCACACGGGGTCGCCGTCCGGGGTGTATTTGGCGACGAGATACGGGGGGCCGTCGTTGAAGGTGGCGGCGGTCAGGTAGACGCTTCCGGTCGCATCCACGGCGACCTGCCCAGCCGCGATGGTCTGTTTGTCCTTGGAGGGGACGACGCGCCGAAACGCGAGGCGCCAATCGGTAATCGTCGACGCGATTCGCGCCGTGCTGGGGTCGGTTCCGGCGTTGCGCTCTTCCAGGTCGCGAGCTCCGTCGCCGTCTGTATCGGGTTCGAGTGGATTGGTACGGACATGAACGCGCGCGTCGTCGACGTCAATGTCCCAGCCTTCCACTTCGTCGCCGTCGTTGATCCCATCGTCGTCGCTGTCCGGGCTGACAGGATTGGTTCCCCATTCAAGTTCGCTACGGTCCCCCAGCCGATCGTGATCAGCATCGGAAATGTAAACCAGCTGCAGTTGGCTGCCGGGCGTCAGCTTCAGGGCGTCCAAGTCAAGACTTTCCTTGAGAGGATTGTAGAAATGGGTTTCGAACTTACCGTTCGATCCCTTGTGGGTGAAACCGACGACCCAGTAACCCCCCGCCTCCGCGTTGGTCTTGCATTCGCGGATGCGAACCAATCCCAGTTTGGTTCGGCCGAACGCCCCATCCGACCAGTCGGCGGCGCCGACTTCAAATGGAATCTGTAATCTCTCCAGCGCTTCGGACGCGGTCATTGTTGGAGAGTCCGCCTGATACAAGGCCACTTGATAGTATTCGGCCGGCCGGTCGATGACCTGGTAGTTTTCTTCGTTGTTCTCAGTTGTTCGGATGTCCGGCCCATAATCGATCGAGACTTCGGCCGTCTTCGCATTAATATCCGTATAGACGCGGTCCATCGGGCGATGGGCTTCGTCGTTCGGATCGATAAGTTGGTACGTTGCGACGCCGATTCGGATCCGTCCACCCCGTGCCAGACAGTCAACGATCTCATCGAGCGTTTCGAGGTTGATGTCCTTCTTCTCAAACGGCAAACCTCCCTTGGTCTCGTTCGGCTTCAGGGTCGAAGAGGGGAACTCGCCCCAGGTGTTGTCGAAATTGAGCCCGCCGAGAGCTTTTTCTTCTCCGGACCGGCCGGGATAAGTCAGATAGGCGGCCAGCGTAAATCCCTCCAGCGTCGCAGCTATGTCGCCGGCGTTCTTGACGTTGACGCTCACCTTCAACCGCCCGTTGGTTTTGGAGATTTCGTTGGATTGGCTCCTTTCGCGAACGTCCTGAACGTTTTTCTGAATTTCCTGAGATTGGCCGCGGGAAACGCTGACCGACGCTTCAGCGCGGACGCTCGTGCCGACTGTTGTGCTCGCATGGCTATCGGTAAACCCCACCTGAACGGATTCTTGGACGGATGCTTCCACGGATAACGACGCTCCGAGCGTCACACTGCTGTTGGTCCCGTGGCTTACTGCCGTACCTCGCGCGATCGAGGTCGAATCGGTGCTGCCGCTGCTCGTGACATAGTCCACGCTGATTTGCGGATTGGATTCGACCGTGATGAGGATCTTCGCTGTATCGGCGATCAGAGGATTATTGAAGTAGGGATTGTCGCGCTTCTGTAGCGAATACTCTCGCCCATCGAGGAATCCGTCGCCGTCCGTATCAGGGTCGTTTGGGTTGGTGCCGATCTTCGCCTCCAGGGCGTCGGAGAGGCCGTCTTCGTCGGCATCGACATTCTGTTTATCGCCATCGCCAACGATCGTCGGCTCGGTCTTACTACAGCCCGCGAGCAACAGCGCAGCAGTACAGGCGACTAGCAACAGGAAAAGTCGAAAATGGTGATGAAAGGACATCACACTCGCTTTCTGAAGGGTCCACAACGCTTTGTTCTATTGAACTGGTGATACTCCGTCAATCTCCAGGGCGAAGGCACGTGAAAATCAGCATGAAATTTGAGACCACCTCGAATCTGCGATAGTCACCATCGAAGCCAAAATTGGTAAAAAGTCATGACAAGGACGCGACATCGTCGCCGCTGCCAAGGTCCTTGCTAAGTGCGCCTGTGTTGCAATTGTCCCACGACAAACATCCGTCAGACGTTGTTTCCGGGGCTCCTGTTGGTCGCCACTTTGTCATCAGCAGGGCAGGCCTCAGTAGCTCGAAGCATAGTCGATGAACTGCAAAAAGCATTCGACCGCGATGGCCGAACTGGGCCTATGGGCCAACCCAGGAGGGGCAACCCCTTAAGCTACGCTTTACAGCGCCCTAAACGCGAGATCGCCCAGAAGGGCAAGGACGCCCGGTTCAAGAAGACCGAGCGAGGACGGTCTGCGGCGAACGGTTAGGCCAAGGATTCGCCATACACCGCACGCGTGGTCGCACGTTAGGCGTTTTGTCATGACCAGGACAACTACCAAAAACTTCCGCGCGGCCGATTGCGCCGAGTCAACGAATCGCCGCCCGCAAATGACAACCGCTCTTACAGCGTGTCCCAGCCCGAGTCGAGCCAGTCGCCGTCGTCGCTCAAGGCGGCGTCGACTTCCGAATCACTCACGCTCGAGCCGACCAGGTCGTCCTGCTCGTCCGCCCAGATCCGCTCGTCCGCCGCGGCCGACGAGCCAGAGGACGTCCCGCTCGACAACGCGCCCGAACTCAACTCCGACCAGCCGCTGTCGCCGGACGACAAGGCCGCCGAGACCAGCAGTTCGCCGCCGTCGCGCGTCGCCGCCGCTCAGATTGCCCGCCGACAACATGCCCGCCATCGGAGCCGTAAATATCCCCAAGTGCTGCAGGCCGGTGTTGTTTTCGCGAGCGATCAACTGATCGGTGCCGTTGGCGTTCTTGTCCTTGTTGTAGTCCCACTGGAAGCCGACCGGAGCCGGGTTGAACCCGCCCTTCGGATTCTCGCGGGAGCCCAACTGGTCGACCGAGTTGACCGTCGTCGCCGGATTGCCCGACCCGTTCACGCCGTCTCCGTCGCCGATCTGGTTGCCGAAGTAGAACACGTCGTCGGCGCCCAGGCCGAGCGAGGCGTCGACCGTCACACGCAGCCAGGTGTTCTTGATCACCGGGCCGGCGGTGGTGTCCCAGATGAACGTCACCCGATCGCCGCCGTCGACGCCCGCACCGGCCCGGACCGCGATGATGTCCGGGTCAGGGGCCCCGACGAAGCCGGATCCGGTCCGGCTGGTGTCGAACGAGAAGTAGGCGGCCAGTTCTTCTTGGGTAAGGCTGGTAAGATCAACGGTCGAGCCAAGAACGTCGACCATCACGCCGTTGATGCCCTTGTCGTAGCCGGTCCAGTTGACGAACGTCGTGCTCTGGAGGGGCAGCAAGGCCTGCTTGCTCGGGTCGATGGCCCCGTCGTCCGCCGCGTTCGCCCCCGCATTGCCCGGCGACGCGCCATCGTAGGACGACGCGTTGTAGAAGATGTGACGACCCGTGACGGCGGCGTCGACGATGCTTGTCTCCAGCACATACTCGCCGGCGGTCTGTCGTCGGCCGCCGCGACGCGGATGGTGTACGGCCCGTCGCTCTGAGCTTCGTAGTAGGTGATCCGTGCGTTTCGTCCGTCGGGGGCCGAGTTGTCGTCGCTGGCGACGGAGCCGCCGGCCGGATCGAACAGCGTGAGGGCCGGATCGAGCACGTTGGCGAACTGCCCCGGGCCGTCGGCCGGCGTGGAAGTAGAAACCGAAATCAACTGGCCGGCGACGAGGTCGACCGTGTAATAATCCGCGCTGTCGCCCACGCCGCCAACATGCCCCAGCGCGACGTGGGTATCGGAGATATCCTGTGCATCGGGCGGCAAGTCGTCATTCTGCCCCACATCGAACGCCGCTCCGCGGGTGACGAGCAGGGTGTAGGGCGCGTCGACGCCATGGACGTGGATGAAGTACTCGCCGCCGATCGTAGGTGGATAGCCGGCGATGACCAGCGCGACGTCTCCTTCCGGGGCGCCGATCGCCCGCAGGACGCCGTCGGAGTCGTAGACTTCCAGTTCGTATTCGCCCGGCGCCCCGAACGGCGCGTTGTCGCCGATGGGCGGTGAAAAAAAGTCTAGCGCGATCGTGGTCGGCTGGTCGTGCGCGAGGGTGACATGATACCAGTCGTCGGTCGCGTCGGCACCATCGCCCGCCACGGCCGCCCGATCGGCCGGGCCGCTCGCCAGCGGAACAAACGCCCCGTTGATATCTTGCCTGTCTCTTGCGTGTCGTCGGCCGCGCCGCCGTAGGGTTCTTCTTCGATCGCCGCGCCGAGGGTCATCGTCAGCGTGAAGGAACCGGCGCCGCTTGTGCTGGTCGTTTCGACGGTGTACTTGCCCGGCGGCAGCGTCATGGCCTGCACGATCTCGGCGCCGCCAGGGCCGACGGCATCGACGTCGGCCACGACTTCCTTCGCCTCGTTCCACACGACAACCGCCACATCGAGCGTCTCCTCACCCGGCTCGGCGACGACGGCCAGCGTCTGGGCCGCGTCGATCTCGACGGCTGTTGACCGCGTCTGGCTATCCTCTATTGCAAACTCCGCCTGTTGCTCATACGCCAGCGACCCCGGCAAGATCCTCGGCAGGAAGTCCTCGAAGATCGATTCGACAAACAGGTGCGCCGCTCCAACATCAGCCCCTGCTGCGTCGTCCTGCGGCGAACCTACCAGGAGCTTGTCTCTGAAAATGGCGACGGAGTATCCGAAGCTGTCCGAGGCGTCCGGCGTGGGGTTGTTGAGTGTAGCGACCAACATTCCGGCGCCGCTGGAGATGTCGAACAGGTATGCACTGCCAGCGCCGGAAGCAAGGGTGTCGTCTCCGTCGGCGCCTACCAACACCAGGTCGCCGCTCACCGCGACCGATTTGCCGAATCGGTCGGCGGCGGCTGGCGTGGGGTTGGAAAGCGTGTCGAGTAGCTCCGCTTGGTCTCCGGAAATATCGTAGACGAACGCGCTCTCGCCACCTGTGGCCCCGATCACAACCGTATGACCGCTGACCGCCAGCGTGCTGCCAAATTCGTAACTGACCGACGGCACGGGGTTGGCAATCGTGTCGAACAACTCCGCGCCGCCGCTGGAAATGTCGTAGACGTAGACGGTCTCGCCTCCCAGAGCACCACCGCAAGGAAATCGCCGTCGAGAGCCACCGCGCCGCCAACCAGGTCGTTGGAACCAGCGACGGGATCCTCTTCTATGGCGTCCACCGGGACCGCGCTGCCGCTTGAAACGTCGTAGATGTAGACTATGCCCGTCCCGTTGGAAGGATCGTCTCCCACGGCGTCCTCGCCTGGCTGCGCCGACGACGACGATCTTTCCGCTGATGGAGACTGAAAAACCAAACAGATCATTCGTGTTGGGGGTCGGATTGTCGATCGCGTCAAGCAATACCGGGCTGCCACTGGAAAGGTCGTAGACGTAGGCCCTTCCCGCCGCGATAAGGCTCATCTCCGGCTGGTCGCCCGGTGATCCCACGACGACCAGGTCGCCGCTGATCGCGACAGAATTGCCAAACAATTCAAATATGGCAGGCGTGGGATTGTTGATCGTCGCAATCAACTCGTCTCTGGAATCATAAACGTAGACTGCGCCAGCCAGGGGCGTCGTCGGCGTCAGAGAGCTGTAGGGCGTCTCCACCACCCGATAGTCGTCGCTGACCGCCACGGACCATCCATATTCATCGACTGCGAACGGACCCTCGGGGTCGGCCTGGTCAGGAAGCAGGGTGTCCAGCAGAACGAAATCCCCGGCCAGCATCTGACGAGATTCCAGCCGCTCCAGGCGCGGGCTCCACGCTGACGCGGCGGCGCCGTGGCGCCGCCCGCCGAGTCGAATATGGCTCCTGATTCTGGCGTGGAAGCGTGGCATAACATCTACCCGAGATGAGAGTTCATGAAAGCAAAATCAATTGGGTCTATAACGACTTCGTGACCACGGAAAGCTGCATCGTCCTGTGCCTTGCCAAGGCAATCGCCCCGCCTGGTTCCCAAAGTGGGGGGGAGTCACGGAAGCCTCTTGCTTGATTCTGGATAACGATGCGGCGCTTGGTCAACTGTTTTTCAAAATAAAGTAGGTAAATTCTCGATCGATTTCGTTGGATCTCCATTTAACCGCCCACCGTGCATGCTGTCTGGCTTGCGAACTTGAGATGGCCGCCCCACTGGCAATTGCGAATAGGAAGCCTTCGGAAAATAGGGATTATAACAAGACTAATTCAATTACGGCGGCTTTATCGATCAGTGTAACGATTCCCAATTTTCGGGTTGAACGGGTCGATAGAGATTTCCGGGTCAGTAAAGGTCTGCGGATTTTGCGAATGGTTACGCCAAGCTTGAACCAGGCGATCCTTGTCTGGGCCGGGTATCAGTTGCATCTCGTCTGGGGGAGTTCAGCCATGAGGTGGTCGCTTCGTATTCGCAGCTCGGCCGTTCTGGGGGCCGCGGTGCTCTGGCTTTCGAGCACAGGGCTTGGCCTGGCAGAACCGCCGGAATTAGCGCCAGGCAACGGGATGGTCGTGATCGACGACGACATTCCCGCGAACGAACTGACCATGAATTCGATTCATGAGCTGGCCGATTTGAATACGTCAACTGCTTCAAGAATTCTGATCGCCAGCGACCAGGACGACCTCAGCGAGTTGGTAAACCCCGCATCCGCTCAAGTCGCCTTAACGACGGCGTTCGTCCAAGTCGAACAGCCCACGGAGGCAGAATCGGTGGACGTCTTCGACGGCCTGTCGCAGCCGCCGCCCTCCCCGGCATTCGATCCGTTTTGGATCACACACTCGATTGCCGCAGGCGGAGAGCTTCGAGAGCGATTGCTTTGGCTGCGGTTCGCTGCCAGAGTTCTGGGCTCATCGCAGTGGGGTGTTTGCGGAATTTTTCTAGATCCGAGGCCGGCCAATGTCGATTTGATCTACTCGCTCGAAATGACCGGGCCGGACTCTGATTCGGATTTTGCCTACCGGGCCGGTCGGGCGATTGGGTTACGATACGTCGTCCGGCTGCGGCCGGGGTTCGCCTACGCGATGTGCGACGTATCGAGCATCGTGGCGACTTACAGCTATTTTGAGTCGGACACGTGGGATCGGATCGACGCGTCGGGAAGCAACGTCTTGCAGTTTCAGGTGTCTCATCCCAGCGTCTCGCTGACCAACTGCTTCGACCAGCATTCAAGCGTTTGCTGACTACGATCTGGGCTTTCAACGCGTCGACCTCGACTATCGCCCACAACGCCTATGGGACCCTGCGCACGCCAGTTTGAACTGGTCGGCCGGCCTTCGCTACGCCCACCTCGATCAGCAACTCGTCGCCCAACAGTCGATCGGCGTCGCGACCGGTTTGACGACCGTCTCGAGCAAGATCAACTTCGACGGTTTCGGAATTGGGTTCGGGCTGGACGGCGATACCGCCGAAGCACATGCAGCGGGCTGCTCGTTTACGCCAAGGGGGTGGGGCGAGCTTCGTCGCCGGCTCGTTCAAGGCGAGTATCAGCAGGTCAATCAACTCGGTTCGACCGCGGTAATCGCCAACGACTGGGAAGATTTCCGACTCGCCTCGATTCTCGAATCGGAAATTGGCCTGGGTTGGCAGAACGACTGCGGCTAACTGCGGTGGACGGTGGGCTACAACGTCTCCGGCTGGTTCAATCCGCTCACGATGGGGTCGTACATATCCGCCGTTCAGGAGAACGAGTTCGACCACATCGTTCGGAGACGCTGGCGCTGGTCGGCCTGGTGAGCCGGCTGGAGTGGCGGTTCTAAAGCGGTTCTCGATACTGCGTGTAACGTGCCCCGTGGATTGATCTTGTTCTTTGGGCACGCGTTGCTCGACCTGGCGCCCCACCCTGGAGAGCCCAAGCCTGGGTAGTGGGATTATGCCGGCTAGGAGGATTCGACCAAAGGCGAACTGCAAGGCGTTCGATAACCAGATTGTGGTCGACAAGACGCCGGCCCGGAATACCAAGCCCACTACTGACTACTTCGCCGAAATCTAGCAGAAGGTCTTTATCATGGACGCGGCGCCTCTGGCGGATCAAGGGCAGGCCCTGGCCAACGACGTATTGGTCTGGGTCGGCTTCGGCACTCTGGTTGGGCTTTTGGCCAAGGGGATCATGCCCGGCCGCGACCCGGGCGGCTCGGTGGCGACGCTGGCAATGGGAATTGCCGGTTCGGTGATCGGCTGCGGGGTGCTGGCCTATTTCCACGACGGGCCGTGCGTGACTGCCCGATCAGCCCGCTGGGGTTTTGCCGTGGCGACTGGCGGGGCGTTCATTCTGCTCTTCTTTTACCGCTTGCTGGCTGGATATTTCTTTGTCGAAGGCGATGCGCGGTCAGCCGCGGTCGTCCCCGCCGGCGACGTCGCGCGGCGTCAGGCGGCGACGATTACGATGAATAGGCCGCCGTTCGCAGCTTGGTTTGACATCCCCAGGGCCGCCCCTATAATTCGTTGTTCACACGATTTAGTTCTCGTGAACAAGGGCTTCGCTCTCCAGGACGGGTTCGCAAGACTGGCCCGCAGGACTGGCCGAGCCGAGCCCGATCGCAAATGCAGATTGGGCGGCCCTAGTTCGTACGACCGCTGTAGCGTTTGATTCCAATTCACGTTAGGAGACTTCACCGATGGGCAACGTCGTCGAACTGAATGATGAAAACTTCCAGAGCGAAGTATTGGAATCGAGCGAGCCGGTGCTGGTGGACTTTTGGCGCGCCTGGTGCGGACCGTGCCGCCAGATCGCCCCAGTCGTCGAAGAATTGGCCGGCGAGAACAGCGGCACGGTCAAGGTCGTGAAGATCAACATCGACGAAAGCCCCGCCACCCCGCAGGAATATGGGGTCAGCAGCATCCCCACCTTGATGGTCTTCAAGGGGGGGCAGGTCGTCCAGCGATTGGTCGGCGTGCAGCCGAAGAATCGCCTGCAAAGGCCGGTGCTCGACGCGGCCAAGGGGTAGGCCTTTCGCCGCACGATTGCGGCGCATCGGCGCCAGCAACATACTGCTGGCAATCGGCGTTCACCGCGTTGTTTTTCGCGGACCTTTCTTTCCGGCGGAAATGGAATCAATTCGCGCCCGCCAATTTGCCGATTGCAACGGATAGACCAGCGATAGCGGTTCGCGCGGCGGTCGGGTCTCCACCCTCGGATGTCGATCCATCCTGCGCACATGCCCTTGCTACTCCGTCGAATCGATCGCATTACGAAGCCCCCATGACCCACGAACCTGCGCAACCAGACTGGCAAGGCGGATTTCACTCCGGCGGAACTTCACCGCACGGCGCTGGAGACGCGTGTCGACGCTCCGCCACCCCATGCGATCGGTCGGGCCCGATCCGAACAGGCCGGCAGTGCTTCAACCCCGGCCCGTGCAAACGGCGGCTGGATTGTCCGCAGGTGAACCAGAGCTTCGTGCGTCGCTCGACGCTTGTTATGCGGAAGCAGCCGCTGAGCCACCCCTTCGGGAAGAGCTGGAACGCCATGCGGCGCAGCTCAGCGACTATTTGCAGCGGAGGCAAGAGGAACTGGACCGAAGGGCCGAGCAGTTGCAGACCCAGGAAGACGCCCTGCAGGAACAGCTCCAGTCCGCGCGGGCGTGGATCTCCGATCGAGACCGCCAACTGGACGAACGCGAATCCGTGCTCGACATCCGAGCCAAGGCCGTCGCCACCCGGGAGAAGAGCCGTTCCGAACACGCCGCCGCAGTGCAAACGCGGATCACTTCGGGAGAGAAGATCACGCCGAGCCGCAGGTCGACCAAGACGCCGGGCGCGGCGGGGCGAATCGATTGTCTCAACGAACCGACCAAACCGCACTTTCTCGAACTGGAGAAACTCAAGGAATCGCTCCGCCGCAGAGAAGTGCAGATGGAGCAGCGGCTGGCCGGCGTACGCGGGCAGGAGGCCGAATTGGCCCGGCGTACGGAGCAAGTCGACAAACGGTTTGCGGAGACGGTCGTCGCAGAACAGAGGATCGCCGAACGGCAGCGCGAGATTCAACTGGCCATCAAGCGGTTTGAACGTCTGGGGACGGCGGCACGAGCGGTTAGAACATATTGAACAGGAAGAGATCCAATGCACCGCCCGCGGACGGTATCTGGACGAGGCCGAAGCCTTGTTAGAGCAGGATCAACGTGAACTGGCCGACGCCCAGCGAGAGTTTGAACAGCAGCGATTGGAACAGCAGCGGGCGATGCTCCAGGAGCGGGAGTCGATGTCCCGCGAATACACGTCCGCGAAATCCGAGCTGGACGATGAGTGCGGCACGCCTTGCAAGCCGCTGCGAAGATTTGAAACGCCGAGAAGCGGTTGCGAAAAAACTTCATGAACAATTGACGACCATCCAACGCGACACGCTGGAAATGCGGTTGGCAGTGGAAGAGCTGTGGTCGAAGATTTCCAGCCAGACTCCGCCGGCGAAAGTGACGCAAGACCCTCGCCCAGATCCGGCCCGCTTGGCGGAAGTCCATCGCGCGGAGCGCGACGAGTTGGGCCGCCGCCGCGCGGAATTAGAAGAGATTTCCACCCGGCTAGACCAGGAACAGGCCAGACTTCAGCGCCGCCATGCCGAACTCGAGCGCTGGCTGGCGGCGAAGAACACGCAAATCGAAGCGGATGCCGACCATCTGATGGCGCGGGAGAAAGAGCTGGATCAACAGCAAACCGGGTTGGCCCACGTCGAGCGGGCCTGGGCCCAGCGCGACGCCCAGCGGCGCGGCGAGATACGCCGCCTCCTCGCGCTACTTCGCCAAAGCGACGCCAAGGACGCCGCCTAGCGGGCGGTCCTGCGATCAGGAAAAGAGCCAGCTGCGCCTGGCCATTCGGGCGACGTCAATTGATGATCAGCAACGAGACCGCGTCGTCGTCGCCTTGCCGGCGTTCCCATTCGCGGCGGACTTCGCCCAGCCCATACATGCACATCTCGAAATCGTGACTCAGCCTCTTGAGCACGGAAGGACGGGGCGTCGAGGTCTCGGCCGGGATCGTGCTGGCGATGTAATACGCCCGTTTCCCATGCGCCGGATAGTCGATCAGGCAGTCCTTCTTGTCCCGATCGCGCAGCCGGCGGAGCGCTTCGGGATAGACTCCGCTCCAGAACAGCGTGAAGTCGCCAATATGGCGATGGACATTGCGGCGAGCCTCGCCTTGTCTGGCGTCGGCCTCGACGAGCATGTCGGCGACCTGCCCCAGCCTCCGCCCGGTCAATCCGCGAACCTGGAAAACATCGTCGTTGCGGACAAAGCGAACCAGCAACTCGGAGAGATAGTCGACCAGGGGTGGATCGGCCACTCCCATCCGACTCTGAAACGCGAATTCCGTCAGACCGGAAAAGAACCTCCCAATCGCATCGGGTCGCGGGCTGGATTGCATAAATTCTCGACCTCCTCGCTCCAATAGCTCGGCGCTGAAACAGCCTGTGCAAACAAGCGCACTTACGTCAAACAGGGGGTCGCCAACAGCGCCCGTTCCGAGTGATGCGTTGGCGTTGGCCGGTTTCAAGGCTTGGGGTCGGCAGGCGGCGAAACCGAGTGGAACGCCGCTTACCAAGTCAATTCTACCTTCGAATCGCCGGGAAGGTCAAGATTTCTTGGCCGCGCATCAACGCGGCAAGAGACTGACAAGATCGTGAATAAACGCACAAGCGATGAAGAGACGCCTCGAATCGCAAAGCAGGCACGCTCCGCGCCGTAGGCGGATCCCACAAAAGCGGTAGCGTTTACTTGTCACCGAGTGCAGCGAGCAGTTCGGCGACGAACCCGCCGACGTCGCGCAGCGCTTCCTCGCGCGATACCTCGCCGCCGGCCCGGGCGATGCGGCGGACGATCGCCGAGCCGACGATCAGCCCGTCGGCCACCGGGGCGAGCATGCTGACATGTTCGGGCCGGCTGATGCCGAAGCCGATGCAGATCGGCAGCGGCGTCTGCTCGCGGAGCCAGCCGACGTTGTCGACGAGCTCGGCGGCAGCGCGGTCCGCTCGCCGGTGATGCCGGCCACCGAGACGTAGTAGAGAAAGCCGGTCGTCGCTATCGGCGATCTTGCAGCGCCCGCTCGCGCGGCGTGGTCGGCGTGACCAGTTGGATCAGGCTGAAATCGCCGCGGCGGCAGATCTTCGGCCAGCTGGCCCGATTCTTCGACCGGCAGGTCGGGCACGATCGCCCCGCACACGCCAGCCGCTTCGCTTCGGCGACGTACTGCTCCAACCCGTGCCGATAGACGATCGCGTAGCTGACCATCGTCACCACCGGCAGCGGACAGCGTTGCGGTGGTCATCGCCAAGCATTCGAGAAGATTTCGGCCAGCTTGATCTTGTGCTCCAGGCCCGCGTGTACGAGGCCTGAATCACCGGGCCGTCGGCGATCGGGTCGCTGTAGGGAATGCCCACCTCGCACAGATGGGCAGCCGCGGGCGACCAGCTCGCGCAGCACCGCGGCGGTGAATTCCAGGTCGGGATCGCCCGCCGTGACGAACGGCATCAAGGCCTTCTCGGCCGGAGGCGCGAAGCGTCTGGAAAAGTTGGTCGATCTTCGACATGCGGAGTGAGCGATTCAGAAGATCAGCGACGGGAGTCGCCTGCTACGGTTGTTGATCGGCTAGGCAAGTGCCTCCTACGGATAGGGTTCATGACGCGGTCGGTTCGTCTCATCTCGACGCCGCGGAGCCGGGCGATCTCGGCGGCGTCTTTGTCGCCGCGGCCGGAGAGGCAGACCACGATCGACTTCGTCCGCCGAGCGCCGCGGGCCAGCTCCATCGCCTTGGCCACGGCGTGCGAACTTTCCAGCGCGGGCAAGATGCCTTCGGCCGGGCCAGCGCGTCGAACGCGTCGAGGGCGCTCGTCGTCGCGGCAGCTGGTGTATTCGCACGCGGCCGGTCGTCTTTCCAATAGCTGTGCTCCGGGCCGACGCCGGGATAATCCAGCCCGGCCGAGATCGAATGCACGTCGCAGGTCTGGCCGTCTTCGTCCTGCATCACGTAGCTGAAGCTGCCGTGCAGCACGCCCGGCTGAGCCGTAGGACTGAGCGGCGAGGCATGTTCGCCGGGCTGCGCCGATCCGCCCGCCCGCCTCGACGCCGACCAGCTTCACGCTCGCATCGTCGACGAACGGATAGAACATGCCCGCCGCGTTGCTGCCGCCGCCGACGCAGGCCACGACCAGATCGGGCAGGCGGCCGATCTGCTTGAGGCATTGCTCGAGCGTCTCGCGGCCGATGACCGATTGGAAATCGCGGACGATCATCGCGGAAACGGATGCGGCCCGACGACCGAGCCGAGGATGTAATGCGTCGTTTCGACGCTCCCCATCCAGTCGCGCATCGCTTCGTTGATCGCGTCGCGCAGCGTCCGCGAGCCGCTGGTCGACCGGCGCGGACTTCGGCCCCCAGCAGCTTCATGCTGAAGACGTTCGGCTGCTGGCGGCGGATGTCCTCCTCGCCCATGTAGACGACGCAGTCCAGGCCGAACCGGGCGCAGGCGGTGGCGGTGGCCACGCCGTGCTGGCCGGCGCCGGTCTCGGCGATGACGCGGTGTCTTGCCCATCCGCGCGGGTCAGCAGCGCCTGGCCGAGCGTGTTGTTGATCTTGTGGGCGCCGGTGTGATTGAGGTCTTCGCGCTTCGAGCTAGATTTGCGCCCCGCCGCACTGCTCGCTCAGCCGCTCGGCGAAGTACAAGCGGCGACGGCCGGCCGACATATTCGCCAACAGGTCGTCCAGCTCCGCGTGGAAGTCGGGATCGGCCTCGCCTGTTCGTAGTCCGCGGCCAGCTCGTCGAGGGCGTGGACCAATGTTTCCGGCACGTACCGCCCGCCGAAAGGGCCAAACCTTCCCCGCTCGTCGGGGACGTGCGAACTGGCGGCGGGCGAAGCGGACATGGGGGACCGGCGAAAGAGGATAAAATCGTGAGATCGTTGTATCGTGTGCTGGCTGTCGATTGTCGCGTAGTCTCGCGGGAATGGTCAAGGCCGGGTCAGCCATCCCAAGGACCATCAGCCCTGTAAGCCGGTTCGCCCCAGCCGCTACAATACCGGCATGCCTGAACTCCCAGAAGTCGAAACCATGCGGCGTGGAATCGCACCGATTCTCGGGCTGAAGGTCGCCGATGTTGAGGCGATCCGCGGATCGAAGCGGCCGATCGCCATTTCACCCGGCCTTGCCGCGATCCGCCGCCGGCTCGTCGGCCGGAAGGTCTGCGACATTGGCCGAGCCGGCAAGCGAGTCGTCGTCTGGTTCACGGGGGAGCAGGCGCTTGTACTAGAGCCGCGAATGACCGGACTGGTGCTGTTGGCCGATCCACCGACAGCGGTGCATCTGCGGTTCCGGCTGAGGTTTGCGAGTGGAGCGATGAAACTCATGTACTGGGATCGACGCGGGCTGGGCTCGGTGCGGCTTGTGACCAGGCGCCAGTTCGACGCGGCGTTTGGGTTGGACAAGCTTGGTCCCGACGCCTTAACCATCACGGCCGAAGAACTCCAAGCCCGACTCGGCGCCAGCCGCCGAGCGGTAAAGGTCGCCCTGCTCGACCAGCGGGCGGTAGCGGGCGTCGGGAATCTCTACGCGGCCGAAATCCTGCACACCGCGGGGCTCTCTCCGCTGGCGCCTTGCAATCGGCTAAGGAGCGCCCAGTGGAGGGCGATCCGAGAAGCCATGCAGAGCGTACTTACCGAGGCGATAAAGTACGAAGGCTCGACGCTCGGCGACGGGACTTATCGCAACGCACTCAACCAGCAAGGCCAGTACCAAAACCACCATCGAGTTTATGGCCGCGCGGGAGATCGCTGTGGGCGATGTGAGACCGGCGTTGTCCGCCGCATCGTCCAAGCGCAGCGGGCGACATTCTTTTGCCCGAAATGCCAGCGTGGAATGAGATGACAAACAGCTCGGCCAGAGCGGCCTGTCGGCTGGCGTGGCGTGTCGGCCGGAGGGGCGTCGCCTCTACATCGGATCGCGGACGCCATTCTTGATGCGATCAGTCCCACCACCACTTGCCTTCGGGCAGGTCTTTCAGCTCGATGCTGTCGCGAACCTTGCTGACCTCTTCCCGGTCGGTGGTGATCAAGTTTTCCCGAGTCAGGGCGCGGCTGGCGCTGATCTCGACGCCGCCACCGACGGGGGTCAGCAGCGTGCGCCCCTTCCAGAGGCTGTTGACCGCGGTCGGCGCCTGCTTGGGCGCCTGGCCCGTGGCGACCGGAAACGTGCTCTCATCGCCAAAGACCGGCATCCGCCAATCAGCCTTGCCATAGTAATCTTGTTGTTGAATAAAGGCCGCGGCGA
This sequence comes from uncultured Chloroflexia bacterium, assembly GCA_963805515.1. Taxonomy (GTDB): domain Bacteria; phylum Chloroflexota; class Anaerolineae; order Anaerolineales; family Villigracilaceae; genus Fen-1038. Next base: position 1,301 of record CAWDUZ010000002.1, on the reverse strand, counting down.
CCGCCATGTCGATCAAGCTGCGAAGCTGGGCGTAGACAGGCACGCGAGCCGCCAGCTCGGGATACTTGGCGGTGAATTCGCTCACAAACTGCTCGCTGGCGCGATCGACAGCATTCGTTTTTTCTCGAACGCCGCCCGCCGCGACGAATTCCTCTTCGCCGATCAACTTCACCCCTTCTCCCACCAGTTCCATACCCAGTTTGTCTTCGCTGACGCGAACACATTTGTAGTCGGGCACAAAATACCAGCGGTGCAGGGCGTTCTTGCTCGCGGCGCCGGGGTCGAGCGCTCTGCGTAGCTTTTTATATCAACTGGCGGCTTTTCCAGACCGATGCCGATCAATTTCATCAGGTAGTCGGCCTCGACAATGGTATGCGCGAAATGGCTCTCCGGTGGGACGCCGTTTAAAGTGATGTCCTGCAGACCCAGGCTTTGCTGGAGCCCCATGACAATCGCCGGCGTGTCGGCCGGGGTAATCACGCTGCCGACGTTCTTGAGGAATTGCTGCATGTTCGCCAGCCCCTGCGGCGTGGGATCAATGGAGCAGAAGATCACTTGATTGCTTCGTCCTTCGGGCGGAAACGCTCGTAGCGCGACGACCATATCTTCAAGCAGCAACACAGGTTGGCCTGATTCCAGCCCGATCGTACGACCGACCAGGTCGTCGGCAAAAGGTTCGGCGGGTCCGGCCAGCACGATGTCTTTGGTTTCGGGATAGTAAAAGACGTATTGAAGATCGGTCAAACCGGCGAGGCACTTCATGGCGTCGGTCGGCTGTTTTCCTTCTGCCGCAAGTTTCGCGATCTCGGCCTCCAGCCTCGTCAGCGAGACTTTTCGCAGCTTCGACGGTTTGGCCAGTTCGCTGTCGAGCTTGGCCAACCCCTGGACGAGCCGTTGGCGGCGCAGCAACCCCATTGGATCGGAAACCAAGACCCGCTGCATCACTCCATTGGCGTCAATCGCCACACCGGCGGTAGCACTGCCGCCTGTTCCGCCGGTTCCGCCGCCTTGAGCGTAGACCGATTGAATAGACAGGGAGCAAACCGCGAAGGTCGTTCCCAACATGACAATGAAACCAAGCAAGAAACGTCGCGTTGCCATGACGGAGACTCTTGTGAGAGGACTTTGAATGACCGGTACGCTCCGCCCAGCAATACGTAACTCTACCAAGAACAGGAACAGTACCACATTGTACTCGCCGATCTCAGACCGCCAAGTCCTTGTCGCCACCAGAGGACGGGATCGAGCGAACCTGAGCGATGCCATATCGATCAATCAGGCCTCAGCGGCGTTCGCTCTAG
>CAWDUZ010000001.1:0-290701 GCA_963805515.1 uncultured Chloroflexia bacterium | reverse complement strand
TTCGTCGAAAAAGACCGCGCGGGCCATCAACGCCGCCAGCGGGAACCGCCCGCTGGTGATCCTGGCCAACCTGTCCGGGTTCGACGGCTCGCCGGAATCACTGCGCCAGCTCCAGCTGGAGTACGGCGCGGAGATCGGCCGGGCGATCGTCAACTTCGACGGGCCGATCGTGTTCTGCGTGGTCTCGCGCTACCACGGCGGGGCGTTCGTGGTCTTCTCCGGCACGCTGAACGACAACATGGAGGTGGCCGCGGTCGCGGGCTCCCACGCCTCGGTGATCGGCGGCGCGCCCGCGGCCGCGGTGGTGTTCGCCGCCGAGGTACGCAAGCGCACCGCCGCCGACCCCCGGGTGGCCAGCCTGCAGGCGGCTATCGCCGAGGCCACCGCCAGCGGCGACGCCGAGGAGGCGACCGCGCTGCGGGCGAAGCTGGCGTCGGCCTGGCAGGCCGTGCACGCGGACAAGCTCGGGCAGCTCGCCGACGAGTTCGACGACGTGCACAGCATCGAGCGGGCCCTCGAGGTGGGCTCGGTGCACGCCATCGTCCAGGCGGCCCGGCTGCGCCCGTACCTGATCGCTGCGGTCCGGCGCGGGATGGAGCGGACGCAGCGCACGCCAGACCAGGACGCGAAGGACTAGCGTACTCAGCGTGATAGGCGACGACCACAGGACCGTTTCCTTCGGCGCGGGCTGGCGGTTCGGTGCGTACACGGACGGCAGCGAGCAGCCCGGCTTCGATGACAGCGCCCTCGCGCCGGTGACGCTGCCGCACACGGTGGCACCGCTGTCCTGGCAGGACTGGGACCCGGCGAGCTGGGAACAGGTCTGGGTCTACCGCAAGCGCTTCGACGCACCGCCTGGTCATCGACGGTCAGCGGGTGTTCCTGGACTTCGGCGCGGCCATGACCCACGCCACGGTGACCCTGAACGGGACCCAGGTCGCCGACCACCTCGGCGGCTACCTGCCGTTCAGCGCGGAGATCACCGGGCTGCTGCAGCCGGAAGGGAACGTGCTGGCGGTCCGGCTGGACGCGGGCTTCAACCTCAACGTGCCGCCGGACCGGCCGGCGCCGGAGCCCGCCATATCGGTGGACTACTGGCAGCCGGGCGGCCTCTACCGCGACGTGCGGCTGCGGATAGTGCCGCAGGCCTTCCTGGCCGACGTCTTCGCCAAGCCCGTGCAGGTGCTCGACCCGGCCGCCCGGCAGGTCGTGGTGCAGGCCACGATCGACGCCGCGGCCATCCGGCCCGGCGCACGTCACGGTCGAACTGCTCGACGACGGCCGGGTGATCAGCTCGACGCGGGTGGCGGCGGAATCAGCCGGGCCGGGCCAGGTGACGGTGACCGCCACGCTGTCCGGGCTGGCGGACGTCACCCTGTGGGACACCGATCACCCGAAGCTCTACACCGTGCGGACCAGGCTCGCGGTCGAGGGCCCCGGCCAGTGCACGAGCACCGGGTGCGGATCGGGTTCCGCGAGGCCAGGTTCGCGCTCGACGGGTTCTACCTCAACGGCCGCCGGGTCAAGCTGTTCGGTGCCGACCGGCACCAGTTCTTCCCGTTCGCCGGCGGCGCCATGCCCGCCCGGGTGCAGGCCAGGGACGCCGAGATCATGCGGCGCGAGCTGAACTGCACCATGGTGCGGTGCTCGCACTACCCGCAGGCCGAGGCCTTTTACGATGCCTGCGACGAGCTCGGCCTGATGGCCTGGGAAGAGGCCCCGGGGTGGGGGTACCTGGGCGACGACGCCTGGAAGGCGCTGGCCTACCGGGACATCGGCGAGATGATCGTCCGCGACCGCAACCACCCGTCGATCATCGTCTGGGGCGCCCGGCTCAACGAGACCCCCAACGACACCGCGTTCTACACCAGCACGAACGAGCTCGCGCATGCCCTGGACGACTCGCGGCCGACGGCCGGCGCGATGGCCGGGCTGCGCCTGACCGCCGACTACCAGCAGGACGTGTTCGGCGAGGACGACTACTCCTCGGTCAAGGACCCGGACGGCGTCAAGGAGCCGGTGCTGCAGCCGCCGGTGACCGGGGTGGGCAGGCCGTACCTGGTCAGCGAGGCGGTCGGGACCCTGTCCGGGCCGGCCATCTACTACCGCCGCACCGATCCCCAGGCCGTCCAGCAGGGGCAGGCGACGGCGCACGCGCGGGTGCACGACCTGGCCGCCTCCGACGACCGCTACTGCGGCCTGCTGGCCTGGTCCGGGTTCGACTACCCGTCGGGCAGCGGCAACCAGTACCGGGGGGTGAAGTACACCGGGGTCGTGGACCTGTTCCGGATCCCCAAGCCCGGCGCCGCCATCTACCAGGCGCAGGCCGACCCGCGGGTCCGCCCGGTGATCGCCCCGGCGTTCTACTGGGACTTCGGCCCGCGATCCCCGGTCACCGCCCGGCCGGCCGCGATGATCTGCGCCAACCTGGACCGGCTCGAGGTCTACGTGGGCGGTGAGCACGTCGCCACCCTCACGCCCGACCGCGCGGGCTACCCGCACCTGCCCTACCCGCCCTCGTTCGCCGATTTCCGCGCGGTGGACGGCTCGGCTTGCCCCGAGCTGCGCATCGACGGCTACCTCGGCGACGACCAGGTGGCGTCGCGGTGCTTTTCTTCCGACCCGTCGGGTGACGTGCTGACGCTGGCCGCCGACCACGCCGAGATCGGCGCCGACGGCGCGGACGCCACCCGGCTGGAGTTCCGCGCGGCCGACCGCCACGGCGCGCCCCGCCCGTACGTCACCGGCCAGGTCACGCTGGCTGTCCAGGGACCGGCCATCTTGGTGGGCGAGAGTCCGTTCGACTTCGCCGCGGCCGGCGGCGCCGGCGCCGTCTGGATCCGCTCCCGGCCCGGCGAGCCGGGCACGGTCACGGTCCGGGCCAGCCACCCCGAGCTGGGCCGGGCGGAAGCGAGAATCCGGGTGCGGCGGCGGCGGTAGGCGTCAGCTAGGCGGCGGACGAGGCCTACGTGGCCGCGCTGATCGCGCGGCAGGCTCAGCGGGCTCCCGGGGCGAGACCTCCGGTGACGCCCCGGCGTGAGCAGCGCCCCCATACACCACATGTACAGGGTTAAAACGGTGACCTCCAGGAAGGTGACTACCGTCAGAGCAAGGTCAGGCGCACTCATCGAGGAGGCAGCATGGCAGGCAAGTTCGTGCTCAAGAAGGGGTCGAGCGGCAAGTACCACTTCAACCTGGTCGCCAGCAACGGCCAGGTCATCGCGACCAGCGAAACCTACGAGCGCAAGCAGTCCGCGCTGAACGGGATCGAGTCGGTCAAGAACAACGCCCCCGGCGCCGAGGTAGACGACCAGACCGGGGACTAGCCCGGCACCTGGGGTTACGACGCGGGCAGCCGGAATTTCCGCTGCCCGCGTGGTCTTGTAGCCATGGTGAACTCGCGGATCAGCCAGAAGGCAGCGGTCGGTACCGTCTTCGTCGCCGCCATGTTCATGAGCATCCTGGACGCGACGATCGTCAACGTCGCCCTGCCGACCATCGGCCGTGACTTCGGGGTCAGCGCCACCGCCGTCGACGGCATCGCCATCGCCTTCCTGGTCAGCCTGGCCATCAGCATCCCGGCGTCCGGCTGGCTCGGCGACAAGTACGGCGGGAAGCGCGTCCTGCTCACCGCCATCGCGCTGTTCACCGGGGCCTCCGCGCTGTGCGGCGTGGCCTCGAGCCTGTCCGAGCTGGTCACCTTCCGGATCTTCCAGGGAGCCGCGGGCGGCATGCTGGCCCCGGTCGGGATGGCGATGCTCTACCGGGTGTTCCCGCCGGACGAGCGCATCCGGGCCGCCGCGATCCTCACCGTCCCCACCACGCTGGCGCCCGCGCTCGGGCCGGTCCTCGGCGGCCTGTTCGTCACCGAGCTGTCCTGGCGGTGGGTGTTCTACGTCAACGTGCCGATCGGCGTGGCCGCCTTCGCCTTCGGCGCGGCCTTCGTGCACCAGCCGCCGCAGGCCGAGCCCGGCCGCTTCGACCTGGCCGGCTTCCTGCTGGCCGGGCTCGGCCTCGGGCTGCTGATGTACGGCGTCTCGGAGGGGCCCGACCTGGGCTGGGACGATCCGCAGGTGCTGGCGTCCATCGTCGCGGGGGTCGTGCTGCTGGCGGCCATGGTGATCGTCGAGCTGCGGTCGGCCGCGCCCATCGTCGACCTGAGGCTGCTGGGAAACCGCCTGTTCCGGGCGGGCAACGGGGTCATGGTCCTCGCCTCGGTCGCATTCCTCGGCACGCTGTACGCGATCTCGCTGTACTTCCAGGACGGCCGCGGCCTGAGTGCGCTCGCGGCGGGGCTGAGCATATTCCCCGAGGCGTTCGGCGTCATGGCCGGCGCGCAGCTGGCCAGCCGGGTGCTGTACCCGCGGCTCGGCCCGCGGCGCCACATCACCATCGGCCTGGCCGGCACGACGATCTCGATCGGCCTGCTGGCCCTGATGGGCCCGCAGACCAGCCTGTGGTGGGCGCGGCTGCTCATGCTCACCCTGGGGCTGTCCATGGCCCAGGTGTTCGTCCCGGTCCAGGCGGCATCCTTCGCCACCATCACCGCCGCGGCGACCGGCCGGGCCTCCACGATGTTCAACACGGTCCGGCAGCTCGGCGGGGCGGTCGGCGTGGCCGTGCTGACCACGGTCATCGTCCTCATCGGGCCGGTTCACCTGGCCGGCGGCCACGAGGTGGCCAACCTCACCGCCTACCGGGTGGCCTTCCTGGCCGCCGCCGCGGTCTGCCTCTGCGCCGTGGCGTGCTCGCTGTCCATCCACGACGCCGACGCCGCCAGCACCATCCCCGCCCGGCGCCGCCGCCCGGAAGGCGAGGCCGAGGCCGCGCCAGCGGTGGCCGCCTGAGGCCCGGCTTACAGGCCCGCGAGCCCGACCGGCCCGTGGAGGTCGATGATGGCCGCGCGGTGCGCTTGCGGGCCGCCGGCCAGGCGCTCGGCCGACCAGGCCCGGCGGTAGTACAGGTGCGTGTCGTGCTCCCAGCTGACGCCGACCCCGCCGAACAGCCCGGTGGCCGATTCGGTCACGGCCCGGTAGGCCTCGCCGGCCCGCAGGGCGGCGACGTGGGCCGCCATCGGGGCCTCGCTGCTGCCGTCCGCGGCCGCCATGGCCGCGGCCCGGGCGGTCGCCGACACGTCCTGGAATTGCGCGAGCATGTCCACGCAGGCCTGCGCGAGCGCCGCGAACGAGCCGTTCGGCGGGCCGAACCGCTCACGGTCCTTGGCGTACGCGATCGTGGCGTCCAGGCACCAGCCGATGCCTCCGGCGGCCTCCGCGGCGGTGGCGAGCAGGAAGTCGCGCTCGGCCTGTTCCAGGGCGGCGGACGCGACCTCCCCCTCGGCCAGCAGCACGGCCGGCACCTCGTCGAAGGCGGTGACGCAGACCCGCCTGGTCAGGTCCAGGCCCAGCTGACCGGAGGCGGTGAAGCCCAGGGCCCGGGTCTCCGCCAGGAACATGGCCAGGCCGGCCTCGGTGACGGCCGGCACGACCACGATGTCGGCGACGTGGGCGGCGACGACGTGCCACCGGTGGCCGTAGAGCCGCCACCCGTCCCGTGCCCGCATGGCCCGGACGCTGTCCGGTCCCGGCGACCAGAAGCCGGCCTCGCCGGCCGCCGCGACCGTCCCGGTCACCGCTCCCCGGGCCAGCAGCGGCAGCCACTGTTCCTGCGCCGCGCGGTCCCCGGCCGCCAGCAGCACGCCGGCGGTCAGGGCGCTGGGCAGGAACGGGCCCGGGTACAGGGCGCGGCCGAGCTCGGCGTGCATCACGCTCGCCTCGGCCTGGGACCGGGCGAAGCCGCCGAATTCCGCCGGGATCGTCAGCCCGCCCAGGCCGAGCTCGCCGGCCAGCCGGGCGTGCAGTTCCGGGCTGTAGCCAGCCTGGGTCTCCAGCGCGGCGCGCAGCGCCTGCGGCGGAAGCTGGTCAGCAAGGAACCCTCGCAGGGTGTCCTGCAGGGCGCGCTGATCCTCGTTGAGAGGCTGGAGTTCGCTAGTGGTCATGAGGCTGCTTCCTCACGCGGGGCATGGGCGCCCGAAGACCGGCTGCGAGGTCCGCGCGTAGGTTGCTTCATGCTAGCGGACAAAGCCCGCCCATTCAGGGCAATCCCAGGTGCGTGGCGCACCCGGCCTGCTGGCCGGCTCGGTGGTCCGGGACTGCTGGCCAGCGGGGCCGGAAACCATTACGGTCGTCAGCGTGGCGGCGATCGAATTCGAAGAGCACGAACTGGCGGCGCAGGTCCCGGACCCGGCCGCGGGCGGGGCGTGGACCCGGGTGACCCTGCGCTGGCGCCGGGACCCGCTGACCGGCGCGAGCGCCCGGATCCTCACCGGGGTCAAGCTCCAGCCGGCCAGCCGGACGGACCTGGCCGCGCTCACCGCGAAACCGGCCTTCTGCCCGTTCGACGCGGAGCACCTGGAGAAGGCCACCGTCCCGTTTCCCGCCGAGCTGACCGCGGAGGGCCGCATCCGGCAGGGCGCGGCGGTGGTGGTGCCCAACATCATGGCGTACGCCACGCACAGCGCGGTCGGCATCTACGATCCCGGACGGCACTTCCTCGACCTGGACGAGCTGACGCCGGCCCTGATCGGGGACGCCCTGGCCGCCATGGTCCGGCACGCCCACTGCGTGCGCCGGGCGGACCCGGCGGCGGCATGGAGCTCGATCAACGCCAACTACCTGCCGCCCTCGGGGGCGTCGCTGGTTCACCCGCACCTGCAGTCGGCCCACGACGCCTTCGGCCTGACCGGCCAGCGCCTGGCGGCGGAGCGGTCGCGGGCCTGGCAGGACGAGCGCGGGTCCTACTGGGCGGCGCTGGCCGACCAGGAGGCCGGCGGTCCCCGGTGGGTCGGGCAGACGGGCCGGGTGGCCTGGTTCACGCCCTTCGCGCCGGCCGGTTTCCACGAGGTGTGGGGCGTGGTCCGCGGCGCGGCCGACGTGACCGACCTCAGCGAGGAGGACTGCGCCGCGCTCGGCGACGGCCTGTCCCGCGTGCTGGCCGCCTACCAGGGCTGGAACCTGTCCTCGTTCAACTACGGCCTGGCGGGCGGCGGTCCGCGGGCCCGCGAGGACGGGTACCACCTGGTGTTCAAGGTGCTCAGCCGGTCGAACCCGGAACCCGTCTACCGCAGCGACGCCACCTACTTCGAGCGCCTCTACGGGGAGGCGCTGATCGACCTGAGCCCGGAAGAAGTGGCGGACGGGGTGCGCGCCAGGTTCTGAGCCGCTATGTCACCGCGCTGCCGGGCCAGTTGGGGTTGGCCAGCAGTTCCGGGTGCGTGCCGGTGAAGGCGCCGGCCGCGGTGACGTTGCCGCGGAGCTGGTACTCGAGCCAGGCGGTGGCGTAGCCGAGGAAGGCGCCGGGGTTCCCGCCGGCGGCGGGGTCCGCGATGGAGGCGTGGTCGGCCGCCTTGCCGTCCGAGTTCGTGATGATGCCGAGCGCGGCGTGGACCGGGGCGCTGAGGAAGTAGGCCCTCTCGGTGGCCGGGCTGGCGATAATCGAGTCGAAGAACCCGTGCGTGGAGACGAAGAAGGCCGGCCGGGTCAGCGCGTCCGGGTGGGCCGTGCAGTCGGCCGGAAGGGCCAGGCTGGCGGGCTGGCGCGCGGCGCCGGTCAGGGCGGTCGTCAGCGTGGCCATCAGCACGGCGGCTGACAGTGCCGCGGCGGCGCGGCGGCGGGTGCGGATGTTACTGATGGCCATGGTGGTCCCCTGTTCATTTCACCTGGCTTGTCCCGGTTCGGGACTATCCGCCGGTTCAGAGGGGCGGGCCGCGCTCCTGATACACGGCGCGGGCGGCCCGGTCCGTGGCGCCTGTCGCCGGGCGGGCGCTAATCTCCTGTCATGTCCGCTGATCTGGACGCTTTCATCGCGCTGATGCCGCTCGCCGGGCACCTCGGCCTGGTCCTGGACGAGGCCGACGCCAGCCGGGTGATCATCCGGCTGGACTGGGCGCCGCACCTGTGCACCACGGGCGGCATCCTGCACGGCGGGGTGCTGATGTCGCTGGCCGATACCGCGGGTGCGCTGGTGACGTTCCTCGGGCTGCCCGAGGGCAAGACCACGGCCACGATCACCTCGACCAGCCACATGTTCCGGCCGGTCAGCGGCGGGACGGTGCGGGCGGTGGCGGTCCCGGTGCACCGCGGCCGCACCACGGTGACCGCGGAGACCAGCGTCTTCGACGCTCGAGGACCGGCTGGTCGCCCAGACCGTCCAGGTCCAGGCGGTCAGGTAGTCGCTCCCGCTAGCAGCTACCGCTCGTCCAGGCGGCTGGCCAGCAGCTGGGCCAGGTGGGTGCCGGGGACCTGGGCGAGCTGGTCGAGCTGGGTCCGGCAGGAGAAGCCGTCGGCCAGCACCATCGCGCCGCCGGCCGCGCGCACCGCGGGCAGCAGGGCGGTCTCGGCGACGGCCCGCGAGACGTCGTAGTGGCCGCGTTCCACGCCGAAGTTCCCGGCCAGCCCGCAGCAGCCGCCGACCGCGGTGACCTCGGCGCCGGCCCGGGCGAGCAGCGCGGCGTCGGCGTGCCAGCCCATCACGGCGTGCTGGTGGCAGTGCGGCTGGGCGACCGCGCGCAGGCCCGCCAGGTCGGGCGGCGTCCACTGCGGGGTCTGGGTCAGCAGCTCGGCCAGCGTGCGGGTGGCGTCCCGGGCCAGGCGGGCGCGCGGGTCCTCGGGCAGCAGCTCGGTGATGTCGCCGCGCAGCACGGCGGTGCACGAGGGCTCGAGGCCGACGACCGGGGTGCCCGCCCGCAGGGCGGGCCCGAGCGCCCGCAGGCTGCGCCGCAGCTGCCGGCGGGCGCCGTCGAGCTGGCCGGTGGAGATCCAGGTCAGCCCGCAGCACACCGGCTCGCCGGTGATCTGGACCGCGTACCCGGCGGCCTCCAGCACCCGCACGGCGGCCCGGCCGACCTCGGGGGTGAAGTGGTCGGTGAACGTGTCCACCCAGAGCAGCACCGGGGTCCGGCCGGCCTGCGGGCCCGGCGCGGGGCGGCCGGCGAACCAGGCCCGGAAGGTCTGCGCGGCGAACCGGGGCAGCGGCCGCCGGGCGTCGATCCCGCCCGCCCGCTTGGCCAGGGCGGCCAGTCCCGGGACGCGCAGCGCGGCGTTGGCCGCCCCGGGCGCGCGCGAGGCCAGCCGGGCCCACCGGGGCAGCCAGCCCAGCGAGTAGTGAGCTGCCGGGCGCGGCCGCCGCCGGTACCGCTGGTACAGCGCCTCGGCCTTGTAGGTGGCCATGTCCACCCCGGCGGGGCAATCCGACGAACAGCCCTTGCAGGACAGGCACAGATCCAGCGACTCGGCCACCTCAGCCGAGCCGAAACCGCGGACGAGCGTGCCGTTCGCGAGTTCCTGCAGCACCCGCGCGCGGCCGCGGGTGGAGTCCTTCTCGTCCCGGGTGGCCAGGTACGACGGGCACATGACCCCGCCGGTCGCGGTGGTGTCGGCCCGGCACTTACCCACGCCGACGCAGCGGTGCACCGCGGCGGACAGGTCACCGCCGTCGTGCGGGTAGGCGAAGCCGAGCCCGGTGCGCAGCGACCGGGCCTGCGGCACGCGCAGGTCCGCGTCCAGCGGCGCCGGGTCGGCCAGCACGCCCGGGTTGAGCATGTTGCCGGGGTCGAAGATCGCCTTGACCGCGGCCATCGTCGTCGATGGCCTCGGGTGAGTACATGGCGGGCAGCAGTTCGCTGCGAGCCCGGCCGTCGCCGTGCTCGCCGGACATCGACCCGCCGTACTGGCCCACCAGCTGCGCCGCGGCGACGACGAACGTCCGGTAGCGGCCCGCGGCGGTCGTGAACGGGAAGTCGATGCGGATGTGCACGCAGCCATCACCGAAGTGCCCGTAGGCCAGCCCGTCCAGGCCGTTATCGGTCATCAGCGCGGCGAAATCGCGCAGGTACGCGCCCAGGTGCGGGGGCGGCACGGCGGCGTCCTCCCAGCCGGGCCAGGCGGGCGCGTCCGCCGGGGTCCGGCTGCCCAGGCCGGCGCCGTCCTCGCGGACGCGCCACAGCGCCCGCGCCGGGGCCCCGGTGACCACCAGCGAGTCCAGGCAGCCGGCGTCGGCGATGAGCCGCTTCGCCGCGGCCTTCGCCTCCGCTTCGTCCTCGCCCGCGGTCTCCACGAACAGCCAGGCCTCGCCACGGGGAAGGTCCGGGACGGACTCCGCGCCCCGGCGGGCGCGGAACATCTCCACCAGCCGCGCGTCCATGCCCTCGACCGCGACCGGCTGGTGCGGCAGCAGCCCGGACGTCGCCTCGGCGGCCTCGGGCAGGCCGGGGTAGCCGAGCACCGTCAGCGCCACTGCCTTCGGCGACGGCACCAGAGCGACCGTCGCGCCGGTGACCACGCCGAGGGTGCCCTCGCTGCCGACCAGGAACTTCGCGAGGTCCGCGCCGTTCTCCGGCAGCAGGTGCTCCAGGGAGTAGCCGGACACCTGCCGGGTGAACCGGCCGAACTCGGTGCGGATCAGGCCGAGCCGGGCCCGCACCAGGGCGTCGAGCGCGGCGCCCGCCACGGGCGCGGCGGCCAGCCCGTCCCGGTCCATCCGCCGGGCCGCGAGCCGCTCCCCCGCGGCGGTCAGCACATCCAGGCTCACCACGTTGTCGGCCGTGCGCCCGTACATCAGCGCCCGGGCGCCGCAGGAGTTGTTGCCGATCGAGCCGCCGATAGTCGCCCGCGAGTGGGTGGAGGGGTCCGGGCCGAACCGGAGCCCGTGGCCGGCCGCGGCCGCGGTGATGTGGTCCAGGATCGCGCCGGGCTCGACGACCGCGGTGCGCGCCTCCGGGTCCACGGCGAGCACCCGGTTCAGGTGCCGGGAGAAGTCCAGCACGATGCCGGAGCCGACGGAGTTGCCCGCGATGGAAGTGCCGCCGCCGCGGCTGGTGAGCGGTACCCCGGCCTGCCGGGCGACGTCCAGCGCGGCGGCCGCCTCGTCGGCGTGCCGCGGGAAGGCCACCACGCCCGGCAGGACCCGGTAGTTCGACGCGTCGGAGGAGTACTCGGCCCGGCGCCGCGGCGAGTCGTCGACCTCGGCCAGCCCGGCGGCGCGCAGCGCGGCGGCCAGGTCGCGGGACGGCGCGGCCGCGGCCGTCGTGCCTTCGGCGCGTGCGGTGGTCATGGTCCCGGATGCTATCTCCCGACGGCGGCCAGTGCCTTCCCCGCCGCGGCGGCCAGCGGCTGAGACGGTGGCTGGACCAGCGGCCGGGCTACCGGCCGGGCGGCGCGCGGTCGCGGGTCCGGTGGCGGCAGCGGGATCCGGATGTCCACGCTGTCCGGGGCGTGCCCGACGGCGGCCTGCGGCCAGTGGGAGACGATCATGGCGAGCACCCGCCGGTTGCCGGGCAGGACGTCCATGGCCAGCGCCGTCACGCCCCGCGCCTGAGCCCGGTCGATCAGCGCCCGCATCAGCGTCGCGCCCACGCCCCGGCGCTGCCAGGCGTCGGCCACCACCACGCCGACATCGGTCGCCCGCGGCTCCCCCGGTCCGCCGGGAGACCCGGGGTCCCGGGGATCGCCGGGCGCGGGCCGGTCGGCGGCCATGGCGTGCCCCACGATGACGCCGTCCGCGACGGCGATGATCGCGTCGACGTGGGCGGGCTTGCCGGCCATCAGGTCGAGCAGGCCGCAGGACGGCGTGACCGGGGCGAAGAACCTGAGGTAACGGCTCTCCACCGACAGCCCGGCGAAGAATTCACGAAGTACGGCCTCGTCCGCCGGGCTCACCGGCCGGATCGCGGCGGCGGTACGGCCTGCGGCCCTGGCAACCTGGGTTCGGTCCACGAACCCAGCATGACCCCGGATTGCTGAGTCTGTCAACTGGACTTAGCATGGGATCATGGCGCGACCCTGGATTCTTGACTACGACTCGGCTAACTGCGCGATCGGCGCGACCGTGGGCATCCTCGGCGAGCGGCCGACGTTCCTCGTCCTGCGCGAGGCCTTCAACGGCGTGCGCCGCTTCGACGACATGCAGCGCCGCACCGGCATGCCCCGCCAGGTTCTCAGCCAGCGCCTGGCCCGCCTGGTGGACGAGGGACTGCTGCGCAAGGTCCCCTATCAGGAGAGCGGCCAGCGCCGCCGGACCGAGTACCGGCTGACCGAGAAGGGCCTGGACCTTTACCCGGTGCTGCTGGCGCTGATGGCGTGGGGGGACAAGCACGCGGTCGGCGCGAGCGGCCCGCAGGTCCTGCTCCGCCACCGGGACTGCGGCGAGCCGGTGGGCCTGCAGGTAGCGTGCGCGGCCGGGCACGTCCTGGAGTCCGCCCGCGAAGCCACCCCGGTCCCCGGGCCCGGCGCCCGCAAGATCGCCTGACGGGCGGTCGCCTGGCTCGCCTGGTGGGCGGCTGGTGCCGGCGGCCCGGTAGTGCGGGTCGAGACCGAGGTCGGGTCCGGCATGAACAGGTCCGGCGCCAAGGTCCGCCTGCTGCTGAGAGGAAGTGCCTTCTCGGTGCCAGTGGCCCCGGCAGGCCCATAGAACTCTTTCTGACCAGGGGCACCTATCTCGCTGAACTCGCGTGCAGATCCGGCAGAATGTCATAGTCGGCAATTAGAGTCGAACTCAGAACCTAGAGATTGATTCGGGCACGGTGCGGGCCTGGTCCGCGAGATGGCCGGGGTGCTCACCTGGTTCTGCGTCTGTCTGTATGGCCGCGGGCCGGCCGGGAACCGGGCGCTGAAGGCGCTGGGCTGCGCCCGGCGAGACCTCGGACCGCGGGCGGTGTCTGCTGGAAATGTCGTGGCCGCGGGGCAGGATGCTGGCGTGATGGCCGGGGAGGGGCGAACTGGCTTGTCGCAGCCCGCGAACGCCGCCACCAGAAGCGCGCCCGGCAGCGCGGGCGCCGTGACCGGGCGAGTACGGCTGCCCGGCTCGGGGTTCAGGTCCGCGCGGCAAGGGACCGCGGTATCACGCCGGGTGAGGTTGGGGGGGCTGCTGGCTGCCCGGCCGGGCTGGCTGGCCGCGGGGCAGGAACGGCGGCGGGCCCAGATCGCGCGGGAGGCGGAAGACGAGCTACGCCGTGAGCTCGCAGACGCCCTGGCCACCTCCGTGCACGAGACGTGGTTCCAGGAACTGAAGCATGCTGTCAGCGACACGGACGCCGGCGTGATCGACGCCCGGTGGGCGCCGGAGGTCAGGGGGGCGAAGCGCGAAGCACGGCAGCTGGCCGGCGAGCTGACCGCTGAGCAGGTGCGGGCGCGGATCGGCCGGGAACGGGACGCCTCATTCCAGGCGGCCCGCTACCGGGCCGGCCAGCTCCCCAGCCGGGCGCTGGGGGGGTGACGGTGGGCAGGTTCGAGATCCCCGAGGGCTGGAGCGCGCAGGCGTTCTGTTTCGCGCTAGACCCGTCGCCGGCCCAGGCGGCATGCCTGCGGCGGCAGTTCGGGGGCCGCCGCTACGCCCGTAACTGGGCCGTCCGCACCCTCAAAGAAGACCTGGACCGGTACCGGGAGACCGGGGAGCAGACGGTTGCGCCGTCACTGGCGGGGCTGCGGAAACGCTGGAACCGGGTCAAGGACGCCGAATGCACCGACACCGCGACCGGGGAGGTGTGGTGGCCGCAGATCAGCAAGGAAGCGTTCGCGGACGGCATCAAAGGGGCGGTGGACGGCTACTGGGCCTGGCAGGCCTGCCGGGCCGGGACACGGGCGGGCAGGCGGGCCGGGTTCCCCCGGTTCGCCAAGAAGGGCCGCGACCGGGACCGGGTCACGTTCACCACCGGCGCCATCCGGGTCGAACCGGACCGCCGCCATGTCACCCTCCCCCGGGTCGGCACCGTCCGCGTGCACGAGAACACCCGCCGGCTGGAACGTCTCCTGGCCAAAGGCCGGGCTCGGATCCTCGCAGTTACGGTATCCCGGAAGGGAACCCGGCTGGTGGCCGCGTTCCGGGTGATCGTGCAGCGCCCTGTCCAGCCCCGGGTCGCCCTGCCCGCGTCACGGGTCGGGGTCGATGTCGGAGTCCGGGTGCTCGCCACCGTCGCTGACAGTCACGGCGAGGTGATCCAACGGGTGCCGAACCCCCGCCCGCTGGAGGCCGCGCTGAAGCAGCTGCGACACCTGTGCCGCGAGCGGTCCCGCCGCGCCCGCGGCTCCGCCCGCTACACCCAGACGAGTACGAAGATCTCCCTGCTGCACCGCCGGATCGCCGACATCCGCGGCCATCACCTCCACGTCCTGACCACCCGTCTCGCCAAGACCCACGGCGAGATCGTGGTCGAAGGGCTGGACGCGGCCGCGATGCTGCGGCAGAAGGGGCTGCCGGGCGCGCGGGCCCGCCGGCGCGGCCTGTCCGACTCCGCGCTCGGCGAGACCCGCCGCCAGCTCGGCTACAAGACCGGCTGGTACGGCTCCCGCCTGATCATCGCCAGCCGGTGGTACCCGTCCTCGAAGACCTGCCATGCCTGCGGGCACGTGCAGGACATCGGATGGCACGAGTACTGGACCTGTACCCGGTGCGGGGCCGGGCACCAGCGCGACGATAACGCCGCTATTAACCTCGCGCGCTACGAGCCGCCCTGGGCGGGTGATAGCGCCGTCGGCCCAGTCAGGGCCGCCGTCAAGCGCCGAGCCGACCGTAAGACCGGGCCCCGCCCGGCCGGTGGCGATGAAGCGCGGAAGGGAACCAGCCACCAGGCTGGGGAACAACCCCGAGACGGGGTGCCGACGAGATGAGCACTATCGCTCACTCATCAGCTACGGTGCTGCCATGCTCTTTCCCACCTCCCTCGTCGGCAGCTACCCGCAGCCAGACTGGCTGATCGACCGGAGCCAGCTGGCCGGCCGCTTCCCGCCGCGGGTGCGCGCTCGCGAGCTGTGGCGGGTCGATCCCGCCTACCTGGCGCAGGCGCAGGACGACGCGACCCTGCTGGCCATCCGGGACCAGGAGCGGGCCGGCCTGGACATCCTCACCGACGGCGAGGAGCGCCGGGAGAGCTACTCAAACCGGTTCGCGACCGCGCTGGACGGCGTGGACATCGACAACCCGGGCACCGCGCTCGACCGTAGCGGCCACCCGAACCCGGTGCCCCGGATCACCGGGCCGGTCAAGCGGCGGCACGCCGTCGAGGTGGACGACGTGAAGTTCCTGCGTGCGAGCACCGGCAAAACCATAAAGATCACCGTGCCCGGGCCGTTCACCATGTCACAGCAGGCCCAGGACGACTACTACGGCAGCGCCGAGTCCCTGGCCTTCGGCTACGCCGAGGCGGTGGCCGAGGAGGTCGCCGACCTGTTCGCGGCGGGCGCCGACATCGTCCAGCTGGACGAGCCCTACCTGCAGGCCCGCCCGGAACCAGCCAAGCAGTACGGCGTGAAGGTGATCAACCGGGCGCTGGAGGGCGCGGCCGGGACGACCGCGGTCCACCTGTGCTTCGGCTACGCCGCCATCATCCACGAGCGCCCGGCGGGCTACTCCTTCCTGCCCGAGCTGGCCGCGTGCAGCTGCGACCAGGTCTCGATCGAGACCGCGCAGTCCGGACTCGATACCTCCGTGCTGGCCACGCTGGACGGCAAGACCGTCATCCTGGGCGTGCTCGACCTGAACGACATGACCGTCGAGTCCCCCGAGACGGTGCGGGCCCGGGTGGAGCGGGCGCTGCCCTACGTGCTGGCCGAGCGCCTGGTGCTCGCCCCGGACTGCGGCATGAAGTACCTCCCCCGCGACGTCGCCTTCGGCAAGCTGAGCGCGCTCACGGACGCGGCCCGGCGGCTCCGGGCCGGACACGCTTCCTAGCCAGCGGCCTCACGGCCGGATTCCGCGAAGGCCTTTCCCTGAGGCCAGCCGGAAGAGCACAATGATCCGGTGACTTATGGCCAGGTAGGAGCGGTGTGCCCGCAGTGCGGCCGGGCCGACGCGGTGCATTCGGTCGCCGAACTCGCGTCGTTCGCCCGGAGTCGTCTCGGGCAGCTCGGATTCGGAAACCAGGCGCCCCAGGGATACCAATCGCCCCAGGGTTATCCAGCGCAGCACGACTATCAAGCGCAGCAGGATGCCCAAGCGCAGCACGGTTATCAAGCGCAGCAGGATTACCAAGCGCAGCAGGGCTACCAGGCGCCTCCGGGATCTTCCCCGCCTCCGGGGTATCCCGAGCCTCCGCCGTCCGCCGGGTTTCCGGCGCCGTCGCCGTCGTCGGGTTTCCCTTCACCCTCGCCGTCGCCGGGTTTCCCGGCACCGCCACCGCCGCCTCCTCCCCCGCCTCCGCCGCCGGAGTACGGCGATTCGAGGCCGCCGCCCGGTTACAGCGGGCAGCGCCGTCCCAGCCGGTGGTCGAGCAGTAACAGGTCGACGAGCACGTCGAGCAGCAGCAACAGCAACAGCAACAGCGACGACTCCATCGAGGACGCCGTGGCCGGCCTGGTGATGGACGCGGCCACGAAGTTCGTCGGCCGGGCCATCAGCCGCCGGCTCAAGCGCGCCTTCGACGAGCGCGTGGTCCCGGCCATGGCCGCCCGCCAGGAGCCCATGCTGCGGGAGCAGATCGCGATCGCCGAACGGTATCCGGACCTGCGGGCCTGCATGAACGACAACGTTGTGTTCCTGGCCGGCGGCAGCCGCGCCGTGCCCGTGCCCGTGTCCAATCTCACCGGGGGGTTCACCCTGGAGCAGGCGGACGCGGTGGTCGCCCAGCTACGGAACGGCTGATCCGCGGGTCCAGACCCGCAGCGGCCCGAGGACCCGGCCGCCGGCCTCCCGGGCCGCGGCCAGGTCCTCGCCGTGCTCGTAGCCGACGACGGGCAGGCCGGGCCGCAGCGCGGCCGCGGCAAGCACGGCGCTGCGCCATAGCGTTCTGAGCCATAGCGTCCCGGGCCATGGCTCCTCGCCCGGCAACCCGGTCCTGAACACGTTCGAGATTCCGGTTACCCCGGCGGCGGTGTAGGCGATGGCCCCGGCTGCCAGCGCGCCGTCCCGGTGACAGCCCAGGATGGCGCAGCACGGATCGGCCAGCAGGTCCGGCCGGAACAGCCCGGCCACATCACCGTCTCCGGCCCAGGCGGCCTCCCACCGGGCCAGTTCGGCGGCACCGCTGACCGTCTGCCAGCGCAGGCCCGCCGCCGGCGGCTGTTCCTGCGGCGCCGGGTCCCAGGCAATCCAGTCGGCGTCGAAGAGCGGCGCCAGGCCCTCGGGCGCCAGGTCGAGACGCGCGAAGCTGTCCTTGACCCCGTAAGCCCGGTCCGGGTCCCGCGCCGCCTGGGTATCCGCCGCCGTGGCGTCCGGGCTCAGGGTGATCGCGTTCGGGTAGAACGGCAGGTCGTGGCCGGAACTGATCCACGTTCGCGCGGTGAACTCACCGGGGTATCCGTGCGAGCGGCATACCGCGTCGCACCAGCCGGCGTTGTTCGCCACGGCCGCACGCAGGAGACCTTCGGCTCGCACTGTGCCCCGTTAGGAAAAATGGGTCTGCGGACGGTCGATCGGCTCCCCGTCGAGGAAGGTGTCGACCTTCTCGTTGTAGAACGCGACCAGGCCGGCGATGGGCAGCAGCTGGCGGGTGGGGAAGTCGTACGCCCAGGCCAGGTCCTTGTGGACCGGTCCCCGGTTAGCTGGGCCGCCGGCCTGGACCGACCAGTAGCCGCTCGTGGTGCCCTTGTACGGACACGACGTGACGGTGCCGCTGGGCACCAGGTGCTCGAAGCGGACATCGGTCCGGTTGACGTAGTACCGCGTGGGCAGGCCGGTCTCGAACACCATCACCGGGGACCGCGAGTCGGCCAGCACCACCCCGTCGAGCTCGACGCGGACCCGGCGATCCGAGCGCAGCGCGTCGACCCGGGTGTATGGGTCACGCGGGTGCACGAACACCTGCTCGTCTTCCTCGAACCAGGCGTCCAGGGCGGCCCACTCGAAGCGGACCATGCCGTCGAGCCCGTCCACCGCGGCCTTGGTGACCAGCCGGGCGGCCCGCGGGCGGTGCGCCTCGCCGACCCGGAGCGCGTGCAGCTCGACGAGCCCGCGGCCGGTCTGCTGGGTGTGCCCCTCGGAAACGAGCAGCTCGGAACCGACGTCAGCCAGCGGGATGTAGTACTGCGGGTAGTGCGGCCACTCCCAGACATACAGCGCCCGGGTCGTGTCGAGGACCTTCTCGGCCCCGAGGTAGGCCCGGACGCGGCGCGGCACCGGCGCGACGTGGTTCACCGGGACGATCGAGGCGGGATAGTCGTTCACGAGGCTCCTTCTCGGCTAGCTCACACGTCCAGGATGAAACGGGCGGCCGAGCTGAGGCGGGTCAGGGTCTGCGGCCGGGCGTACTTCTTCTGGTCGAGCTGCTGGCCGTTGGCACGGCGGGTGAAATAGGAGTGCAGCGCGCGCCGGGGCCGGCCGGTGCGGTTCATGGTGCCACCGTGCCACAGGTGACTGTTGAATACGACCACCGTGCCGGCCGGGGCGATCAGCTGGACCTCGTCCGGATGCGGCGCGGCCGGGTCCGCCAGCACCTCGCGCGCACGCTGGGTGAACTTGTGGGAACCGGGTACCACCCGGGTCGCGCCGTTATCCCCGGTGAAGTCGTCGAGCAGCCAGACCGAGTTGCAGACCTGGAACGGCCCGGGCCAGACCGGGCCGCCGTAGTCGGCGTGCAGGGGCTGGAGACCGTGGCCGGACAAGGCGGCGCGGAAGTTGAGCGAGGAGAGCTTGAAGTCGCCGAGCACGTGGGCGACGCAGGCCAGCACCCGGGGGTCGGTGAAGCAGGGATCGAACATCGCGCCCTTGTTGATGAGGTCGGCGAGCCGGTCGGCCCCCTTCTCCTGGTGCACTTCGAGGCCGGCCCGGTCGCCTTCGGCCTCGAGGAGCTCGGCGAGGCGGGTGCGGACCGCCGTCAGCTGCGCGGCGGAGAGCACGCCGGGCAGCGGGGCGTAGCCGTCGCGGTCGAGCCGCTCCCTGGTCTGCGCGTCGATGCTGGCCTCGGTGACGCCCAGCTCGGCCAGCGCGGCCGCCATGTCCATGTGACCTAGCCTACGTAGGGTGTGACGTATGCCGGACTTTATGGAGATGGTGGCCCGGGCTCGACTCAGGACGGCTGATGAAGACTGGGCCGCGGCGGCGGAACTGTGGGCGAGCGTAACCGCGGCCAACCCGGTGAACGGGGATTACTGGGCGCGGCTGGGCGAGGCCAGGTTCGGTGCGCACGACTACGCGGGAGCGCGGGAGGCGTACGAGAAGGTACTGCGGCTCGGCGTGCGAGAGACGTTCCTGGCGGAAGACGGGCCGCCGCTCATGCCGGGGGAGGTTGCCTTTCGCATCGCCTGCTGCGAGGCGGCGGCCGGCGACGGCGAGGCGGCTATCGCGGCGCTCAGGGTGGCGCTCGGCCGGGGGATGCGCGACCTGTCCCGGATCAGGTCCGATGAGCACTTCGCCGCCGCGAGCTGCCGTTCTGGTTCGAGTACCTGCCGTCCGACGATCTCGTCTACTTCCAGTTCAACGCCGTCCGCGACCATCCGGCGGAGACGTTCGCGGCGTTCTGCGACCGGCTGTTCGGCTTCATCGAGGACCGCGGCGCCTGCCGGCTCGTCATCGACATGCGGTGGAACGGCGGCGGCAACACGCTGCTCAGCCAGTATCTGCTGCATCACCTGATCGCCAGCAGACGGCTGAGCCGGCGCGGCGCGCTGTTCGTCATCATCGGCCGGCTGACGTTCTCGGCGGCGCAGAACACCGTGACCGCCATCGAACGCGAGACCAGCGCGGTCTTCGTCGGCGAACCCACCGGGTCGCGGCCCAACTTCATCGGCGAGCGGATCGACTTCGAGCTGCCCTACAGCAAGGTGCGGGCGAACACCGCCGACCTGTACTGGCAGACGTCCTGGCCCACGGACTACCGGACCTGGACCGCGCCGGACATCTACGCGCCGCCGACATTCGAGGCTTACCGCCGCAACCAGGACCCGGCGCTGGACGCCATCGCGGCCATCCGCGAGTACGTGCCCGGCTAGGTTGCCCGGACCTGCGGTGCGTGGTCCGGACCGGGGCCGGCGGGCTCCGGACCGGTCAGCTCGGCCACGGCCGGCACGCGGCCGGCCAGCAGGTTCACGGCGATGCAGGCCGGGCAGCTCGCTTCCATCCAGGCGGCCGGGGCCTGCTGCCTGTGCCGCCTGGCACGCCAGAAGAGCGCCGCCGCGACCACCAGCACGGCGGCCGCGGCCAGGGCCGGGCCCTTGGCCAGGTCGAAGGCCCGGGCCGCGAGCGGACCGAGGAGCAGGCCCAGGACCAGGTGGACCTGGAGGAACACGCTGCTGCCCAGGATGAGTGCGGGCAGCGCCCGCCGGGCGGCCAGCCCCGAGGCACCCGCGGCGACCACGGTGAGCGTCCGCAGCCCGGGCAGGGTGCGCCCGATCGCCAGCCCCGGGCGGCCGCGGGTCTCAGCCAGGGCCGCCGCCCGGCGCAGCCGCGCCTCGGTGAGCCCGAGGCGCGGCCCGAGCCGGGCGATGATCCGGTACGCCGGCCCCCGGCAGAGCAGGAACAGCGCGGTCGTGCCGAGGACGGCGATGACCTCGAACCCGGCCACCGCCAGCCACAGCGGGAACCGCCCGGCGGCCACCTGCTGTCCCACGGTGAACATCACCAGGTCGGCAGGCAGCGGGATCGGCACCCCGGCTTCCATCGGCAGCAGCAGGGCCAGGGCGGTCAGCCCGCCTGCGCCGGCGGCCCCCGCGGCGCCGCGGGGATCAGGCATCTCAGTCCCGCAACGTTGCCTCGGTCAGGGCGGTGTCCTCCGTGCCGCGGTAGTAGGCGATCTTCCCGTCGCGGAACCGGAAGAAGTGGTGCAGGTCCATCGCCGCGCTCTTGCCGGTGCGGCGCGACCTGGCCCGGAACCGGACGACGGCGAGCACGTCGGTGTCGTTGGCGGCGAAGGACACGGGGGTGAACTCCTCGACCTCCATGGCCGAGCCGAAGTCGGCGAAGAACTGCGCCACCCCGTCCCGGCCGGCTCGCGCACCGTACCAGGGCGCGGCGGCCGAACTGGCTTCGGCGGCCCAGTCCACGTCGTCGGTGACCGCGTCCAGGATGGCCGGGACGTCACCGCGGCCGAACGCCTCGTAGACCTGCGTGATCGTCTTGATGTTGGTGTCGTCGGTCATGGCTCAGTACTCGTCCGCGGAGCTGACGGCCTCGGCGATGGTGATCTCCGGCGGCTGCGGCGCGGCGCCGGCCGCGGCCACCAGGGCCTGCAGGTCCGGGTTGGCGAAGAACTTCTGGAAGTGCTCAGCGGTCTCCCATTCGTCCACCACGAGGACGAAGCCGTCGCCGGCCGCGAAGCGGTGGTGAATGCCGCCGCCGGACGCCCGGGCCTCCGCGGCCATCTTCGCGAACTGGTCGGCGTGATCGGTTATCGCCTGGCGGAACTTGGCCACGTCGCCTTGGAATTTCAGGGTGACTACGACGCTCATGATCTGGGTCCCTCCCCGTGTTGCTCCGGGCCCGCGCCCGGCTGGCAACAGGGGTACGTCACCGCTTCGGGTGGCGGATCACTCGGCGCGGTTCACGCGGGCACTGGATCAGTCGAGGGCGAGCGTGGCGGTCGCGGCCAGCACCGCCGCAGCACGGCCGGGATCCCCGGTGACGCTCACGTCGAGGTCGGCCGGGGCGGTCCGGTTGGCCGCCAGCCGGCAGAATCCGACCGCGTCGGTCACGATCGCCACGGACGCCGTCGCAGGCGGGCCGCCTCCCACGGTCACGTCCCAGGTTCCGCCGCCGGGCCCCGTCAGGACCAGGTGCACGTCAACCGAGTCGTCAAGGGCGGCCCCGGCCAGCGGCAGGAGCCGGGCAGCGAGATCGGTCATCAGGCGCAGCGTCGAGGGATCAGGGACCGACGGGGCCCAGCCGACCGCCTGCCGGATGTCGTTCTCGTGCGTCCACAGCTCGAAGGCCCGGACGACCAGCAGCGTACGTACCGATAGCCGCAAGCCGTGCAGGGCGACCTGGGTCCGGGAGTCCGCGGGCCGCACCAGGTCGAGGGTGCGATCGACCGCGGCGCGCCAGTCAGCCCGTGTCCGGGCGGGCGGCCGGGCGGCCTGGCCGATGGCCGCGGACTGGGTGGACTCGACGTGGTTCGCGTCGGCGACCTCCGGGTCGCCGGCCAGGGCGCGCTGGACGTCGTCCTCGACGCCGATCAGATGGCCGACCAGGCCCTGGACGTCCAGGCCGCGCAGGACCGGCGTGCCCCATTCATCGTCGCTCAGGAAGGACAGCGCCGCCTCGAAAGCGCTAGCCGCCCGGCCGAAAGCCTCAACGGGCGGGATCTCGGGAGCGTCCGGGACGGGACGGCCGACGGCCCGGGCCCGCAGCGAGGCGGCGAGGACCCGGTCGCGCAGCCCGGCGGGCAGGATGCGCGGATCGGGGTCGGCGGCGGTCATGATGACTCCAGCAACTGGCGGTCCAGCATTTCTTCCAGCTTGGCCATGGCCAGCCGGAGCCGCGATTTGGCGGTGCCCTCCGGGATGTCGGCCGCGTGTGCGACCTCGCGGCAGGTCAGCCCCTTGAAGTAGGCCAGCTCGACGACCTGGCGCTGGCCGGCGGGCAGCAGCTGGACCGCGGCCCGGACCAGGCTGACGGTCTCGGCCGCGATCACCTCGTCGCCGGCCCGGCGGCCGGCGGCGCGGGCGTCAGCCGCCAGAAGCGCTCCTGGCGCGCGACGCGGCGGAGCTCGCTGCGGATCACGTCCACCGCGCGGTGGCGGGCCAGCACGGTGAGGTAGGTGCGCAGCGCCCCGGCCGCGGGATCGTAGCGGTCGGGATGAGTCCACAGCTCGACGAACACATCTTGTACAACGTCCTGAGCGGCGCTGTTGTCCCCCAGGACGCGTACCGCGCTGCCGTACACGCTGGGCGCGAGGGCGTCGAATACCTCAGCCAAGGCGTGATCATCTCCGGCTGCGAGGCGCGCAGCCAGGACGGCGTCCATACCCCCCACTCCCCGGACGCTAGCGCGACTGACGGCAGGCAGACAATACTCACTTTTAACCGGGTCGGATCAGTTTCCAGAGGGTGGGTGTCCGACGAACGCCAGGACGGCGAGCACTCGGCGGGTTAGCCGAGTGAGGCCCGGTCAGATCGGATACCTGGTCGGTTCGGTGATGTATGTCCGCCCGGAGGGAGTCGTCCACCGGAACGTGCCATCGGGAAGCTGGTCCACCTTCCACCGCGGCTGCTGCTTGAGCCGATGGTCATGCCGGCACTTCGGATTATGAACGCACAGGCATATATGGCCCTTGAGCTGGGATAACAGCTAGCGGCCCGGCGATTTTCCTGTGAGTGGCGGCGGGCGCGGCTATTGTCGGGTCATGCCGCGTGTTAGCACGTTCTATGGGGTGGTGATCTATATGTACTGGAACGAGCGCGATCACCCGGTAGCCCATTTCCATGCCTACCATGCGGGCCGCCGCGCCTCGGTCTCGGCGGACGGAGAGGTGCTTGCCGGGAGTTTGGAGCCCCGAGCCCTCCAGTTCGTCCGGGAATGGTCCGCACTGCGACGTGATGAGATCCTGGCGAACTGGGAACGAGCCCGGCGGAATGAGCCCCTGCTCGGCATTGACCCATTGGCGTAGCATGGAAATCGTGGACGAGAACTACCTGCCGGTCGTCGTGGGCGTTGCCGTGGTAGGTGACCACGTGCTCCGCCTGCTGTTCAGCGATGGTACGGCCGGGGATGTCGACTTCTCCGCGGAACGGTGGACGGGCGTCCTCTCGCCGCTGAACGACCCCGCCTACTTCGCCAGGGTCACGGTCGATCCCGAGGCCGGAACCATTGTCTGGCCTGACGGTATCGACTTGGCGCCCGAGTCGCTCTATGAGCAGGCGAAGGCGCACCCGCTCCTTGCCGCCTGACGCCCTGAGCAAAGCCGCCAAAGGCAGTCGCTAGCCCGTCTCGCGGTCTCCGCCAAGCCGTTGAACGCCACCGCAGGCCAGGCCGGGATCAGTGCGTCGAGCAGCCCGTCCCGTAGGCGATGTTCGAGCCGATGCCGAGCCACAGCATGCACCGGGCCAGCCAGGGAACCTGCCGTCGTTGTCCTGGTCGTGCATGACCTGGCTCCACTTCCGGAGCCGAGCGGACAACCTGTGTGGTTATCGCTGACACTGCGGACTGTTTCCGCACTGGCAGATACGGGTCCTAAGCTGCGGAAACAACGTTCTTGCGCCAGTATTTCTGGGGTTTTGCCGCGTACTGGACGGCCGTGGCGAGCGATGGTGAGCGGCGTGCCTGCTGCTCGTGGCGTGGAGAACAGGGATAATTGCCTGCATGGACACTGGCAGCTTGCCGTCGCGCTGGGATTCCTACGCGCGCCGCCTGCCGTCGTCTCTGGAAGACCTGAGAGGGCCTGCCGCGGGCGTAATTGAGTTGCCGCTGCATGTGGCCTGGTCGGGACGCCGGGTGTACGACGTGGGCCGGGAGGATCAGCGCCTGGTCCTGTATGCGCTGCTCCTCGCGGAGGCACCGCGGGAGGATCTTGAGCGGTTCGTGCACCGCGAGTCACTGATCTCCATATGGCCCCGGCTGCGGCGGCTGCTGGGGCCGCACGCCCGCCGGGAGTGGGAGCGGCAGCTCATCACGCCGGCTTCCCGGTGAGCCTGGACGGGCTTCCTCCTGCCCATTTGCAGGTCCTGCTTGACGGCCTGCCTGTTTTCGAGCGGTATGGCCTGCTGCTGGCCGGAGGGTACGCGTTCCGGGCCCATGAGATCGTGCACCGGCCATCGCAGGACCTGGACTTTGCCACCAGTGACAACACCCCGCTGCCAGAAATCGCGGCGCATGTCCGGGACTCCTTCCAGCGCGCCGGTTACAGCGTCCGGCTTGCCGAAGCGGCCAGCCCGAGGTACGCACGCCTGGTACTGCAGCTTCCCGGCTCCGGCGAGGAACTCGAAATGGATCTCCTCAAAGAGGCGCTGGAGCCCTCGGTGGGGGACGGTTCAGGTAACACCTGCGGCAAGCGTTCGGGCGGTGTCGCTTGAAGGCGCGCGCCTGGCACGACCGGTTCGTGATCCGCGACATCATCGATCTCCACGCCGTCGCCGGGACCTTCTCCTATGCCGATCTGCATCGAGTCCACGATTCCGGTGAGGAGAAACCCCGCCTTCGCCGGGATAGGCCGTCCTGGATAGGCCTGCTCAACCGGTCTTGCGGCCGACTCCGCCGAGCCACCACTGGCCGGCCGCATTCATTTTCTTGTCCAGGTCATCCCCCCGCCATCTCGTCACCACGGTCAACCCGGGTTCGACCAGCTCGAACCCGTCGAAGAAGCGCAAGATATCCGCACGGCTGCGGTACGAGAACGGGGTGCTTGACTTCGCGAAGACCTCCTCCTTCTGCCTGATGAGATCGGCTGGATGGCCATCACGGGTGAGGTGGGACAAGATGAGGTAGCTGCCAGGCGCCATCCGGCTGGCGAATGCCCGGACGATGCCCCACGGGTCGTCATTATCCGGTATGCCGTGCAGCACGGAAACGAACAAGGTGGCGACCGGCCGGGAGAAATCGATCAGCCGACCCACGTCGGGATCGGCGAAGACCTTCCCGGCGTCCCGGATATCGCCCTGGACCACTGCGGTGGCGGAGTCGTCGATGGCCAGCAGTGCCTTGGCGTGGGTGACCACGACGGGGTCGTTATCGACATAGATGATGTGCGCGTCCGGGCGGGCCTGCCTGGCGACCTCATGCACGTTGCCCTGACTGGGCAGGCCGGCCCCGAGGTCGAGGAACTGCCCGATGCCCTGGCCGACGGCAAAACGCACGGCACGGTCGAGGAAGCGCCGGTTAACTCTGGGCACATCGCGGTTCTCCGGGGACATCTGGAACAGCTTTTCCACTGCGGCGCGGTCGGCGGCGAAGTTGTCCTTCCCGCCCAGTGCATAGTCGTACATGCGAGCCATGTTCGGCCTGCGAACATCAAGACCGGGCGGCACCTGCCCGTCGTCGGCCACCGCTTCCTCCAAGTTCTGGCCCAAGCCCAGATAGCGGCGACTTTAGCGCGCTTATCGATGCGGCGCGACGTCCAGGCGAGGACGACGGCTCGTCGTGTTCGCTTACTACACGTCCCATCAGTGAGTTCACGGCATTCGGGTGCTGGCTAGTTCCGTCCGTCACGGCGTGTCGAGCATCTTCCGCATGGGCGCCACGTCAACGTCGCCGCGCATGACCGCTGCCGATGCCTCGATATTGCGGGCAGCGTCAAGGTGCTGCCAGGCGAACGTGAACCTTGCATCGCGGGCGAGCTGCTCGAAGAAGGCCCGCTAGGTCCGCCCGTTGCCCACGCGAAACGGATGAACCGCGTTGACCTCGCCCAGGCAATAGGCCAGCCTGCCGGTGAACGGGCGGCGTTCCAAGCCCGCAGGAAGTTCTCGCTGCGCAGCGCGCGGAAGATGCCGGCTGACGAGGATTCGATGTAACGGGGCAGACCGACCTGCTTGACACCGAGGAGTACCCGGCGCTGGACCTGGCGTGCTGCTACCCGGACCGGTGGGGCTGCGAGACCGTCATCGGCCATCACAAGACCGACATGGGCGAGGGCCAGCCCGTCCTGCGGTCGAAGGACCCCGCCGGGGTACTGCAGGAAATGTGGGCGCTCTTCGCCGTCTACCAGGCGATATGCCAGGTCGTCGGGATCGCGGTGAACGCGGCGGGCGTCCCCCCGGCGCAGATCAGCTTCCCTCATGCCCTAGCCGCCGCGAAGGACTCCGTGGCGGCTTTCCCCCCCTGACCAGCTAGAACTCTCCGTCGCCACGTTCCTGATGAAGATCCTCATACCCGGGTTCCGCGTCCGCAGCCTGCCCGCCGCAGCAGCCCCCGCAGATCAAAGAAAGCCGGCGACTTCCCCGCCCGGAAACCAGGCGAGCCCAGCGTCACCAACGTCGTCCGGAAAATCGAGTTCCACCTGCTCAACCCCTGGCAGATCACCTAAGGCAACGCCATTGGGCGGAACAGGCTGCCTTGGCAATGGCGACCGTCCGGATCTGCCCGGCCCACTCGCAGGTACCGCCCAAGATCCTCTGGTGGATCGCGCACAGCCCGGCGCAACCTGTGTCGTGGTTACCCCTGACAGGGGGAGGGCATGGGGTCGGGGGGCGCGACGATATGGGCCACCGGCGATGCGCGATCCCGGCAGGGCCCTGGGAAGTGTAGAACAGCGAGGTGGACTACGCCTACGCCACTGAGCCTCAGGTCCACGCCGCAGGGATCACGGTGTTCTGGCTGCGCGGCAAGGTGCTGGGCGGGTCGGGTTCGCTCAACGGGATGATCTACGTGCGCGGGCACCACGCCGACTACGACAACTGGGCGTACGACAGCGCGGCGGGCTGGTCGTATGACGAGATGGCCGCCCCGGACCTACAGCCGCTGATGTCGCACGTCCCGCTGCCGGTGGCCGGATACGAGGTCTTCGCTGAAGGCAGGCGGCGTCAGAAACGCCGCGAGAGCCAGATGCCCAACCTGTGTGGTTATCGCTTGCACGATGGACTGTGGTCGCACTGACAGATACAGCCGTTGAGCTGGGAAACAGTCCTGCTCGAACTCGGGACCCGACCGACCGGCTGCAAGATCGGGTCGAGCAGGTCCGGCAACGGTTCGAGTGGGTCCGAGACAGGGCCGACCAGCTGCGGCTCGGCGTACGGTCGCGCTTGCGTGCGCGTCCACGCCTAGCCGGATCGCGACTATTCTGTCAGCATCCCGGCGTCAAATCCTTCAGCCATCATGCGTCCATTCGTTCAGCGTGTATGCGTCTTATCCTTCATCTGAGTTCCTGACCTGGCATCATGTGAAGCATGACAGGGACGGCAAAGTCTCCGATCGGACGGTTGCTTCAGCGGCACGCGGAACAGGCGATCAGGGAGGCTCTGCAGGATACGCGCGTGGTTCTCGTCAACGGGGCGCGGCAGAGCGGGAAGAGCACGCTGCTGCGGCAGATCGCCCGCGCTGACGCCGCGGAATGGCGGGACCTGGACGTGCCGGTGATCCGCCAGGCGGCGCTGGCGGACCCAGCCGGGTTCGTCGATTACCCGGACATGATGGTCATCGACGAGATCCAGCGGGTACCTGAGTTGCTGCTGCCGATCAAGGTCCAGGTGGATAATGACGGGCGTCCCGGCCGCTACCTGCTCAGCGGCTCCGCGCGGGTACTCGGCCTGCGTGCCCTTCCGGACACGCTTCCCGGCCGGATGGAGACCATCGAGCTCTGGCCGTTCTCGCAGGGGGAGATAGACGAGGCGCCAGACGGGTTCATCGACGCGATCTTCGCACACGGGGCCGATCTCCGGCACGCATCCGAGGTCAGCCGGGCCGAGTACGCCGACCGGATCGTACGCGGCGGCTTCCCCGAGGCGATAGCGCGGTCCAGCCCACGCCGCCGGGAGCGGTTCCATGACTCTTACGTCGCCGATCTGGTCGCCCGCGATGTCACGCAGCTCTCCGATATCGAGCGCACCGCGCAGATGAGGGCGCTCATCCGGCTGCTCGCGGCGCGAAGCGGGCAGCTTCTCGTCGCCAGCAGCGTGGGCAACGAGGCCAGGATATCCCAGGCGACGGCACTGCGGTACATCAGCCTTCTTGAGGAAGTGTTCCTGATCAAGCGCATTCCGGCCTGGTCCAGGAACATCAGCACCCGGGTCGGCCGGACACCGAAGGTCGCGTTCGTCGATTCGGGAATCGCCGCCAACCTGCTCGGCGCGGACGCCAGGTCACTGATTCGCCCAGGAGGCCCCTTCGGGGCACTGCTCGAGGGTTTCGCCATCATGGAACTCGCGCGCCAGGCGACATGGTCGCAGACCAGGGCTGAGCTTTTCCATTATCGGACGAAAGACCAGGTCGAGGTCGACGCCGTGCTGGAAAGCCGGCCGGGCAAGGTAGTCGGCATCGAGGTCAAAGCCGCTTCCACCGTGGGCCAGGAGGACTTCCGCGGCCTCCATCACCTAGCGCAGCGACTGGGCGACGACTTCGTCGCGGGACTTGTGCTGTATACCGGGCAGCAGACCCTCTCCTTCGGGCAGCGCCTGCGTGCTATGCCGGTCAGCGCGCTCTGGGAAGTGCCGCCACCTGCCTAGGTGGCCCATGCCAGGGCAGCGGCGTGCGCAGATGGATGGGCAACCGTGGAACAACGACATGTGTTGTTATGACTTGCATTGCGGTAACTGCCAACACTGTCAGGATGGTCACTTGCCTGGCTACATTAGCGACCGGTCCGTATAGTGGTCTATATGGAGACCATACCTATCACCGAAGCGAAGGCCCGGATCGCCGGCGGGGCTCGGCATGTAACTTCAGCAGCACCTTTCCACGCTCCAGGCTTTGATCATACAAATATGCATCTCCGCCCTGTACGCCCCACCCAATGAACGTTCCAAGCACCGCGCCTACAAAGCTGCCTGCCGCGATGGCGCTGAGGGCCACTTCGCCCCATACCTGCTCTTGGATAAGGAGCGGGGCCTGCTCGAGACCGAGACCCGGTAAATGCAGCACTCCGAAGCCAGCCAGTGCTCCACTGACGGATCCCCACATTGCGCCGCCAGCAGCTCCCGACAGGATGGTTTCGAAAAGTCTACTTCGCTGCTCCGATGCTGTATAACTCGGTCGCCTTCTCGACTGGCACCCTTTCGATCGAACTGGCATCAAAGTGAGCCTGCTTAAGCGCTTTTGCGGCCCGGGCCGCGTCGGCATCGGAATCGTATAGGCGCACCACCATCTGCCTTCCATCAATCCCGCGCAGGAGTTCCACTTCGTCCACCACTTTTCGCAGGGACGCGTATTGTCTCTGAACTATTTCCTTGATATCTGCCAGTACCGGGCTCCGGAGCGCTGTCTCATAGGCCTTAAGCGCCGCCCGCTCCCCCACCAGCACTTCCTTTAATACGACATGCTCGCGGCCTTGCTCGCCAATGGTCAAGGCAGCGAAGATGTTCATGCGGCCGCGGTGGATCATGGCAGGAAAACTTCCGGCGATCTTAATGTCTGCCGCTACCGCGCTGAGCTCATGTATCAGCTCGTTCTTGAAGTCTGCTCGTTGCCGTGCATAGGTCTTGAACAGAAGCTTTAGCCCGCGGTTATTAACATTTGCGGCAGCAACCGCATAGCCTCTTTCACCGGCTTCTACAATCGTGCAAAGGTGTCTCACTACTCTACTCGTTTGTAAGTTTGAACCATCCATTGCGACCTCGCTATCTTCCGGATCAAGTGTTGCTTATGCGTAGTAACTTGAAATCCGCAGAATCACTCATTTAACGGTTTTGCATCGAAACTGGTACTACCGGAATCCCCTGGGCTAAGTGCTCTCTAAACTCATTTTTGCATTCGAACACCGGTTTTCTTAGATACCCCGTGTTTTATCGCCATGAATCGACTGTATAATAGATGAGATGATCGAGCTGAGTATCCCGGGGCGAGGCATCTTGCAACTCCAGCACTTGGTCACCGATGTTAATGGGACCCTTGCAATAGATGGGATTTTGATAGATGGCGTTCACGAGCGCATTACATCCATCCGGGATCGCCTGAGCGTTCATTTGCTGACAGCGGATACCCATGGCCGGCAAGCCGCCATTGACCAGCAGCTCAACACCGTCGCAACCAGGCTGTCGCCGGGCAATGAGCAGGAACAGAAGCGTTCATACGTTGAAAGATCTTGGTGCTGCCTCTGTCATAGCCGTCGGGCAGGGCGCCAACGATGCCGCTATGTTGAAGGCAGCCGCCCTGGGCATTTGCGTCATGTCAGTGGAAGGGGCCGCGATCGAGACGCTTCTTGCCGCGGACATCCTACTGCCAAATATTCTGGCTCTATTTGATCTGCTCGATAACCCGTTACGTATTTCCGCCACCCTCCGCAAATGACCACACCCGATCCATCGTTCCCTTCATCAAGTCCGGCGAACCCTGCCCCCGAGCCACGGCGCTCGCGCCAGGGGCCGCTCCCGCGTGCCCGGCGCCGGCGCCGGGGCCAGCTCCTGATGCCGCCAGACGCAGAGGGCCGCGCTGCCCTGATGGCCTCCATGGCGCATCGGGCTTATCCAACCTACGAACTTTTCATTTATGCCGTGCTATGCGGCGCCATTCTTGGCCTCGGATACGTGCTTGATTCACAAGCCCTGCTGTTATTCGGCATCCTGGTCGCACCTCTGCTTTCGCCGTGGATCGGCCTCCTCCTGGCAACTGTCACAGGCTCCGGGCGCTTTTTCTTCGAAACGATCATGGCGCTTTTCCTCAGCGCGCTGCTTGTATTTCTGATCGGTGGGTTGGCAGGTTTCGCCGCGCGGGCCTTCCTGCCGCGTACCTTCAACGAAGCATTCGTTCACAGCCGGCTTTGGTGGCCGGACCTGGTTGTGTTGGCGCTCGGTGCAATTATTCTTACGCTCTCATTCGTGCGTTCGGAGGCCAAGCCTTTTCTTCCCAGCGTCATGCTGGCTTATGGATTCTTCCTGCCGCTTAGCGCCGGCGGCT
Source organism: uncultured Chloroflexia bacterium (assembly GCA_963805515.1). GTDB lineage: Bacteria > Chloroflexota > Anaerolineae > Anaerolineales > Villigracilaceae > Fen-1038. Next base: position 259,309 of record CAWDUZ010000001.1, on the reverse strand, counting down.
TCGGCCTGGGAAGCGGAATTGGCACCCTTTGGCCGCACGGCCTGCTGGTGTTCCTCGTCTATTTCGCCTGGGCCAGCCTGTTTGGCTTGCTGACTCTGGTTGCAATGCGCTTCATGCCCGGCAACCTACAGGGATTCCTCCTCAGCGCGGTTGTGGTCGTTGTCCTGGTAGTGACCTTGCTGGTCCTCATGAGCGGCGGAAACTGGACGCCTTCATTCGCTCTGGCCGCGCCGGACTCAACACCCACGCCGCTGCCCAGCGCTTTGCCCTCCCCCACCATCAACGTAAATCTGCCGCCGGTCCTTCCTGTAGAGTCGTCAACACCTGCCGCTGCGACTGCAAGCGCCACCGCTACCCTTCCTCCTACACCGGTGCCTCTAACGCTGGAAGTGACGCTGCCGGCCACCGCGACGCCGACCATCACGCTGACGATCGAGCCTACGGCGGTGTACGCGCGCGTTCGGGTGAGCAAGGGCGGGGGTGCCGTCTTGCGTGAGACGGCAGGCGGAAAGGGTATTACGGTCCTGGATAATTATTCGATCGTCCAGGTCCTGCCCGACACGCAGGAAGTCAGCGGCACAACTTGGGCGCATGTGATCGCGAACCAGAACGGCAACCAGCTCACGGGTTGGCTCGTTCAGCTTTATCTCGATGTGGCAACTCCGGCGCCGAATTGGGTGCCGTCCGCAACGACTGTTTCTACAGGAACACCATAGCAATATGACCACGGACATATGAGACCTGGGCTCTCTTTATCGAGAAGAACTCCCCATGGCTTCCTGTCCCTGCGCAGCGCGTTTGTACAACACTTGCAAGAGCGCTGAGATCTAGGAGAATGCATGCCCATTCATTTCGGTACAGACGGCTGGCGCGCCGTCATCTCGGATACTTTCACCTTCGACAACCTTCGGATTCTCGCCCAAGCCGTTGCCGACGCCGTCGCATCTGATCATTGGGACAAGTCCGGCAACGGCGGGCCCAAACCAGACCCGAATAAGATCGTAGTAGGCTTCGATACCCGCTTCCTTTCCGACCGGTTCGCTGGAGAGGTGGCACGTGTGCTGGCAGCCAATGGGTTTACGGTTCTGCTGGCCCAGTCGGATGCGCCGACGCCGGCCATCTCGTTCGCAGTGAAAAATCTCGGCGCGATCGCCGGCGTGATGATTACCGCCTCCCACAACGCACCACGCTATAACGGACTAAAGCTGAAGGCGGCTTTTGGCGGCTCCGCTCTGCCGGAGCAGTGCCATCGCGTGGAGGTTTACATCAGCGATAATGAGCAACGCGCACGCGGCCCCAACCTGATGGATTATCAAAGGGCGCGCGATGCCAACCTCATACAAAAGTTCAATCCGCTGCCGGCCTATTTTGAACACTTACGCACGCTCATCAATACCGATCTGATCGCCGAGAACCCGCAGCGCTTCGCCGTGGATTCGATGTACGGAGCGGGCCGGGGCGTGATCAAGGCTTTCCTCCAGGGCACTGGCTGCGAGATCTCCGAGGTGCGCGCCGAGATGAACCCTGGCTTTGGCGGCATCCACCCGGAGCCGATCGCGAAGAACCTGGGCGCGCTCGCTTCCGCAGTGAGCTCCGGCCTGGGAAACTTCGGGCTGGCAACGGACGGCGACGCCGACCGCATCGGCGCGATGGATGAGCGCGGTATCTTCGTCGATCCACATAAGATCATGGCGCTCTCTCTCAAATACCTCGTGGAGCAGCGCGGGCTGACGGGCGCGGTGGTGCGTACTGTTTCGACCACGCGCATGATGGATCGGCTGGCAAAGAAATATGGCCTGGCGCTCCATGAGACTCCTGTGGGCTTCAATCACATCGCGGACTGCATGATGCAGGAAGATGTTCTAATTGGCGGAGAAGAGTTGGGCGGCATTTCCTTTAAAGGGCACATCCCCGAGGGCGATGGGCCCATTATGGGCTTGCTCCTGGTCGAAATGATCGCCTGTGCCAGGAAACCTTTGGGAGAAATGGTGAACGACCTCCTGGCAGAAGTGGGGCCGGCAATCTACGAAAGAGTCGACATGCGCCTCAGCCGCCCGGTCGCCAAGGCAGAGATGACTGCCATATTATCCAGAACCGCACCAAAGGAGATCGGCGGAGAGAGTGTGCTTGAGATCAATCCACGCGACGGCATGAAATACATCATGGCTGATGATTCGTGGCTGCTGATCAGGCCTTCCGGCACCGAGCCAGTTCTCCGCGTTTATGTAGAGGGCAGGACCCAGGCCATGGTCCACGATCTGATCGGGTACGGGAGGAAGATCGCGGAGAGCGTGGTCTAAGTAAGCCGCTCCTTAGCCAGGCGTAATGGCCCCAGTGGTTCCGAAATTAGCCAAAGCTGTAACTACGGAAGCCCTGGCAACTGTAAGGCATATGAATCAAAAAGCGGGACAGCAGTAGCTACTGCTGTCCCGCTTGCGTTTAACAACATTTTCAGCGCAAGGCCGATCTAAGTCTCGACCAGCGAGAATCTGTAACCTGAACTATTTCGCCGAACCCACCCGCAAGCGCCGTGCGAGGAAGATAACACCAACCAGCGCCATCCCAAGTACTACCAATCCGGGCGCGCCATATTGATCTCCAAAGCCCGTGCCCGGCAATGCCGTGGAAGTGGGCACATGTGTCAATTGTGCCTGCGCAGCCTGCGTCAGAGCGGCAGCGACCGTAGCGGTCGCCGGATCGGGCGTGTTCGTGACCGGTACGGTGGTTAGCGTTGGCTGCGCGACCACCGGTGTTTGAGTCGGCGGGAGGGTCGGTGTAGCAGATGGGAAGCTCACCGCGTTGGCGGTGGCCGTCAACGCCTGCGCCACCTGCAGATTCTGAGCTTGCGCGGTGGCGGCTTGCTGCTGGTTGCTCCGTTGTTGAGACGGCAGGATTATCAACGCGTAACCGGCCAGGCAGGCAATCGACAACAGGACGATACCGCCCAATATGCCAGCCGCGATCAGAAAAGTTCGATTGCTGGATTCCTCGGGTGGCGGCGCATCAAAATTGGATGGATTACCATCGTTCATAGCACATTCTCCTCACGTGAATGACTTGATCGACAATCTACAAACGAAAGATCGTTCCCTGGAATTCAGCTTCCTTTAAATCACGTGACAATGTTAAACTCATTATCCCACAACTTCCAGATTTACAAGAGGGATGAGCAACTGCTCGCCATTTTCAAGTTTCACTTCAGCGGCGGCCGCGCGCAGACCGCTTGGAAACGTCGTGAGGCCGTCATGCAGGCCGAGAATAATTCCGATCAGGCTGGCAGCAGGCTGGCGGCGCATGCGCACGGTCTGCCCGGGCGCAAAGGCTTCCACTTCGGTCGGCAGGGGCGGCGGCGCGGAAGATGGCAGCGGAATGATGACTTCCGGACGCGCACCGCTGTAACGATCCAGCGCTTCTGCGTTCAAAGTGGCCTCGCGCTTTGCATTGGTCGTGATCAGCCGATAGGCCGCGGTGTTCATGGGCAATGCGCCAAACCCTTCGGTGAGGACGATCGGATAGCGCGCTTCGCGTGCCACGGGAATAAGCGAAGGGAACAGGCTTCCCACAATGAGCCCGCGCACGGGCAGGTCTGCAGCCGCCAAAAGTGCATCGGCATCTCTGACCTCCCCCACCACCAGGATGGAGCCGCGCATGCTTACATCCAGCCGGCTTGCAGTCAAAACTGTGTCGGCTTTTTCGGCGAGGTTGATCATGACACCGGTGTCGACGCGGCCATTCCCCCACACACCCTGGATGAGCGCACCCGTTGTTTGGATCTCCACGCCGCGCTCAGCGATGACCTTCGTAACATTACCGGAAATGCCGGCTCGCAGCTCCAGGCGCGACTCGCCGGATTCCAGGAGAACCTGGCCTCCCCCGGCTGCGACCACCCGCGCTTCGCGCGGCGCCTTGATGATCTTGGGCAGAAATCCGGTACCCCGAGCGACAACAGAGCCGGCTGGCAGTTTGTCACCTGCCTTGCAACGGATCAACCTGTCAGCCGCGTCCGGTGAAACATTCAGGATCCGTGCGACATCCAGGAAAATATGCTCTCGCGCCCAGCTCGCTTCGGCCACCACGTCCGCCGAGTTCACTTTTTGTCCCACGCGTGCCAGCACCGTCCCCTTTACCGGCAGGAGTCGCTCTCTTACGACCGTGGTCAGGGGAAGGATATGATGAACAGCCGCAACGGTCACATCAGCCTCCCAGCATCCATTGCCACTTTTTGATCATCTCCCTGCGACGGTCGCCATCTTGCGGCAAAACCAGTGGACGGCCGCGGCCATCCACCACCACGCCCATCTCCCCTCCACTGACTGTCAAGTCTGCCGGATGTCCGGGGCCATAGCCAACGTCGACGCCGAACTGCGGCTGGATCAATAATCTTCCCGATTCCCCGGTTGGCAAAGGCAGTACATCCAGATCGCCGGATTTGAGATCCGCCCGCGCCTCCGACCCATTGTCGTAGACCAGGCGGACGCGTGCGATCAGCGTGCCGAAATTGGCCGAAGCGACCGCAGAGACCACTGTGCCAAGGCTCTGGAAGGCGCCTGATTCCAGCACCTGCACCGGCAGGATGCTGTTGCGCACCGAAGCCGCTCCAAGCACCGGCAGCAAATTGCTCCGGTCCAGGATAACGGTCGAGATACCCACCGGCTGGATCGCATCCAGAAGCAACAGCAAGCCCTGTGCGGGCGTGGGCGCGTCGCCAAGTGCGCCGCCGCCTGCAAGAATAGGCTCAAAATAGGGGAGCAGCCCAGGCTTCGGAGATCGCGCGGAACGCGGAAAATCGCGCTTGGCAGCTTGCATCGCAAGATATAAAGCCTGGCGCGTTACTGCCTGGGCTAATGACTGGTCTTCTTTCGTGGCGGCAATCGTGGAAGGATAGAGTGACTTCTGGAAAAGGTAATCGCGGAGGACGCCTGTCGAGACATCCAACGACGACCAACGCAGTATGTCTTCCAGAGTTGTGTATTGCAGCAGGGCCGGCAGGTTCTCACCCAGCCCGAAGTGTGGATATACGCCGAGCGTGGTCTTCTCTTTGAATCCGGCTGCTATGATGGCTGCGGAAGCACCTATATCCACGCCCAGGATTCCGCCTCGCACGCCTCCGTACACCTGGCCCAGGAAGCGCAGCATCCGCCCTTCCGCATACGCGGTGGGGAGCATATGTCCGCCGGACCATGCCTCGAGTACGTCTACGCCTTTCAACTGGCGTTTTCTCACTCCCTGGTGCAGCGCAGCCAACTCACGCGCTGCAGGTTCAAGATCCTCGGTATCAAGAGATGGACGCACGTTCGCGCTGAAATGCAGTGCAGAGGTCACACTGCCCAGCAGCTCTTTGACTTCAGCTACCCAGTTTCTGATTGCCGGCGAAAAGCACGGCAGGCCTCTTGTCGGGCGTCAACAGAAAACCGGATAAGCCCACCGGTTCCAGCATCTTATGGATCGAGCGCGAAGCGCCGCCATCTGTACCGCCCGTGATGATTACGACGTCAGGCTGCAGGCGCATCAGCCGGTCGATCTGCTGATCCGGCTTGCGGTGGTCGTTGATCCCAAAGGAGTCCAGCACGCGTGAGTAAGTCGTCTCCGCCAGGCGCCGCGCGCTTTCCAGTGACACATCGGATAACAGGCCGACGATAACCGTCTTGAGCGCCGGGCCGGCAGACAGCGTGCATACGAACCCATCCACGCCTGAGCCATCCGCTTGAGATGGAGTGATCAGACGGCGCTGTGGGTCCAGCAGGACGCGGCCGGTCATACTCTGCAGGCCTGCGATCGCATCGCGTGCCCCTTCACTCACATCCTTGATCGGCGCTTCAGCCGTGGATGCAGCAGAACTGGCCGCGATAAAACGATATTCCCCTTCCACAACATCGAACAGCACGGCTCGCGTGTTCGCGCCGCCGATATCAACTGCGAGGAGAGAGTCACCTTGAACTAATGAGGCAGGCATTTTTATTGGCTTGTCCGATGCTAACCCAATCCAAAGAATGTGCCCATGAAATGCAGGCGTTCGATCAGGGCGGTCAGCGCGGCAGAGTAGATGCCCGCGAACAGCACGCCCAGGGTAATGGCGATGAAAATGCCGCCAACAAATGCGACGATCTCGACGAAGCCAAACCTGCGGACCGAACCATCTGCAAGGGTCCGCGCACTGAAGTGGAAGTAAACCAGCGTGGTGATCACCCCTGCCAGTATCAGCAGGCTGTCCCAGGGCGCTTGAAAGAAGCGAGGAGCATCGAAGGCGGCAATGGTCGCATTAACCTGAGGGAAGAGCGTGCCGTTCACAGCCCCGCCCAGGGCCACGGCTGCGCCCACGCCTACCAGCAACGCCATGGCAGGCATCCCCAGACGCGAAAGCGGCGGCCAAACCTTCATAAGCAGCATCCCGCTCAGCAACAATGGCACCGCCAGCAAAGCACGCTGTGCCTCGGGTCCGCTAAGGATCGGCAGGATCAATTTTGGCAGCAGCACCTGCCAGATGGCAACCACAGCTACATAGCCGGCTGACACTCCCACGAACACATAGATGGCTATGCGGAACAGAGGATTATCCCCGATGAGATAACTCAGGATCATCAGCGTGAAGAGAAATGCGATCACACCCGCGATCAGGTCAGGAGACATCTATGCCACCACCTGCGCCCGACGATCTCTAAATCCGAGCCAAAGGTTAAGCAGTCCACCGAGGAGGATCAGTAGGATCGCTGTGTAAAGACCTACACTATACGCGTCCCAATAGCCTCGGACATAGCCCGGAAGGCCGCCATTCGCCTGCTCCGCGCCGGCAGCGCCATTCAAACCGGATATCAGGCCGTTCACCTGCCCGGAGTCCACGTACGGCAGAAGCATCGGTCCCGCCTGGGCGCTTGCGATCATCACCAGCGGACTCTGACCCCGCACGCCGCTCGTTTGCTCGATCCACACGCGGCCAGATTCCACGCTATCGGTCAGGACGATGACCGCTGCAAAATCGGAGAAACGCGTCACCGGCGGTAATGTCGGGATTTGCCAGGCTGGCTTGGAATCAGCGTCGAGCGGCATGGTCGCGCTCGGGTTCTGCGCGAAGGTGTATACGCCCGCCAGTCCCCCCGGAAGAAAGCCGAGGTTTACATACTGCTGATCGCGCACATAAGCCCGGCTTGCCAGCACGGTGGACATAAATCGTTCCGCCAGTGCCGAGCCCGTTGGCGACGTGGAGAGCAGCGCAAGCTGCGGATGCTTCAACAACAGGAGATGGTCGAGCAGCGAAGCGCCCGTGGCTTCCATCTCTCCAACCGTTGCCGGTTGGTAGTCAAAGATCAAGAGAACCGGCGCGCCCTCCGGAACGGCATCAACTGCCTGGATAGCTTGATTGGTCTCGTTTGGTACACCGCCCGGCAGCGGAAAACCCCGGGTTCCTGTGAAGATTACGCTGCCAACCACAACCAGGATCACGAGGCTGAGCACCCAACGCAGTAGCCTTTGTGTGCGCAGCAACGAGATCGACCGCATGGGGATCGGCGACGTTTCAGCCGCCAGAATATTCTCGAGCAGGACCGCGTGGGCCTGCTGCTGCTCGGTCGCGTCCAGCTTGATCGAATGCGACTTCGGTTTGCTTGAAGGAGCGGCCGCCCCTGGGATGGCCGGCAGCACTCCGTGTAAGCCGGCCAAAGGACCGCGCTCTTCCAGCGAAGCATCCGCCTCTCCGGCGGATGATGCAGCCATGGCCGATTCCACCGGACGCATGGCCTGCACCCACGAGGGCAATTCGGCAGGCGTGATCGGCTCATCGGCAGCCTGCGCAGCAGCCGGTAGATTCTCCGGCACAGAAGGCTTGCTCGGCATCACGGCAGACAGCCAGTCAGGTGTCTGCATGGAAGCGAAGATCGCATCTACATCAGTGCCCGCCAATGGATCGTTTGTAAAGGCAGATTCGGTCGTCGCAGGCGGTAGGACGGGCTCTGTTGTTGTCGGTTCTTCTCGTTCGAACGCAGGCTGGTTTTCTGTTGGCGCGGGCGGCTCGGATGCGCTCAGCGCGGAGATCCAGTCAGGCAACTCGGCTGCTTTATGAGGCTGCTCCCCTATCGGCTCGTCAGGCGCAGAAGCCGGCTTACTTTCCTCTGCCGCCGTTGCCGACTCTGTGGGCTGTGCCGCGCCGAGTGAGGAGATCCAATCCGGCAACACAGTCTCGCCGTGAGTCTCCTCGGGCGCGGGTTGAACCGGTGTAGATATCGGTTTTTCTTCGGCCGCCGCCGGCGGTTGTGTTGTGCCCAGCGATGAGATCCAATCAGGTAACTCTACTTCGGCAGGGCTTTCTTCCGGAATCGGTTCCGGTTGGCTGGGTGCGGCTTGCTTGCTGGGTGAGTCAAGGCTCTGCAACCAGTCCGGCAACGGCTGATCTGAAACCGGCTGTTCCGGCGCGGGAGCCGTGGAGGTATTCGCCTCGGGCTGCGGTTCGCCAAAGCTCTTCAACCATGCCGGCACGTCTGCCGGTGCATCCCAATCCTGGGCAGCAGGAGACGCAGGCGGTTCAGGGGGCTGCTGCTCGGCCTGAAGCCTCGTTAGCCAATCAGGGACTTCGTCTCGCACTGGCGGCGTAAGCTCGTCGCCGGGGGGCGTCTCTACGCGGCTTGCACTTTCCGGATTCCTCGTCCAATCGGGCGCATTGTCAAAGGTGGGCGCGGCGGACTCACCGGACGGAGAGGCAGGCGGCGGAGCCCCTGCATCCAGGTTCTTCAACCAGTCCAGCCCATCTTCTTCGGGCTTGTGGGCAGCTACGGGTGTACGGTCTTCGGGGGTGACGGGCTCCGGTGTACTTCCGGCAGGCCTGCTCTGAAGCCCAAAACCACCTGTATCCGAGGGGAGTCGTGATGCTTGCCGGAACCAGTCTGCCAGTTCATCTCGTTCAGCGGGCTCGTTCTGTGGCGCTTTTCCTGGCTGGTTATCCTCATTTAAAGGTAGTGAAGAATCCTGCGGTTCGTTGCCGCCACCGAGTTCCGCCCATTTCGGCTGCTTGCTCTCCGGCTCAGGTGGTTTCTCCTTTGTAGAAGTGCCTGTTATGTCGGCAAGCCATGCCGGAGTCTCTTCATCTTCGTCGGCCTGCGAAGCAAGCCCCGCGAGCAAGTCCGTTCCCGGATCCGCCGGCGCAGCACTGTCTTGTTCTTTGGCTTTGGCTGCCGCTTCTGCCGCCGACTCACGAGCTTGCTGGCGCGCTTCCCGCAGCCATTGTGGAAGGACGGCCTCAAGTTCGGAGGTCACTTTCCTCGTCGGTGGCTGGCCTGGTTGGATGGGAGCGTTCTCTCCCTGTAGGGAGCCGGTCAGCGGATGCAGGCGCGATTGGCAGTTCCTGCAAAACTCCATCTCCGCCGGGTTGCTTTCGCCGCAGACGGGACAGATGACGGTATCTGCCATCACTTGCCTCCGTATGGGCGCTCAGCGCCGAAGATCACGCGCAAGCCAGTGGTGAGCGTGCCCAGCGCCACGCCGAGAAGGATCCCGCGCGCCCCGCCAAGCGCAAGCACGTGCTGGAACCAGGGACGCAGGAAATTATTCAAGGCGCCCACCTCGCCGAACGGCAGGGTGGCGGAGGCGAGCATCATAAGCAACGCTGTTACGATGAATACGACGCTCATCGTGCTCGCGCGCCGCCGCAGCAAACGGATGCTCGCGTAAAGAAGCGTTACCGCCAGCAGAGCCATCAAGGTCGCCTCGACCGGCACGATAATGCTGTTCACCACCAGGCGCATGCTCTGACTGTCAGGCCCAAGGAAGATACCCAAAAGGACCGTTGCAGCCATGCAGATAAGCAGGATGGCGCTGTAGACGCCGCCCTTTTCGCGCCGCGCGATCTTGCTGCCATGGACGCCTGCCAGGTTCAGCACACCGATCAGTGCCGCCGCGCCAGCCAGGATGATCGCCCAATCTAACAGGATAGCCTGGATAGGAGCAATTGCAGGAACGAAATATCCCGCCAGGACGATCAAACCGGTAAGGATAGCCAGGACGAGCGCCAGGATACGCATCAGTACAGTCCAGCCAGTTTAAGCCCGGCGCCGACCACCAAAGCCAGGATGATCACCCAGCGAAGAATATCCTGAACCGTCAGGCTTGCAGTCTGCGAAGGGTTTGCGCCAAGGTAAGCGCTGGCCGCAAACAACTCCTCCCCGATCAGCGTCTCGGGAGCAGCAGCATACCAGACGGCCTGCGCCGCGAGGTCGTCGCTCGAGCCCACCACCAGCGTGCTCTCCCGCTCCGCAGCATCGGCCAACAGTGCAGCCTCGATCCCAAAATGCCCGACAAAGATCGCCGCTGAAACGCTTTCATCGCGCAAGATCGGGAGCGTGCCGGCCGCCGCAGAGAATGGCGTCAGGCCCACCACGCGGCCCGTCGTGGGGACATAGTACTCGCCCGCACCTGCGGCTTCATAGCCTGCTTGCAATGTATCTTGCGCCAGCAGTGCCAGAGGCGCCTCACCCGCTACAGCGATCGGTGGACGATCGCTTAGCGACGTGCGTTCCGCCAGGTGCCGTAACATGCTGAGACCTGCAAGTGGTGCAGCCGCGTTCCCCGTCAAAAGACTGGTATTGCCCAAACCTACCAGCAAACGTGTGCCGTCCTCCACACTGAGGCCGATTGCCCGGTACAGGCGCGTGAGAGCCGGAATGGTACGCAGATTAGGAATGGACTTGCGTTGGAATCTGGATAGGACCAGCAGAAGCACCGCGGAAACGCCGACCAGGCCAAGCCCGATGAAGTTCATGATGTTGGCCCCCCATTCAAGAAAGCGGCGAACGCCCGGGTTTCGTCATCCGATTCCAGAAGCCGCCCAAGCGCTTGTGATCGTTCGCCGAGGAAGGGCCGCCCCCAATACAAAAGCTGAGCGGTCAGGATCGCAAGCGGCCTGCCTGCTTCCAGCAACCATGCGGCAAATCCATCAGCTTGATATCGGCGCAGGGTTTCAGCCCACTGAAGCCAGTCCTCGCGCGGTGATAGCATGAGAAAAGTATAGCATATTTTGATTTTTGACCGCCATATGGGAAATGACCAGAATTGCAGGAGAATTGCAGATCTTTTGTCGCTTTCGGCAGGCGGCCTAGGAGGTATGACATCGTCGGGCGCCATAGTATAATCTCGTTGAAAACACCCGCGGAGGCATGATGGACGAGAAGAAGATCCGAGTGCTGGTCGCCAAACCCGGCCTCGATGGACATGACCGTGGCGCCAAGGTCGTGGCTCGTGCCCTGCGCGACGCCGGCATGGAAGTGGTATACACAGGCCTGCGCCAAACACCCGAGATGATCGCAGAAGCGGCGCTTCAGGAAGATGTGGATGTGGTGGGGCTTTCGATCCTTTCGGGCGCTCACATGGCGCTCGCGCCTCGCATTATGGAGCTGTTGAAAGCCAATGGACAGACGGATGTTAAAGTATTTATTGGCGGCATCGTCCCCGATGAAGACATCCCGCGTCTTAAGGAATTGGGCATCAGCGGCGTGTATGGACCCGGCGCCTCCACAGATACCATCGTCTCTGATATCCGCGACGCGATGAAGTCGTGAGCGGTCTTCCGTGCCGGCACGCCCCCGGACAACTAGTCCGGCTCGCATTGCGTGCTGTGCTCCCTGTTGCTCCTCTGATGGGTTCCCTCGATGACGCTGACAGAGTCCGTACTTAGCGGCGACCGCCTTTCCCTGGCCCGGCTCCTCACGCATGTGGAGAACCTGACCAGCGATGGGCGCGCGGCGTTGGCTGCCCTTTTTCCGCACAGCGGGCAGGCGCATCTGGTGGGGGTTACAGGCGCACCGGGCACAGGCAAGTCCACATTGGTGAACCGGCTGGCCCTGCATTTCCGGGGAGCAAAGAAACGCGTTGCCATCGTCGCGGTCGACCCGTCAAGTCCCTTTACCGGTGGAGCTGTGCTTGGGGACCGCGTCCGCATGAGGGATCTCAGCGGAGACCCGGGTGTGTTCATCCGCAGCATGGCTTCGCGCGGTTCCCTCGGAGGGCTCGCACAGGCAACAGCGGGGGTCGTGCTGGTATTCGATGCCGCCGGCTTCGATATCATCCTCATCGAGACGGTCGGCGCGGGCCAGGGTGAAGTGGAAATCGCCCGCCTGGCGCATACCACGCTGGTCGTCGAAGCGCCCGGCCTCGGCGATGATATCCAGGCGATCAAAGCCGGTATCCTCGAGATCGCGGACATCCTCGTCATCAACAAGGCAGATCGCCCCGGCGTGGAGAACACCGAAAAGGCATTGAAGTCCATGCTCGAGCTGGCCCATCCCGCGCAGCGGGTCTATTCGCATCACGGAATAATCCTCAATTCCCCCTCCCCTTCCACGGTAGGGACTGCTGACAAGGACGGCGATCACGTGGATCAGCTCTGGCTGCCCCCTATTCAGAAGACCATCTCCACAGATGGACAGGGTATCGCCGAGCTGGCGGTCCAGATCGACAAGCATGCGGAATACCTGCGTTCCAGCGGCGGTTGGACGGCCAGAGATCAAGCCAGGCTGGCCTCTGAGCTTGACCTGATCCTTCAGCGTTCGCTTATGCAGCAGTTTCGAGCGAGCGAGTTCTGGGAAACATTACAATGAGGTTTTGCAGCAGGTCTTTAAGAGAAGCCTCTCCCCGTGGGATGCTGCGGCTGTATTGACCGGCAAGACAGACGCGCCGTCCGGGAGCGAAGGATGATCGTGCGGCAAACGGATCCGTCTGCGCGGCGTGGAACGCAGCGACCTGCCTCGATTCCAGGAATGGCTGAATGATCCGGAAGTCACCGAAGGTCTCTCCACCTACCTGCCGCTTTCAATGGCAGACGAAGAGCAATGGTTTGACCGGCTGCTTCAACTGGATCAAGCGGAAAAGCCGCTGGCGATTGAGGTGAGGGAAGAGCAAGGCTGGCGACTCATCGGTGACAGCGGATTCTTCAATGTTGAATGGACCAATCGCTGTGCCGAGTTCGGCATTTTCATTGGTGATAAGTCCGTCTGGAACCGCGGATACGGCACGGAGACTGTCGAGCTGATCCTGCAGCATGGCTTCGAAAGTCTGAACCTGCACCGGATCTATTTACGGGTATATTCCACGAACCCGCGTGCCCGGCGCTCGTATGAGAAAGTGGGTTTCAAACTGGAGGGGACCTTGAGGGAGGCGGTTTACCGGCATGGCAGGTACTCCGATATCCATATCATGAGTGTTCTGCGTTCGGAATGGAACGTTGCCGCGGAGGGCAAAAAATGAGTTCATATCGTTCACCAGCATGAAATGAAGGTCTACGGCGAGATCAAACTGTTTGCGGGCAGCGGCTCGCCGGAGCTTGCCGCCAAGATCTCGACGTATTTGGGTACGCCATTGTGCTCCAGGCAAATATTGGAGTTCCCCAATGAGAACATTTTCATCAAACTCGAAAATAGCGTGCGCGGACAGGATGTCTATATTATCCAGCAAACTGCCTGGCCTGTTCATCACAACCTGATGGAATTGTTGATCACGTTGCAGACGCTGCGGCTCGACTTCCGCCGCGCGCATTACGGCTGTCGTGCCGTATCTTTGCTATGGGCGTTCTGACAAGAAGGACCAGCCACGCGTGCCGATCACGTCGCGGCTGGTAGCCGATATGATCGAAGTAGCAGGGGCCGACCGCTACATGACGCTCGATCCTCACGCTGGACAGGTTCAGGGTTTTTTCTCCATCCCCGGAGATGTGCTGACCACATCTCATATGCTGGTCGAGCACGTCAAACACAACCTGTTGGCAGGCCTGAAGGACCCCGTGGTGGTGGCCGCCGACCTTGGGTTTGCAAAGAAGGGACGCAACTTCGCAGCCGATATTGATACCCCGATCGCATTCGTTGAGAAGCGCCGCGCGGCCAATGACTCCAAAGCCGAAGCCCTCAGCGTGATCGGCGATGTCGAAGAATCGCGATGTGCTCATCGTTGATGATGAAGTCGATACTGGCGGTTCCATCTCGCAGGCGGTTCACCTGGTGAAGCGCGAAGGAGCGCGGGACGTCTACCTGATCTTCGTCCACCCGATACTCTCCGGTAACGCCGCGCAGAGGCTGGTCGAGCTTCCGATCAAACACATTATTACTACCGACAGCATTCCGCTTCCGGAAAATAAAATGAAGTTTCTCGATGGACACATTACGGTCCTGACCGTCGCTGAATTGTTGGGCGAAGTTATCAAGCGCGCCCATGAAGGCCGCAGCGTCGGAGAGATGTTCAACGAGTAGCTCCGAACCGCGTATTCCATTTGGCGGCTGCTCTAGTACCGTACGCCGGTTAGCTTACGTGCCTGAACTTCCTGAAGTAGAAACGATTGCCCGTACCCTGCGCCCGCAGCTGATCGGCATGACGATCCTGGGTGCCGATGTCCGTTGGGCGCGCACCGTGGCCGCGCCATCGGTGCGGAGCTTCAAACGGCAGATTCAAGGGCAGGTCATCCGCGATGTGGGCCGGCGCGCAAAATTCCTCCGGCTCCAGCTCACAGACCTGGAGTTGCTGGTGCATTTGCGGATGAGCGGGGACCTGGCGCTCAAGAATGCCGTATCTACCGCCTGAAAAGCATGACCGCCTGATCCTGTCGCTGCAACCGGCCCCCATAGCAGGAAAAAGCATCTCTGACAAAATCGCGACCGAAAGCCGTTTGGTCTTCAACGATACGCGCAAATTCGGGCGCGTCTGGCTAACAGCGGACGCGGAAGAGATCACAGGCAGGCTTGGACCTGAGCCACTCAGCGCCGACTTCACGCCGCAATGGCTGGCGGAAGCGTTGAGCAAGCGGCATCGGCAGCTCAAGCCACTCCTCCTGGATCAGACTTTCCTCGCAGGCCTCGGCAACATCTATACCGATGAGTCCCTTCACCGCGCCCGGCTGCATCCATTGGCGCTCTCCGACTCGGTGACCAGAAAGAAGGCGGAACGTCTGCATGCCGCGATCCAGGCCACATTGCAGGAAGGTATTGCACGCAACGGCGCCAGTTTCGATTGGGTCTATCGCGGCGGCGACTTCCAGAACTATTTTCGGGTGTATGATCGGGAGGGAAAGCCCTGCCCGGTTTGTGGGACATCCATCCAAAGGCTCGTTGTAGGTCAACGCGGCACGCACATCTGTCCACACTGTCAAAAGGAATAGGCCATGGAAATCAGTCTCCCTATCCTGATTGGCATCAGCTATAGTCGCCATGTTTTTTGGATATTTTTTTGGTTTGTTCGAAGGCCGCGGTCAGGGTCGCAAGAAAAGGAAGACCGAAGAAGCCTCGAACCCGGGGTTGCAAGAGGCCATGGAAGTGCCCCCTCCAAGTCCTCCTGTTGTGACACCCTCGGTAAGTGCTCCGCTGCCTCCTCCCGAAACAAGCCTGCTCAAGCTCAGCCTCGACGAGCACGAGCAGCCCTGCCTGCATCTTGACGGTCAGCAAGTGGACACTGCTCGGATCGCACCCTATCAACGCAAGCGCCTGATCGACCTGATGTTGATCATGCGGCCCTGGGTGGAAGCTCCGGCAGTGCAGAGGCAGCCGGCTCCTGCGCCTGCCGCGCCGGCCCAGGCTGCATCACGCCTCACGCCCGCGCGCGTCGCGCGGCTGGCGCCTGCCAGTATGCCCGCGCCCGCTCCTTCCCCTTCCCCTTCAGGAACTCCCGCCATACCGGTGGCAGCCGCACCGGCGCCCACAACAATGGTGGGACAGATCGACGCCATCCTGCAGACTAATCTTATCGGCACCCCTCTCGCTAACCGGGGCATCCGGCTTGTCGAATTGCCGGAGGGTGGTGCGCTCGTGGTGGTCGAGAATGAACGCTACGCGGGCGTTGGCGAGGTACCCGATCCACAGATCCAAGCCGCTATCCGCGCAGCTATTGCGGAGTGGGAGAAGAGATACACACCCGGCTGATCATCTCTCCCGCTGGCGCACTCACAGACCAAACGCACAATTCCCCTCTTCCTCAGAGGGGAATTGTTTATTTATGAGTGCCAGGAGCCTGCGGCTACGGCGGCATCCTCCCTCGTTCCCTCGATCATTGCGAACGCACGGCTGGGTCTCCGCATTCGGCAAAACAAGGGCCTACACCGGGGCATTTAGTGGGCCCTTTGCCCTGCCAATTATGCTTTGAGACCGTGGAAGCCTGCTTTGCGACAACTTCCGGGGCCTGTGCGACCGCTTTGTTACCATCGAGCACATAGAATAAGGGTATGAGTTTGCAGAATTGCAAGGAAGTTTGTAAGGAAAACTGTAAGGTGGGCCATTTAGTAAAGCCGATTTTACGAACCGGGCAGTTCTTGGGCGCAGCAAGATAGGAGTAAGGATCGGCTCTTTTTTTCGGTAGTTTTCTAAATCCAATGTCTTATCGGTTTCAATATCGATTTTTTTGCCTGACACAGCGAGTGTGTCAAACATGCCGCATCAGGATCATTTGGCGAGATGCGAAAGCGCGGCGGCAGCCAGTCTGCACCGCGGTGACTTCTGAGGAGCTTGATGATTTCATTGATGACGACATAGTTCGAAGCAACCTGCTAAGGCCGGCCTCATAGGCAGGTCGCCACCACGATGGTTCCGCAAAAAAACAGATCGATTTTGCTCTTTGGAGGACGCAATGCAAAACTACTCACTACCCATGAACAAATCCGGCATCAAGTCCGGCTTACGCAACCTGCGGGCTCGGATCAACCCTGTCCTGATCGCGCTGGTTCTTGTCGCCTCGCTGATTGGGATGAACTACATCGCCGCTGCGGCAGTTGGTCCTGACTATTATGTGAACAACACCGTTTCGTGCAGTGACACACTAAACTCAGGCCTGACTCCCGCCAGTCCGTTTTGTACGATCGGCATGCCGCGTTCATCGCAGTCAGCGGGGGATACCATCCATGTTGTGGCTGGCACCTATGCTGAGACCGTCGAGCCCCCTTCACTCATTCCGGCACGCCTGGCAACCCGATCACCTTCTTAGCCGGATCAGGGGTCACCGTGACCGGAGATGGATCAGGCAGCGGCAGTGCCTTCCGCCTGATCAGCGCCAACCCGATGTACATCACGATCAATGGCTTCCACGTCGGCCCCACTTCCGAAACGGGCATCTATGTGTCCGCTGTGAATGCGAACGTGATTATCTACCAACAACATCATCACCAACACTCACAGCTACGGCATCCAGGTGATTTCCGCCGATCACGTCACCGTGTCCAACAACACGGTCAGCAATGCTGGCACCGGGCTGAACCCGCCAGCAGGTACGGGCATTTATCTCAAGAACGTGACTGTCTGCTCCACAGTCAGCGGCAATACATCGCATGACAACCTCGAGGACGGCATTCGTCTCAACGCCTCCAGCGGCGTGATAGTCAGCAACAACACGACGTATTCGAACCTGTCCAACAAAGCGAATGGCATCGCCATTATCACCGGCAGTACCTCGAATACCGTACTCCACAACATTGTCTATTCCAACCGGGATACCGGGATTCAGGTCGAGGGCTCGAGTGGAAATTTCATAGCGGGAAACCTCAGCTATCACAACGGCGATCACGGTGTTGACATAACCACTGTGGCACCGAACAACGTTGTTGTCGGAAACACAATCCAGGGCAACTACACCGCCGGTATCAACGTCGAAACGAGTTCGACCGGCACCACCATCTCCAACAATATCGTTTCAGATAATGGGCAAATTCCTTCCACCGGGAATGGATACAACATCTACGTAGAAACCTCGTCTGTTTCCGGCACGGCGCTGGACTACAACCTTTACTGGATGACCAGCCCATATGTTCACCAGATCAGCTGGGGTGGGGCCGGCTACGATGATCTCGGCACCTTCAAAGGCGCTGTATCAGGCCAGGAAACTCACGGCCTGCAAGCCAATCCGCTTCTTTCAGCCCCGGCGGCCCCGGTAACGGCAGTCCCACCTTCAGTTGTGACGGGGAACTATCACCTGTCCGCAGGCTCCCCTGCAATTGACAGCGCCAACGCGGACGCGCCCAACGAGCCAAACTCTGACATCGACGGATCCCCAATAGTGGATGATCCGGCAACTACGAACACTGGCGCCGGAACGCCCGTCTATCATGATCGCGGCGCATATGAGTTCCAGACGGGTGGCACGGTCGCACCTACCGTCACCACGCAGGCTGCCACTGCTATCAGTACTACGACGGCTACAGGAAACGGCAATGTGACCGCTCTGGGTATCCCGCACCCCACCGACCACGGCGTCGCGTGGAGCACAAGCCTTAATCCTCTGATCACCGGTAGCCACACGTCGGATGGCGCCGTCAATGCAACCGGCGCATTCACTAGTTCCATCATTAACCTTACACCCGGCACGCTGTATCATGTCCGCGCGTACGCCACAAACACGTCCGGCACTTCCTATGGCGGCGATCTCACCTTTACTTCCCTCAAGTGCCCACCGTCACTACTCAGGCGGTCACTGCTATCGGTACTACAACGGCTACGGGAAACGGCACTGTCACGAATCTGGGCATACCGAACCCAACACAGCATGGCGTCGTCTGGGACACAGCCGCAATCCTACGATCCTTCTAACCACCAAAACCTCGGACGGTGCGGTCAGCGCAACAGGCGCATTCACCAGCACCATCACGGGTATTTCGGGCGGCACGCTTTACCACGTGCGAGCCTATGCCACCAACGACGCAGGCACTTCCTATGGCTCTGACGTTACCTTCAGCATACCGGTCGCCAGCACTACGAGCGTGAACTGCGGCGCGGGTACGGCGGTGGTCACCTACGGAACTGGCATTAGCTGTGTCGTCACCGTCACGCGCTCTGCCGGATCCAATACTCCCACTGGAAGCGTGAGTTGGACAACTGGCGGAGCGGGCAGCTTCACCACGAGTCCATGCAGTCTCGCCGCTGGCGTTGCCGGATCTGCATCGTGTTCCGTGACCTATACCCCCTCTTCAGTAGGCACTGGCTCGCATCTGATCACCGCTACCTATCCCGGCGATGCGAACTTCACGACCAGCAACGGCAGTCAGAGCGTCACGGTCAACACGGCAGCAGTTACTCCTGTCATTACTGCTGCCGGCAAGATCTACGACGGAAATCTCGTTGCATCCATCCTGACCCGCAACCTGACCGGCATCATTGGAGCCGATAATGTCACAATAACGGGTGGCACAGCGACATTTGATACCAAGGCTGTTGGCACGGGCAAGACTGTCACCGGCACCGGCTTTACGCTGGGCGGTGCTCAAGTAGCCAATTATCACCTGGCCTCTTTGACCGCTACAACCACGGCCAATATCGCTGCGAAGGCGCTGACGATCACGGGCATCACAGCAAATAACAAGGTCTATGATCGCCTGTTAGCCACCACCCTGGCTGGCCCTGCAGCACCTGTCGGCGTCATCAGTGGAGACGCCGTGACAATTGCCGGATCGCCTTCTGCAAACTTCCTGACAGTAACAGTAGGGAACAGCAAGCCTGTCACCGTAAGCGGGTATACGCTCGGCGGTCTCGATGCAGGCAACTACTCGGTCTCCCAGCCGGCTGGCCTCACCGCCAACATCACACCTCTGGGCCTCACCGTTTCGGGCGTGGTCGCTAACGACAGACCCTACAACGGCAACAACGCGGCCACTCTTAATACGATAGGCGCAGCACTGAATGCCGGCGTCATCAGTCCGGATGTGGTTACCCTTAACAGTAGCCTCGCAACCGCCACCTTTGCAGATAAGAATGTCGGTTCGGCCAAGCCGGTCACAGCTCTCGGCTTCGCTCTGGCAGGTGCGGACAGCGGCAACTACTCGCTCACCCAACCCACCGGCCTGACAGCCTCGATCTCGCAATTCGGATTAACAGCCACAGCCACAGCCGACAACAAGTTCTTCGACAACACCACGTCTGCCACGGTGCACATGAGCACCAACAAGTTCGGCGCAGACGATGTCACGGCGGCCTTCACCGGCGCCAGCTTCAGCGATGCGAATGCGGGCATTGGCAAGACCGTCTCCGTTACCAGCATCACCATCAGCGGTACGGATGCGGCCAACTACCAACTGATCAGCAATGCGGCCAGCACCACGGCCACCATCAGCCCGGCTGTTGTGACTGTCACAGCTAACAGCCGAGCCAAGCATAGCGGCCAGGCCATCACGTTCGCCGGCACCGAATTCACCACAGTGCCGACGACTCTGTTTGGCACTGATGCGCTGACCAGCGTAACGCTGACCAGCACCGGAGCCGACGCAGGTGCGGGCGACGGAGGCTATCCCATTGTGGCCGGCAACCCGGTCGTCGGCAGCGGGCTGAGCAACTATGCTCTGAACTTCGTCAACGGCACCCTTACTGTCAGTCCCCAGAATAGCATACCCTCCATTACCGAAGGTACAGCTATCTCCCGGTCGATGTCCGAGAACGGCAAGCCGACTGCCTTCAGCCTGACCTTGCACGCCACGGATGCCGATCTGGATACCATTGCTTGGAGCGTCAGCTCGCCTGCCACACACGGCACGGCCTCTGCCTCCGGCACCGGCAACTCCATGGTCATCGGTTACGCTCCGATGGCTACCTATGCCGGCAGCGATCACTTCACAGTCCAGGTCTCAGACGGCTTCGCCGGTTCGGCCAGCATCGTCGTCAACGTGACGATCATCCGGCCTTCCCTGACGGTCCGCTCCCTGGGTACCCTGGACGGTCAGATCCTCGAAACGTCAGAGAACAGTAATCTTGGCGGCACGCTCAACTCGTCGGCCACCTTCTTCAACCTCGGCGACAATGCAGCTAACCGTCAATATCGGGCTATCCTGTCCTTCAACACGGCCGGCCTGCCCGACAATGCCGATCATCACTTCAGTCACGCTGCGCATCAAGCAGCAGGGAGTGCCGGTGGGAGCCAATCCGTTCCTAAGCATGGGCAATCTCCTGGTCGATATCAAGAAGGGCAACTTCGGCACGGCCGCGCTGCAGGCCGCAGACTTCCAGTCACTCGCCAGCAAGAACAACGGACTCACCTTCATCAACCACCCAGTGAGCGGCTGGTACACGCGCACCATGGCAACGACGAGCTTCCCCTTCGTCAACAAGGTCGGCAACACGCAATTCCGGCTGCACTTTGCGATAGACGATAATAACAACAGATTCCCGAATTACCTCAAGTTCTTCAGTGGCAACGCACCGTTGGCCTCTCAACCGGTGCTCATCATCCAGTATTACATACCGTAAGCTCGGTCCGACACAGGAAGGAAGAACGGGAAGGCCATCCCCTAAGGGATGGCCTTCCCTTCATATATATAGCCGCGGACCTCTGGACGCCCACGCCTGCCCCCTGGGAACCCCTTGACCCGGGAGTATTGCGGCTCTTACGCAACCCGTTATTCTTTTTAGCGCGGAGTCACTCCCTCGTTGCGCTCCACTACCGATCTGACGCAGGAAGAGGAACTGTCCCGATCTGAGAGCTGCACAAGAGGAATGATCTGAACCTTAAACCTAAATAAAATAAGACGACCAGTCAACGGCCGCAGCTACATGCATAGCTTGGAGATTCCCTTCTTCAGCCCTTTTTCGAAATGGACGTGAATCTCTTTCTGATGCCGCAAAGCACAAAATACAGTAGCTTCTCCAATGCCGACGCTTACATATTCGATAGCGACCGGATTGCGACCAGGCCCATTCCTAGCTTCCACTCTTAACGACCGGATTGCGACCAGCATAATTCATACGCGCGGCGCGCAACGACCCGATTGCGACCCCACTTAATATTGGCCTATTCGTATCTTTAACATAGAATTATCAATCTGTTAATTGCGGCGTAACAAAGAAAATGCCGCACACGTTGATAGGCTACATAGGCAAAGTGAGGTTTCAACGCGGCTCCATCACGGGGACGTGCATTTATGTACAAACCGTACGATTTTGCCCTTGCTTAATCGGACAACTTAGAGTATTTTAGGCCCTTAACTTACACGACTGTAAGGCGGGCAAAAATCAGCGATGTAATGGTGTGATGACAAATCAAACTCGCTCAATTGCATTAGACAGAATTAAAGGAGAGAGCATGGAGACCAGGATTGAGCCGGGAGTTTTATTGGTTAAGAAGGTCGAACCGGTCATCTCGGTAGTTGTTCCAACTCGGAACGAGGCTGGGAATATTGAGTTCCTTTTAGACCGTCTTGAAAATGCTTTCATAGACTCTCCCATCGAAATAATCTTCGTGGATGATTCCACGGACGAGACCCCCCAGGTCATCGAGGCAGCCGCGAAGCGTTTCCCGGCCCTCGTTGTGCGCCTCATTCATCGACCGCCCGAACAACGGGCCGATGGCCTCGGCGGCGCTGTGGTCGCCGGCTTGTCCGCCGCCCGATCCCCCTATGTCTGTGTGATGGATGGCGATCTGCAGCACCCGCCGGAAGTGGTCCCCGTGATGTTAAAGACCGCCATGGAGAAAAACGCCGACCTGGTCGTGGCGACCCGCCGCAGTTCAGATAGCCAGGTGGTCGGCCTGAACCTCAGGCGCAACCTCGTCTCCATCGCCCTCGACAAGCTCGCCCGCATCCTCTTTCCCCGTGAACTGCGCGGTGTCACTGATCCGCTCACCGGGTTCTTCCTCGTGCGTGTGCAGGCATTGGACCTTAAAGCTCTGCATCCAAAAGGCTTCAAGATCCTGATGGAGATCCTGGTACGCAATCCCAAGCTTCGCAAGGCAGAGGTCCCCTTCCGCTTTGGCGAGCGCTTCGCCGGACACAGCAAGGCCTCCGTGCGCGAGGTTTGGAAATACCTCACGCTCCTATGGCAGTTGCGCGTCAACGGAAGCTTCCTGCGCCTCGCCGGATTTGCCTTGGTGGGAGCCAGCGGCATCCTGGTCAATTCGGTGGCCCTCTATGTGGGCACCGACAAGCTTCATATATATTACCTGCTCTCAGCCGGCATTGCCACAGTTGCGTCCACCTTGTGGAATTTCATCCTGACTGAGACTCTGGTCTACCATGCCAAATCCAGGGCCGCCGTCATAGGCCGCCGGTTTGTGCTGTTCGCCGCCATGAATTTGCTGGCCCTCTCCCTGCGCACCCCAATGATCTTCATATTGACAAGCCTGCTGAGCATTCACTATGTGGTTTCGAACCTCATATCGCTCGCTCTGCTGACTGTCTTGCGCTTCGAGTTTGCAGACAAGATGATCTGGAGTCCTTCATCATCCACCAAGCAATCTACTCTCAAAGCCCGGAGTCTTCGAATGAAAAATCAGTATTCCTATAGCATCCACGATATCATCACCGTGGTATCGGACGGCGTCTTGCCCGAACTCGAACCGTTCGAGGTGGAGACGGAGATCTCCGATCCTACCATCCGCGTGCGTATCGGTATCCCGCGCCGCGCGAAACCCGGTGAGGACCGCGAACACTACCTGCGCTACGCCGAAGTATTCGGGCGTCTGGGATTTGAAGTCGGCATCGAGATGGGCCAGCCCATCAATGTCGTTGCAACACCCTCTCTGAAACTGTCGCCGCATGTGCTTTACACCAATGTCATCGAGCCCCTCCTGCGCTGGACCTTCGTCGAGAAGGGTTATGCCCTGGTGCATGGCGCCACGATAGCGTTCGGCGATGAAGCCAGCATGATCACCGCGCGCACCGACACAGGCAAGACCACCACCCTTCTGAAGATCCTGGCCTACCAGCGCCGCAACGGCGACCGCGTGGCGTTCCTCTCCGATGATATGACCCTCGTTTCGCCTGATGGCATGGCGATGACCTATCCCAAGCCGCTCACCATCAGCTACCACACGCTGCGCGCCGTCGATAACGCAACGCTAACCCCGCGCGAAAGAATGACGCTGCCTTTCCAGAGCCGCATCCATTCCCGCTCCGGTCGGCGGTTGGCGTTCTTCATTAGCAAGACACATCTCCCCGCTGCGACCATTAACATGGTGATGCAGATGCTGGTCCCGCCGCCCAAGTATTTCGTGAACAAGCTCATCCCGCGCGTGAAGCTGACCAGGACCGCGCCTCTGGGCCGGATGTTCATCATCGAGCGCGGCGGAGAGGGCATCCTGCCGATCGACAACAGCGAGGCCATGGAAGTACTTCTCCAGAACTGCGAGGACGCCTATGGGTTCCCGCCCTATGACGCCATCAAGGAATTCCTATACCTGCGCGGTGGCGCGGACTTGCGTGAGAAGGAACATGCCATTATCCGCCAGGCCCTCGGCCAGCTTCCCGCCACGGTCATCCGCTCCACCAACTATGACTGGTGGTCCCGCATCCCGACCTTCGTCAACAACGAGCAGATGACGAGCGATATCGCCCGTGCGCTTGAGGTCGAGACGAATGCACGCGATCGTTATAGTCGCCGATCCGATCAGCCGGTGAGCGTTCAATAACCGGGATTTTCCAGGTGTTCTATCCCGTACGGCGGATTTCACAATTCCGCCACCGGCGCTAACCACCGCGCCGGTGGCGGTTGTGGAACCTAAAGGTCTGCCGGACGTGTCGTTGAAGTGGCAATTCTGGAGGTATCGATGGAGCTGGATCAAGAAAAAGAAAAAAACATAGCTATGGAGGGTATAGCGCCCCCGCGCACGCGCAATGTGGCTGTGCCATTTATCAGTGAGGCAGTTCTTGCCCGGCTGATCCTCGTGCTGGCCATGGCATCCGGCGCATTCTTGCGCATCTGGCAGATCAACGCCATCGGCTACAACACGGATGAAGCCGTCTATTCAGGGCAGGCAGCCGCCATTGCCGGGGTACCTGGCCTGAAGGATATCTTCCCGATATTCCGCGCGCACCCCCTCTTGTTCCAATTTGTTCTCTCCCTGATGTACAAGTTTTCGTTCAATGATCTATCCGGGCGATTGCTCGCGGCGGCCATCGGTCTGGCCACGGTCTACCTCACCTATGAGCTTGGAAAGACTCTGTATGGCCGGATGCCCGGCGCGCTGGCTGCGCTGTTCATGGCCCTCATGCCCTACCACGTTGTCGTTTCGCGCCAGGTGCTTCTGGACGGCCCCATGGTGTTCTTCTCCACTCTGACTCTCTACGTGTTGGCCCGCTTTGCAAAGACGCAGCGCGTGGGGCTTCTCTATGCCGCCGGTATCTGCATGGGTCTCACCTTCTTATCGAAGGAGACCAGCATTGTCATGCTGGGTTCCATCTACACGTTCCTGGCGCTAACTCCAGAAGTGCGTGTACGTTTCCGCGATCTGATCATCGCTCCGCTATTGATGGCAATAGTCATCTCACCATTCCCGCTGAGCCTGCTCGCCGCGGGCGGCTCCTCAACGGGCCGCAATTACCTGGTCTGGCAGCTCTTCCGCCGCCCTAACCACGATGCGGCCTTCTATTTGCAAACAGTGCCGTTCGCGATAGGCATTCTGGTGGTTGCAGCAGCTATCGTGGGAGTGATCCTCCTTTGGAAGCAGCGCTCCTGGCGTGAAAAACTCCTGCTGTCCTGGATACTGGTTCCCACAATATTCTTCCAGATCTGGCCGGTGAAGGGGTTCCAATACTTGCTTCCCATCGCCCCCCCGCTTGCGCTATTGGCCGGTCAATTGCTGGGCAAATTCTGGACACGTACGCGCGATCCGGATGGCAGTACGGTCGCTGTCAGCAGGCTATCGATCCCGCCGCTGGTATCCTGGTTGGCCGTGGTCGCCGTTGTGATTTCACTGGCCTTCTCCAGTTGGCAGAGGATCCAGCCTGCCATCTCCTCCCAGTTCCTTGCCGGCACTGGCGGCGTCCCCGGAGGCCGCGAAGCTGGCCTCTGGATACAGAACAATGTGCCGCAGTACGCGGAGTTCATGACAATCGGCCCTTCCATGGCCAACATCCTTCAGTTCTACGGCCAGCGCAAGGCGTTCGGCCTCGCCATCAGCCCGAACCCACTGCACCGCAATCCATCTTATGAACCGATCCTGAATCCGGATTCGTCTCTGCGGTCTTCCGATATGCAATACCTGGTCTGGGATTCCTTCTCGGCCCAGCGCACGTCGTTCTTTTCAGACAAGCTCATGGGCTATGTGAACAAGTACAACGGGCGCGCCATCCACACCGAATCCATCACGTTCAAGGATGCGCAGGGTAATCTCATCAGCAAACCGATCATCATCATCTACGAGGTACGTCCATGATTCGCCAGAAAGTTCTCGCAGCCATTCTCACCGTCTTGCTGGGAGCCACTCAATTTGGCCCGGCTTCTGCATCGGCCGGGGCCCCCCCGGCCACGCCGCAATCTCCGGCTGCCCAATCCGCTGGACCGAAGACGAAGACACCCATCAAGCACCTGATCTTCGTCATGCAGGAAAACCATACTTTCGATAATTATTTCGGCACCTACCCCGGCGCCGACGGCATCCCCGCCAATACAAAGATGCCGGTCGATCCGGCGAACCCGAAAGCCGGGTTTGTGCAGCCCTGGTATCTCGGCAATAGCACCATTACAGATCTGAGCCACAACGGCAAGACTTTCCAGCAGCAGTACAACAACGGCAAAATGGACGGTTTCGTCTCCGCGCTCGAACCTCCGCAAGCAGGATGGCCGCACTGCCATGGGCTATTACGATCAGCGAGATATCCCTTATTACTGGAACCTTGCGGATCATTATGTCCTGTTTGACCGTTTCTTCAGCTCGGCGATGAACGGCAGCTTTGTGAATCATATGTACTCGGTGGCTGCCATCCCACCGCAATCTGAAGATCCCAGCGGTCTTTCCACCCAATTGAACAACGTACCTACCATCTTTGACCGCTTGCAGGCCGCCGGCGTCTCATGGAAGTTCTACGTACAGAACTACGATCCCAGGATCAACTACCGCAACCTGCAGGGCGTCGGCAGCCGGGACTCGCAGGTGATCTGGGTTCCACTGCTCGATTTCGACCGGTTCATCGATAACCCCTCGCTGGCCAGCCATATCGTGGATCTGAAACAGTACTATACAGACCTGCAGCAGGGAACGCTTCCGGCCGTGGCCTACATTGTGCCGTCCGGCACCAGCGAGCATCCGCCTCAATACCCCGCCAGCGGACAGCGCTTCATCAAAGGCCTCATACAGGAATTGATGCGTTCCAGTTCATGGGACAGTTCCGCTTTCGTCATGGCCTACGACGATTGGGGCGGCTGGTATGACCATGTCAAACCTCCCCGCGTAGACGCATACGGTTATGGACTGCGTGTCGCCGCTCTGATGGTAAGCCCCTACGCAAAAGAAGGGCACATCGATCATACGCAGCTTGATTTCACCTCGATTCTGAAATTCATTGAGACGAATTGGGGTATTGCGCCCTTGGCATCTCGCGATGCACAGGCCAATAATATTCTCTCAGCATTTGATTTTTCCAAACCGCCTCGCCGGGCAGCCTTTGTGCCCCTGAAGCGGGAGGCCATCCAGCCGGTTAAAGCCGCTCCGACCCTTGTGATCTATAGCGCCTACAGCGCGGCCTTGTTGCTCGCCATAGTGGTAATGGGGATAGCTTTCTGGCGCGCGCGCGAGACCCACAACGTTCAAGATGAAGGGATCACGACGTCATGAAAAAATTCTCGTTCTCTTTCCTGCTGCTTCTGGTCCTGCTCCTGGCAGGTTTGCCGGCTGGAGTATTGCCGGTTTCCGCCAGCACCGCCATTGGCCCCTCCTTGGCGCCGGTGAACGGGATTATCCCCACCGATGGCATCAACCTGCTCGATGATAATTACCATCATCCGCCCGTCAAGAAGCTGCCTTATCATCCTCCGAAGGCCCCCAAGGCTCCGGTTGGCCCGGCCGAGGCTGTCGTCCAAACTATTCCGCCGCTGGCCGGCATAACCTTCGAAATTGACGGGCAGAAATTTGTAACTGCGGCCGATGGGTCCGCTACTGTCCGGGTAGCCCAGCCCGGAACCTACACGCTCCAGGTCTTCCCGGACACGTTCCGGGATCCCTCCCGCAAGGTTGAGTTCGCCCGCTGGCTTGGCGAGTTGTATCAGCCCATCCTCTCCATGCACGTGCCTAGTCCCAGAACTGTCCAGGTTGGCTTGAACGTTTATGAGCGCGTGGGCCAGTCCTTTGTCGGTTTGGACGGAAAGCCGGTGGATCCGAAGCGCATTCAGCAGTTCTCCATCCGTAGCATCCAGGGCGATGCCTTCACCTTCCATGATGGCCAATCCCGCTGGATTCCGGCCACACGCGTGACGCGCCGTCGGACAGGTGGACTGGACGTCGTGAACCTGCTCTACTCGGTAACTGAAGTCCAAGTGGATGGATCGAATGTGGTCAACAAGTCACAGCAGCAGTTCTATGCCAAGCCGAACATTGTCTGGCCGATTACGTTGCAGTTATACACGCTGCACGTCCAATCGACTGACGCGTTGTTTGGCTTTGCCCAGGGCAAAGCACTCCAGCTGCGTCTGCCCAATGGGGCCATTCAGACCTATCCGCTCGACGCAACCGGCTCTGCAGAGGTTCCTGCGCTCGCACGCGGCACGTACACGGCCGAATTCACCGGCATAAAGGGATTAAGCACCCAGGTGCCCATTGCTCTCTCGCGTGATCAGGATCTGGTCTCGCGGGTAATTTCTTACCTCGATCTGGCCGTTGTTGGCGTTTTTGGGGCGGCTCTTGCCTTGGGACTTTTGCTATTCGGCCGGCCCTCTCTGCGGCCTACGCTCCGCAGGAATAACCGCTCCCAGCAGGCGCCCGTTTATGAGCAGGACAAGGACGCAGCTTGACGGTAAGCCTTGCATGCCCATGATCCAGAACGCCTTTCTCTATCGTTTTTTGGCGGTGCTGCTCAGCGCATTTCTGTTGGGCAGTACCGCTCCCGCGCCTCAACCGGCAGCGGCGAGTCCTATACCGACCCTTGCCTATTACTATATTTGGTTTGATACCACTTCCTGGAACCGCGCCAAGACTGATTACCCGCTCCTCGGCCGCTATTCCAGTGACGACCTGGCTGTCATGCGACAGCACGTCAAGTGGGCCAAGGCAGCCGGCATCGATGGCTTCCTCGTTAGTTGGAAGAGCACCGACGTGCTCAACCGCCGTCTGCAGCAATTGATCACCGTGGCCGAAGAGGAAAACTTCAAGCTGGGCATCATCTATGAGGGATTGGACTTTAAACGCAATCCACTCCCTGCCGACCAGGTCGCCAGCGATCTGGATACGTTCATTCAGCGCTTTGCCTCGCACAAACCGTTCACGATGTTCTCAAAGCCCTTGGTCATCTGGTCCGGCACTTGGGAGTTCAGTCCTCAGGATATCTCTCGGGTCACCGAAGGCCGGCGCCAATCCCTGCTGATCCTCGCCTCGGAACACAACCTCGACGGCTACCAACGCCTCGCAGATTCTGTAGACGGAAACGCCTATTACTGGTCCTCGGTCAACCCCGCAACATTCTCGGGCTACCAGGAGAAACTTACGTCCATGGGCGCCGCCGTGCACCAGCATGGCGGGATATGGATTCCCCCGGCGGCTCCCGGCTTCGATGCCCGCCTGATCGGTGGAACATCCACCGTCGACCGCAATAATGGTGACACGTTCCGCATACAGATCAACACGGCCATGGCATCCTCGCCCGATGCACTGGGCATTATCAGTTGGAACGAGTTCAGTGAGAACTCCTACATTGAGCCGTCCGAGACCTACGGTTCTCAGTACCTGGATATTTTGAGCGAGGTGAACCACCTTTCGCCGCCGAATATCCCCGATTTCGACTCCAGCGAAGCCGCCGGTGTGTTTCCGGAACTGTTCCCCCACTCGCGCGTGATTGCTCTGGGCGGTATCCTCGCGATCATCCTGGCCGCGTTCGTTATGATCGGCCGGCGCAGCACGGATCTAAAGAAATAAGGAAGCAGCCAGATGCAGCTTATCCAGCATGGCTCGGCATCGGTTCAGAGGCCCCGGCTGCCGGGATGAAATATGCCTGGAAGCTGATGGCACCTTCGGTCACGGTTTGCAGGAGTTCACACGTTCTGACGGCCGCGGCAACTTGAACTCCGTGAGCTTGAATTGGAACGGGAAAGCAGTGATTGCCGCATCCAGCGGCCCGGTAAAAAGGGAGTCATGAAGATCTTTCATTATCTTGCCATCATCTCGGTGCTGATGATCCTTTTCTTTGTGCCGTTTTCAGGGACTTTGACGGCGAGCGCTGCCTCCACTTGCGTATCCAGCACACCGGGCTCCGCGGCCTACACCGTAACAGTTTGCCTGACGAACCCCGCGAATGCCAGCACGCTCTCCGGCAACGCTACGGTCACCGCCACGGTCAGCGTCTCTGGAGGCACATCGCCCGGCATCCAACGAGCGGTCTTCTACCTGGACGGGGCTTACCTGCTGACCGATTACCAGAGCGCGTATACGTTCATCCTCCCCACTAACAGATCAGTAGACGGCAGTCATACCTTGGCTGTAGAAGTCCTGATGCGCGACACCTTCCTGACCGCGCGGACAGCCATTACAGTGACCTTCAACAATGGCGTAACGTCGCCCCCCGTTAACAATAATCACTTCCAACCCACAAGCGGTAGGCCGGCTGTCAACGGCGAACCGTTTATCGTGGCGGCTGGCGGAGACGGCGCCAGCGGCGAGGTCAACGCCGGGAAGGTGTCGAACCTGATCGACTCGCTGAATCCCAATCTGTTTCTCTATTTGGGGGATGTATATGAGAAGGGCAGCCCCACCGAGTTCTACAACTGGTATGGGACCGCGTCCACCTTCTTCGGTCGCCTGCGCTCGATCACCGATCCCACGGTTGGCAATCATGAATATCAGAACAAGGTCGCGCTGGGCTACTTTGACTACTGGGATAACATCCCGAAATACTACAGCTACAATGCCAACGGTTGGCATTTCATCAGCCTGAACTCAAATTACCTTTACACGCCAACCGCCGTTGGATCGGCACAATACAAATGGTTGCAGCAGGACTTGGCAGCGCTGCCGTCGAACCAGTGCACGATCGTTTATTACCACCATCCCTTGTTCAATATCGGCGCGGAGGGCCCTACGACCGCGATGAGCGCCATCTGGAGTTTGATGGCGCAATACGGTGTGGATATTGTCCTCAATGGGCACGACCATGACTATCAGCGCTGGGTGCCGTTGGATGGCAGCGGACAGCCCGACCCGAACGGCATCACTGAATTCGTAGACGGAGCGGCTGGCCACGGCTTACAGGCGTTCCCCTCTTCCGATAGCCGTGTGGCTTTTTCCTACAATGCGAATCCGAGCGCCTTTGGCGTGCTGCTCTTGCAGCTCAATCAGGATGGCGCCAATTTCAGTTATCGCAACACCAGTGGATCAGTGCTCGATTCCGGTGTCATACCGTGTGTGCCTTCCAACCCCGACAACCAGTCCCCCACTACCCCCGATGGATCTTCTGCAACGGCAACAAGCTCCACGCGCGTCGACCTGAGCTGGAATGCATCCACCGACGATGTCGGTGTTGCCGGCTACACGATCTACAGGGACGGCTTCCCCATCACCAAGGTGCCCGCCTATCAGCTCGCCTACGCGGACAACAGCGTTTCTCCCTCCACCGGTTATTCCTATTCTGTGGATGCCTTCGACTCGGCTGACAATCACTCCGATGCCGCCGCCGCGATCGACGTGACAACTCCAGCCACGCCGCCCACTCCTACCCTCACGCCGACTAAGACCAGCACCCCCACTCGAACTCCTACGCCAACCAAAACCCTCGCGGTCACGCGCACACCCACTAGAACCCCGGCAGCTACTCGCACGCCGACCAAAACACCCGCGGCTACCAAAACAGCTAGCCCCACGAGTGCCGTTTCACCAACCTCCTCGCCCACACTGGGACCATCCGTTTTGTTCACGCCCGACGTAGATACTTATGTAAACTCTGGCAGCCCAACTACTAACTATGGCGGCTTGACCGTGCTGCGTGCCGACGCCTCACCGGATCTCCACAGCTACTTGCGCTTTACCATCCATGGATTGGGCGGTCGGGCCATCACGCGCGCCCGGCTTCTGATCTTCGCCAACAGCAGCACAGCCTCGGGCATCAGCGCCGTGTCCGTACTGGATAACTCCTGGGGTGAGCGAACCACCAATTACAACAATGCTCCCGCCCTGGGACCTGTAATAGCATCTTCTGGCGCTGTCACGACCGGTACCTGGCTGACTATCAACCTCACGTCCTACATCACAGCGGAAGGCACCTACAGCATCGGGCTGAATACTCCCGGCGCGACGGCCGTAAGCCTGGCATCTCGGGAAACGGGAGCGAACGCTGCTCAGCTGATCCTTGATCTCGGACCTTGATGATGAAGAAATGCTTTTGAAGCGTAGATTGTAGACCACAGAAAGATCTTATTAACACCGCGCATCCTTATTTTTATTGCTGAATTACGGAGTGGGCTAATGCGGAAAGGCGGCAAACAAATTAATAAGCCGGTAGCTGCTCGCGTTTGCCTGCTTACGCGCGACTTTCTAACGGATGAAGACTATATGTGGCCTCATCGCCTGTATCGCCGCCTGTCCTATCTGATCTCGTTCCTCCTTATAACGGGATGTGTTCCTGTTCCCTCTGCGCCATCAGGGCCGGACCAGCCGCCGAGGCCTTGCAAACAGCCACAGCGGCTCCGACTGCGACACTGCCGGGGCCCGACCCCGTGATCGCAGCCGCGGGCGATATCGCCTGCGATCCTGCCATTTCTACTTTTCGCGCAGGGGCTGGTACCGCCACCTCTTGCCGCCAGAAATACACATCCGATCTGCTCGTAAACGGCCACTTTACAGCCGTGCTCGATCTCGGTGATAACCAGTATTATTGCGGCGGCTATGAGGCTTTCTTGCAGTCTTACGATCCCAGTTGGGGTCGCGTGAAATCGATTACGCATCCGGTCGTGGGTAATCACGAGTATCTCACCTCCGGCGGTACCGGCTGCGACGAGGGTAATGAGGCGGCCTCCGGCTACTTTCAGTATTTCGGGGCCGCTGCTGGCGACCCCGGGCGCGGTTATTACAGTTTCGATTTGGGGGCTTGGCACATCATTGCCTTGAATTCCAGTTGCAGCAGCGCGGGCGGCTGCAAGCCGGGCTCCGCCCAATACGCATGGCTGCAGGACGACCTCGCCGCGCACAGGAATCTTTGTACGCTGGCCTACTGGCACATCCCCTTCTTCAGTTCCGGCGGGCGCGCGGCGGCTCTCAGCCAGCCGTTCTGGCAACTACTCTATGACAACGACGTCGATCTCATCCTGAACGGCCACGATCATATCTATGAGCGCTTTGCACCGCAGGATCCCGACGGGGCTGCCGACTCGTCCCGCGGCATTCGTGAATTTATCGTCGGCACCGGCGGCTCTGATCACACCACCCTGGAGCAACTCGCCGCCAATAGCGAGGTCCACAACATCGATACCTTTGGCGTGCTCAAGCTCACCCTGCACGCAACCGGGTATGACTGGAAGTTCCTGCCTGAATCGGGAAAGACATTCACCGATTCCGGAAGTGAGGCATGCCATTAGCGCGTAAGCGCTTCTCGGATTTCACACCCTGCAACACAGTCGGACAGGTCTCAGATGGATGGCCTGTGCCGTTGTATGACCAACATCGTTTTCGCTTCTTTTGGCCGGAGCGGCCCGCATACCGGCCGGATTTATTGTATTAGCTAGGAGCGTTCGTACTGGTTTACTCAGAGGAGAGCAAGATGCACGAGTTCACAAGGAGCGACGCATTCTTTGCAGCGCGGATTGAGATTTATCTTATCCATCGTCATCGCAGCCGGATTTATATGGTTCCTGCCGGAAAATGTCGGTGGCACAGGGGGCACGCAGATCGCAGCAGCGGCTTCCGATCCGGTGATCGCCGCAGCCGGTGATATCGCCTGCGATCCTACGAACGCGTCCTTTAATGGTGGTCAGGGCAGTTCATCCAACTGCCGCCAGAAATACACCTCTGATTTGCTGGTGAATGCCGGCCTTTCGGCCTTGTTGGATTTGGGTGATAACCAATATTACTGCGCCGGGTATCAGGCCTTCCTGCAATCTTATGATCTGAGTTGGGGCAGGCTGAAGTCCATCACCCATCCGTCAGTGGGCAATCATGAGTATCTGACGTCGGGTGGCACAGGTTGTGACAGCACCAACGCCGGTGCTGCCGGTTATTTCAACTATTTCGGCTCCGCGGCCGGCACGCCGGGACAGGGTTACTATAGCTTCGACGTGGGCACCTGGCATATCATCGCACTGAACTCCAACTGCACCGACGCCGGGGGCTGCAGCTCCAGTTCGCCGCAATACAAGTGGTTGCAAGCGGATCTTGCCGCGCATACCAACTTCTGCACGCTGGCCTATTGGCACATCCCGCTCTTCAGTTCCGGTGGGCGCGCGGCGGCCAATTCGCAATCATTCTGGCAATTGTTATATAACAACGACGCCGATCTCATTCTGAACGGCCACGACCACATCTATGAGCGCTTTGCACCGCAGTCGCCCAGCGGAGTCCTCGACACTGCACGCGGCATTCGCGAGCTGATTATCGGAACCGGCGGAGCCGATCATACGTCGATCGCCACGATTGCCGCCAATAGCGAGCTGCGCAATGCATCGACCTATGGTGCTCTCAAGCTGACCCTTCATCCCACCAGTTACGACTGGCAGTTCGTGCCTGAAGCCGGCAAAACGTTTACGGACTCGGGCACCGGGGCCTGCCATGGCAGCAGCGGCCTGCCCACCCCCACATCGACGAGCACTTTCACTGCTACACCGATACGCACGGTTGCTGCCACTGCGCTTTCAACCGCGACTCCCGGCCAATCCCAATCGGCTTTGTTTACGCCCGTTGCGGACACCTATGTGAATTCAGCCAGCCCTGCGACGAACTACGGCAGCCTCACCACCCTCCGTGCCGACGGTTCTCCTGACGTGCATTCTTACCTGCGCTTTTCCGTGCAAGGCCTGGCTGGCAGGCCCATAACCCGTGCCCGGCTGTTGATCTTTGCCAACAGTGCGACCGGCTCAGGTATTAGCGCTAAGGCGGTTTCCGACAATACCTGGGGCGAGCTAACCACCAACTTCAACAATGCCCCTGCCCTTGGCAGCACACTCGCCTCTTCCGGCGCGGTTACAACCGGAACCTGGGTCACGCTGGATGTTACGTCGTATGTCACCACAGAAGGGACATATAGCTTCGGGGTCATCACTCCCGGTGCCACCGCCATCAGCATGGCATCCCGCGAAATCGGGCGCGAACGCGCCCCAACTCATCTTGGACCTCGCCGCGCCCACCGCCACGCCAACGGCAACCAGTACCTCTACCTCGACACCGACCTCGACGGCCACTTCGACCGCGACCAATACAGCCACGCTCACATCGACCAATACTGCAACCTCAACGGCTACTTCCACGTCGACCAGTACGCCGAGCCTCACACCGACCGATACCGCGACTTCGACGGCTACAAACACCGCTACGTCCACGCCCACGGATACGGCTACGTCGACACCAACATTCACGCCGACCAATACCGCAACGTCAACGCCTGCAAACACGTCTACGCCCACGTCGACTTCAACTCCCACGGACACCGCCTCAGCCACCTCTACGCCTCGAACACGCCCCCTCCACTGCAACTTCTACAGCTACTGCCTCGCCTACGTCGACGGCAAGCAATACCCCCACATCTACACCGACGGATACCCCGCTTGCATCGTCGACTCCGACGAATACGCCAACCGCGACAAATACCTCCGCTCCAACCTCCACCTCTACAGACACGCCGACCCCCACGCCCACCGATCTGGGTCTCGCAACATCGACATCCACCGCTACCCCGACGCCAACCGATACGGCTCTCGCTACGTCCACATCCACCAACACGCCTACGCCGACTGACACAGCTCTCGCCACATCCACGCCAACGGAGACGGCTCTCGCATCCGCCACCTCCACCAACACGCCCACGCCAACCGACACAGCTCTCGCCACATCGACGGCGACCGATAGCCCGACGCCAACGGATACGGCTCTGCCAACATCCACGTCCACCGATACTCCCACGCCGACGTTGACTTCCACGCCTACGGACACTCCTCTGCCAACATCCACTTTCACCGACACCCCCACCGCGACCGACACAGCCGTGGCAAGCTCCACGCCAACTGATACCGCTATACCCACGGCGACATTCACACCGACGGATACTGCGCTCGCGACCTCAACGTCGACCGACACGCCAACGTCTACATCCACTGGCACAGCTACTTGGACTGCAACCAATACGTCAACGCCCACCACAACATTTACGCCGACGAACACTGCCGCTGCAAGCTCCACGCCCACTAATACGGCAACGCCAACCAATACTTCGGCGCCCGCGACCCTTACCCCAACGAACACTGCTGCTGCCACGTCCACCCCCACCAGAACGGCGACAGCGACCGGAACCCCAACAAGGACTGCCGCTGCAACCTCGACGCCCACCACGACCCGAACCCCAACGAAGACCGCCACAGCGAGTGCAGTAACGCCCACCAATACTGCCGCGGCATCCGCGACGCCGACATCGGCACCATCCACTGTGTTTACCCCGAACGCGGATACATACGTAAATTCCGCGTCGCCGGCCGCTAACTATGGTAAGGCCACAACCATTCGAGCCGACGGCTCCCCGGACGTACATGCCTACCTGCGCTTCACCGTGCAAGGCCTGGGCACCAAGCCCATTACCCGCGCCCGGCTCCTGATCTTCGCCAACAGTGCAACCACATCTGGTATAAGCGCCAAGGCAGTCGCCGACAACACTTGGGGTGAGCTGACCACCACCTACAACAACTTCCCGGCCTTGGGCAGCAACCTGGCATCTTCGGGCGCCGTCAAAACCGGCACATGGGTCACCCTCGATGTGTCCTCCTACGTCAAGGCGCAGGGCACATATAGCTTCGGGATCATTACACCCGGCGCCACTGCCATTAGCATGGCCTCCCGCGAAATCGGGCGCGAACGCGCCCCAACTGGTCCTCGATCTCGGAGCCGGTACTAGCGAGTTTGCCCTCGCTCGGCATCGCGGCGTCGCTTCCTAGCTTTGAGCCTACACCGGAGGAAACGCCGGCCTCGACCCCTCTCGCGCCGTCCACGGGCACCCCTCCGAGCGAGGCGCTTCCACCATCGACGCCTACTCTTACGCTCGGTGCGCCGGATGCCACCGCCGCACTCGACTCCATCCCGCCTAGCCGCGTCCGAATTACCGCGCCGACGAATGGCGCCGCGGTGACAGGCAAGCTACGGATAAATTCTGCAGCCAGTGACAACGTCAGGGTGGCGTCTGTTAGCTTCTACGTGGATGGGCGCCGCATCGCGCGTGATGCACAGGCTCCTTTCAGCATCCTCTGGGACACCACCAAACTGGCGAAGGGACCTCATACACTCTACGTTATCGCCCTCGATGCTGCCGGCAACGCTGCACGATCTGCACTCATTACGCTGACGGTCCGCTAGTGTGTATGCCTGTCTCCAGCGGGCCCTGTTTGCTGCGAAATGGCAGTCAGTGCTTATTAATGTGAGTACATCTTTGGCACTTATTGTTGGTGAAGGAGACCTCTGTGCATCAAATCCCTGGGCGTGAAAACGCTCTAACCCGGGTACTCAGGCATTTGATCCTCATTGTTTTAGTTACGGCGTTCGTTTGGCTACTGCCCGGCAGCGTGGACCGGTCCCAGGCCCCTCAATCTGCGGCCGCAGCCTCCGATCCCGTGATCGCGGCAGCCGGCGATATCGCCTGCGATCCTGCCGACGCAAATTTCGCGAATGGCTCCGGCAATCCTAGCGCCTGCCGCCAGAAATTCACTTCCGATCTTCTGGTCAACGCCGGTCTGTCTGCTGTCCTGGACCTGGGTGATAACCAGTATTTTTGCGGCGGTCTCCCAGCCTTCCTGCAATCCTACGATCTGAGTTGGGGCCGCGTCAAATCGATTACTCACCCGTCGGTCGGCAATCATGAGTACCTGACCGCCGGCGGCACCGGCTGCGACATCACCAATGAAGCGGCAGCCGGATACTTTCAATATTTCGGGTCGGCCGCCGGCACGCCGGGCCAGGGTTATTACAGCTTCGACATTGGAGCCTGGCATATCATCGCTTTGAATTCGAACTGCGGCGATATTGGAGGCTGTAGCCCCAGTTCGGCCGAATACCAATGGCTGCAGTCGGATCTTTCATCTCACAAGAACCTGTGTACTCTGGCTTACTGGCATATCCCGCTCTTCAGTTCCGGCGGACGGGCAGCCATTAATACCCAGGCGCTCTGGAATCTCCTCTACAGCAAGAATGCCGACCTGATCCTGAATGGTCATGACCACATCTATGAGCGCTTCGCACCCCAGGATCCCAGCGCTGTTGCGGACCCTTCCCGCGGCATTCGTGAATTTATCGTCGGCACTGGCGGATCCAACCATACGGCAATTGCGCAGGTCGCCGCAAATAGTGAGGTACGCAACACGAATACCTACGGCGTCCTCAAGCTCACCCTGCATTCCACGGGCTACGACTGGAAATTTCAACATGAGAGTGCCGGGAGCTTCTCGGACTCTGGAACGGATGTATGCCATGGAGATGGCTCGGCTCCTACCGCTCCGACCAACTTCAGGCCCACATCCGTTGCGTGGAATGAGATCGGTCTAAGTTGGACTGCCAGCACGGATAACGTGGGTGTCACAGGTTACCAGGTCTTCCGTGACGGGACTCAAATAGCGACCGTTAAGGGCACATCCTATACTGATGATACTGTGCAGCCCGGGACGAACTATACCTATTACGTGACCGCCACGGATGCCTCAGGGTTGACTTCCAGGGCATCGAACACGATCAGCCAATTGACGCCGGTGCCGCCGAACACCCTGGTGTTTACCCCCACCGACGATACATACATCGAGTCCGGCTCGCCTACTACGAATTTCGGCGCTTCCCGCCAGCTACTTGTCGACAACAGTCCCGTCAGGAACATGCTCCTCAAGTTCACTGTTTCCGGTGTGAACAGGCAGGAGATCATCAGCGCCAAGTTGCGCCTTTATTGCCTGCAGGGATCCGGCAATGGAGGAGCATTTCATCGCGTCTCTGACACCACTTGGAGTGAGGACAGCGTAAACTGGAACACCGCTCCAGCCTCCGACCCGGCTATTGTCGACGCGCTCGGGAGTGTTTCGGCTGGTCATTGGTATGAAGTGGACGTCACATCTCTTGTCACCGGCGATGGAACGTACAGCCTAAGAGCCACCTCCTCATCAACAGATGGAGCCTATTATTCTTCCAAAGAGGGTACGGCCGGTTTCGCGCCTCAATTGCTGATTGCTTTGGATCCGTCCGGCCCCACTTCAACCGCAACCGCTACGGCGACCCATATACGCACCCCTACGCCAACTCCGGCTCCCCAAACACGCGTACTCTTTGGCGACGGGTTTGAGCTTGGTAATCTCTCCAAGTGGACTGTCGTACACGGCCTGACGGTGCAGAAGCAGCAGATTGCATCTGGCAGATTCGCTGTGCGCGCAGCCAGCACCGGAGTCGGCCCCGCCTACGCGCTGAAACGATTGGCATCGCCCCAGCGCGACCTGTACTATCGGATTAGATTCAAGCTCGTGAGTTCGTCGCACACTTCCGTGAATATGATCAAACTTCGGACTGCATCCGGCGCCCCGATTTTGAGCGTGGGCGTCAATAGCCTTGGGCATCTTCGCTATCTCGATCACGTTGCAGGGATCGTCCGCACAAGCGCGGTGGTCGTCCATCCGGGAAGCTGGCAAACGCTCTCCGTTCATCTCCACATTGCGAGCCAGGCCAGCCGGATCAGTATCCAATTCAACGGTGCGCAAATCTCCGCTCTGAGCCGGAAAGAAGCCTTTGGCAACGCGCCGATTCAGAAGCTCCAATTAGGAGAGAACATCACTGGGCTGAGATACAACATCGCCTTCGATAACGTGGTTGCCTGGATCACCACGTCGGCTCGCGCTCCATCGTTTGGAGTATCCGTTACGGACAGCCCAAGCGAAATCCCTGCATCCTCAGAGCCCGCAACTGTAGCCGTACCGACCAATGCGTTGGCCGGTACGCCCGAGCCGGACACCACGCCCGGCCCTATACCCTAATACAGCTTCGCAGAGCATCGGTAGATAACTCATCTCGCCAACGGATGGTTTCATATGCACATGCCAAAGAACTATCGACGCTTTCTGTTCACTGTCGATGGGCATATTATCTCTGATCGCGTCCATGGGCAGCCGCGTCACCGCCCTTGCTGCACCAGCCGGGAGCGACATATCTGTCAAGATGGCAGCGAACCGAGGTTTCGTAAGGCCCGGGCAAAAGATAACGTATACCGTGACCATGAGGAACCTGGGGCCGGATGATGCCACCTTTGTCGATGTAGGGTTCCAACTTCCCAATGAGCTGGTCATGGTCTCCATGCAATGTGATCTTGGCATCAGCCCGGATACTCCCTTCTGCGAGTATTCATCACTCCCGGCAGGCAGCACCGTAGTATCCACGGTGGTCGCCACGCCGAAGTCTGGCTTTCACCGCCGGAGTTTCGTCACCACGGTCGCTTCTGTCTTCTTTGAAGCGGTCGACAGCTTTGATCCGAATACCAAAAACAATTCGGCTTCCATGCGGACCCGGCTGATCACCCGGTGGACGCATCGGTAAGACCGAAGGAAATAGTGCAATGCTCTTCACAAGTAATCGGATGAAACAGCTTGGCATCTCCTTGGTGCTGTCTTTGATCCTCGCCGGCTGGAAGCTTCCCGACTTGGCCCTGACGGCGGCCGATCGTAGCGCCGTGGATTTGCGAGCGCCTCGCCATGGAAAACGTTCGGCTGCATGGATTGGGCCTGGCGTGACCTCCATCTGTCTTCTTATGCATTGACGCAGCGTTTTATCGGTACCATAGTTGAGGAGACATAACATGTCAGATTACGGAAAAATAATCAGCTTTGAAGAATTCGATACGATCCGGGAAGGCCTTGGACGCATTGTTTGCACGTCAGGCGGCTTCGATCCTCTTCATCCGGGTCACGCCTCCTGCATCATTGAGTCAAAGCAATATGGCGATACGCTCGTTGTCGTAGTCAATGGCGATGGCTTCTTGCAGCGCAAAAAAGGTAAACCCTTCATGAGCCTGGAAACACGTTGCCATCTTGTTTCCTGTCTGCGCAATGTGGATTACGTGATCCCCTTCGAGGTCGAGGGTGACCAGACCGCATCCGAGGCGCTGCGTCGCATTCGTCCGCACGTTTTCACAAAAGGCGGCGACCGGATTGATTTCAATACGGTCCCCGAATGGCGGGTTTGCGAGGAACTGGGTATCGAGTTGATTTCGCGAGTTGGCGAGCCCAAGCTCTGGAGCAGTTCTGACATCCTTCAGGAGTGGGGCCAGTTCTGGGTGCAGAAAGAGCGCTCGGCTTACAGGCCGCAGCAATCCGGCGAAAGTGAGGCCGCCTACCTGCCCCTGCCCTCATTTGAGCAGCAACCGCAACAATCGGAAGCAGAGCAGCAATAGCAGCGGAAGTGCCCGCTCCCTGAAGCGCGGACTATTGTGAATATGGCGGGGCCGCGATCACACGACCGCGGCCCCGCTTTATGTTATGGGCGCAACCCACCGTCAAGGGCGGATTTTCGCAGTTGCGCCCTCCTATCTACTGTCTTAAGCTAACGCAGCATATCGGTCATCGTGCTGGCGCCTGCATCCTGCGCGGTCTGCGTCGGCACGCCCAAGATATTCTCGATGGTGTGTAATAGGGAATAGTGAGTATAGGACGCAGAGGAGCTAACGCCTCCCGTTTTTGCGCCCGAACCGGCGAAGATGGTCAGTACCTGGTTGCCCTGGCTGCCATCGTCTTCATCCCACGTGAGAGCCACAAGGCATGTGTCCACCGTGCAAGAGGGCGAGTTGAGCATGGCAGGAATATGGCTCTTGAGCCAGTTGTCACCGGTGCTTATCGAGCAATCATGCATGTCATTGCACTGGTTCGGCGAGATGAACACAAAGTTGGGCGTGCTAGCTGCGCTGCTCAGGTCGGCAGATAGCGCCGTGAACGGTACGACGTGCGTCGCACAGCGCGTTGTGTCGTTCCGGATGTCGTCAAAATACACAAAGGGGTTGTGCTTGGGCGCATAACCGCTTGATGACGTGATGTAGCAAGGACTGGGCATTGATTCCATGTACGCCTTCCAGCTGAGTCCTTTTGCTTCCAGGTTATCCGCCAGGCTCCTCGCGTTGACGTGACAGGACGACGACGGGCTGCAATCCGTGTTAATACCATAGTTGCTGCCCGCATATAGCTGCAAGTAATTCGGCAGGCTGGGATGGTCCGTGGCCTTGTAATTGCTGGCTCGTGCAAAAGAGTTGCCCAGCTGCGTGATATACGGCGATGAGCCTGTGTTCCAAACTTGTTTGTAGCTGTGATTTTCCATCACTACCACAAACACGTGCTGAATGGCGCCCGAAGAGTGCGGGACAGGTGTAGCCGATGGCGTCTTCGTAGGACCGGCCGTAGGA
Organism: uncultured Chloroflexia bacterium; assembly: GCA_963805515.1. Classification (GTDB taxonomy): domain Bacteria; phylum Chloroflexota; class Anaerolineae; order Anaerolineales; family Villigracilaceae; genus Fen-1038. Next base: position 216,888 of record CAWDUZ010000001.1, on the reverse strand, counting down.
GTGAATGCCTCGGGTGTATCCGTTGACATTGGCGTAGGACCATCAGTCGGAGTGACTGCCGTCTCCGTGGAAGTCGCCGTGGCTATCGTGGAGGTCGCTGTCGCCGTACTGCCTACGGTCAAGACCAGCCGCGGCGCGTTCGCGCCTGATTTCCCGCGCTGCCAGGCTGATCGCCGTACTACCGGGTGTTGTAATAGCAAAGCTGTAGATGCCGGCAGCCCTCACGTAGGAGCTTACGTTCAGGCTCACCCATGTCTTGGCCACAACCGGGGCGAAGGCACTAAGCCTATTGCCCAACGCAGGCATGTTCCTGGCTGTCACCGAGCTTTCTCCCCAAGTGGTGCTCGCGACCGATTTGACCGAAATGCCCGAGGCTGGAACCGCTATTCGCATATATCCGCAATCGTGCCTGAATAATGGGCAGCCCGCCCAAATTGCCCACATTGAAGCGAACCAGGCTCTCTACAACAGGCGAGGCATCCGCGCGAAAGAGGTCAACTTGCCGAAGTTCGTCGTCGGAAAGGCAGTGCTTATGTAAGCATCGGCTACGGGCTTAAGCACAACGGATGCGGCGGCAGAGGCCGGCATTGCCTGGAGTGCGCTCAGCAATCCGGTGGTCATTGAAGGCGATCAGCAACGCGGCACCTGCTCGAATGATTAGGCGTTTCAGCTTGTTCAATAGAAATCCTTTCTGTTATTCGGCGCTCGAGCCCTCTTACCAGGTTCGAGACCACTGCGCGGGAGCCCTTGCCGCGTGCGAACTTTCAGGCAAAGTTCGCCCCGACTATATACGCTCATGTTGTGTTGACAGGATTAATGAGCTGCGTATTAGCATTGCCGTTCCTTTACCCCCTGCGCCGAATGAAATGGATCTCCGTAAGCCTCTGGATACCGTACATGCATTGCCGGACAGATCATCCCCAAGACTTCAGAGGGTCCTCATTTCCCTATCTTGACAGGTCGAGCCCGGCAGGCTGCATCGTATCGGCACAGCAGTATCATTCAACGCGCACGCAGAATACCATCAATGGGACCGGAATACTCCAGTCTTGCAATTCTGTAATTCGCCTTCTCGAATAACGGGCATGGGGAGGACAGGTCTTTTCACTTCTGTAATCTGAGCCACAATCCAGGCGGCTAAGCCAGTCTGTATGGACCCATTGTGCCGCAAATATTACGTCGCATTCCCCGCCACCTAAGAAACGTTTCAGGCTCTTAGGTTCCACCTCCAAGTCGTGCTATAGCCAGGCCGCCGCAGCAAGCAAATGCGGATGTGCCGGGAAGTCCCTGCTACTGCCCGGAAGACCTCCGAATTTCGAGATGGGTCAGGATCTCTAGGGCTAATTACAGACATCCTCCAGGAAGAACTGGCGTTCCTGGACCGCCAGTTCTTCCTGGTTTACCGCCAACCTCGGGCAAGAATTCCCGGATTGGGATTCGGCCGCTAGCGCAACAGATCGTTCATCGCGCTTGCCGACCCATCCCGGCTCGATTGGGTCGCTATGCCAAAGATCTTTTCAACCGTACGAAGCAGTGAGTAGTGTGTATAGGAAACAGATGAGGTTGCCCCGCCTGTCTTCGCACCCGAACCGGCAAAGATGGTCAGCACATGATTGCCCTGGCTGCCATCGTCTTCGTCCCAGGTGATAACTACAAGGCATTTCTGGAGCTTGCAGGCCGGCGAGTTCAGCAAGGCAGGAATGTGGCTCTTCAGCCAATTATCGCCTGTGCTCACCGAGCAATCATGCATGTCGTTGCACTCGTTCGGCACGATCATGGAGTAGTTCGGAGTCGTGGCTGCAAGCCTTAGATCCGCGGCGAGGGCCGTGAATGGCACAACATGCGTAGCACAACGCCTGGCATTGTTGCGGATATCATCAAAATACACAAAAGGATCGTGCTTGGGCGCGTAATCGCTTGACGATTTGATATAGCAAGGAGCGGGCATCGACTCCATATAGCCCTTCCATGTAAGTCCTTTGGCCTCCAGGCTGTCCGCGAGGTTATGCGCGTTGACATGGCAGGACGAGGAGGGACTGCAGTCCGAGCTGATCCCGTAGTTGCTGCCTGCGTACAAATCAAGATAATTCGGCAGGCTGGGATGATCCGTGGCCTTGTAATTGGTGGCTCGCGCAAAGGAGTTGCCTAACTGCGTGATATAGGACGACGAGCTCGTGTTCCAGACCTTGCTATAACCGTGGTTTTCCATGACCACGATGAAGACATGCTTGATGCCACCCGTAGCCGGGGGCGGAGTTCGAACCTGCAAGCTGGATGATGAGCTTGGGCGCGGTTGCGCCGGATTCGCGCGAAGCAAGCGATATGGCGGCCGAGCCGGGCGTCACGATCCCGAAGCTATAGGTCCCTGCGGCCCGTACCCGCGCCGTGACGTTGATCACGACCCACTTCCCGCTCGAGACTGTTCGCGAACCAGCTACGAATATGCCCAGCGGCGGGCGATTTTTGTAAGTAACGGACATTTCGCCCCACGCATTTGTGGGAACAGCTCGGACTCTGAGGCCCGGAGGAGGAACTGCTTCGCGAATAGATGCGCAACCATGCGCGTTGGACATGCGAGCCGCCCAGCCCCTTTACGTTGAAGCGCAGATAGCTGTGCGCATTCGGGGAGGCATCCGCGCGTAGTGCGCTTGACTTGCCGTAGTTAGCGCCCGGGTTGCTGGCGCTCACGTAGGCATCCGCTACCGGCCTGAAAGCTAAGTTTGAGGCGGCTGATACAGTAGTGGGCGGAATGGCTCCCAGTGATCCTGCAATCAGCAGAGCACTCAGCAACATACCACCTGCGCGCCTGCGCAGTTGTTGAAAATTCTTCACGAATAGATCCTTTCTTTGCTTGGTTGTGGAAGCTACGGAGATTTGATGTGGCTCAACGGCAGTACCCCCGCCGTGCGGACTTCTCTCTGAAGTTCGCCGAATTATATGTACGCCTTTGATGTATTACGGTGATTGATGTATTGCGCATTGTTAGCGTGCTATCGCTTCCACCCTTGCCTCCGGGATACTACCGCCTGAAGGCCAAGCATAATATTCCCCTCCACTCAGTGAAGCTATCCCCCATAGGTCACAGGACGCTCATATTCATACGGATTCATACGGAGCAGCTTCAAACGGTGCTACCTGCCGACAGCATCAGGAGTTGCAAAATGATGTGGCCTCGGAAATTCGAACCGAGGCCCAACTTATGGATGAGGCTGAAAGATCTTCGAGCAAATGTCCTGCCATGCTTGCATTTCTGTAAACCTCTTCGGTACCCGGGTACTATTGCATCTCTAAGGCAAGCCACCCGTTATAATGCGCCGTGCTAAGTCGCAGCGCCATCGCAATCAAACTTGGTAAGGGCAAGCCTGGTGAAAATCGGGGAGGCAAAGCCTTTCATCCTGTTCAAGCCGCAATTTTCGGGCCGTTCACCGTCAGGCGGACGAAAATCGTATTAAGCGCGGTCTGAAGTCATCAAGCCGTTTGTATTTTTTCTGGCGGCACATAAAGGAATCGTCTGAATGCGAACAAGTACTGTCTTTCGTCTTGCGATCCTCTCGGCTGCTTATTACGATCGTGATCGGGGTCAGCCTGGTGGCATACGATGCCACTGCAAGTGCATCCTCCCTCCGGGCTGCGGCTGACGTGCAGCCAACCTTCCCCATCCGGGCCGCGTTCTATTATCCTTGGTTCCCTCAGGCTTGGAAGCAGGGAGGCATCCAACCGTACACGAACTACACCCCATTGCTGGGCTTCTATAGTTCGACGGACGCTGCCATTCTCCAGAGGCATATCGCCATGATGCAGTATGCCAATATTCAAGCCGGCATTGCTTCCTGGTGGGGAGCCGGTTCACAAACTGACACGAAGATCGCTGGGCTGCTTTCTGCCGCCGCCGGAACCAATTTTCGCTGGGCGCTTTATTTCGAACAGGAGAGCCAGGGTAACCCTTCGGTCATCAGCATCCATAATCAACTGGTGTACATTCTGAAATCATTATGGCAGGAATCCCAACTTCCTGCGCGTCAATGGAAAATTCGTGATCTTCGTCTACGCGAGCCCTTCAGACGGCTGCCAGATGGCAAACCGCTGGAAGCAAGCAAACACAGTTGGAGCATACGTGGTCCTGAAGGTATTCCCCGGCTACGCCAAGTGCCCGTTTCAGCCAGATGGCTGGCATCAATACGCGCCGGCTGCACCATCTGACCGGCAGGGCAGGAACAGCTTCAGCATCAGCCCTGGTTTCTGGCTGAAGGGACAGTCAATAAGGCTTCCGCGTAACCTCGGCCGTTGGGCGCAGAACGTGAGAAGCATGGTTGCGTCCGGAGCCAAATGGCAATTGGTGACGACTTTTAGCGAATGGGGAGAGGGCACCGCGGTCGAGCCGGCTCTTCAATGGCCCAGCGCATCCGGCTATGGCCGCTACCTTGATGTCTTGCACTACAATGGCAATATGCCTGGCGCATCGGATCAGCAGCACATCAACAACCAGGCAGCGCAATAGCAAATCATTAAAGATAAAAGAGGAGCCAGGATATCCCGGCTCCTTTGCTTAATGCCGGGAACGCGGTCAACAGAGAGCACCCCGCCCGTTCCGCTACTTCATCCGCGAAGTTCGGGCGGTTTAGATGCCGCAACCCGTCGTCGCTGTAATCCAGGCAGGCACTGACGCTCAGTAGGTTCAAGACCCGTCACGGAACATCTCCGTGCTTTGACCTGCACCTGCATACGCTTGGAAGCGATCAGATATTTCTAACCAGATACAACTCACCCCGCTCAAAACCCCGCTCCATGTAATATTGCCGTGTGCCGACCGCCGCGATCACAGCCATTCGACCGAATCCCTTTTCCTTGGAAATGCGCTGCGCCTCTTGCAGCAGCCGCGTCCCCAGGCCGGCATGCTGCGCCGCGCCCTCCTTCTCCGCTCCAACCGGCAGCGACTGACCATAAACGTGTACCTCACGGATCAAAGCCGCCTCCTGCAGGTCTCTGAGACCGGTCGCTGGCGCACCCACTTCCGGCAGCGACAGGCGGATAAATCCGGCCACCTTATCTTCCGGCGTCACATATGAGATGAAATGCTCTTCGGCAGAGCCGGCCGCGTAGACAAGGTCATCCAGTTTCAGCGCCCCGGTATCCACGTGACTCCCGCGCACCTCGCGGCAACGAAGGCATTCGCACACAGTGCCACGCCGCTTCATCTCATGCTGCACATCCTGCCTCAGGCTCGTGCGCCGGTTGCCATCCACAACATTAGTGGATGGAATATCGCGTATCACGCGATTGACGCGGCAATAACGCGGAATGCCCGGCTTAATATCTGCGATCAGGTCGATCAGTTCCTGGGTGGAGTATGGGCGAAATTCGCCGCGCTGCCAGTATTCATAAAGCTCGGCATTGGCCAATAGCTGGTTGGGGTAGATCTTGATTTCATCCGGGCAAAAGCCGTCCCACAGCCGCTTAAAGTCCTCGCGGTCCGACTCTGGCGTCGCACCATGCAGGTTGGGCATCCAGTGCAGGACAACCTTGAAGCCCGCAGCTCTCAGCAGCGCAGTCGCCCGACGCGTGCATTCCACATCATGGCCGCGCTTGTTCATTTCCAGGATACGATCATCCAGGCTCTGCGCGCCCATCTGGACCTTCGTCACACCCAAATACCGCAGCCAGCGCAGTTCATCGGGCGTGATCTCGTCCGGACGCGTCTCGATCACCAACCCCACGTTCCGGTGCGCCGCGCGTTCATTGAGTTCATGCGCCTCTTCCAATGTCGCAGCGCAGCCCGGGTCCGCCGGAAGGTCCCTCTCTCCGTGGACTTCTTGTCCTTCTCCTTCCAGTGCTTTGTGTCCGTCGAGTCTAAACCCGTTCTCGAGCTGATTCATCGCGTCGAAGCAGCGCCTGACGAACCATTCCTGATAATCCCGCCGGTAGGAGCTCCAGGTCCCGCCCAATATCAGAAGCTCGATCTTATCCGTTGGATGCCCCAGGATATCCAGTGCCTGCAGGCGTGATCGCACCTGTGCATACGGATCGAAGTCATGCTCCAGCCCGCGCATCGCGCCCGGCTCGTCTGCCAGGTACGATTTCGGCATGCGCACATCCGTCGGACAGAAGATGCACTTTCCCGGGCACGGGTATGGTTTGGTCAGAACCGTCACAGTCGTCACGCCCGAGAGTGTCCGTACCGGCTTCATGCGCAAGCCTTCCAACAGACGCGCATCTGCCTTCAACTCGCCCAGGCGAACCATCTCATGGTACGCCGCCACCAGCACATACTTTCCCAGGTAGCCGCCATCTTCCAACGGGTGCCTGCGAAGTGCCTCCATCACCGGCTTACCTGCCCGCACCTCACCCACCACCTCGCGCGCCAGCACCAGCCATTCTGGCTTGACGACGTGCATGTCCACCCAGGCCTGCTGCTTCGCAGATCTCACTGGAGACCATCCACTTTGTGGACGAACTGATCCCTTACTTCAGACGCCTCCTTGTGGCGGAACAGCTCGGTGTGCAAACCGCATTCGGTTTTGCCGCGGCCTGCCCAGCGTCCGGCCCGATCGTTGTCGCCAAGACCCACCGCGGCGGTGCACGGTGCGCATCCCACGCTGCGGAACCCCTGCTTGTAAAGAGGATGAATGGGAAGGTCATGTTCATCGCTGTAACGCTGGATGTCCAAACGAGTCCAGTTCAGCAGCGGATTGATCTTTACCAGGCCATCGGGCTGCAACTCAAGGATTCGAGCATGTGCGCGTTCCGCCGTCTGATCGCGCCGGATGCCCGTGATCCAGGCTCGGAGCCCGCCTAGCGCTTTCTGCATTGGCTGCACCTTATGAAGGTAGCAGCACAGGTTCGGGTCCTGAAGCGGAAGTGTACGGATATTATCTCTTACGAAGCTGTCCCAGCGCGAATCACGATAAAGATCCACTACGTTGAGATGCCACTCGTGTGCGACTCGCTCACGGAACGTCAGGGTGTCCCAGAAGTGGTAGCCTGTATCCAGGAACAGGACCCTGATATCCGGCATGATGCGCCTCACCATGTGGAGAAGGGGCATGCTTTGCGTTTGAAAGGAGGTGCTGACCGCAAGATCCGGCGCAAACAGTTCGGCCGCCCATTGAAGGACCTGCACGGGCGTCTTCTGCTCGAAATCCTGAGCCAGCAGATCGACCTCAGCCTGGCTAAACATAGGCGAAAATTATAACCGTTATAATGGGCCCGTGAACGCCGCCACCACAGAGCGATTAATCAGCCTTAATCGACGGTTCTATACCGATCATGGCCACGCCTTCTCGCAAACCCGCGGCAGGGTGCAGCCCGGCGTGGCGCGCCTGCTCGATACCCTGCGTGGAGACGAATCCATCCTCGACCTCGGCTGCGGCAACGGCGAGCTGGCCCGCACCTTGTCCCGCCGCGGCCACCGCGGACGCTATCTGGGCGTGGATTTCAGCCCGCCCCTGCTCGACGAGGCCCAACGCGAAGCCTTCGCATTCCCCGTGGAATTTATACAGGCCGACCTTGCAGAGCTATCGATCAAGAACGATGGGCTGCCCCTGACCGGCGGCTGGCCGCTCATCACCGCCTTTGCCGTACTGCATCACCTGCCCGGATTCGACGTGCGCCTGGCCCTCATCCGAAATGTTTACGAGCTCCTCAACAAAGATGGCATTTTCATCCACTCAAGTTGGCAGTTTCTCAGCAGCCCGCGTCTGAAAGCACGTATCCAGCCCTGGGAGTCCGCCGCGCTGGCATCTGACGATCTGGATGCCAATGACTACCTTCTGGATTGGAAGGTGGGACGGCGGGGCCTCCGCTATGTCCATCACTTTGATGAGGCCGAGCTGGCGGAGCTCGCGCACGCGGGAAAGTTCGAAGTAATGGACACTTTCTATTCAGACGGCGAGAACAAGCGGCTGAGCCTGTATCAGGTGTGGGGCAAAGCGGCTTGATCAACCTGCGCATACCGGCGCAATGTTAGATGACCAACTATCCGTCATCCTAAAGACCTGCAAGGCAATCCGTTCTCTTTCAGGAGGATCTGAACCATGCTTCTTGCCATCACTCGCGCGGTTAGCCGCTCGATCGTCAACTGTGAATTGACGCACCTGGCCCGCACCCCCATTGATGTGGAACGAGCGCGCTCGCAGCATGCGCAATACGAAGCCGGCCTGAGGCGACTGGGCGTGGCAGTTCTGTCGCTGCCCGAGGAACCGGCCCTGGCCGACTCCGTCTTTGTGGAGGATACGGCCCTCGTGCTCGGCGAGTGCGCCATCCTCTTGCGCCCCGGTGCGCAATCCCGCCGGCCCGAGACCGATTCCATTGCCCGGGTCTTGAGCCGCTACCGCAGGCTTTTCCACATCGAAGCGCCAGCTCGAGTGGATGGAGGAGATATCCTGCGAGTGGGCAGGCATATCTACATGGGCCTCTCCACCCGCAGTGATACCGACGCCGCGGAGCAGATGCAGGCACTCGTCGAACCCTTCGGCTACGAGCTGCACTTGGTCCGCGTAACTGGCTGCCTGCACCTGAAATCTGCTGTGACGCAGGTCAGAGAAGACACCTTGCTTATCAATCCTGAATGGGTCGATAAAAGGGACTTCGCAGGCGTAAAATTTATCGAGATTGATGCATCTGAGCCCTATGCCGCAAATGCAGTCCTCGTTGGAGACTCTTTGGTCTACCCGAGCTCCTTTCCGAAGACCCAGCTTCGCCTGGAAGCGTCAGGCATTGATCTGTTGAAAGTGGACGCGGACGAGCTTGCCAAGGCGGAAGGTGCCGTAACATGTTGCTCGTTGATCTTCGACGTGTAGCCCGGTGATCAAATCAAGTACAGCGTGGAGAACAGTCTGCTCCGCCGAGGGGCGATCTCACGAGACCTCGTCAGGCCAGCCGCGTTCGCTATTGTCGCCCATTTCATAATCTGATAGAATCGAACATACGTTCTTTATCGCATTGCGGAGAGAGGTGTGCCATGGCAGATAGCCAGACTCATACACAGGAAGTGTTGGAAACCATTCAGAAAGGCCTTAGTAAGACCCGCGAGAATCTATACCATTGGCTGGAAGCGACGCCTGAGGAAAAACAGGAGATTCAGCTGGGCGCAGAGGATGAAGGCTGCTTGCAGAATCACCTGCAGGTGATCGATGAGTCCTTGGAAAAGGTTGAAGAAGGCACGCTCGGGATCTGTGAGATCTGTCATGAACGAGTGGATGACGAGCTCCTTACCATGGACTACACAGCCACCGTCTGCCTCGGCCACTTCTCAGAAGAGGAATTGCGCCAGTTGGAATCGGAGCTGGAGATGTCTCAGGTGGTTCAGCGCGCACTTCTGCCTCAAGAAGCTCCCCGCATTCCGGGCTTGAACGTCGCCGCCTTCAGCCGGCCGGCGCAGATCGTCGGCGGTGATTACTTTGACTTCGTACCGTTCAAGGACGGCGGGCACGGCTTCGTAATGGCAGACGTGAGCGGGCATGGCGTTTCGGCCAGCATGCTGATGACCAGCCTCCAGACGGCTTTCCACACCCTTGTGCCTGGGGCCGAATCTCCACTGGAGGTGCTGGAACGCATTAATCACCTCTACATGCACAACATCAACTTCACAACCTTTGTGACCATCTTTTTCGGAAAATTAGATCCGGTCACGCGGCACTTTCACGTATGCCAACGCCGGACATAATTCCGCCTATCTACTGCACGGTTCCGGCAGCGAAGAGGTGCTCCTGCACCCCACTGGCCCCGCGATTGGACTGATGGAGGGCTTCCTGCTCCATGAGGAGCAGGTTCAATTGGATCCCGGCGATACGCTGGTGCTCTACACTGACGGCGTGACGGAGGCGGCCAACCACGACGGCGCCCAATTGGGCCTCGATGGTTTGGCACAGGTCGTCCGCGATAACCCGGACCTGACTTCCGAACAACTGATCCAAAAGATCTTGAGAGCAGTAAATGTCTTCACCGACGGCATTCAGCCGCTGGACGATACAACACTGGTCATTTGCAAAGTGCAGTAAAGTAGAAGTCCATGACTGTCAAAACAAGCGACGCCTCTTCAGGCGTCGCTTGTTTTTGTGAAGGCTTATTTGCCTGCATTGTTCGGATTCGCAACGTATTGCCACCAGTTGTTGTGGATCCCGTTCTGGCGTCCCGCCATCCTCGGCAAATGCTTGAGCCACCATTGCTGATAGGCCCGCTCATCCCCGCCTCCCCATTCGGTTGAAGAGATCATACGTACATCCCCTTTGAAATTGGGAAAACCGAGCCAGTCGTAGCATTCCGATTGCACGTGGTTGGGGTTTCCCAGGTCGTAATCCTTGGCACCATTCGGCGGATAATGCACCGATCCGACTGCCGCCTTGCCGGGAGCAATAAGCTCAAAGAGTATGAACCGCTGGAAATGGTTTAGCGCCTGGTCGGGAGTGATGGTTGCAGGTACGCGGCCCGGCTTATAGGCCCATGCCAGGAAGTCCAGGCTGTTGAAAACCTTCGCCAGGATCGCTTCACAGCGATGGTTATAGGAGTGCAGCATCTCGCCCACCTGCCGCTCATAGTTGAATCCCATGATGACAAAGCGCCGCCTGCTGCCTGCGGTGTTTGCCAATGCCGGCGCATTGCACCAAAAGGCGTCTGGGCCTCCCATGATCGATTTATATAAACCTGCATAGGGGAATCCCATCACCCAGACCTCGTCGTAGGTGTTATCCGCGATGCACTGCAGGATATTGAATCGGTTTAGGATGGCCTTGTAATCGATCCCCGCCGGGTTGTGTGCCGGCGCGCCATTTCGCATGACGTCCAGGTAGGCTGCAGGGGTATAGGTGAACCCATCCGTCAGCGCAGGAAACTCATCCAACTCCATGCGCTTCGCGATTTGATAGCGCACGAGCCCATTGCTCACTTGCAGAATGTCGCTTATGAAACGCCCTACCAGGTCGTCGGGCCTGGGCCAGTTCATGGTTTCCACGAGCTTCTTCCCGGTCGCCGCATCCATGGTCGGGTTGTATATCAATAGCAGGACTTTGGGGTTGCAAACCTGCGGCGGCTCATTGGGGCTGTCTGGCAGCGTGGTAGAACCGGTGGCCACGCCACCGGAGGTTTTGGATGTTCCACCGAACAGGGATTTCAGGAGATCTGCAAGCGACATGGTTGCTCCTTTGTTAAAAAGACCCCGAGGGAAAATACTCTAAGGCGAATTGGTCGCAAAATAGATCCGGTCTTGCAGTGAAAAATACAACACATGGTTCGAGCTGAGCGTCATGGCGCCCACCGCACCCTGTGGCAGCGGATTGTCGTGGCCCGCCAGTGGGCGAAGCTGTCCCTCAAGCTCCAGCGAACGAGGCGCAAAACGGAACACACCCTGGCTGTCGGAATCCAACAACAGCAGCGAGGAATCGGGGGCGGCCGTAAACATCATCTGCGTGAAATGCGCCTCCGAGAAGAGGTCCACATCGCGATACGCCGGCAGCGGGTTCACCAACGGGGCCGGATCGACGCAGCGTGTCGGTACGGTTTCGATACGACTATAAGAGCAGGTTGACACGTGCCCATCAGAGTGCAAAATATAAAGGTCATCCCCGTTCACCGCCAGATCAATGGCGTCGTCCAGCGCCGGGATCTGGCTGCCGAAGAAGAAATAAGGCCGGTCGACGAACGTGCCGTCCTTACCTACGTACGCCCAGACCGCATGAGATTGAGCGTCGAGCACGTAGAGGTTGCCGGAGTCCAGGCTCATCGCCTTTACCCGGCCCCAGTTCGTATCCGGCGCCGGGAGCGGGATTGCCTGCGCTACCTGCCCTGGTGCACAATACAACAGGTTGCCGGCTGCATCGATGCCGATCACGGTCGCGTTGATGCTGTTGAGCGCCGGCATTACCAATAGGTCTACCATCGGACCCACGGTATATTGGCTGTAAGACCCCGGCAGGCAGTTGAAAGCGCTATCTCTTTGGAAGCCGCTGCTCGTGAGCGTGATATGGAGGATTCCCCCGCGCTGTCCGTCCAATGCGTAGATGTCGCTTTCACTTGCTGCCAGCCGGCTGATCTGAGCGCCCAGACCGTTGCTCAATACCGGCTGAAATTGCAGCCGCGTGATCCCCTGCAAATGATCAAGGTTTTGCTGCGCTTCTGCGCGCATGGTCCGGGTGTCACCGCTCTGGTTATAGCTTTCGGCCTTGTCCAGGTAGAATAATTCCTGCTGCCATGCCTCGCGTTGGGCAGCAGCATCCGGAAGACCTAATGCCTGTGTATGGGCATCTTGCGCCTGCACAATGTATTCCTCGTACTGAACACTCCGCCCATAGCGGAAATAGACCACGCTGGCAACGGTCACAACGATCAGCGGGACAAGCAACGCAATAAAAGCCAGGGCCGGTGAAGACTGTGCCCAACTGCTCTGCTCGGACGCCGGCAGCAATCGCGGCATGAATTTCTGCAGCGACTGCCCCAGGCGGTCAAATCCTTCTCGCCAGGCCTTCATGCCGCCAGTAATAGTTCTCGCTGCCTGGCGCGTCCGCTGCGAAGGCTCGCGCGGCGCCGCAAGCGGTGCACTCGCAGCGGCGATCTGCTGTCGTTTCCTTCTCACCGCTCTACCGCCGCCACCGGCCCGCGGCAACGCTCCCAGTAGACCGGGCGATGTCGAGACAGCCGGAGCATCCTCAGGTGGTAAAGCATCTTCTTTTGGCTCGGCAGGGATTGCATAGGCCGACGGCTGCAAGCCGTGCGCCTCTATCTCAGGCAGTGCCACAGTGATTGGCGGCTCCGCCTCCACTGCGGGCTTGCTCGCAAGCGGCACCCTCACCCCAGGCTCAACAGCCGGGCGGACTATCGTCAGCCTGCTGGTTCCATCTGCGACCTGCAACATTACCGCGTTGAAATCTTCCCCGGCCAAATTCATGAAGCGCCGGCGCGTGGCTTCGAGAGAGGCCGGGGTTGCGTCCTGCAAGGCAGCTTCCACTGCGGAGGGCAACTTCGCGCACAATAACACTCGGTCATTCGCTTGCAGTGTGACCTGTGAAAAGTAGTGAGGCGCGTCTGGCAGCCAGCCCAAGGCCCTTCCCAGAAAGTGTATCGAAGATGTGCTGCGCCCCCTGCATGCCGAGCACGTAAGCATGTACCGGTCCGCTTAGCAACAGCGTTAGCTGGGTGTCGCGCAGCGCCGCGAGCGCCAGGTACCCGGTCGCATGCTGTCCGCGGCCGGAGTCGGCAATGTTGCTTTCATATAATGTCTTATTGATGGATTTGGCTGCCGCCCTGAGCGCCGCCGTAACGGTTCCGGGAGTTTCATAGAACACCGCTGCCGCACGCGTCGCCAATTGGGACAGTTGCGTTGCCGGCAGCGGGGCATTATCTGCCCCCATAAGATAAACCGCCACACGGTTCTGGTCACGACCCCGCGCCGCTTTCTTCGGCGGCAGGGTCGCTGCCAAACCCGGCCAGGCAGCCTGCTCCTGCCCGCTAAGTCGATAGAGCGGTACTAGCGATAGATCAAAGGGCATGCTGTTCGTTCCCGAAATACACGGGAGATGGTGTGCGAGGCGTGAACAAGATCTGAAATCCCGCATCATTATACTGGTAAAATCTGGGCGACACAGCCCATCATCGGAACAACATGGAATACACATTACATAAAAGTTTTGCCGAAATTCCGGCCTCTGCATGGAATGAGCTTGCAGAAGCCGGAATTTCTGATACCCCGTTTTCGCGCCACGAAATGCTCAGCGCTTGGTGGCAAACCCTCGGCGGCGGCGAATGGCAGCAGGCCGACCTGGTGCTGGTATCCGCATCCGAAGACGGACATTTGGTCGGCATCGCGCCGCTTTTCAAAGCGGAATACGATGGCCGCGCTGCGCTGCTGCTTGTCGGCAGCATTGAAGTCTCCGATTATCTGGACTTGATCGTGCGCCTCGAAGACCTGCCCCGCTTCCTCTCCGGCCTATTGGACTTTCTTGGGCAATCCGGGCCCTGCGGCGGCCTGCCGTTCGACTGGTACAACCTGCCCGACTCCTCTCCCACGCTTGCCGCCCTCCAGGCTGAAGCCGAAAAAAGAGGCTGCACCTATCGTGAAGAGATTTACCGCCCCACCCCTCGAATCTCACTCGAAGGCGGCTTCGATGCCTACTTGGCGCGCATCGACAAAAAGCAGCGCCACGAGATCCGGCGCAAAATGCGCCGCGCCGCCGAAAGCCAGCTCCCACAGGAGTTCCGGATCGTCAATGACCGATCCACCCTTGACGCGGACATCGAATTGTTCTTTGAGCTGATGTCGCACGACACCAACAAAGCCGGCTTTCTCAAACCCGCCATGCGCGCCCATGTCGGCTCCCTCATGCGCATCGCCTTCGACAACGGCTATCTTTGGCTGGCATTCCTGACCATAAATGGCGTTAAAGCAGCCGCAGCCTTGAATTTCGACTACAAGAATAAACTATGGGGTTACAACTCCGGCGTCAGCCGCGACTTCATGGAGCTCTCACCCGGCTGGCTCATGCTGACACACGAGATTCAGTGGGCAAGTGAACATGGCCGCTACGAGTTCGACTTCATGCGTGGAGACGAGGAGTACAAGTATCGCTTCGGTGGCGTCAACAAGTATGTGATGCGCGCCGTCGTCTCCGCGCCCCAGCGATAATTCATTCTCAGCCATCTGACTTCGGTGTATACTCGGCGGAGCCCATCCCCCGGAGGATTACACATGAAACGAGCCGTAAGCATCAGCATCGGTTCATCCAAACGCGACAAGGCTGTGGAAGTAACCATGCTCGGCGAGAAAGTCAGCATCGAACGGCTCGGAACCGATGGTGATATGGAAGCCGCCGCTCTGAAGTACAAGGAGCTCGACGGCAAGGTAGATGCCTTCGGTGTCGGCGGCGCAGATCTCGGGCTGATGGTCGACAACAAGTGGTATCCGCTTTACTCAGTGCGCCCCATGGTTCGTTACGTCAAAAACACGCCCATTGTGGACGGCGTCGGCTTGAAGAACACATTGGAAAACAAGTCCGCACCCTTTCTTGCCGCAAAGATCGGCGATTATGTGAACCGCCTCGGCAGGAAGGTCTTTATGGTAAGCGGAGCAGATCGGTGGGGCATGTCGAAGAGCTTCATCGACGCCGGCTATGAATGCACTTTTGGCGATATCATGTTCGGCTTGGGCGTGCCTATCGCTTTGCACACTGCCGGACAGCTCAAGACGCTGGCCGGCATTTTGATGCCCGTAGTCGGCCGCCTGCCTTTCGAGTGGGTCTACCCGACTGGCGAAAAGCAGGAAAAGCGCATCCCCAAGTATCAAAATTACTACCGGTCCGCCACTGTGGTCGCCGGCGACTGTCACTACATCAAACGCCACATGCCCGACGACATGCAAGGCAAGGTCATCGTAACCAACACCACTACTTCAGAGGACGTCGCTTTGTTCAAGCAGTGCGGCATAAAGTACCTTGTAACAACCACGCCGGTGTTGGATGGCCGCTCGTTTGGGACCAATATGATGGAGGCCGCCATGGTCGCCATCTCCGGGAAAGGCCGACCGCTGACCGCCCCCGAATACGAAGATCTGATCACAAAGCTGAAATTTGGGCCGCAATTGCAGGAACTGAATTGAGGTTACTTCTTACTCCAGCTCCCGCCGTGCTCTTCGAGCGGTTGGAGCAACCAAGCAGGAGAATGTAATTATGGACGCAGTCGTTCTAGCAGGCGGGATCCCCCAGCCCAACGAGCCCCTCTATTCTTATTCCCATGGCGAAGCCAAGGCTCTCATCGATATGGCCGGCAAGCCCATGATCCAATGGGTGCTGGATGCTCTGGGCGCTTCCAAATCGATTGAGCACATCGTATTGATCGGCCTTTCTGACAAGGCTAAGCTCGCATGCAAGAAACCTCTGACCTATCTCCCCAATAAGGGCAAGCTGCTCGAGAATCTCAAGGCTGGTGCCGCCAAAGTAGTGGAGCTCAACCCCAAAGCGGAATACGTGTTGTTCGTCTCATCCGATATTCCCAGTATCACCCCTGAGATGGTGGAATGGCTGATCGCTACCTGCAAGCAAACCGACGATGATCTGTATTACAACGTGGTGCGCCGCGAAGATATGGAAAGGGTTTTCCCCGGTTCCAGGCGCACCTATACGCGTCTCAAGGACCTGGCTGTGTGCGGCGGCGACATGAACATGGCGCGTGCTTCCATCGTAGACCAGAACTCAGAGTTCGTGAGCAAGCTACTTGACGCTCGCAAGAATCCCGCCGCCCAGGCGGCCTTGATCGGGCCCGATATTATCTTCAAATACTTGTTTGGGCAGCTTACTGTCGACGATGTCGTCCAGCGTGTGGCCGATAAGCTCGGTTGGAAAGGCCGCGCCATCGTCTGCCCTTATCCCGAGGTCGGCATGGATGTCGACAAGCCGCACCAGCTCGAGGTCATGCGAGAGTACCTGGAAAGGCACAGCCGCCGCCGGTCTTCGACCTCGGCAAAGGCCAAGCCAAAGTCCCGTCCGGCGAAGAAAGCTGCTGCCAGGAAAGCGACCAAGCCAACGGCCCAGGCCGCTCGCAAGACTCGCACCCGGACAAAATCCTGATTTAATACACGGAGACCTCCCGTCATCGAGGCGGACATTGGCCCGCCTCGATTTCGTTTCTACCCCTATGGATATGAAATCCCTGCTCGAGATCGATAACAGGCTGTCGAAGAACCTCGGCGTGGCCGAAAAACCGGGCCTTCTTCGGAGCGTAGCCGTCATCTTTGCCCACTCCGGCGACTTGTGGTTCTGGGGCCTCGCCATGATCATCGTCTGGGTGCTCGGCAATTCGTTCTGGAAGCAATGGGCACTCGTCGTCCTGGGAGCCATCAGCGTAATGGCTCCGCTGGTGCTGGCCCTCAAGTTCCGCATCCGGCGCAAGCGCCCCGATGGGCTGTGGGGAATGATCTATCGCAAGACTGATCCGCATTCGTTCCCATCCGGCCATGCCGCCCGCTCATTCCTGATCGCCGTGCTGGTCACCGGCCTGGGCCCGGTATGGCTTGCTGCCGCCCTGTGGGTCTGGGCGCCTCTCGTTTCGATCGCCCGCGTTGCCATGGGCGTCCATTATGTCTTTGACGTATTGGGCGGGCTGGTGCTCGGCGTGCTCGCCGGATTGCTGATCCTGCATTTGCTTCCGCCCATCCTGGCATTTTTCGGTGGTTTGATCCCCTGGCTCTGGTAGCCAACCCCGGTACTCAGTCACTGTTTCTCAGAATCGCCTGTTGGAATTTGACGGTAGGTGAATCCCCCATCTGCGCCGCGAATCGTTTTCTGCGAGCCTTCGTTACGCACAGCATGGACCTGAAATCCGAGTTCAAATCCATTCACAAACTGGATAAACGCCTTTCCGACCGGATCCGCTTGGACAACATATCCAAGCCCATCCGGCGGACTTCAGAGCTTTTCGCTCACTCCGGCGACGTCCGGCTTTGGTGGCCGGTGTTGTTTCTCCTCTGGTTATTCGGCAACTCCTTTTGGAAGCAATGGGCCATCGCGCTGGCCATCGGCATCGGCCTCCTGGCTTTAGCCATACTGCCTATAAAGCACCTGGTAAACCGCCGTCGACCCGTTGGGCTTTGGGCGATGGGCACTCGCCGTAAAGATCCCGAATCCTTCCCCTCCGGTCATGCCGCGCGCACTTTTCTGCTAGCCGTGCTCGCCACGAGCCTTGGCCCTCCTTGGATTGCCATACTATTTTGGATTTGGGCGCCCCTGGTATCGTTGGCACGCGTCTCCATGGGGGTGCATTATCTCTCGGACGTAATAGGTGGCTTTCTACTGGCAGTTCTCGTCGGGTTGTTCTGGTTGCACTTCCATGAGGCCGTCATGCAACTGCTGCTTTCGGCGTCACTGTCCCTTCTGCACCTACCGCTCTGGTAGCCAATTCATAGCCGCAAAACCGGATCCCCGCTGCACGGGGATCTTTGTGGTTTATGTAGATGATCCGGCTTTCTTCACCGTCGCCAGGTGCTCTTCTAGATGGTCCAATCCTCGCTCCACCCATGTTTGGAGCGTCAACCCGTCACCTTGTGTCTCATGCACCGAGACGCGCGACCATCCCTCGACCGGTATGCTCCGCAATTCCGTGACCAGCCCTTGGATATTCTTGACCAGCCCATCCAACAACTCGCCCAACGACTCCTGGGCGTTGTAATGCTCGGCCATATACGCCTCGCCGTCAAAATTTGGAAAATTCGGATTATCCTCCGAGAGGGTCCGCCGGGCGCGCAGCCCATAGACCAGCTTGTCAATATCGCGGGCATGTACCGCAACCTGGTGCAAGCTCCAACCTCCTGGCTCAAGCGGATCGAACGGCCTTTTGACTGCCAGGCAGGCTTCACGGAATTCCGCCGCGGCCGCGGCGAAACGGTCAAGAAGTTTCTGTCTGTACTCGGTCAATTCCTTCATAGGGCCTCCACATTGACGATCTGTCCACTTTGCGCTGAGTTGCATAGATACAATACAGCGCCGCGTAGGTCTGTCGGCGCCTCCGCATCTGCATGCCTGAACTGTGCGATGCCGCGCCCTACTGCGTGCACACTCACGCCCATCGCCGCCAGTTCATCGGCAGCAGCCCGAGTCAAAGCGATCAATCCATACATGCTGGCAGTGTAGGCCGGCGCTTGCGCACTCAACGACCGCTCCAGGCTGATCAAATTGATGATTACGCCCGAACCATTTTGCCGCATCACGCGGGCCGTCGATTGCATCGCCAGGAATGCACCGGTCAGGTTGACGTCCAGCACGCGATGCCAGTCCCATTCATCCATGTCCAGCAGGGAAACATGGGGTTCCACCGCCGCATGATTGATTAGCACATCGATCCTGCCGAAGTCGTCCTCGACTTGTTTGATAAGAGTCTGGATGCCGATCTTTTTCGCCACGTCTTCAACGTAGGTTCTCACTCTATCCCCGCCGACCCGCGCGACCTCGTCCAGATTTACCGGCGAGACATCATTGGCTGCCACGCTTGCGCCTCTTCCGGCGAATTCCAACGCCAGCCTCCGCCCGCTCCCCTTTCCCGCGCCGGTGATTAGCACAACCTTCCCTTGAAAGTCCATAATCCCTTCACCCACTTCTGCTGCTTGCTTTTCTTTGCTCTCCGATTACTGCTCACACGCCGGAATCTTATCCGGATTCTTTCGGGCATTCAATGCCAGCCCAAAATAAGGCGAAGGATCGTAGGTATTGTTGATGTCCAGCTCGTTCATGAAATTGCCGCTGTTATCCCGGACGATCGAAATATGCAAGTGCACGCCCACCGGGTTATTCGGATCGCCGGAGTAATCTCCCTGGCGCCCCAGCAGCGTGCCGGCTTCGATCTGCTTCTCATGTGTGCCGGGCGGAAAATCGGCTGAGATGAACGAAGTGCCGTCCGCATCAGCCATATGAGTATAGTACACCCAGATTTGGCGGCTCGGTTCCAGCGGGTCGCTCGGCACTCGAACAATGACGCTCGACTTCCAGTCCGGGAGACGCGTCAGGTACCCCGGATACGCTGCAATCACTTCAGTGACATTTATGTCCGTACCCGCAAAGATATCTACGCCCTGATGTCGGTGACCAGCCTGGAAGGAATCATCCCAGATGAAGCCCGGCACGCCCGTCGTGGGAAGATGAACGGCGCATTCCCGCACCGGCTGCCGGCTGCGATCACGAGCTCCGGTTGCGACTCTGGGTCCTTGATCCATGCAAACACCTGCGCCGCCCTGACACTGGTAGGCCTGTAGGTCACGATCAGGTATCCTGCTACTGCCAGGACGACGACCATAATGACGGAAATCACGAACAGGCGCTTGCGCACGGCGATCATTATACTGTTTCAAAAACTGACTCCAGAGTACCACTTGAAATCCATATCGAATCTTGCTATCATGCTATTGTTAGAAGTAGCGCTCGCGCAAACCCGGGATGCCGGGGCATCCGGCTTGACCGCGCGAATTTCACGCCGGAAAAGGAGGTGCAGGCACCAGCAATACAGGCAGTTTCAGCTCAACAACTCCGTCAAGGGTAATTCTTAGACATACCAGATTCCATCGAAGCCAATTCTTTAGCTATTAGGAGATAAAGATGAAACGGAGCATAAGCACGATTTTAATGATCCTGGTGATGGTAATGGTCCTGCCTGGCTCTCTCCAGGTCAGCGCCGCACCGCTGCAAGCGGGGGGCACACCATTTGTGCGCCAGATCAGTAGTTCGATTTCAACATCCTTCCCTCCGAACGGTAGCCAGGGCCATGATGCGAGCGGTCGGCAAACCACGGAAATCCCGCCATTTATGCGAAATGATGCTGGTGCGGGAAAAGCCCCCACTACTCAAACGCACCCACAGGTCAATCGCAGCTTGAGCCTGCAGACCAACCATGGATCTTCTGATCCGTTGAAGGCGCCTCGCGTTCGCAGCAGCGCGGTGACAAGTTCCAACCCGAAACTTTCGACCTCCTTTACCGGCATTAATCACCGCGACCAGCGCCTTGCTAACGGCGGCAATCAGTTTTCTCTTGAGCCGCCGGATCAAGGCTTGTGCGCCGGCAACGGGTACGTCCTGGAGACCGTCAATACCGTAATGCGCGTCTTCGACACACACGGCAATCCAAAGACCGATGTAATAGATCTCAACACGTTCTACGGTTATCCGGCGGAGTTTGACCGGACCAATGGCGTAGTCGGTCCATTCCTGACCGATCCATCGTGTTACTTCGACAAGGATACGCAGCGCTGGTTCCATGTGGTGCTGACCCTCGAACAGGACCCGACCACTGGTGACCTGCTCGGCCCGAATCACCTCGACGTGGCAGTCAGCACCTCAGACAATCCGACCGGCAGTTGGGTTGTCTATCGTCTGCCTGTCCAGGATGACGGCACAGACGGCACACCGAATCATGGTTGCAGCCTGGGCCCGTGCATCGGTGACTATCCACATATCGGCGCAGATAAGTACGGTTTCTACATTACAACCAACGAGTATTCGCTCTTTGGCCCCGAGTTCCACGCTGCGCAGGTATACGCGTTCTCCAAGGCCGCATTGGCAGCCAATGCCGCCACTGTGGAAGTCTCGCAGTTCGATACCGTGGGCATGGTTAAGTCCAGCCAGGGTATTCAACCCGGCTTTACGATCTGGCCGGCAGAGGCAGCCGCTGGACGCAATACTATCCAGGCCCACGGAACCGAGTTCTTCATGAGTTCGAACGCCGGCGAGGAAGCCAATGGCATCCCAGGTGGCGGCTTCTCCAATGAACTGGTGCTATGGGCCATGACCAATACCCAATCGTTGGGCTCGTCGTCGCCAAGCCCGCTGTTGAGCGATCGAGTCCTCAAATCCGAAGTCTACGGCGTTCCGCCGCATTCGGATCAAAGGGCCGGCAATTTCCCGCAGGGCCAATGCATCAACGACACCACGATGGTGACTCCATTCGGCACCGGCTGTTGGAATTTCCTCTTCTTCACCGAGCCGGCACATGACGAAGTAGAGTCCCACATCGACAGCAACGATTCGCGCATTCAACAGGTGTGGTATGCCGACGGAAAGCTGTGGACAGCCTTGGATACCGTTGTCAACGTGGGCGGCAAGGAAAAGGCTGGCATTGCGTACTTCGTTGTGAGCCCCAGAGTCGGCGCGCTGGGCGGGCTGGGCGGTACTATCGCGAAGCAGGGATACGTGGCTGTAGCAGGCAATAACGTAACCTATCCGGCGATCGCGGTTCTATCTAACGGCAAGGGCGTAATGGCCTTCACGCTGGTCGGCAGAGGGTACTTCCCAAGCGCAGCCTACGCCCTGCTGGATGTCCACGGCACGAGCCCTGTCCATATAGCTGCCCGAGGCAAGGGGCCCGATGATGGCTTCACCGGCTACAAGGCACAGGTTGGCGATCCCCCGCGTCCTCGCTGGGGTGACTATGGCGCCGCATTAACCGACGGCAACAGCATCTGGATCGCAAGCGAGTATATTGCGCAGACCTGTACTCTTGGCGCAATACGCTGCGGATCCGTTCGGAAGCTGCGGAGGCACACGCACCGCGCTGGCCAATTGGGCCACTCGCGTGAGCAAAGTGACGCCGTAACCTTCCTTTCAAGTATTTCCTGAACAATGCCGGGCATCGGATGTTAGACACCGATGCCCGGTGGTTTTAAGGTAGGGTTGGGCGCCAGGCAGATGTCCTTGGAAAGGCGATCGCGGTTTCTAACGCAAAATCTATCTTTCGCTATTCATTTTCTGATGTCTCCGGCATAACATTACTCAATAATCAATAATGTTACAGGAGAAATCAAAATGACCCTTTACGCTTATGCATTCCCCCGCCATATGGCCCGCCGTTGGATGGCAGCCGCGGAACAGGCCCCCGAGTCTCGCTACCTGCCTGTCAATGTACGCGATGACAGCGACGCATTCGTTCTCACTGCCCTCGTGCCCGGTCTCAAAGCCGCGGATCTCACGATCCAGGTTCTCGAGGATACAGTCCGCATCGAAGGCAGCATGGCCGACAGCATGACGGAAGCCGGTTACTTGCTGCAGGAACTGCCCGCCGGCTCCTTCCGCCGCGAGCTGCGCCTCCCCGCCCCTCTGGAGGCAGACAAGGTCGAGGCGAATATTGCCGATGGGATTCTCACCTTGCGTCTCCCCAAAGCAGAATCAGCCAGGCCGAGAAACATCAAGGTTATCGCCCGCTAAGCACAGCTTCGAATACAGCCAGACACGAAAGCACGGAGATCCATAACGTATCTCCGTGCTTTCGCGTCTATGGATCTCTTGCACGTTTCCAGTGCTGGCGCACCCTGATTGCGGCAGTATAATTCCCGCATTCCGGACAGCTGGAGCATCTACGTGCGCGTAAAATCGGCCCTTTTCGTCATACTCTTCGTTGCCCTTCTTAGTGCTTGCGGACTTGGGAAGAAAACTGAACCGACTCCCATACCAACCGAGACGCCGGTCCCATCCCCCACCCTGGTTCCCACGCCCTCTACGCCTCTTGCCATCCTCCTGATGCCCTCCGACATGGACAAGGGGACTTCGGATGCCTACCAGACCGCTGTCTACAACCTGACTCAGGCATCGGGCATGCGGTTTCAGGTACGCAATGCACTGACCCCTGAGGAGATCGAGCCGGGCCTGAAGGTGGTGGTTGCTTTGGCGCCGGATCCTGGCATCGCCGCATTGGCCGCCGCCGCCCCGCAGGTACAATTCCTTGCAATTGATATCCCTGATATCACCGCCGCCGGAAACATCAGCATACTTGGCTCCGGCAGCCAGGCCGATATTCCCGCCTTCGTGGCTGGCTATACCGCAGCCATGCTCAGCGACGACCATCACATCGGTATGCTATTGCCCCGCGGCAACGCCGCCGCCCAGAACGCCGCTGTGGCCTTCACGAACGGAATGTCGTACTACTGCGGCTTGTGCCAGCCCTTCTATTACCTGCCTTACGGTTTTCCTCAATTTCAGGACATACCGGCAGAAGAAGATAAGGCCCGTTATCCGGCGTATGCAGACGTGCTGATCATCCAGCATAAGGTCGATACGATCTACCTCTTTCCTGATATCGTCGCCAGGGAACTCACCGACTATCTATCTTCCACCGGAACTCGCATGATCGGTGTTTCTCTGCCGAACCCCAAGCCTGGGACATGGGTGATGACTATACGCCCTGACGAGGTGAAGGCCATCGAGAAGGCCTGGCCCGATCTGATCGCAGGCCATGGGGGACAAAATGTCAAATCGCCTCTCGGGTTGGCAGATATCGATCCGGCCACCATCGGCCCTGGGAAACAGCGCCTGATTCAACAGGTTCTGGACGATCTGCAGGCGGGCCGCATCGCGACGGGAGCCAACCCATAAGGGGCGCCTTCGCACCCCTTGCAACCATCCTGCCTTCCGGAGGTGACCAGAACCGACGACCGCATATCCTTCCCCCTTCTTCAGCGAGGCTCGCACCTCATGAAAATTGACCGAAATGTGCACTGGATGAATTGATTCCAGGCAAAATCGGCTATACTTAATGGTAACAACATAAGGAGGCACCAATGAACCTGACTTGTTTCTACTGCCAGACTCCTTTCACCCTTAGCATGGAACAGAAAGTCGCTGCTTTACGGAAGATGCACGCCGAGAATCTGCACCATTACGATGCACATTGCCCCCGCTGCGGCCGCGCCAACGCCATCTCCCGTGAGCGGCTGGAAATGTTCACCCCAGGCTGGGAAGAAGCCATCAAACAGCCAGCCATGGCTTCCATGCCAGGCCCATCCGGCCCGGCCGCGCCCGCTGCGGAGATGCCCAACACCGCTGTCCCTTCCGGCCCCGAAGCCCGGATGATGGAAAGGCAGCGCCCCGCTGCCGCCCCCGCCATGAAAAAGCAGGCTGCGGCAGGTTCTTCCCGTAGGCGCCACGCTCCGGCGGCCAAGAAAGCCGCTGGCAAGTCGGCTGCCAAAAAGGCCACCGCCAGCAAATCCGCCACCAAGAAGTCGGCTTCCAAAGCAACGAAGAAAGCGGCTACCAAGGCAAAGAGCAAGTCTGCCAGCCGCAAGTCTACTAAGAAGAAGAGCAAGAGCAGGTAGTCCAGCGGGCTGCAAGCGGCCCGCCATCCAGACCCCATGACCGTCCACGCCGTCTTCTTTGACCTCGGGGGTGTTGTCGTTCGCACAGAATTTCAGGCGCCCCGCGAACACTTGGCGGAGCGCCTGAATATGACCTATGAAGAACTGAGCCGCCTCGTCTTTGAGAGCGAGAGCAGTCGCAAGGCCTCCATCGGAAAGATTACGACCGATTCACATTGGGAGGCCGTGACACGCAGGCTCGGGCGCCCGGTCTCGGAGGCCAAAGCGATTCGCGAGGAGTTCTTCGCCGGCGATGTGATTGACGCCAGCCTTGTGGACTTCATCCGTTCTCTACGGCCCCGCTATAAGACCGGTGTGATCTCCAATGCCTGGCCCGATTTGCGCGATTACCTCGTGGAAAAGCACATGGATGATGCCTTCGATGCCCTGGTGCTCTCCGCCGAGGTGGGCCTCATGAAACCTGATCCCAAGATCTATCGGATCGCCCTCGAAAAGCTCGGAGTTTCCGCACGAGAGGCAGCTTTTGTGGATGATACGCCGCCCAACGTCGAGGCTGCTGCGGCTCTCGGAATGCACGGGATCCTCTTCAAGGAACCGGTGCGGGCGCTAAGAGACTTGAAAGAGATCATGAAATGAGCGCTTCACTCAAACCGATCAAAAGGGAACTCGGCGCAGGATTACTCCTGCGCCGTTCTTCGCCTGCGGATGCGGGCCCGCTCTCCACCTTCTGCAGCATCATTCATAGCGAAGAGGCGGATAAGCCGGATGAGTTGATCGCCGCCTGGACGCGCGACCTGCTTACCAAACCCCATCCCCGCTTCCATGCGGACGACTTCACGATCGTGGAGGAAGCCTCCACCGGGCGCATCGTTTCCACACTGAACCTCATCTCGCAGACGTGGACGTACGAGGGTATCCCCTTTGGCGTCGGCAGGCCTGAGTTGGTCGGCACCCTGCCCGAATTCCGTAACCGCGGGCTTGTCCGCCTCCAGTTCGATGAGATCCATCGTTGGAGCGCCGAGCGCGGCGAGATGGTACAAGCCATCACCGGCATTCCGTACTACTATCGTTTGTTTGGCTACGAGATGGCGCTGGATTTGGATGGCATGCGTTCGGGTTTCGAGATCAATGTCCCGGAACTTAAGCACGGAGAAAGCGAGCCTTGCACATTTCGCCCCGCACAGGAGTCGGATATTCCGTTCATGGCGGCGGTTTACCAGGACTCTTTCAGCCGCTATCCGGTCACTTGCGTTCGCGACGAGCCCATCTGGCGCTACGAAATGTTTGGGCGCTCGGCGATCGTTACGCAAGCATCGCTGATCATCGAAAGACCCAACGGCGAGCCCATCGGCGTGCTCCGTCATTTGCCGATCCTTGGCCGGCGTGGGATCACGGCTACTCTCTACGAGCTCAAAGCCGGCGTGTCCTGGCTTGAGATGACGCCTGCCGTCATCCGCCACTTATGGGGCATCGGCCTCGAATACGCCCGCTTGCAGGGACGGCCCTGCAACGCCTTCACCTTCGCCTTGGGCGAAACCCATCCGGTCTATGATGCATTTAGCGAACGCCTGCCGCAGATCCAGCCATCCTACGCCTGGTACCTGCGCGTCAGCGACCTGCCTGCCTTTATCCGCCACATCGCGCCCGCACTGGAAAAGCGCCTGGCCGGATCGATCGCATGCGGGTTTACCGGCAACAAACGGATCAGCTTTTATCGCAGTGGGCTGCGCCTCGTATTCGAACAAGGCCGGCTGGCAGGCGTGGAGCCGTGGATGCCGGGCGAGAGGGACCAGGAAGGCGATATCGGTTTCCCCGGTCTGACCTTCCTGCAATTGCTGTTCGGCTACCGCAGCCTCGCGGAGCTGCGCACTTCTTTCGCGGACTGTTGGTGCGATAACAATGAGACCCGGGCCCTGATGGACGCACTGTTCCCCAAAAAGCCTTCACAGGTGATTGGCCTTTCCTGATTGCCATGTTCCAAAGCCTGAAGCACCATTATGTAGAACCGGTTCGCAGCTTTGGCCGGCCCGCGCGCCTGTTCTTGATCATGACCATCATCGATGGCGTGATATTGAGCAGTTGGCAGTTGTTCTTCAATTTCTACATGCTTCAGAGCGGCTACACTCGCGAGTTTCTGGGCCTTGTAAATTCAATGCCGTCCGCCGCGGCCCTGATCTTCAGCATTTTCATAGGCCGCTTCTCCGACCGGATTGGGCGCAAGGCCGCGCTGATGCTCGGCATCGGCCTCGCCACCCTGTCCATGCTTGCTCAGGTCACATTTCGCCAGCCGGCCATCATCGTCGCCGCCGCGTTCCTGACCGGCATATTCAACACCCTCTTCCTCGTCAGCCAGGCTCCGCTCATGATGAAGTTGTCCGATGCCAGGAACCGGACAATGTTGTTCAGCCTCAACTATGGCCTGCAAACCATTTCAGGCGCGGTGGGCAATCTCTTTGCGGGGCAGCTGCCCGCCATGTTCGGCCTGCTTCTCAGCGTTCAGGAGCACAGCGCCACTGCCTATCAGGCCGTACTGGTCACGAGCATCCTTGTGGGCACAACCTCCATGATTCCGCTATGGTTCATGAAGGAACCCCGTGCCGGCCTGGCCGCTCAGGCAGCCCCAGAGCCTTCTTCTACTAGGGAGCAGTCCGGCGGTCCGCCAGCAGCAAGCTCTCTCCTTCCTTGCTCGCTCTTACGGCCCGCATGACCGGTCCGCAGATCGTGATCGGCTTCGGCGCGGCGATCCTTATCCCTTACATGAACGTGTTCTTCAAGGACCGCTTCAGCATCAGCGATTCGCTCCTGGGGATCCTTTTCAGCCTCTCATCTCTTCTGATTGGCATCGGGAGCATCGTTGCGCCGCGCCTCTCCACCCGGCTGGGCGGCAAAGTTCGCGCCATAGTGGCAACGCAGTCCGCCAGCCTTGCCTTCCTGCTCCTGGCGGGCTTTGCACCGGTCTTATGGCTTTCATCGATTGGCTTCCTCCTGCGGACAGCCCTCATGAACATGGCCTCGCCCTTATACTCCGCCTTCTGCATGGAGCGCACGCCGGAGCAGCACCAGGGCTTCGTGAACAGTATCTTGAACCTTTCCTGGAACATCGGCTGGGCGGTCGGTCCCTACGTCTCCGGCGTGGTGCAGCAGCGCTATGGCTTTACACCGCTGTTCGTTGCGACATCCATCCTCTACGCTTTTGCAATTATGCTGACGTGGAGCTTTTTCAAGGACACGGAATCCGTTCCCATCCCTCCGCAGGGTATCGTCCCATCCCCGGAATTCGTTGAATAGGTTATGCAAAGCACGCGGGAAGCCGGCAAGCATTGGTACAATAGCAGGGTGAAATCCTCAGATGAGGACGAGCTTGCTCTGATCCAGCGCGTCGCACACGGGGATCAGCAAGCCTTTCTGGCCCTATATGATCGCTATGCCGCCAGGGTCAATGCGCTGACGCTGCGTATCCTGAGCGATCCCATGCTGGCCGAAGAAGCCACGCAGGATACCTTTGTTAAGTTATGGAGCCGCGCCCGGCTATACCTGTCGGAGCGCGGTTCGTTTATCGTCTGGCTGCTCACCATCGCCCGGCGCACGGCCCTGGATCGCCTGCGCCTCGAGACACGCCGTCCCCTGCTCTCCGATTCGAATGACCCCGAGGAGCTGTGGCCTTCGATGCGTGACGAAACGCAGGATCCGGATGAAGCTCGCTGGAAAAGCCTGTATTTTGCCGTGCATGCCCTTCCTCACGACCAGCAGATCGTGATCGAGCTGGCCTATTACCAGGGCCTGAGCCAAAGCGAGATCGCCGATGAGCTGGGCTGGCCTCTTGGCACCGTGAAGACCCGCTTGCGCGCTGCTATGCAGGCTTTGCGTCATGAATGGATCCCCCGTGATGCGAATTAATCCAAGACCTGCCATATTCGGCGTACTTAGAAATAGAGTAAAAACGGATGGATGAAAATCACGCCGGCTTTCAGGAAAACATCGCAGCATATGCTCTTGGTTCATTAGATCCCGGAGAGGCCGCTGCCCTGGAAGCTCACCTCGAGACTTGTGAAACATGCCGTGCCGAGCTGGCCGACTACCGCCGCCTCAGTTCTGGGCTTCTGGCTGCTCTGCCTCCGCGCCCGCCGAGCGCCGCCGTCAGGCGTAGCCTGCAAAAGCGCCTCGCGGGGCAGGCACCTCGCACACGTCCTCAATTCAACTGGTCATTCGGCCGGCTCGCTATGGGCGCCGCGCTTGCCGCCCTCGTTGGCCTGAATTTGCTGACCGTGTCACAGGTATATTCTCTGAGGCGTGAGCAGGCTGAACTGCTCGAACAACGTACTTCCGAACAGACGGCCATCGCCATGCTGGCCTACCCCACCACCAGGACTCTGGCCTTCGAGCAGAACGGCGTCTCCGGCAGCGTGCTGGTGGATAAGCAGCGGAATCTGCTGGCGGTCTTTGCCTGGAATCTCGTACCCCCGCCCGCGGGTAAGAGCTATCAGATGTGGCTCATTGATCCAAAAGGCGACCGCACCAGCGGCGGCTTCATTACGCCCGAAACTGGCTACCCGTTCGTCATGGCGGTTGTCAGCTCTCCTCAACCGTTGACCGGTTTTACCGGGATTGGCGTAACGTTGGAACCCGTCGGCGGCAGCCCCAAACCAACCGGTCCAAAGATTTTCCGGGTAGACTTCTAGCCGCTTCAATAACCGCAGTTCCACGGCTTACTCACCGTCCTAAATAATCGAGAGGCAAAGGTTTTCCTTTGCCTCTCGTCTTTTCATTTTTCTGACGGCCCATTTACTGGCGTCCCAACCGCACTACCTCACCCTCGAGATCTTATCCAGATCCTTTTCCAGGTCCGCCCGCACGCGCACTGCGATTGGCGCCCGCAGGAAACGCTGCAGTGTCTCCGCGTCCTTTTCGCGTCGGTAGTGATCTCGAAACAGTTCGATGCCGGAAACCGCTTCGCCAGCGTAAGGCAGCAGTTCAGCCGTCTCCCCCGCCTGCAAGGTTCCCTCCTGGATAACCCGGCAATACATCCCCGGCCGCTCGGCTCGCCGATACTTCTTCACGAACATCGGGTCCCGCATGCGTGCTGCCAGCGTGGAGCATGGCGTGCGCGGCGCCGTGAATTCCAATATTACCGAGCCGATCCGCAGCCGGTCTCCAATGTGATATCCCGCGCTCTCGAAATCGCCCACCGTCAGGTTCTCGCCGAATGTACCCGGCGCCAGTTCCTCCCCCAGCTGCTCTGACCACCAGGCGTAATCCGGCGCGCCATACAAATACACCGCCTGGTCCGGCCCCCCGTGGAATTTCTGATCGCAAATAAAATCGCCCGGGATTCCAAGCGTTGTGATTCGCACCGGCCCGCTGCTCGGCACCTTATAGATCCCCGTTGTTTCCAGAACTGCGCCTTTGGGCTGGGTTTGTTCTTGCCCGATATTAACGCTAAGTATCTTCATCTCTCGTCCTGCCTTTCGACGCCTCAATTCTTGTCTGTTTCTGCGATCACCAGCTTCCACCGGTGCGTGAACAGCAACTGCCCCGCCTGTTCGCGCAGCGCTATTCCCGCTTCCTGCCCTGCCCTTGCGAGCGCCCGCATCACGTTCTCCAAAGGCTCCGTCCTCCTCGGATTAGCAACGATTTGCGCCCATTCAGTAAACGCGCGTTGCTGTTCCCACATCTCGTCACTGACCACGGAGAAACCGGCCGCGCGGATAATTCCCATGAGTTCCGACGCGGCGAACATGCGCACGTGGGTAGGATCGCGAAGCTGCTCCAGTGAATTATGCAGCGTGGCATCGTCTGAGTCTTCAGACGAAACGACATCCGCAATGATCAGCCTCCCCTCGGCACGCAGCACTCGGCGTACATCCGCTAATACCGTGGCAACGTCCGTGAAATGATGAAACGAAAGTCGCGTCAGGACCTGATCGAACTCGTTCTCCTCAAACGGCAGATCCTCTGCGCGTCCTACGCCAAAGTGGACATTCGGTTGGCGCGCCTTGACGACTCGCGCATGGGCCAGCCGGATCATTTCCGGCGTTACATCGATGCCGACCACCTGCCCCACGTTTGGAGCGACCCTCTCAGCAACGATTCCCGGGCCGCATGCCAGGTCCAGCACCCGGTCCGCCGCCGAGGAGCTTGCGGCATTTACAATCCATTCCAGCACAGGTTCAGCCTTGAATGCCGCCGCAGAGGCCATCTGCCGGGCTTGTTGGGTGAACTCTTTCTGGATCTGCTTCTGCATCGCTGAATTCAAAATTCGTGCGTCCGCGCAAGATTATAGCTTCCGCCGGCCCTCTCCCGAAGGTCTTACGGGACGGTTGCCCCGCCTGCTGCTTCCATCTCGCCAAGAACGCATTGACCATCGAGGATCTCCAGTCCCGCCGGGCTGACATATTGACGGCAGGCAACCACATCCCATGGACTTCGAACCCACCCGCGTGAATATACGACCGATCCTGCGCGGCTTGCTCGGTGGATAGCCGCTGAGAAGATCGTCCGCGTTATCCACGCGGGGCGCTTTAAGCGCACCGATTGTAATCAGGTAATCGAAATTCCGGCGATTGGGAAATAGTCCGATGCCGTAGTCATACTTGGCCGAAACGGTGGCAGAGCCGCCATGCTCCTGGATAAAGCGTTCTACGGAAACAACATCTGAAAGAGCGATAACCTTTGTCGATGGTGATGGAAGTATTATGAAAACGGCCGCTAAAACAAATAGTCCCGAGAAGCAGCGCTGGAACACCCCGGTAGATAGCTCCGCAGACTCTACCTCCGAGGTTAACAAAAGTGCCCGGAGTCTTGGCCATAAGAGGACCGGCAACACAAGCAAATCCAGCACCAGGACTGTATTGAGCCCAAATGCATATTTCTTGCATGCGTATTCTGATCCGTAACCGATCTTCAGCATAAGTATTTGAAGCATACAAAGGCCGGCAATGGCTATACCGAGAATGCCCAAATACTTGCAGCTCAGCAAATGATTTCTTGCTTCGACGGCGTCCAACCGCTGCCATTGCCACACCAGGAAGCTCGAAAGCGCAATCACGAGCACGCATTCGATCGTGAGCGCCATGAGATTTGGGGAATACCGCAATATCAGGACCCCATTGTTCTCTGAGATTCGGCGCACGGTCGCGAATACGGGACCAAACACCACCAATGAAAGCGAAACGAGAACGACGAATACTCCAAAGGCGAAAACTGCCCAGCGGTTCCTATTCTCTGCATTTATCAGGTTCAGCAGGACCAGTAAAGCCAATGTCGCAAGGACTTCAAGGGCCGGCAGCAGGTGAAAGTGCTGAATGATCGGAACTGCACCGGCAAGCATGACGTAACTCCACGCGTGAGAGATATTAGCTCGTTCCATCCATAGCGTAACCGCTACCAACAGAATAGCGGCTGCCTGCGCAACCACTTGGGGATAGAAATAGTTGTCTACTAACTCGTTGCCGAATAATTCCAGATGAATGAAGAAGCGGTTGGCTAGAAGCAGGATGGTCAGAGCGCCGAGCGCCATCCCAAGCGTCTGCCGAGGCAACGAAAGGAATATGAGCGCAATGTCGCTCCAGGATGCTACTAATGAAAGCAGTCCGACGAACTGCATACCGGCCAGCGGCGACCCAAGGAGGTTGCCAAAAATGGCAGCCAATCGGTGCGAATATCTTGGGTATACGTTCATTTCCTCCAGGCTGCGTTCATCGCCGGCTGGCAAATTCCAATGTTCCGATATTCGAGCGGTAACCGCATAGTGGAGCGCCACATCCAGGCTCGTGGTCCAAAGGCTGTTCATAAAATAGATAATCAGGAATCGCAGACACCGATTAAGAACAGTCCACTAAACCACCGCGCCTTACTGGTCGACAACATCTCTTCCGGTGCCCTTCCTTCATAAAACAGATGATTTAGTCCGGCGGGGAGATTTGGTCCAATGGCGCCAGCTATGGTTGCCACCGGGTGAGCCGTCCGTTAGCCTTTCATTAACCTCCCCACTCGTCCAGTTGCCAAATTCCTCAGGTGGTCTTATAGTCTTGGAGCGGGGTTCACAACCCCGGCCCGCAGTTCTCGAGCATTATACACTTGAAGCAGGAGATTACTTTATGTGGCACGGTGGAGGTTGGTTTAGCTATATGCGCTCCGGCGACCAGAAGCCGCAGGTCACGCGCCAGTTGCTGGTGCGAGTGCTTGCCTATGCGCGTCCGTATACGAAACAGATTATCGGTATGTTGGTGACAATCCTGCTCAGCACGGGGTTGTCCCTTGTATCCCCGCTCATCTTCCGCACGATGATCGACAAGGTGCTGCCGGCCAAGGATTTGAACAGGTTGATCATCCTGGCGCTTGCACTCTTGCTGATTCCGGTGGTAAATGGCCTGATCTCGGTCATGCAGCGGCGTTGGAATGCTGCCGTCGGTGAAGGCGTGATCTACGATCTACGCGTCGCATTGTTCGCGCGGCTGCAGCGCATGAGCTTGCGCTTCTTTACCAATACCAAGGTCGGCGAGCTGATGAGCCGGCTCAACAATGATGTCGTCGGCGCTCAGAACGCCATCAGCAACACGATCGTCGGCATCATCACCAATGTCGTAGAGGCGGTCGCCATTCTGGGGGTTATGCTCACGCTGGAATGGCGTCTTACCATCCTGAGTGTGTTGATCCTCCCGTTCTTTATCTTCGCCGCCCAACGCTTGGGTACGGTTTTGCGCGATATTGCGCGCAGCGCCATGGATATGAACGCCCAGATGAACGCTCACATGAATGAGACTCTGAACATCGGCGGCGCCCTGCTGGTCAAGCTGTTCGGACGCGGCGGCGAAGAGACCGGGCGCTTTCGTGACCGGGCGGCGAACGTCCGCGATATCGGCGTGCGTCGGGCGGTGATCGGCTCCTCGTTCTTCATGATATTGGGACTGGTCAGCGCCGTAGGCACCGCCCTAGTGTATGGCTTGGGCGGCTATTACGTTATCCGCGGCACGTTTACCATCGGCACGATCGTCGCCTTCGGTGCTTATCTTGAGCAGCTCTACGGCGCCCTGCAAGGACTCGCCAGTGCGCCCGTAGATTTCTCCACATCCATGGTGAGTTTCGAGCGTGTATTTGAGGTGTTGGATCTTCCCCACGATATCCTCGAAGATCCGTCCGCCCCGGCCCTCGAGAACGTTCAGGGCGAGCTCATCTTTGACAACGTGCGCTTCACCTACAACCTGGACGAGAGCAAGCTGCTCAAGGATGTCAAGCGCTACGGCCGTATGGAAGATGTCGGCGCAGTGCTTTCGTTAACCGGCAGCGGCGGGAAGAATGGAGATTCCGCTTCCGAAGCCAAGCCCAACGGCGATCTTCCCGGTCTCGAATCGGAGATGCATGCCTCGCAGGCTCGTGAACTCGCCCTGGATGCCATCTCATTCCGTGCCGCTCCCGGTCAGCTCGTGGCCCTCGTTGGCCCCTCCGGCGCTGGCAAGACTACACTGACCTATTTGATACCCCGGCTCTACGACCCCACCTCTGGCCGCATCTTGATTGACGGGCACGATCTCCGCAATGTCAAACTCGATTCGCTGGCCACCGCCATTGGCATGGTCACCCAGGAGAACTACCTGTTCCACGACACCATCCGCACCAATCTGCTTTATGCCAAGGTCGACGCCAGGCAGTCCGAGGTGGAGGCCGCCGCACGTGCCGCCAACATTCACGACTTCATCATGGACCTGCCCGAGCGTTATGACACGATTGTAGGCGAGCGCGGCTATCGGTTGAGCGGCGGCGAGAAACAACGCATTGCACTTGCACGCGTGATCCTGAAAGACCCTCGCATCCTGGTCTTGGATGAAGCAACCAGCCATTTGGATAGCGAGTCCGAAGCATTGATCCAGGATGCCCTGCGACGGGTCATGGCCGGTCGCACGAGCATCGTCATCGCCCATCGCCTGAGCACCATCCTTGCTGCCGATCTGATCCTCGTCATGGATCGGGGCCGGATCGTCGAACGTGGCACCCACCAGGAGTTGCTGACCATGGGCGGCCTGTACGCCCAGCTGTACGAGACGCAGTTCAACCGCGAGAAGGTCTAGCAGCTCCGGTCAAACTCTAACCCAGGCTTCCGGTATTGTGAAATTCCGGAAGCCTTTTCTTTTGTACCCTGCCTGGCAGCAGCATTAGGATTTTCCATGCGCTATAATAACTTGCTCACTGCAATCCCGCACTGAGCTTTCACAACTGGCGATTTCTACAAATATGCGACTCGGGCATGAGTTGAAATGAGCTTGCGCAATATGCTTGCAAGAACATCCGGGAGCAGGGCTCTAGTCCTCGGCGCTCAAGCGTTACTGGCAGCTCTAGTCTGCTATTTTGTCGGCGCTTTTCTATACATAGCCATCTCACGCATGAATTATATGTTCACGCTGGAATGGCTCGAGGGCGCCTCCCTAATACAGGTCCATAGGCTTCTAGCCGGGCAGCCTCTGTACGCCCCGCCCTCGTTCGAGTACGTGTCACTGATCTACTCCCCGCTCTATTTTTACTTATCATCCCTGCTCGCCCGAATTATTGGTTTCGGCTTTCTGCCATTGCGACTCGTTTCATTCTTCTCGACGATTGGCTGCGTAGCTCTCATCTATCTCATCACCAAAAAGCACACCGCCGACTCTTATGCATCCCTTATGGCAGCCGGCTCCTTCCTGGCGTTGTACAAGATCAGCGACACGTGGTTCGACCTTGCCCGCGTCGACTCGCTGGCATTATTCCTGGCATTATTGGCGGTCTATCTGATGCAGACAGGTTCGCCTATCCGGCTGGTGTTGGCAGGTGCGGCTATTTCGCTGGCCTGCCTGACCAAGCAGACTTTCTGGATTGTTGTGATTCCCATTTTAGTTTACGGATTCTTTTTGCACGGTGCACGAGCCTCAGTCATGGTTCTCACCACCGTGATAATATCCGCTGCCAGTCACATGCTTCTGGAAGCCATCTATCACGGATGGTACGCGTACTTCGTTTATAGCGTGGGCTTTGGGCAGGGCCAGAGTGTATTCGCAGGAGGCCTGGTCCACTTCTTTAGTGCTTACTGGCTGGATTCGGTAGTGAAGACCATTCCAGTTCTCTTTCTGCTTTTCGGGGTTTTCATTGTCCTCAAGTTGAAGAGCCGCGCCTACAGAACAAGCCTCGGCATGTTATCTTTAGCCAGTGGCATGATCGTACTTTCCTGGTTGGGTATCCTTAATAAGGGTGGCTACAGCAACGTGCTTGTACCCTCTTATGTGATTTTCCTGCTCAGCGCGTGGCTGCTCATCAGCGGACTCATGAAGGACCCTGCGATTTCCAATCTGGTCCGCACGGGCGTTCTGCTGCTCTATTGCCTCCAGCTTTTCTCCCTTCTTTATCCCATCCGTCCCCAGATCCCAACACAAGCCGATTTCACCGCCGGTCAGGCGCTGGTACAAGACATTAAGCAACAAGTGGGTGAGGTCTATATCCCGTTCGACAACTATCTGGCGTTATATGCCGGGAAGAAACCCTTCGCGGGTATCGGCGCACTGGGAGATCTGAACCAGGTGCATGCCGGCGAGGGCAGACCGGCATGGAACAGCATAAATTCACAACTCCGCTCATTAATAAAGAACCGTGCTTTCAGCATGATTATCCTTGATGAAAACGCTGAGTGGGGCAGCGCGGAACATTACTTCCAACCCACTTATAAAGCCTCACGCCTCTTATACCTGCAGGATGCGTTCTTCCCGGTGGCAGGCTGGCGTATCCGCCCATTCACTTTATATACCCCCTCACGCTGATTTGCTCGCCGTGCGGTCCTTGCTATCCATGCAAGTCTGTTCGGATTCAGCTTTTGCATGTACATTATTTCTCTAACCCGTCTCTAATTTAGCAGCAATCTAAGGCTCCGGGAGTCAGCGTATCTCTCCTTGAAACCAACTCGGATCATTTCATAAGGAGAGAGAAAATGAGAACGAATCACTTGATCTTGGCTGTGCTGGCCACCCTGACCCTTTTGGCG
Source organism: uncultured Chloroflexia bacterium (assembly GCA_963805515.1). Taxonomy (GTDB): domain Bacteria; phylum Chloroflexota; class Anaerolineae; order Anaerolineales; family Villigracilaceae; genus Fen-1038. The sequence goes on along the minus strand of CAWDUZ010000001.1, from coordinate 180,352 downwards.
AGCGCCTGTGGCACGCAAGCCACCCCGGTGGCACCAACGCAAGCTCCCGCATCGACCCAGCCGCCCGCCGCGGCAGGACCATCCGGTCCGGCCATGGTAGACGCCGGCAAAAATGATAAGTTCGGCTCGTTCCTCGTCGATGACAAAGGCATGTCGTTATACCTGTTCACCAACGACACGCCCAACACACCCACTTGCTACAGCAAGTGTGCCACCTTCTGGCCCCCATTGCTCACCTCCGGCAACGCAGTCCCGGGCACCGGTTTGGATGCCAGCAAGTTTGGCACTGTAACCCGCACCGATGGCGGCACCCAGGTCACCTATAACGGCTGGCCGCTCTATTACTACGCCAAGGACAAGGTTCCCGGCGATGTAGTGGGCCAGGGCGTCACGAACAACTGGTATTTGGTTTCGCTTTCCGGCGATCCGATCAAGTAGCCCGTCGCCCACCTCTTATTGGTATGAAGGCTCCTTCCCGCGCACGGGAAGGAGCCTTTTGGATTAGATTGTGCCGCGCTCTATAACTCGCCTGCTTTCCCAGATGATACAATTCCGGCGTGGGCACCCTCTATCTTGTCGCCACTCCTATCGGTAACCTGGAGGACATCTCTGCTCGCGCCCTCCGCGTACTCCGGGAAGCGCATCTCATTGCCGCCGAAGATACGCGCGTTACCCGCAAGCTTCTCACCCACTTCGACGTGCACACCCGGCTCGTAAGCTACTACGAGCACAATAAGCTCACAAAATTGGACGCGATCCTCGGTGAACTGGATGCAGGCGACGTTGCATTGGTCTCCGACGCTGGCACCCCGGGCCTCAACGACCCCGGCTATGAGCTCACCCGCGCCGCATTAGCCGCCGGGCATCGCGTCAGCCCCATTCCTGGCCCCGCCTCACCGATCGCGGCGTTAGTCGCCTCCGGCCTTGCCACCAACTCATTCCTCTATCTCGGATACCTCCCTCGCAAATCCGCCGAGCGGAAAGCCGCACTCGAGGCAGTAGCCAGCCTGCCCTATACGCTCATCTTTCTGGAAGCGCCACACCGGCTTCTCGATTCCTTCCGCGATCTGGAGGCCGCCTTGGGTGACCGTCGCATGGCGGTCGCGCGTGAGCTGACCAAGCTTCATGAAGAGATTTGGCACGGCGCCATCAGCACGCGCCTCGGAACATTTCAAAGAGCCGCGTGGCGAGTTTGTGCTGGTGATCGATGGCGCGCAAGATAGCCGGACTGCAAAATGGACGGAAGACCAGCTTCTGACCGCCATTCATCAGGAGTTGGAAGGCGGCGAAATGCCCTCTGCAGTGGCCGCAAAACTGGCTGATCGATCCGGCTGGCGCCGCCGCGACATATACGCATTGACTATCAAGCGTGACCCACAGGAGCTTCTATGACCGATACCCCTGAAACCAAAAAGCCCGAAGAACCCAAGGCCGAGGAAAAGAAGAAGGAAGAGAAGCCTGTCCCCAAGGACAATCTCGTCGAAACCAGGCATTCCATCACCATCGGCGGGCGGGAGCTCAGGTACACGGTCATCACCGGCACGATGGTTATGAAGGAGGAGCCCGCAGATCAGGAAAAGGAATTCGAAGGCGAGAAACCGCGCGCGTCAGATCTTCTTCATCTCTTACACCAAGGACGATGTCGAAGACCGATCCAAACGCCCGATCACGTTCACTTTCAATGGCGGTCCGGGCTCTGCATCGGTATGGTTGCACATGGGCCTGCTCGGGCCGCGCCGGGTGGTGCTGGAGGATGACGGCCAACTTCCCCCTCCCCCATTCAAATTGACGGATAACGAATACTCCCTGCTCGACGAAACGGACCTGGTCTTCATCGATCCGATCAGCACCGGGTACAGCCGTCCCGTGGAGGGCGAGAAGCCCAAGCAATGGCACGGCTTCAAGAAGGACATCAGTTCGGTCGGTGATTTCATCCGGCTCTACACCACGCGTTACAATCGCTGGCTTTCCCCCAAGTTCCTGGCTGGCGAGTCATACGGCACAACCCGCGCATCCGGCCTTGCCGGCTATTTGCAGGAACGGCACGGCATGTACCTCAACGGCATCATGCTGATCTCCACCGCCCTCGACTTCACCACCCTGGATTTCTATGTTAAACAATGAGGTCCCCTATGTGATGTTCCTCCCGGCGTACGCGGCAACGGCCTGGTATCACCGCAAGCTCAAGGTGCGCCGCCCACTGCAGGGCCTGCTGAGGGAAGTGGAGAGGTTTGCATCGGGCGAATATGCCGCCGCGCTGTTCCAGGGTGATGCGCTTCCGAAGCGCGAGCGCGCACAGATCGTCCAGAAGATTGGCGCGCTATACCGGTCTTTCACCCGAATTCATCGAGCGCTCGAACCTGCGCATCAATGATCAGCACTTTTTCAAGGAGCTTTTGCGCGACCGCGGTCAGACCGTCGGCCGCCTCGATAGCCGCCTCCTCGGCCGTGACCGCCTGGGCGTAACCGAAAGGCCCGAATACGACCCTCTGATGACTGCCGTGGCTGGCCCGTTCACCGCCAGCTTCTATGACTACGTCCGCTCGGATCTGAAGTTCGAGTTCGGACCTCCCTTATGAGATCATTTCAGAGGCGGTCTACCCCTGGTCTTATAAGGAATTTGAAAATCAATTCGTTAACGTCGGCGAGCCCTTACGTGCCGCTATGGCCCACAACCCGTATCTCAAGGTATTTGTCGCGAGCGGATATTTCGACCTGGGCACGCCCTATTTCGCCACCGAGTATGTCTTCAACCACCTGGGCCTCGATGAGTTGGCCCGCAATAACGTCAGCATGGCGTACTACGAGGCCGGCCACATGATGTACATCCACATGCCATCATTGGCAAAGCTCAAGGATGACCTTGCTGCCTTTGTCCGTTCTGCAGCTGGCCCTGCCTAGCTCTTCGTTGTGTCGCAGCATGACCCGTGCCCCGATCTCAGTTTTGGCCTCTGGCGTCCTGGCTGTTCCCTTCCAACGCCGCGCTGAGGCAGGCTTCCGGCGCATTTATCCAGAAAAAAGCCGTGCATGAAGAATAGGGCCTTGTTCGCCTGCCTTCTCATCAGCCTCGCCAGTCTCATCTGGAGTGGCCTGTTTATCTATCGAAGCTCCTACGTTGCCCTCGACGGCCATCGCTATTTTGGACTGGCGGATGATGCGATGATCTCGATTCGCTACGCCTGGAACTTCGCCCACGGGCAGGGCCTCGTGTGGAATGCCGGGCAGCACATCGAGGGCTACTCCAATTTGCTCATGACGTTGCTGATGTCTGCGGCAGCCCTGTTTCTTAACAAGCCCCTCGCCGTTCTGGCAGTCCAGCTCTTCGGCGTTATCACCCTGCTGGCTGTTGGGTTCGTCACGAAGCAATTAGCGGATGAGATCAATGCAGGCCGGCCCTATCAGCGGCTGATCGGGATCGTAGCCCTCGTCTGCGTGCTTTTCTATTATCCGCTCACCTATTGGACCTTGATGGGCATGGAGACCGGCCTGCTGACATTGCTCTTGATGGCCGCGGCTCTCTTCGCCCTCCGCTGGCTCAAGGCTCGCCGCACCCCGGACCTGCTGAGGTCGTCCCTCCTGGCAGGGCTTGCTTTCCTCACCCGCAACGACTCGCTGCTGCTATCCGGAGTAATACTTGCCTTCCTTCTTCTCGAAGCTTATATCAACAAGTGGGGCAAGCCGGCCTGGCTCAAGATCATCTACGCCGGCGCTCTCTATCTGGTCTTTCCCATCGCTCAGACCGTCTTCAGGCTCCTCTATTATGGTCAGCTTTTACCGAACACCTACACACTCAAGCTCTCCAACTTCCCTCTCTCGATCCGTTTGCTTGGCGGCGCAGGTTTCATCCTCCCGTTCCTGATGCAATCAGCCTTGGTCCTGCTGCTCGGCGCTCTGGCGCTATTCCTCAATTTCCAGCGTGTACGGTTATTCCTATCCTCCTTCGTCGTGATGGCCCTTGCCTACCAGGTTTACGTGGGAGGCGACCCATGGCCCAGTTGGCGCATGCTCGCGCCTGTTATGCCGGCCCTCTTCATCCTCGCTATCATGGCCGGCGCAGATCTGATAGCGCGCAGGAAGTGGCTTGCCTCCCGCCGCCATCTCTCGGCCTCTTTCCTCTTTCTTCTTCCCATCATCTCCCTCTTCCTCGCTGATCTTCCCTTCCTGGATGACATGTCTGTGCGCGCCCCACCTCGGCCGCCATCGCCAATCAGGTCAATACCAACACGGCCATTGCGATCGATCAGATGACCGGCCCGCATGCCACGGTCGGCGTCATCTGGGCCGGCACACTGCCTTACTACGTCGACCGGACTGCCATAGATTTCCTGGGCAAGTCAGATTTGCATATCGCGCACCTCAACGCCGATATTTCTGGTGCGGTGAGTTGGTCTGGCATGCGCAGCGTACCTGGCCATAACAAGTATGACCTGGAGTATTCCATTACGCAGTTGCAACCGACCTACATACAGGCGTTCGCTTGGGGCGATCAGACCGTTAAACCGTGGGTGACACAAAACTATCTCCGTGTGGAATATCACGGACTTCAAGGCACAAAGACGGTGTTCCTCCGCAAAGATTCCGCCGACGTCTGCTGGCAGGCTTGTGCGGACCATTACAGGCTGGTTCCATGGCCAAAACAAGGACAGGATAATCCATGAATCTCGATGACCTTCAACGCTTCAAAGAGCTCGATACCCTGGATATGCTGGGCGAGATCGAAGGCCTGCCGGATCAGTTGCAATCCGCCTGGCAGCTCGGTCAGACCATGCCGCTGCCTGATGTGAATAACATCCGGGCCGTGGTGATCTCCGGCATGGGCGGATCTGCCATCGGCGCCGACCTTGTAGCAGCTGCCGTTGCATCAAGTTGCCTCGTCCCCGTGACCGTGCACCGGGACTACGGCCTGCCGGCTTTCGCCCGTGGCAAGGAGACTCTGTTCATAGGTTCATCCCATTCCGGCAATACCGAGGAGACCCTCGATAGTTTTGCCACGGCCCTTAAGCAGGAGTGCAGTCTGTTGGTGATCAGTACCGGCGGAGAACTTGCTCAACGCGCCAAAGAGCAGAATATTCCGCTCTGGACCTTTCAACATGCCGGCCAGCCCCGCGCGGCGGTCGGGTTTTCGTTTGGGTTGCTGCTCGCATTGTTCGCCCGGTTGAAGCTCATTCCCGATCCCGGCGAAGGAACTGGAAGGCGCCGTAGCTGCAATGAAGGCCACCCAGGCCAGGCTGCACGCCGATATCCCTGCTGCCCAGAACCCGGCCAAACGTTATGCCGGCCAGCTCATGGGTCGCTGGGTGACTGTCTTCGGAGCGGGGTTATTGGCCCCTGTAGCACGCCGCATTAAGTGTCAGATCAACGAGATCGCCAAGGCCGCCGCGAATTTCGAATATCTACCGGAGGCCAACCACAATACACTGGCAGGCACGCTCCACCCGGAAGAAGTGCTGGCGCCGCACACCATGAACCTTTTCCTGCGCGCGCCCTCCGACCATCCCCGCAACCGCAAGCGCCTCGACCTGACAAAACAGGCCTTCATGCTCGAAGGGCTGAACACGGATTTTCTCGATGCCCGCGGCGATTCGCCCCTCGCGCACATGTGGACCACGATCTTATTCGGTGATTACATGGCTTATTACCTGGCTATGGGGTATGGCGTCGATCCGACTCCTATTCAGGCCCTGGTGAACTTCAAAGCAGCAATGAAGGATTCTGCTTAGCCTGCCAATCTGGCCGGCCTGGCACTTTGCCCCCCTGACGCAGTTTTTGAATTCGACAAGATTCGTCTTCAGGAACGCCGAGGAGATTTCAACCTCGATAGACTGTCATTCGGAACCAACAAAGGTGTCCGGATTAATTGTTGCTCATCCGGGTAAGTTGATCGCCGCTTCGTTCCGCGGCCTGATCTTCAAGCCTCGCAGATAGAGTCCAATGATCAGGATGGTCGGCAGAGGAAAGAACATAATTGGGTTTTGAAGATTCCCATGGGCATAGTCCACGGTGAGCAGGAACAATACCCATAATCCGATCAGCAGCACGCTGAGCAGTATACAATTCCAGGCAGACCCATGCTTCAATTGGTCTATTGATTTCAGTACCAGGGCGAGAGGCAGAGTCAGTAAGATGAAATTGCCCGGATCCGTGCTTATCCAAAGCCATTGAGCTCCCACCAGGGTCAGGCAAAATACCGGCAGGAACGCGTCAAAGCTCTCGCGTGAGACCCTGATCCATTCCCTTATCAAAACAATCGTAATGACCGCATAGATTCCCACCGCCGTCCAGCGGCCCACGCCTGGGAACCACCCATCCAGGGCGGCGGCGATCGTCGTGGGGGGGTTATAACTGGTGTACCGCAGGATCGTGGAAAGATTCTGTGCCGGCCAGTCGGGGATGATCACCATTCCTGCAAGAGCCAGGAGGCTGAAGCCGCAAAAGAACCAGGCAATAAAGCGCCAGCGTTTTGATCCTATCGTCCAAAGGATCAGCAGTGCCGCCGGTAAAACCGTTAGATTTGGCTTCGCCAGCGCGAACGCCATCAATAGGCCGGCTATATGGTCCTTCCTGTTTTGGATCGCCCATATTGCGCCAACGATGAGAAGAGTAACGACTGTCGTCACGTTTCCGTTTAGTATTGGGCGGATGCTGTGGTACCCAAATAAACAATAGATAAGATAGACCATGAAGGTCACGACTTTGGGCTTCCAGCCCACGATCAAAACCGAGAGTATGAAAATAGCTGCCGTCGAAAGCTCCAGGAAGGTCATCCAAGCGGCTCGGGCAACTTCATAATTCGGGATGAGTGCAAAGGGAGCAAAGACGATTTCCATATGGATTAGATACGGATCGAGAAATTGATTCTCGCCAAACTGGGCAGGACGGCCATAAACGATCTCCTGGACATTCATGGCCACTTCATCGCTGTAAGGGGACTCTCCATGGAAAAGTGCGCGGGTTCCCACCCAATGAGTAAGAAAGTCGACGCCCCCGGGGGAAGCGACGGCAATCCGGATGTTTGCGTACATCAACGCAGCAATGATCAGCAGTGAGCAGATGACGAGAACGAAGATTCGGTACTGCGTTGCCTGCAATTTTCTCTTTTTCATCTATGTTCAGCCTATCGAGCACACTGTCGCATCACCGAGCCCGCAATGATCGCAGCGTTGATCCTCCATCCAAATTAGAGGGGTTTTGTCAGGCGTCGCATCCAGGACCTAACTCTCCTCGAAATACTCCCCCGTTCTGCCGCACCCTTACATTATAGCTGTCAATCCTATGGCTCCAAACACGCCGGCATCGAATCTGATGGACCGTCCGGCGTTTCCGTATTGCCGTTCTGATCGTAGATCTTCACGAACTGGATATACGGGAACTGCTTCAGACGTGTCCTTGATCGGCTGTGCAATGGTAAAGGTCGAGCCCTGGCTGCTGCATTGCCCAGTGAGATAGACTCGCGCAATGCCGTCGGCTATGTCGAGCTTGCTATAACCCGTCGCACCACTATAGACTGCAATCCAGCCGTACGTGTATTTCTCCGTGTAACCCGGTCCTCTGAAATATTCATTCAAAACGGCCTGCGGCAGATTGGCAGACGAAGCTTCCCAACGCTTTCCGAAGACCTCCAGGAAGGTGGTCTTCTGATAGAAGTAGACCTTCAACAGCGTGTAGAGCGCTGTAGGCGTTGACCGCGCCGTCGGGGTCGCCGTCTGCGTCCGTGTGGGCGTTGCCGTAGGCGAAGGGCTTGGAGTGGGGCTGTTCGTCGGTGTTGCAGCAAAGGCCGGGTCCAGACATGTCGGGATCGAGTTGTTGCTGCCATCGGGATGTTCAGTTGTCCCGTTCTCGTCGTAGATCTTCACAAACTGGATATTGCTGAACTGCTTCAGGTTGACCATCAGCGGCTGCGCAATGGTGTAGTCGTAGTTGATCGGCGCGCAGACGCCTTTCAGATACACGCGCGCAACCCCGTTCGTCACATCCAGGCGCGTATAGCCTGTGAAGCCGCTGTAGATCGCCGCCCACCGGTAGACATATTTCTCCGTATAGCCGGGCCCCCTAAAGTACTCATCCAGGGCATCCTGTGCGAAATTATCCGTGGACTTTTCCCATCGATAGCCCGCGGCTTCAAAAGGCGGCGTGCCGGCGTTTAAGCGCACGGTGTTCACGAAGTACACACTCACTTTCGTGTACGGCGGGATTGCAGTGGGCAACCGCGTCGATGTGGACGTGGCAGTCCGGGAGGGCGTAGCCGTTCGCGACGCTGTAGGCGTCAAGGACGGCGTGCGCGTCAGCGTCGGGCTTGGCGTCAGGGATGGCGTGCGTGTGAACGTCGGCGAGGGTGTTATGCTCGGTGTTCGGCTCGGGGTGAGGGTGAAAGTTGAAGTCGGCGTCCTGGATGGCGACGGTGTAATGGATGCCGTTGCCGTTTTCGTGAGCGTAGGCGTATGGGAGGGCGTCGCCGTCTTCGTGACGGTTACCGTGCTCGATGCTGTCGGCGTTCGTGTGACGCTCGGCGTAATGGAAGGCGTCGGTGTCCTCGTAATTGTTGGCGTGAAGGTCGGCGTAAGGGTGATCGGAGGCGGTGGCGGCGTCACAATTCCCTGAAGCACGAAGCGAACAGCGTCGGCTCCGACCTCCAGTGAACTCACCGCTGATGATTCATCCTGCGTCTGGTTCGTAAGCTGGATGTACTCCGGGCTTGCGCCGTCGAAATTGTACTTACCTGCATACACCCACCCGTCCGTTACATAAAACCCATTGGGGAAAACCAGTTGGTTGATCGTGACGTGGTCCATGCGGCCCCCGTGCTGGATCGCATAGACCGCGCCTTCTGTAGTTCCATGCACTGCCGGGATACGGACGTATAGGGCGTACATACCGGGGGTCGATCCTTGTGGGAATACCCATTTCCCGCTGCAAGTCGGGCTGCTCAGCCGCGCTTTGGAATAGCTCATATTGCCGTTCTGTGCCTGCCCCACAGAAACGTTGATATCGTTCCAGCATTGGGCCGGGCTTTGAACAAAAGCCGTTCCGGAATCATCCACCAGGATCCCGGTCGCGGCCGCCGGCGGATATGGCAATTCAACGTTGCCAGATGGCAGCGCACGAATGCTGTAGTACACCAGCGACGGATACATCACCCACAGGGATTCGGGCTGGTCATACGGCCACGGATCCGTTCCATCGGCACCCCAGCCATACGGATCGACCGACTTACCGGAAGGAGCCGTCAAGCCAAAGTGCAGGTGAGGGCCGGTGGAATTTCCAGTTGTTCCGCTGATGCCAAGCATCTCGCCGTGTGCTATCGAGGCGCATCCGTCTGATGGGCAGGCCTGCACGGCCACCGCGCTCATATGCCCATAGGTCGTGAGGTAGCCATTGGAATGATGCAGCTTGACGTAAATGCCGTATGAGGTCTGGTGGTTTTGCGGATCCCACCATCCCGAATAGACCACTCGGTCAGAATCTGCGGCTGCATATACCGGCCGGTAGCTGACGCCGTAGTCGATTCCGTCGTGGCCGTTGTACGACATCCAGCCGCCCAGGTCATACGACCAGTAAAGCCCGAAGCCCTGGTCACACACGCCGGGCTGCGGTGGCCTGGTTCCCGCCGGCTGGGGTGACGGACAGTTCTTCCGGGCCTCATGCCCCCCATAGGAAATGGTCCGGTTGTCGCTCTGGCTGTAGTTGGGACTGGTGTGATCGAAGATCGAATTCCTCCGATGCGGTCCCCGGGTATGGAGGATACAGAAATGGCGCCACAGCCTCTGCGGGTGCGGCTTCAGCGTGCCGGCTCCACCCTCCCCCTGCAGCCACGGACAGTCCACCCAGCAAGAGCAGAGTCCTCAGCAGTCGGCGTGGGCGTCGTTGTGGCATCGTAAGGACGGGAGCTATGGGGTGGTTATGGGTGTCGCTTGCGAGATCGGAACGGACGTTAGCGTGGAGAGTACCGTTTCAGCCTCAAGCAGGCACTGATCCGGTCGCTCATCCAGTGATACTTGGAAAGCCGTGTAAATTCTGCCGTCACCCCCCGTGTACGTGACGAATTGCTTGATGCCGTTAACTGATGCGCTGCTGACATCAAAGTTGATGTCCCCGAGCTTGCGCTTGTCGTGATCCACGGTCGCGTTGGGCGGCAGGCCTCGTCCGGCAGAAGGCGAGATGACGCAGTTCGAGATGGCGCGATGCACCAGTGCAGGAGCGCCGAAGGCATCCGTCGTTAATGCCCAGGCCCCGGGGTCAAAACGCACGCGGAAATAACGATCGGGCTTCGATTCCGATGGGTATGTGGGCGTACCATCCCAGGCTTGCAGAGCCGGAGCACGCACTGGCTCTGTGGGCAGTTCCAGCGTTGGCAGCGCGGTCTCGGTTGGCACTGGCGTGAAATCCAGGACGAACGGTTCGGCTGTCGGCGTCTCAATAGCCGTAGGCGTCGACTGGTCTGTCGCAATCCCTGGAGATGAGATCGATTGCGGGGCTGGCAATGGCGGCACAGAGCCGCCGTGGCAGCCGGCGCTGCCGTCGCGCGCGCAGAAGCACAGCCTGCGGTCAGCAGCCCCATCAGCATCAAAGTAGGTAGCAAATTCCGTAGGCTCATGCGAGGTTTACTTTCGCATCCACACAGCGCAGCAGGCGGGCGTCGCAAGCGCCTGACGTGCTTCACCGGTTGCCGCGTTCGCTAGATACACATTCATTCTATCATTCAAGACGACCGTGAAAGTCAGCATGTTCCCGTCCGGCGACCACGCCGGTGCTTCCACCCGTGCGCTGGGAAAGCTTGTGAGCGGCGCCTGGATTCCATTTTTTAGGTCGACTATCGCTACGTTGCTCCGCAGCGCATCCGCGTTCTGGTCAGCCTGTGCATCCCTTGCATTCTCTCGCACCACAAAGGCGATCCGGTTCCCCTCCGGCGACCAGGCCTCAGCAAAGCCATGTCCCGCGTCGGCATCCGCCAGCTTACGTGCATGGGAACCGTCCACCTGCATTACCCAGAGTTCTCCTACCGTGAAAGGCACTTCCGAATCCGGGATCTTGATGAATGCGATCCGGCTTCCATCCGGCGACCAGCGCGCAAACGATAGATAGCTATGGGAATCGGCGATCACCTGCTCCACTACCCTGCCATCGAAACGGGCCAGCCACATTTCGCTCCCCAGCCCCATGCCCCGCGAGAACGAGAAAAGAAAGTCGCTTTTCGAGTCAGGCTTCGGTGAGATATCGTAAGTGAGTTCGGTGATCGGGACGTTCTCTGGCTTTCCAACTATGGGTGCTTTGATGATGTGCGGTCTGTTGACTGAATCAACCTTCAGATAGGCCGCCGCGCCGTCTGGAGTCCACGCCATGAAGTGGCTGTCAGAATCCGTGACTGGCTGCGTAAGCTCGCCGCTCGCCGTGTTCAGCCAGACTACGGCCTGGCCAAATGAACAGTTCAATTCAATTGCCAGGACGGTTCCTTGCGGCGGTGCGAATAGATTGTCCACCCCGCATCCGCCGGGCACCGAGATCGGTATCTCCTTCACCACCTGATTGACCGCCGCAAGCTCTACCACCGCCGGCGGCTGTAGCCGGAACGCGTATAGCGCCGCGGCAGGCGCCGCGGGCATCACCGGCCGCGACACCGAGCAGCCGGCAAACACTGGAATGCTGATAAGCAGAAATGTCAAACGCCGCACGGAATCATTATAGCGTGACGAGAGATTATAATGACCGATGTTTCGGGCAGCCCGGAATGACCCCTGGTTTCTGGTCATCTTTGACCACATTTGCGCCGGTGTCCGAGGCCTTACATCAGCACTCTTTCGCGGAAGGCAATCATCATGCACATCCTTGTAACAAATGACGACGGTGTCTGGGCGCCGGGACTCTTGGCGCTCGCCCAGGAGATGCGCAAGCTGGGCCGCGTCACCGTCTTCGCCCCTGACCGCAACTGGTCTGCTTCCGGGCATGTCAAGACCCTCGACCGCCCCCTGCGCGTCCGTGAGACCGTACTGGCTGATAACTCGGCTGCCTTCGCCTCCGATGGCGCCCCATCCGACTGCGTAGCGCTGGCTCTCCTCGGCCTGATCGACCCGACCGACCTGGTCGTCTCAGGCATCAACCCCAACTTCAACATCGGGCACGATGTCACCTATTCAGGCACGGTGACCGCCGCCATGGAAGCCGTCATCGCCAACGTTAAAGGTATCGCCATCTCGCTGAATTCCCCTGAAGGCCCCAAAGAGGGCCTCGATTACAGCACCGCTGCTATCGTCGCGCGCCATGTCGTCGAACAGGTCATCGCCAACGGTCTGCCGGAGGGCGTGGTCCTCAATGTAAATGTTCCCTACCTTAAGGAAGCCGAGCTCAAAGGCTATATGGTTACGCGCCAGGGATTGCGCGTGTACCACGATGCTCTCGATCAACGCCTCGACCCGCGTGGCCGTCCCTACTACTGGATCGGTGGGGAAGCGCCTTCCTTCATCGCGGAGCCCGGCACCGACGTTGGCGCAGTGATCGAAGGCTATGTCTCGATAACTCCCTTGCAGTTGGACCTGACCAATTACAAGGCTATGGATGCATTGAGGAAGTGGGAGTGGGTTAAGTAAGCAGAGCGTTTGGAGGGAATATGTTGGATACACCGAATTTCACTCCGACCCAGCTGCGGACTCTGCGGCGCTTTTTCCATGCCATGAATTACTTCATGGTCTTCTTATGGAAGATCGGCTTGGGAAAGTTGATGAATTGCTGGCCTGCCGTCGGCGGGCGAATTATGGTCATCCGCCATCGCGGCCGCAAAAGCGGCAGGCAATATCTCACGCCTGTAAACTACGCCATCGTTGATGATGAGATCTATTCCACCGCAGGCTTTGGCGCAGGCACAGATTGGTATCGTAATATCATGGCAGATCCCTGTCCGGAGCTTTGGCTGCCGCAGGGCCATCGCCGGGCGCGTGCCATCGATGTTTCCGATTTACCTCGTCGGGTTGCCCTCTTGCGAGCGATCACCATTGCATCGGGCTTTGCTGGCCCACTATTGGGAGTTAACCAAAGCAAACTAACCGATGAGCAAATGGCTGCAATCGGTAAGGATTACCGCCTCATTCATTTCAGACTGGAGACCTGATATGCCCTATCTCGCTTCTGAAACACGTTACGACAGCATGGTCTACAATCGCACTGGGCGCAGCGGACTTAAGCTGCCCGCTATTTCGCTCGGCTGGTGGTACAACTTCGGCGGCCTCGATGTCTTCGAGAACGGCCGCGCCATAGCGCGTCGCGCCTTCGATCTGGGTATTACCCACTTCGATTTCGGCAATAATTATGGACCTCCTCCCGGCTCCGCTGAACTTACGTTCGGCCGGCTCTTCAGGGAAGACTTCCATCCCTACCGAGATGAATTGGTTATCTCCACCAAAGCCGGCTACGACATGTGGCCTGGCCCGTACGGTGAATGGGGATCTCGCAAATATGTACTCGCCAGCCTCGACCAATCCCTGAAGCGCTTGGGGCTGGATTATGTTGACATCTTTTATAGCCACCGCCCTGACCCCGATACTCCCCTGGAAGAGACCATGGGCGCCCTCGATACCGCCGTGCGGCAAGGCAAGGCACTCTACGTGGGCCTGTCGAACTACAACGCAGAAATGACGAAGCACGCAGCGCACATCCTGCGACAATTGGGCACTCCCTGCCTCATCCACCAGCCGCGCTACAGCATGCTCGACCGCTGGATCGAAGGCGGTTTGCTCGATGTCCTGGCAGAGGAAGGCATTGGCTGCATCGTATTCTCTCCACTGGAGCAGGGTCAGCTGACCGACCGCTATCTGAACGGCATTCCGTCGGGCGCTCGCGCCACCAAGACCGAACGCGTTTGGATCACCCCCAGAGACGTCGAACAGAACCTGCCGAAGGTCCGCAAGCTGAATGACCTTGCTATGCAGCGTGGCCAGTCTCTCGCGCAGATGGCTCTTGCCTGGGTGTTGCGCCAGCCTCTCGTTACATCCGCCCTGATCGGCGCCAGCAGTGTCAAGCAGTTGGAGAACAACCTTGCCACGCTCCAAAACCTTCGCTTTAGCGATGACGAACTTAAACAGATCGAGTTGATCTTAAGATCATAATCATCGCCTCACATCGCCTTTTTACTCTCTCCTCATTTCCGGTGTGGGATAACGGACGGCAAGATGAACTTCATCAAGAAGATCTTTCGCAGCACACCCATGCAGCCGGCTGCCACGTTCTATTCATTTACCGTCAAATGCAGTCGCTGCGGCGAGAACATCAACGGCCGTATCAACTTGAACAACGACCTCAGCGCGGAATATGAAGGCGACCGTCAGGTTTATCATGTCCGCAAGGTGCTGATAGGTAGCGGCATTTGCTTCCAGCGCATCGAAGTGGAGTTCAATTTCGACGCCTCTCGCAAAGTCATCGACCGTCAGGTAACCGGGGGCCGCTTCGTCGAGGACAAGCAGTAACTTTCGCCCCATCAAAATCCATTAACCATTGTCTATTCTTCCTCCTCTCCTGTCCACTCCCCAAGCTTATGCCTGCCTTTACCTCCCCTCCCAACCCTCAGGAATACAATGAACGTGTCTGGCAACTCGTCCGCCAGGTGCCAAAGGGAAAAGTAGCGACCTATGGCCAGATCGCTCTCATGCTTCCGCCTCCGCCTGGCCTGGACTTTGATTCCTATCGCGCCTTCGCTCCGCGCTGGGTCGGCAGTGCCATGGCCGCCTGCCCGGACGACGTGCCCTGGCAGCGTGTCATCAACTCTCAGGGCAAGATCAGCGAGCGCCCCGGCGCGGAGAAGCAGCGCACGCTTCTGGAAGAAGAAGGCATCGTGTTTGTGAAAGACCGCGTCGACCTGAAGAAGTATGGCTGGGGCGGCCTGGATGCCGCAGATCAGCCACGGCAGCAGTCGCTGCTCTGACGCGTAGCTCCCGCATTGTCGGCGCCATTAAGAGTAAGGATGACTCCCAGGCTAACCATGCTGCGGAGTCTTTTTTTGTGCTAAACTGGCAACAAGCTAGCCACATCGTCGTTAGACACCACAGGTTTGCCCTTATTCGGTTTCTCGCGCAGCCCACACAACACCGACCATGGAAACCCTGCTCTCCAACGTTGATCCTAATGACCCGGGCTTCAAATCCAACGCCGGGCATCATCGCTCCCTCGCAGAAGAGTTGCGCCGCCGGCAGGAGAAGGTGCGTGAGGGCGGCGGCGAGAAGTATCGTCAGCGGCACGAGTTCCAGGGCAAATTATTCGTCCGCGACCGCATCGAGCACCTTCTTGATCCCGGCGCGCCCTTTCTCGAGCTCTCCGCTCTGGCCGCCTGGGGCATGTACGGCGAAAATGCGCCAGCCGCAGACGGATCCGACTCCCTTGCCGCCCCAGGCGCCGGCATCGTAACGGGCATCGGCCGCGTCAGCGGTCGCCAGGTCCTGATCATTGCCAACGATGCCACCGTCAAGGGCGGATCGTATTATCCGATGACGGTTAAGAAGCATCTGCGTGCCCAGCAGATCGCCCAGGAAAACCATCTGCCCTGCCTCTATCTCGTTGATTCAGGCGGGGCTTTTTTGCCCCTGCAGGATGAAGTCTTTCCCGATGTCGGCCATTTTGGGCGCATCTTCTACAATCAGGCTCGCATGAGTGCTGACCGCATTCCGCAGATCGCAGCCGTGATGGGCAGTTGTACTGCAGGCGGTGCGTACGTGCCTGCCATGAGCGATGAAGCCATTATCGTCAAAGGCACCGGCACCATCTTTCTCGGAGGCCCGCCTTTGGTCAAGGCTGCTACCGGCGAGGATGTCAGCGCCGAAGAGCTGGGTGGCGCCGATGTGCACACGCGTCGCAGTGGCGTAGCCGACCATTTCGCGGAGGATGATGATAACGCCATCCAGATCCTTCGCGATATCGTCGAGACGTTTCAGCACACGAATGCTGAGACGTTCCTGTCCGCTCTTGAACTCGCCCCTCCCGAAGAGCCGTTATACGCCTCTGAAGAGCTCTATGGCCTCCTGCCCACCAATTTTCGTGAGACCTACGACGTGCACGAGATTATTGCCCGCCTCGTGGACGGCAGCAAGTTCCGCGAGTTCAAGGCTCGCTATGGTCCGACGCTTATCTGCGGCTTTGCGCGCATCCACGGCTACCCGGTCGGCATCATAGCCAATAATGGCGTGCTCTTCAGCGAATCCGCGTTGAAAGCGACTCACTTTATCGAGCTCTGCGACCAGCGCGGCATCCCCTTACTGTTCCTGCAGAATATTACCGGCTTCATGGTCGGCCGCGAGTACGAGGCCGGCGGAATCGCCAAAGATGGCGCCAAGATGGTGCATGCCGTAGCCAATACCCGCGTCCCCAAGCTGACCGTGGTCATAGGCGGCTCGTTCGGCGCCGGCAATTACGCCATGTCCGGGCGCGCCTATGGCTCGCGCTTCCTTTGGATGTGGCCGAACGCCCGCATCTCGGTCATGGGCGGTGAGCAGGCCGCCACTGTGCTGCTCACAGTCAAGCAGGATCAGCTCGCCCGCGAGGGCAAGCCTCCCATGACGCAGTCCGAGGCTGATGAATTCAAGCGCCCCATTCTGGAGAAGTATGAGACGGAAGGCAGCCCTTACTACTCCACAGCGCGCCTCTGGGATGATGGCATCATCGATCCAGCCGATACGCGCCGCGTCCTCGGCCTCGCTCTGTCTATCGTCCTGAATTCCCCCTCTGCGCCTCACAATTTCGGCGTCTTTCGGATGTAAGCACAAGTAAGTCGAGAGCAATGCAGCAAGATGAAAATCCGATCCCTGAGCCGGTCATCATTCATGTCTCGCCATTTGTCATCTTCCTAGGAGACCATGTCATCTCAAAAAGCCCCATCTTCCTCCAGCCCTCATCATTTCCTCAGCGAACTTGTCGGCGGCTGGGCCGGCAAGACCCTTACCTGGCTCGAGCCGGAGGGTGTGCCTACCGTCTCCCAAACACAAGGCAGCGTCCAGTTGATCCTCGGTGGTCGCTTTGCTCTCTACCTCTATCAGACAACCGTCGATGCCGAGCCTCAGCACGGATTGTTTACCTTCGGCTACAACACCACCCTCGACCGATGGGAGGCTAGTTGGATCGACAGTTTCCACAATAACACGGCGATCATGTTCTGCACCGGGAATCCTGAGGGCGCTGGCTTCTCCGTCGTGGGAAGCTATCCTGATCCCACCGGCAACGGCCCGGATTGGAACTGGCGCACCCAGGTGCAGCTCGTGGACCCTGAGCATCTGCTGATCACAGCCTATAACATGAGCCCGGAAGGCACTGAATATAGAGCCATTGAAACCCAGCTGAACCGCATCAAGTAGCTATGTTTTCCAGGATCCTGATTGCCAACCGCGGTGAGATCGCCGTCCGCATTATTCGTGCCTGCAAAGAGCTTGGCATCCCCACCGTCGCGGTTTATTCGGACGCCGACCGGCACGCGCTGCACGTCCGGCACGCGGATGAGGCAGTATTCCTGGGCGGCTCATCCCCCTCTGAATCGTATCTAAACATCGACAGGATCCTGGCCGCCGCAAAGCAGACCGGCGCGGATGCCATCCACCCCGGCTACGGCTTCCTCTCCGAAAATGCGGATTTTGCAGACGCAGTTCGATCAGCCGGTCTCGCGTTTATCGGTCCGCCTGCCTCAGCCATTCGCGCCATGGGCGACAAAGCCGAGTCCAAGCTCCGCATGCAAAAGGCTGGCGTCCCCACTATCCCCGGCGCGCAGGGCCTCGAATCGGTTGCGGACTTTGAGCACGCCGCGCGCTCGATGGGTTATCCGGTGTTGGTCAAGGCCTCCGCCGGCGGCGGCGGCAAAGGCATGCAGATCGTCTGGGAACCTGAAGATCTGCCCGAAGAACTCGACGCCGCCCGGCGCGTCGCTCTCTCAGCTTTCGGCGATGACCGCCTCCTCCTGGAAAAGTATTTCACCTCCGCGCGCCACATCGAGTTCCAGGTCTTCGGCGATCAGCACGGGAATCTGGTCCACCTCTTCGAGCGCGAATGCTCGGCGCAGCGCCGGCATCAAAAGATCATCGAGGAGACACCGTCCCCTCTGCTCACTCCTGAGTTGCGCGAAAAAATGGGGCAGGCCGCCGTCACGGCTGCCCGCGCTGTTGGGTACCATAACGCCGGTACCATCGAGTTCCTCGTCGATCCTGATACGTACGCCTTCTACTTTTTGGAGATGAATACACGCCTGCAGGTAGAGCACGCCGTGACCGAGTTGCTCGTTGGCCTCGACCTTGTTCAATGGCAAATCCGCGTCGCAGCCGGCGAGCATTTCCCATTCCATCAAAGCGATCTCACTCGTCGCGGCCACGCCCTGGAATGCCGCATCTACGCCGAGGATCCATCCAGCGGCTTCCTTCCCAGCACCGGAAAGCTGCTTCAACTGATCGAGCCGCGCGGCCCCGGCATCCGCCTGGATTCCGGTGTAGAGGCCTCCGGCGAGGTGACGCACTTCTATGACCCGCTGCTCGCCAAGCTGATCGTCCACGCCGAAGATCGCCCTTCTGCGATCCGCCGTATGCGAGCCGCTCTGCAGGATTACGTCGTACACGGCGTGGTGACTAATATTGACTTCCTGCAGGACCTTCTCGCCCACCCTGATTTCATAGAAGGAAAAGTCTCAACCAGTTGGGTGGAAAATGTCTTCAAGTGGCAAAGACCGTCTGCGCCATCTCCTGAGGCTCTGCTTGCCGCGGCGGTCGCCGATTCGTATCTACCCTCCGGCGGAACCGGGTCGTCCGCTCCTGCGCAGGCCGATCCGTTCAGCCCATGGAGATCGTCCGAAGGATTTCGGAATTGAGCAAGCTGGCGTTCGACAACATCGTTTTGGATATAAGCCCCAACGGCTCGGTCTTTGCCATCCAGTTGGATGATCAGGCGCATCAAGTCGAAGTCCTGGATGTTTCCAACGGACTGTTTGATCTCCTGGTCGATGGTCGCCAGTACGCCGCGTACGTCAGCGCCGATGGGCAAAGCCGTTGGGTGACGATCAACGGTAGAACATTCCTTCTTGGCAAATCCATCACTTCTGGCCGAATGGCCGCCGCTCATGAGAGCTCTTCCGAATTACCCGCCCCCATGCCCGGCCAGATTCGCACCGTCAATGTCAGTGCGGGAGATACAGTCTCGAAAGGCCAGGTGCTGCTTATCCTTGAGGCTATGAAGATGGAGATCCGCATCCAGGCTCCTTTCAACGGGCAGGTTCTATCGGTCAACGTCGCTGTCGGCCAGACTGTGAGCCGTGACCAGATCCTCATAAATCTGCATCGCGCCTGACTTCCCTGACATCCTCCCGTCATTCGTCAGTCCTCCATAATCCACTGAGCATGATCCATTAACCATTCTCCATTAACTATGATCCAGCTTCCTCTCCCCCTCCCCGATCTCAAACCATAGATCCGAAACGGAGCCTCCCATGTCCGGCAAATACTTCGAAGAACTGGAAGTCGGTCAACGCTTCAACCATGCCCTTGGCCGCACCGTCACTGAAATGGACAATGTCCTCTTTTCCGCCCTCACCATGAACACCCAGCCTCTCCATCTCAATGAGGACTTTGCTTCCCGGACAGAATTCGGTCACCGCATCGTGAACGGCATTTTTATCCTGGGTTTGGTGGTCGGACTGAGCGTCCCCGAGCTTACCGAAGGCACCATTGTTGCCACGCTCGGCTATGACCGTGTGGTCAGTCCCCATCCCGTCTTCCACGGCGACACTATCTATGCCACGACGGAGGTTCTGGAGAAGCGTGAAAGTAAGTCACGGCCTGAGGTCGGAATTGTCCGGCTCAAGCACCAGGGCAGGAAATCAGACGGTACAATAGTGATCGAGCTCGAAAGAACCGCCATGTTTCTAAAGCGCCCAAAGAACTGAACGTTCTAACCTTGCACCGCAGGGACGGAGGAGATCATGCATTCACGACGCGCGCTGCTCTACATGCCTGGCGATGACCGCCATAAGATAGAAAAAGCCCTCACGCTCGGCGTGGATTGTATCTGTATGGATATGGAAGACGGCGTCGCCGTCAATCAGAAGGCCCAGGCCCGCAGCACGATAGCTGCTGCTCTGCAGGAGCTGGACTTTGGCAGTTCCGAAAAGCTTGCGCGCATCAACGCCGTCGGCTCCGGGCTCGAGAAGGAAGATATTCAGGCCGTTCTCCCTTATCGCCCCGATGGCATCGTGATCCCCAAGATGGAAGAGCTTGCGCAGATCCAATGGGCCAGCGACATCCTCGAGGCTGCTGAACTCAAGCACGGCTGGCCGGTCGGCTCCATCCGTCTCCTGGTTGACGTGGAGACCGCCAGGGGCATCCTCAACCTCAAGGAGATCGCTTCGCATCCCCGGCTCGACGCCCTCATCTTCGGCGGAGAAGACTTCGCGGCTTCTGTCAGCGCCACCCGCACCAGAGAGGCCGTCGAATTGCTTTATGCCCGGGAGGCTACGGTTGTCGCCGCCGCTGCATACGGCCTGCAGGCCATTGACATCGTCACCATCGACTTCAAGGATCTGGAGTCCCTGCGTCTCGAGTCCGAGTTCGGCGCGCGCCTGGGCTTTACCGGCAAGCAGATCATTCATCCCGCCCAGGTCGGCCCCGTGCAGGACAGCCTTTACGCCCGACGACGCCTCAATTGGCCACGCAAAGCGCATCGTGGAAACCTTCGAAGCCAGCCAGGCCAAAGGCGCCGGAGCGTATGCACTGGATGGCAAGATGATCGACCGTCCATTGCTCAAGAACGCCCAAAAAGTATTGGACCGCGCCAGGGCGGCAGGAAAAGTCTAGAGCAATTGCGCAAGGGCCGATGCAGTGAGTTCCACAGGATACGCGGACAGATGCCTGTAAGGGAAGGCCTATTTCACTGGTAAGTGTCGGATGCGGAGGAGAATATCATGCCTGTATTTCCAAAACCTAAGTTCCCTTTCGAATATAACGTCGATGCGGAGATCCAACGCCTCCGCGATCACAAGGCGAAACGAGCGATCCCTGAACGGGTGGGTAAGAAGATTCTCGTCGGTACGTGGAATCTTGCCAATCTGGGCGCACAACTCCGGCGGGATCAGGATAAGGCCCTGATCGCCGCGATCCTGAGCTGGTTTGACATCGTCGCCATTCAGGAATGTCGTGAGAACTTTGCGGACCTGGAGGACATTCAACGCAAACTGGATCCTGCAACGCGGTTGTTGATGTCAGATGCGGCTGGAAACAATGAAAGGCTCGCCTATCTATATGATTCGAACAGGTTCCAGTTACTGGAAGAGGTCGGCGAGATCGCATTCCCCCCGGCTCAGTACGGGCGTATTAAGCTGCCGGGCGTCAAAGAGTTGTTCAATGGTTTTGACCGGACACCTTATCTGGCCGCCTTCAAAACCGGGGCATCTTCGATCACCTTTGTCACGGCTCATTTGTATTATGGCGAGAAGAAATCGAATTCGATTGGCCGACGTATCCTGGAAACTTTTGCGGTAGCGAAGTGGGCCGACGCGCGCCGCAAGAGCCCCTTCTCCTTTACACGCGAACTCGTTGCCTTGGGCGATTTCAACATGCCGAAGAGCGAGCCTGGAGACCCGGTCTTCGATGCCCTCACGAAACTGGGACTGGAGGTTCCTGATCATTCAACCCAGATCGCATCGAGCATTGTTAACGACTCGAACTATGATCAGATTGCCTTCATGCCCGGTATGACGGCCCAATGCTTCACCGGCTTGAAAGGCGTCTTTGACTTCGATACCTGCCTCTTTCCCGATCTCTGGCAGGGCGGCGCAAATGCAGCGAACTTCAAAGCCTACATGAGATATTATCTTTCAGATCACCGTCCGATGTGGGTGCAATTGTCAGTTGAGAGCTAGAGGCTTCGAGCAAGTAGATGAAGAATTCAGACACGAACAGATCAGTAGTGATTACCGGCGCTTCCACCGGCATCGGCCGCGCCTGCGCCCTCCAGATGCAGCGACTCGGCTGGCAGGTATTCGCCGGCGTCCGCAAGGAGACTGATGCAGCCTCGCTTCGCGCCGAGGCTTCCGAGCGGTTGTTCCCCATCTTCCTGGACGTGACTGATTCAGCCTCTATCGAACAGGCCGCCCGCCTCGTAAAGGATGCCGTTGGAGCCAGCGGCCTCTCTGGCCTGGTCAACAACGCTGGCATTCCCTATGGTGGGCCCGTGGAATTTCTCGCACTCGATGAAGTCCGCCGCCTGTTCGACGTCAACTTCTTCGGCGTGATTGCCGTTACGCAGGCTTTCCTGCCGCTCTTGCGCTCTGCCCAGGGTCGCATCGTGAACATGAGCTCCAACAGCGGCATGGTTGCGACGCCGTTTGTGAGCCCCTACTCAGCCAGCAAGTTCGCCCTCGAGGCTCTGTCTGATTCGCTGAGAGTCGAGCTTCATCCCTGGCACATGCACGTCGCTCTAATCGAGCCGGGTGCTATCGACACGCCTATCTGGGACAAAGGCGGCGACGTCCTCCGCAACTTGATCAAGGACGGCTCTCCGCATGGCCTGGAGTTATACGGCAAAGCCATTCGGGAGATGGAGCCGCATTATGTCCCGCACGGCATCTCCACAGCTGCGGTCGCGGACGCTGTCGCTCACGCTCTCACCGCCTCTCACCCAAAGACGCGCTACCCCATTGGCACAGATGGCGCCCTCGCCGCGCTTCTTCGCTGGCTCCCAGATCGACTCCGCGATCGCATCCTGCTTTCGCAACTCCCAAAGTGGGGCTGATTTGACTGCCATAATCCTGGGACTTACCTCCGCCATCGCTGTGGGGCGCGGCCGACTTCACGGGCGGACTCGCCAGCCGCAAGACGGGCGCCTATCGAGCGGTTTTCTATGGTGAATTGCTTGGTATCGCTGTGATATTTGCCGCTGCCATCGTCGTCTGGCAGCCCATTCCGGATTTTTCGGTTTGGTTGCTCGCAATGCTTGCGGGAGCGCTCGGCACCAGCGGTTTGCTCCTGCTCTATCATTCCATGACCAAAGGCCTGATGAGCATCGCTACGCCGGTCTCCGCCCTGTTGGCGGCAGTTGTGCCGGTCGTTGTAGGCTCGTTTATGGAAGGTTATCCGGGTTTATTGATCTTCGTGGGCTTTGTCTTCGCCCTCGCGGCTGTATGGCTGATATCTCAGAGTCAGGATGGAATCCCGGACTTGCTGAAGCATCTCAACGACCTGAGGCTGCCCTTGCTCGCTGGTGTTGGCTTCGGCCTGTATTTTGTGCTGATGCATAGCGCCACTCGCAACGCCACATTTTGGCCAATGGTCTCCTCCCGCCTCGGCGGCATCCTGATCATCGCCTTCTATATGACTCTGACCCGCACCTCCTGGAGGCTCGATCGTAGCGCCACCAGCCTCATCGTGCTTAACGGCCTGCTCGATATTGGCGGCAATCTGTTCTTCGTCCTCGCCGGGCAGGCAGGCCGGCTCGATATCGCTTCCGTGCTCAGCTCCCTTGTATCCGGGATCGACCGTGGTATTAGCCTGGGTATTTCTCCGAGAGCGCCTATCGCGCACGCAATGGATGGGCATAGCCGCCGCACTCATCGCCATCGTGCTGATGACCCTCTAGGAACGGGTCCTTTTACCCTTTACCGGGCACCTGTTCCTCTATCTGAAATCTGTCTTATGCCCCCCGGCATTTTCTACTGCGAAGCGAGCATCCAAATCTTTCTAACCGAATTCTTATATACATTTTCTTGACAAAGATTGCACTCGCGAATAAAGTTAAGCCTGCTTAACTAACAAGAAGGCTTAACTATGCGCAAAGCAGTCCAATTTCCCCAAGCCCTTCATTCCTGGATGGATATCTCCGCCCACCACTCTATGCGCGGCTGGTCGCACCATGCCAAGGCCACTGGCTTGTCCATGCCTCAGTTCAGCATCCTGATGCAACTCTACTATCGCGGCTACTGCGGCATTTCTGACATCAGTGACCGCTTCGAGATCAGTAACGCAGCCGCCAGTCAGCACGTCGATAACCTCGTCCAGGCCGGCCTCATCGGTCGCACCGAAGACCCCCGCGACCGCCGCGCCAAGCAGATCCAGCTCTCCGATAAGGGAAAGGCCCTTGTCGAAAGCGGCTTCTCCGCTCGCTACCTCTGGGCCGACAAGCTCGCCCAGGCGCTGGACCCAAAGGATCAGGAGAAGGTCGCCGAGGCCCTCACCATCCTCACCGAAGCCGCCCGCAAGCTCGACGCTGCCAAATAGGCTTGCACAAATATCATCACTCGCTTCACATTCAGTTCACAAGCATCGTCTATAGTCCGGTGCGTCGCTAGCGAATCAATCTTAACCGACAAGCCTGAATGCCCAACATTCAATAACCAAGAACTATTCTCTATTCTCTATTCTCTATTCACTATTCTCATTTCCCCTCGAAAGGACATCCATGCAAGCATCCGCCTCCAGATCTATCCCCCGCACAGGCAAGCCCCGCAATCCCGGTCCGGCTCCGTCGGACGAGCCATCAAGTACCTTACCAATTACCGCCAGCAGGCCGCTTTGCCTTACCTATTCCTGGTGATCGCCACCCTCGCGCAGTTGGCAGTCCCGACGATGATCCGCCGGATCCTCGACGCCGTGACCAGTGGTTACGTTGCAGACCAGGTTCTTCAGGCCCTCAACAAGATCCCGCCGCAATTTGTCGGTGCGGCCTTACCCAAGATCCTGGCTGCCCTCCACTACCCCGCTACCTGGACGCAGTCTCAGCTTGTCGCTCAACTTTCCACGAATAAGTCCGCTGCTCCTCAATCATTGCTGTGGGCCGTCGCTGCTATTATCATCTTTGCCGCCATCCGCGGCGTCTTTGCCTTCCTGCAGACCTTTTGGGCCGAGAAAAATTCCCAGGCCGTCGCCTATGACCTGCGAAATGATTTGTATGCCAAGATCCAGGGACTGTCCTTCTCCTATCACGACAAGAATCAGACCGGGCAGTTAATGGTGCGCGCCACCGACGACATCGAAAAGGTGCGTCTCTTCATTGGTCAGGGCTTGCTGCAACTGGTCGGCGCGATCATCCTGCTGGTCGGCACGATCATCATCCTCTTCACTACCAGCGTCAGCCTCGCCTGGACCGCCATGCCGATCCTCCCGATTGCGCTGGTCATGTTCATCATCTTCAGCTCTGCCGCACAGCCGATGTTCAGGAAAGTGCAGATCAAGCTTTCCACGCTGAACACGGTCCTCCAGGAAAATCTGGCCGGCATCAAGGTGATCAAAGCCTTCACCCGTGAGCCACAGCAGCAGGCGCGCTTTCACTCTGCCGCCGACAATCTGATGGAGCAGGCCATCTCCGTTGCCAGGTTATTTACCTTCCTGTTCCCCGTGATCTTCCTCATCGCCAATCTGGGCCAGGCCGCCATACTTTACGTCGGTGGCCGCCAGATTATCACCGGCGCGCTGACCCTCGGCGAATGGCAGGAGTTCTCACTTTATCTTATCTACCTCTTTTTCCCCATTGCGCAGCTTGGCTTCATCATCACCCAGTTCGGGCAGGCTGCCGCCTCCGCTGATCGCATCTTCGAGATTCTCGATACCAAGTCAGATATCGTCGAGAAGCCTGATGCCATCGCACTTCCCTCCGTCAAAGGTGACGTGAAGTTCGAGAATGTCACCTTCCGCTATTTTGGTGGCGGGCAGCCAGTCTTGAAGGATGTCACCTTCGAAGCTCTTCCTGGTGAGCGGATCGCTTTGCTCGGAGCCACCGGCTCTGGCAAGAGCACCATCATCAATCTCCTGCCCCGCTTCTACGACCCAACGCAGGGCCGCATTACGATCGATGGTCACGACCTTCGCGACATCAAGCTCGATTCCCTCCGTCGGCAGATCGGCATCGTCCTCCAGGAAACCACGCTTTTCAGCGGCACCATCCGTGACAATATCGCCTTCGGGCGCTCCGACGCCAGCGACGCGGATGTCATAGCCGCCGCCAAGGCCGCTCAGGCCCACGACTTCATCATGTCGTTCCCCGAGAACTACACCACGCACGTCGGCGAGCGCGGCACCACCCTCAGCGGCGGACAGAAGCAGCGCATCGCCATCGCTCGCGCGCTTCTCCTCGACCCGCGCATCTTGATCCTCGATGACTCCACTTCCAGCGTGGACCTGACTACGGAATCCCTGATCCAGGGTGCCCTCGACCGGTTGATGGAGGGACGTACTTCATTCGTGATTGCTCAGCGCATTAGCACCGTCATGAGCGCCGATAAGATCCTGGTGCTGGATAAGGGCGAGGTCGTGGCGCAGGGCAAGCATGCCGATCTCATGGAGAACGAGCCCATCTATGCCGAGATCTATAACTCTCAAATACTCGCGTATGAGCAGGAACATGGTCATGCGCTTCCGGAGAACTAACCTATGATGTTTGGTGGACCAACCCGCATGCTCGAACAGGACGCGCGCAAGGCGCGCAGCGTCCAAAATACTCTCGGCCGCCTGGGCAGCTACTTCGGACGCTTCTGGCCCATGGTTGTTCTGGCAGTCCTATTCGTTGCCATCGCAACATGGACCCAGGTGACCACCCCTCAAATGACAGGCCAGGCCACGGACTGTTTCCTCGTTCCGCTCGGCGCCAGCAGTCCGCTCGGCTCGTCGTTTGCCGGCTCTGCAACCCAGGCTCAGAATTCCGAAGCCAGTTGTTGGCTCGTTCAGGATCCTGCCACTCTCAGTGGTACGGAGCGGATCATCTCCGGCGCCTATCATCTCGGCGGTTTCACATCTCCGGCTCTTGCATCAATGACCCCCGATCAACGCATCGCCGGCCTCGGCAGACTGATCCTTATCGTCCTCGCGCTTTTTGTGCTCGGCTCGCTGCTCACGGGCATGACCTTCTACGCCATGTCCTGGTCGGGCCAGCATGTGCTCCGCGAATTGCGGCTGGACGTGTTCGAACGGCTTCACCAGCTCTCCATGAGTTACTACGCCGAGAACGAAGCCGGCGACCTCATGAGCCGCATCACGAATGACACGAGCGCCATCGAACAGGCCATCTCCTTCGCGCTCGTCAATGTCTTTAGCGGCGTGCTCTTGCTGGTCTGGGTGGCCTATAACATGTTCTCCAGCAGTGTGCCTTTCGCCCTGCTCTCGCTTGCCGTTGCTCCGCTGATGTTCCTTGCCACCATCTACTTTTCGTCCCAGGCACGCAAGGCATTCCGCACGAGCCGCAAGGAGATCGGCAACGTGAATGCCGAGTTGCAGGAGGGCATCTCTGCCGTGCGGGAGGTGCAGGCCTTCAACCGCGCCGATGAGAACATTGAGCAGTTCAAGGAGGTCAACGCGGCCAACCGTGACGCCAACGTTCGCGCCGTCTCGTTCACATCTGCGCTCTCCCCGGCTCTCGAAGCGCTCGGCTATGTTGCGCTTGCCATCGTCACCGGCGTCGGCGGCTGGTATATGCTCAAAGGCCAGACGCTGCTCGGCACCACCGTTACCTTCGGTTTGGTCGTAACCTTCCTCGCCTATGTCCAGCGCTTCAACCAGCCCATTCAGCAGATCGCGATCCTGTGGACCAATGTCCAGAATGCCCTCGCCGGTGCCGAACGTATCTTCGGCCTGCTGGACGAGGTCCCTGGCGTCAAGGATAAGCCCGGCGCGCGCGACCTGCCGCAGATCGTCGGCAAAGTGGACTTCGATCATGTCTCCCATCAATATGAAGACGGCGTGCCCGTTCTGAAGGATGTAACCTTTTCCGCCCAGCCCGGCCAGACCATCGCCATCGTTGGGCCCACCGGCGCAGGTAAGACCACTATCATCAACCTGCTCCCCCGCTTCTACGATGTCACCGCAGGCTCCGTCAAGATCGACGGCGTCGACGTACGCGATGTGACTGCACAGTCCATACGCCGCCAGATCGGTATCGTCCTGCAGGACACATTCCTCTTTAGTACCACGGTCATGGAGAACGTGCGCTTCGGCCGGCCCGCCGCCACCGATGAAGAGGTCATGGCTGCCATCCGGCTCGCCAACGCCGACACCTTCATCGAGCGCCTGCCCGACAAGTATCAGACTGTCCTGGGCGAGCGCGGTTCGGGTCTCTCTCAGGGACAGCGGCAGTTGCTGTCCATCGCCCGCGCCGCTCTGGCCGACCCGCGCATCCTCATCCTCGATGAAGCGACTTCCTCGGTCGACACCCGCACCGAGCGCCTCATCCAAAAGGCTTTTGACCAGTTGCTCGAGGGCCGCACATCCATCGTCATCGCCCACCGGCTTTCAACGATTGTCAACGCCGACCAGATCCTGGTTCTGGATGATGGCCAGATCATCGAACGCGGCCGTCATGCGGAGCTGATGGACAAACAGGGCTTCTATTACAACCTCTATATGAGCCAGTTCAAGAAACAGGAAGAGATCGGACAGGCCGCCGCGGCCGGGATGGTAGCAAAGTAGCGCCTCGCTCGTTAAGTATTATAGAGCGCGGTACCGCGTACGCCCTACCCTGCCGTAGCGCGGCCCTTTGCCCGCCGCTCAAAAAGGCGGCTTCTTAGCCGCCGCCACACTAAACTATAAAGCGCGTTCCCGCGTATCGAAGTAAGGGGAATGCGCTTTTTGTATTCAAAATTCTCGCCTTGCAGGCACTCAGGCGCGACATATGCCGCACCGCCCATGCGCGCTTCGATCGTTTGAAAGGATCAGCTATGCCGGCAAAATTACCCAGGAACAAGAGTTCCTTTACCCCCGATGAGATCTCCTATCTGCAGGGTCAAAGACTGGCCCGCATCGCCACTCTCGGCCCCGATCACCAGCCCCACGTCGTGCCAGTCTCGTTTCGCTACAACCCCGATACCGGCACCATCGACGTCAGCGGACACGGAGGCTTCGCCAGGCGCAAGAAGTGGCGCGACATACAGCACAATTCCAAAGTCGCCATCGTCATTGACGATATCGCCTCTTACAAGCCTTGGAAAGTGCGCGGCGTGGAAGTCCGCGGCGAAGCCGAGGAGCTTCTCACCGGCGGGGGCACGGTTCGCCCCGGCTTCGATGAGGAGATGATTCGCATTAAGCCGACTCGTGTTGTCAGTTGGGGAATTAATGTGAAAGCCGCGGAAACAGTCCGCAGATAGCCGCGCCTCTTTTATCCTTTGACCGCACCTGCCGTCATCCCGCTCACGATGTAGCGCTGGAAGATCAAGGCCACCACCACGGGCGGTATCGCCGCCAGGATGCCGCCTGCCATCATGCCGTTGACGTTCACCACGTACCGCCCGATGAACTCGGCGATCGCCACAGGCACTGTCTTCGCCGCCAGCGTGCTGGTGAAGATCAGCGCGTAGAAGAACTCGTCCCACGCCAGCAGGAATACGAACATTGCCGTGGATACCAGCCCCGGCACCGAGATCGGCATTACTACGCGGAACAGGATTCCCAGCCGCGAGCAGCCATCCAGCCGCGCTGCATCCTCCAGTTCCACCGGCACCGTCTGGAAATATGCTGCCATGAGCCAGATCGCATAAGGCAGGGCAAAGCTCATATACGTCAGGATCAGCACGATCGGCTTGTTGATAAGCTGCAGGCTCGAAGCGATGATGAAGAGTGGCAGGATCAGTGACACTTCTGGGATCATGCGCGTCGCGATCAGCCCCAGTTGAATGGACCGGTTAAAGCCGAACGGGATCCGCACCAGCGCATACGCCGCCAGGCTGCCGATAAAGATGCAAATGATCGTTACCGCCGAGGCGATCTTCATGGAGTTCAACAGCGCCACCGCAAACGTCCGCGGCACGGATGATGCCGCCTGGCTGGGGAAGAAGATATCGATATAGTTCTGAAAGGTCGGGTGCAGCGGGATCCAGTGCGGGGGTACGGTGAACAGTTCCACCTGCGTGGAGAGGCTCGCGCTGAACAGCCACAGGATCGGGAAGAAAATGAAGAACAACACCGGCAGGGTTGCGAGGAACAGCAGCAGCTTTTGTGGGAATCTTGCGGGATGACATGCTCAGCTCTCCTCGGGCCGGTACAGGATGCGGATGTAGACCAGCGCCATGATGATCGTCACCGCCGAGATGAGGAACGATAACGCCGCTCCGGTCCCCTGCTTTCCAAAAGTGAATGAGTTCAAATAGGTCAGGTAGGTGATGGTGAGCGTCTTGTAAGCCGGCCCGCCCGCCGTGATGATGTAGACGATATCGAACACGCGGAACGCATCCACCGTTCGCACGATCAACGCCACCAGGATCGCTGGCCGCAGCATCGGCACCCGGATCTGCCAGAAGCGCTGCCACGCATTCGCCCCATCCACCGCCGCCGCCTCTTCCATTTCGGCCGGCAGTGTCGCCAGTGCCGCCTGCAGCACTAATGCCACGAATGGCATCGTATGCCAGACATCCGCTACGATCACGAGATTCATCGCCATGTTGGGGAACGTCAGCCATGGGATGTAATGTTGGATCAACCCAAATTGCATCAGCAGACCGTTCAACGCGCCGAAGTCGGCGCTGTAGATCCAGCGCCACATCGCCCCATTGACGATCGTCGGCACGGCCCACGGAATGATCAGGCTGAGCCGCAGGAATTGCCATCCCCACGGCTTCGAGTGGATCAGTTGCGCGATTCCCAATCCCAGCGTCAGTTCCAGGCCAACCGAGACAACCGTAAAGTATAGCGTCCGCCAGATGGTCTCCCAGAACGTCTGGTCTGTGAGCATGCCAATGTAGTTCGCAAGCCCCACGAACGTCCGCGTCTGGTGGATTCCCGTCGGCGCATTGAAGAAGCTCAGGATCAGCGTGGAGATCACCGGCCAAAGTGTTATGCCGAGAATGACCAGGATGCTTGGCGCCAGCAACAGCCATGCCGTGCGCGCATCCTGTCGCCGCAAGGAGAGTGGAGCTTTTGAAACCGAGGGTGAGTTCTAGCGCCATAGTTTGAAGGATGCCTAAGAAGCAAATATCGACAGAACCGTTCTTCGTAGCAAGAGCCGCGGAGCTTCCCTACTGGCCAGGCAAGTATTTAGCGGCATGGTTTGAAGCATATCCGAAAAACAGGTATCGACGGGCACTTTCACCCTTCGCAAGGCCAGTGGCACATTGGGAGCGAACGGTTTTCCTGGCACCATGGTTAACAGTTCTCCGAAACGGTTTCCCTGCCGCCCTGGTTGGCGGCTCTCCGAAACAGTTTTCCCAGCGCCATAGTTGACAGTTCTCAGAAACAGTTTCCCTGGCGCCATAGTTGACGGTTCTCCGAAACGGTTTTCCTTGCGGTATAGTTGACAGTTCTCCGAAACGCTTTCCCTGCCACCATGGTTGACAGCTCTCCGAAATGGTTTCCCCAGCGCCATAGTTGGCGGTTCTCCGAAAATGAAATATCGAAGGGCGTTCTCCCCCTTCGATATTTCATTTTCGGTATTGTCTTTGTCCCAGGCCGAATAGGCCTGGGACAAAGACCTCACTACAAACTAATCGTCACGCCACCTTACTTGGCAAGCTCCACCCACTTGGCCGCTGCCGCATCCAATGCATCCTTCGGGGATTTTACGCCCGTCAGTGCTTCCTGGATGGCAAGTTGCAGCGCCGCAGAACCCTCATTGTAATAAGCCACCGTCGGCCGCTCATTGGCATAGGGGAATTGGGCCAGGAATGCCGGCACTGTCACAGGGTTCGCCGGCGTGGCGCCTTCCAATGTCTTCAACGCATCGCCTTGGAAGTCAGTCTGCCAGACCGGTAGCATCTCTGCTGAATACTTGGTCTGCACCTCATTGCTCGCCAGGTATGACAGGAATTTCCATGTCTGGTCCGCATAAGGCGTGGTTGCCATGATTGCAAAGGCGCTCGAACCGTCCACGCTCGCACCCTTGATGCCTGCCGCCGCACCTGCCTTGAATACCGGCATCGGCGCGAAGGCCGCCTGTCCCACGATCTGGGACTTGGACGCGTCATTGGAATTGCTGTACTGGAACAGCCAGTTGACCGCGAATGCGCTCTTCCCCGCCAGGAAATCGGCCTCGACTGCGTTCTCGTCTGAAGCCACCGAGCTCGGATTGGTCAGGCCATCATCGATGGTTTTCTTCATCCAGGTCAGGACCTGAACGCCCTTGTCATCGTTGAATACAGGCTTGCCGCTCGCATCCAGGAATGCTCCGCCATTGCCGAATAGCAGCGCGGTAAAGTCGCAGACAACGCCTTCCTTCTGATTCCACGACCAGATGACCGGGAATTCGGCGATGCCCTTATCCTTGATGATCTTCGCCTGGTCGGCCATTTCCTCCCACGTGGTGGGCGGCGCGCTGATGCCTGCCTTCTGAAGCATATCCTTGTTGTACATGAAGTACTTCACGTCCATCAGCCACGGCATGCCATAGATCTTGCCGTTGCGGGTCACGCCGTTCCAGGCCGCCGGGAACATGCCGGCCTTCATTTCGGGTGTAACGCGGCTGGTCACATCCAGCAGATACTTGGACTTAATGAACTCATCGGGCCAGATGACGTCCAGCATCGCGGCATCGTATCCCGGCGGGTTGGCAGCCATGCCGGTGACGATCTTGTCGTGAACGTTATCGTAGCCCACATACTCCATCGACACTTTGATGTCCGGATTCTTGGCCTCGAAGTCGCGCGCGATCTGATCGATCTCGGCGGGTTTCAATCCGGCCTGATCCATGGTTAGGATGTGGATGGTAACCGGGCCGGCAGCGGGCTTGGGCGCGCAGCCCACGCTTCCAACCACGAATAGCAGTGTCAGGACGAACAAGCTGATCTTATACGTGAAACGCATGGTTGCTTCTCCTTCTTAATGTGTGAAAGCCATCGACTTCATCGACAACATACTTGCCACTGTTCCTGTCTGCCACCTCCTTCGCGGTCCGGCTTCTACATTTGCTCCTCTAACAGTTGCCCACGGGGCCTATTCGCTCTACGACCCGCTGGGCGAAATTGGAAAGATCGACACCTCAAGACAACTTATGCACCACATAGAAATTCGACGTGTTATGCAGCACCGTTACGATGGCCCCCATCACGGCCGCCCTCAGCCCCAGGTTCGAGATCTCCAGCCTCGGCAGCACCGGGATCGTGCCCTGCATGCGCTTCGAAATGGCCTCCGCCAGGTCTCCCGCATAAGGGGTCAGTGCCCCGCCCAGCACGATCAGTTCCGGATCGAACAGCACGGTCAGGTTTGCAATGGCAATTGCCAGGTAATCGACCGCTTCATCGATGATGTTGCGTGCCCACTTTTGGCCCTGCCGCGCCGCATCGAAGACTTCTTCAATGGATTGAATACCCCCGCCTGCCGCATTTTTCGGGATTTTCTTGACCATCCCCGTTGCCGAGGCCACGCTTTCCAGCACGCCGAAATCCACGTAGGTTTTCCCCAGGAACTCGCGGCCCGGGATCATATGTCCAATTTCGCCGGATGCTTCGCTGGACCCCCGGTAAAGCGTGCCGTCGATGATGATGCCCGCGCCGATCCCCGCGCCCAGCGTGATGAGCACCATGTTCTGCGCGTCCTGCCCCACGCCAAACCACAGCTCCCCGAGTGCCGCCAGGTTGACATCGTTATCCACCGTTATTGGCAGCTTGTAGCGCTCGTTCAGCCGGGCCTTCAGTGGAAAGTCCTTCCAGCTCAGCGCGTAAGCCCACTTCACAATTCCTTCCGCATGGTGAGTAATTCCCGGAGCGCCCACGCCGATCCCGCGCACGCGCCGGCCGCGCAGTTCAGGGCACGCCAGCAGGTCGTCGATCAGCTTCGTGAGCAGATGATAACAGGCCTCCCCGGCTGCCCCTTTTCGCTCGACCTCGGCCTCGCCTATGATTTGCCCGCTGATTTCAGAGATCGCACCGTATAGCTTCGTTCCCCCCATATCGACGCCCAGCACTACGTTGCCATGCGAATTGAATTCCAGAAGTGGTCGTCTCCGCCCGCCGCTCCATTCGGTTTCCCCTTGCGGCCTTACAAATCCATCCTCGATCAATTTGTCGACGATGCGCATCACTGTCGGCAGGCTGATGTCCAGCCGCTTGGCGATGGTCGTCCGGGCGATGGGGCTCTCCCGTCGTATGATTTCCAAAATGGCGGATCGGTTGATCCCGCGCATCTCTGTCGCTGTGATCGTGCGTTGTTTGATCATAGGTCAGGCTTGGACCGGCAGTGACATATTATTTACACGATGTAATAATTATTTACACGGAGTTAATTACATTGTAGCGATTTCCCCAAAAATGTCAACTGCCAATTTGAAAGACCATGCCTTTAACTTATCCGACCATTCGAGCTTCAATACATCTGCCAGCGACTCTCGCGTCTACCCGCTTCTGCCTCCGCACCCCTGCCGCCATCTTGACGCCCCGGCCCTTTGCCCGTAAGATAGGCTCCGAATAGAACATTAATTCACTGCGGGGTCGTTGGGAGGATTGCAGCGCTACGCGTGCCCACGAATTGAATGCGCCTCACATTCCTGTGATGCAAATTCGTTAATTCATGGAGCGCTGCATCTGCTAACGACGGCCCTATATACCCTCAACCCGCGTTGGATAAAGGTACGTCTCGTAGATTGCTTGGTCGGTTGATAAAAGTTCCCTTTATCCTCAAGAAACTGGAGCAACCATGGAATTAGGTCTTGTTCGTAAGATCGATATCGACAGTGAAATGCAGCAGGCGTATCTCGACTACGCCATGTCTGTCATCGTCGCCCGCGCTCTCCCCGATGCCCGCGACGGTCTCAAACCTGTTCAGCGCCGTATTCTCTATGCCATGTACGACATGGGCATTCGCGCGGATACGGCTTACAAGAAATCCGCCCGCATTGTCGGTGAGGTGCTCGGCAAGTACCATCCTCACGGCGACGCGGCCGTGTATGAATCCATGGCCCGCATGGCGCAGGATTTCTCCCTGCGCACCATGCTCGTGGACGGCCAGGGCAACTTCGGCTCGGTCGACGGCGATCCGCCCGCGGCCATGCGCTATACCGAGGCCCGCCTGGCCGCGCCGGCCATTGATATTCTGGCCGATCTCAACAAGAACACCGTCGATTTCATCCCCAACTTCGACGAGACGCTAATGGAGCCGAGTGTCTTGCCGGCCGCCATTCCGAACCTCCTGGTGAACGGCGCCACCGGCATCGCCGTCGGCATGGCCACCTCCATCCCGCCTCACAACCTCGGCGAGGTCGTGGATGCGCTTGGTCTTCATGCTTGAGCATTGGGAAAAGCTGGACGACATAGACGTCGACCAGCTAATGGAGTTCATCGAAGGCCCCGACTTCCCCACCGGAGGTCTCATCATCCAGCAGGCCGGCGAAGAGGGCATCGAGGCCGCCTATGGTTCCGGACGCGGGCGCGTCACCGTGCAGGCCCAGGCCCATACCGAGGCCATGGGATCCGGCAAGAGCCGCATCATCGTCACGGAGCTTCCCTATACCGTCAACAAATCCAGCCTCATCGAGCGCATCGCCGAGCTGGCCCGCTCCGGCCATCTGGAAGGCCTCTCCGACCTGCGCGACGAGTCCGATCGGCATGGTATGCGCATCGTCATCGAGCTCACCAAGAGCGCCGACCCCGAGGTCGTGCTCCGTGAGTTATACAAGCGCACGCCCATGCAGAGCACGTTTGGCATTAACCTGTTGGCCCTCGTCGATGGCGAGCCCCGTACCCTCACGCTTAAGCAGGCGCTGCACGTTTACATTGATCACCGGTTCACGGTTGTCAAGCGCCGTGCGGAGTTCGATCTCGATAAGGCGCGCCAGCGGGCCCATATCCTCGAAGGCTATCTGATTGCGCTCAAGAACCTGGACGAGGTCATCAACATTATCCGCAACGCTCCCGACGTTGACACCGCGCGCGGAAAACTGATGAAGCGCTTCAAGCTGAGCGAGCTGCAAGCCAACGCCATCCTCGACCTGCAATTGCGCCGGCTGGCTGCCCTCGAACGCAAGAAGATCGACACCGAGTATAAGGAAGTCACGGGCCTTATCAAGGATTTGGAAAGCCTGCTCAAATCGGCGAAGCGCATGCGTACGGTCGTTGCGGAAGAGTTATTGAGTGTCAAAGCCGCCTACGCCGACCGCCGCCGCACGCAGATCATCAACCTCAAGAAAGGCGGCAAGTCCGCCGCCGGTGCCTCCATTGGCGGCGACCATCGGCCGCCCGCCCAAGCCGTCTGGATCACCGTTACCGCAGATGGCATCGTCTCCCGCACGCACGACGACAAGCAGCCCCGCCATTCCGGTCATGACGCGCCCCGTTGGCTGGTCAGGGCATCTACGAATGACACGGTCTATTTCGTTTCGAAGCTTGGCAAAGCGGCCGCTGTGGCCGTACATGTAATTACCCCCGTCGAAAGTGGCGCAACCAACGGCCGTTCGCCCTCCCATGCCGGGTCCGCGTTCTACAAGATCTCACCCCTCTCAGATACGGATTCTCTTGCGGCGGTTTTCGCCCTGCCCGCCCGCCGCACCGACTATCCCCCCGAGACGAGCGTGGTCTCTGCCACGCGCTTCGGCATGGTCAAGAAGACTCTTATTACCGATCTACCCGGCCCCTCATCGCAGACCTTTACCCTCCTCCGGGTCAACGAAGGCGATGTGTTGAACTCCGTGGCCCTCACCGACGGCAAGAGCATGGATATTCTGCTTGCCACAGCTCAAGGCATGGCGATCCGCTTCAGCGAAGACGAGGTGCGTCCGATGGGCCTCGTCGCTGCCGGCGTGAACGGCATGAAGCTCGATGATAAGGATGAAGTGGTCGGCATGGAGATCCTCCCTGCCGAGGGCGAGGTCCTGCTCCTGGCCTCCGACGGCAAAGCCAAGCGCCTCGCTGACAAGGAGTTCCCAAAGCAGGGACGCTACGGAAAAGGCGTGCGCATCTGGAGTTTGCCAGGCAAGGTCACTTTGGCCGCCATCGCCGCCGGCAAGCCGAACTACATGGCCACAGTCCATCTGACAAAGGGTGCCCCCAAGTCGATTCGCCTGGACGCGGCCGCCGTCCGCAAGCGCTCTGCTACAAGAGGTGATGCTGTCGTTGAGTTGAAGCCCGGCGAAGAGGTCACCGCTCTCGCCCTCGGTTGGAGCGTCGAACGCTTCGTGACCCCCCCAGGCAAAGCCCCGGCAGAAAAGACCCCCAAGCGTTCCCCCTCGAAGTCCGCAC
Source organism: uncultured Chloroflexia bacterium (assembly GCA_963805515.1). Taxonomy (GTDB): domain Bacteria; phylum Chloroflexota; class Anaerolineae; order Anaerolineales; family Villigracilaceae; genus Fen-1038. Next base: position 143,292 of record CAWDUZ010000001.1, on the reverse strand, counting down.
CCGATCAAGCTGGTGCGAAAAGGAAGCGCCTCGCCCCCGCAAAGAAGACCTCCGCCAAGTCTCGCCCCGCCAAAAAGCCCGCGCGAAAGAAGTAGCTCCAAGAGCAAGCACTTCCGAAGTCTCTGACTTCGGAAGTGCTTCTTATTAACTTATGGCCTTCGCCTCGAGGGATCTTCTTGCCCCATCTAACCGCCGGGTCGGCACCGGCTCACGCTTTGCGCTTTTTCCCTGGAAAGCAGCGGAGAATGAGGCTGCAAGCAGTTAGTGCACAGCTTCGCCGGTTCGTCGCTCAATTATCTTTCCTCTATTATCCGTTACCAACCACCTTTCGCTCACTCGTTACTCCTAACTGGTTACTGCTAACTGCCTACTGTCACTGATTACTGTCAACTGCCCACCGCCAACGGATTCGCCCATGCTGTCCCAACTCAAATCCCGCGCCCGCTCTCTCAAGACCGACACCTATGCCCTCTACTTGGCTGCCCGCGACCCGCGTACACCCTGGGTAGCGCGGGCCATCGTCTTGCTGGTCGTTGCCTATGCCCTCAGCCCCATCGACCTCATCCCCGATTTTATCCCGGTCCTCGGCTACCTCGACGACCTGATCATTGTTCCCGCCGGCATTGCTCTCGCCCTTGCGCTCATTCCTCCGGACGTGATCGCCGCTGCCCGCCAGCAAGCCGAAAGCGGGTTCTCCGATAAGCGCGCCGGGATCGTCGGAGCGGCCGTCATTGTCTTAATCTGGATATTGGCTATAATCATCTCCGCCCTATTCATTCAGAAACTCCTGAGGAAACACCCATGACCCTTGATACACGTCCCAGCTCTCATCCGCCAGGCCACCCCTGCCGACAAGCCCGAATGGCTCCGCATGCGCCATCTCTTATGGCCCGATGTCGAGCCCGACGACCTGCTCCAGGAAATGGATCAGGTTTTGACCGACGTGCAGATGCCCGTCTTTGTCTTGGAGCGGCCCGACGGCACCCTCGGCGGTTTCATCGAGGTCGGCACCCGCAAATACGCAGACGGTTGTGTCACCGCCCCGGTCGGCTACATCGAGGGCTGGTTCATCGATGATGATCTGCGCGGCAAGGGCCTCGGGCATGATCTCGTTCGCACTGCCGAAGAGTGGGCACGCTCCCAGGGCCTTCACGAAATGGCCTCCGATACCTGGCTCGACAATGACATCAGTATCCGTGCGCACCTTGCGATGGGCTACGAAGAGGTCGAGCGTCTCATTCACTTCGCAAAAACGTTGTAATACTTGCCTGCGGCTGGTCCCCAAAGCATTCGCTCATGCGTACAACGATCATCCTTATCGTCGCCTGCTGCCTTGCGGCCTGCGCCACTACGCCCGCAGTTTCCTCATCGCCACAGGAGGCTCCAATCGACTCTCTCCATAAGTAGCCCCGCCTTCGCATCCGGACAGCCGATCCCGCCCAAATATGCTTGCACCGGCGCGAGTGTTTCTCCTCCTCTTGCCTGGACCGGCGCCCCCAGTGCCGCCAAATCTTTTGCCCTTATTCTCGAAGACCCGGACGCGCCCAGCGGCACGTTTGTGCATTGGGTGACCTTCAACATCCCCGCCACATCCTCCGGTTTGCCTGAGGCCGTACCGCCAAAAGGCGGTCAGCCTGCAGTCGGTGTGCAGGGACGGAATGGCGGCGGCCAGCCAGGCTATACAGGTCCTTGCCCGCCGTCCGGCGTGCATCGCTACTTTTTCAAACTCTACGCGCTCGATACCACCCTCGACCTTACCTCCGGCGTCAGCGCCGATCAGTTGCGGAACGCTATGCAGGGACATATCCTCGCCCAGGGCGAGTTAATGGGCACCTTCAGCAAATAGGATATGCCCTACATCGGCGAGATCGCTGGCCTGCTGACTTCCCTCTTCTTCGCCGCCAATGCCATAGTCATCGCTCGGGCCGGCGCCGCAGGTCGGTTCGGTCATTGTGAACCGCACCCGCGTTATCTTCGCGCTTCTATATCTCCTTCTCCTTAACTTTATCCTGTTCCATGAGCCTCTTCCCCTGGAGGCCGGGTCGACTCCGTTGGACCTGGCTTGCTCTCTCCGGCATCATCGGCCTCGCCATCGGCGATGCATTTCTCATTCAGGCCTATGTCTCCATCGGCCCCCGGCTCGGTACCCTGCTCCTGAGCCTGTCCACAGTCTTTGGTGTGCTGGAAGCCTGGCTTCTCTTCGGTGAGACATTGCGCCTCGCGCAGATCATCGGCATCGCCCTCACGCTCTCCGGCATCCTCTGGGTCGTCCTGGAGCGCGGCATTCAATCACCCGCCTCGACGCGCGCCCGAACTCTGCCCCGGATATCGTACTTCAATCTGCCGCTCCCGATCCCATACCGGCTCGCGCAGCCGCGTTCTCGCTCCTCTCTCCGTTGGGCATCTTCTTCGGCGTCATGGGCGCCCTCGGGCAAGCCACCGGCTTGGTTTTTTCCCGCCAGGGTATGTCTGGGAACTTCTCCCCCATCAGCGGCAATGTCATCCGGATGCTCGCAGCCGTGCTCGCCCTGTGGCTGGTCGCCATCTCTGCAAAAGAGGGTGGGCAGCACGATCCAAACCTTGAGGGCCCATCCTTCGTCCATAAAATTGCTCGCGCTCGCTGCCTTCCTCGGACCGGTCCTCGGCGTATCGCTTCTCGCTTCTCGCCGTCCAGAACACCGCAGTGGGTGTAGCCAGCGTGCTCACTTCGCTTGCTCCCATTTTCATGTTGCCTTTCAGCCACTTCCTCTTCAAGGAGCGCCTCGGCTGGCAGCCCATTGCCGGCACCCTTCTTGCCATCGCCGGCGTCGTGATCCTCTTCATCGCTTGAGCCAACCATGCCTCGGTACCATCTGCCGTATAATGCTGCCTGCCATTTTCCTGTCCTCGCTCTCCTCCACCGAAGTATAATGAACCGACATGTCAGTCCTGAGTGGCAAGCGCATCGTTCTCGGCATCACCGGTTCGATCGCTGCTTTTAAGGCCGCCGAGCTCGCCTCTCAGCTCTCACAGATGGGAGCTCAGTTGGATGTGATCCTTACCGCCCGCCGCTGAAAAATTCATTACCCCGCTCACCCTTCAATCTGTCACCGGCCATCATGCCTTCACCGAGGCCGATCTCTGGGGCGGGGAGGCCCATGTACTCCATGTGGGCCTCGGACACAGCGCGGATATCCTCGTCATCGCGCCTTGCACCGCCAATACCCTCGCCAGGCTGGCGCACGGGGAAGCCGATAATCTCCTGACCATTACCGCTCTCGCAGCTCGATGCCCGCTCGCTCCTCGCCCCCGCCATGGACGGTGGCATGCTGGATCATCCAGGCTACCCGCGCCAATTTGGATATCCTCCTCCGCCGCGGCGCCTATATCGCCGGCCCCGCCGAAGGCCATCTTCGCCTCCGGGCTTCTCGGCAAAGGCCGCCTCGTCGAACCCCTCGAGCTCATCGGCCACATCCGCCTCGTCCTTGGCCGAACCGGGCCCTCGCTGCCAAACCCGCACCCGGCCCTCAGCCCGCAAAAAAGATCGTCATCTCCGCCGGCGGCACGCAGGAACCCCTCGATCCCGTCCGCGCTCCTCACCAACCGTTCCTCCGGCAAGCAGGGCTATGCCCTTGCGCAGGCCGCCATCGACGCCGGAGCCGAAGTGATCCTGATCACCACTCCCACAGGGACTCACCCCGCCCGTTGGCGCCCAGGTAGTCCATGTCCAAACCGCCCGCGAGATGCTGGACGCTGTCCTCGAGCGAATCCGCGGACGCCGATGTCCTGATCATGGCTGCCGCCGTCGCAGACTTCCGTCCGGAGCATACTTCTGCCGACAAGCTCAAATCCCGCGATGGCGTTCCCCACCTTGAGCTCGAGGCCACCGAAGATATTCTCAAAGCGGTCGCCGCGCGCAAGCGCTCGCCTCAGCCTGGCACGAGCGCCAGCGTGCTTCTGGCAAACCGTCCAGGGCAGGCATCATCCCCGAGGCCTTCGATGCCCGTGGACCGCGCCTCGTCGTCGGGCTTCGCCGCCGAGTCGCGCGATCTTGCTCGAGAATGCCGCTGAAAAGTTGAAAGCCAAGCAATTGGATCTGATCGTCGCCAACGATATCACCGCCAGGGATGCGGGCTTCGGCGCGGACACGAATCGCGTCACGCTCATTCATGGGAATGGTGATCGTGAGCCTCTTCCGTTGATGAGCAAAACCGAGGTCGCCGATGCGATCATCGAGCGCGTCGCCGCACTTCTGGAGTGATCATGCGCATTCTCGTAATATCCGACGTCCACGCCAACTACACCGCCTTGGAAGCCGTCTTGCACCACGCCGGCGCAACCGACGAAACCTGGTGCCTCGGTGACCTCGTGGGCTACGGTCCCGATCCAAACATGGTCGTGGAACAAATACGAGAGTTGCCGAACCTCACCTGCATCCTTGGCAATCATGACGTTGCCATCCTGGGCCGCATGGAATTCACCGCTTTCAACGGCGATGCTCGCCGTTCGCTTACCTGGACATCCAATGTGATGACCGCCGACAACATGGATTTCCTGCGCTCCCTCCCCCACACCACAGACGTGCGCGGCGATGTCACTATGGCGCACGGCAGCCCGCGTGATCCTGTCTGGGAATATATTCTCAACACGCTCTCGGCCCGTCTGAACTTCGAGCACTTCACCACTCCCTATTGTTTCGTCGGACATTCCCACATCCAGAGCCAGTTCCAGTTGGACATTAAGAACGACCGCGTTTCCATGGCGCTCGCCAAAGCCGGCCAGACCATGTCGCTGAAGCCCCGCGTGATCCTCAATCCCGGCTCGGTCGGTCAGCCCCGCGACCGCGACCCTCGCGCCGCCTACGCCATCTACGACAGCACTCGCCAGACCTGGGAACCCCGCCGCGGCAAATTACGACATCGCCGCCGTTCAGGAACGTGTCCGCCAGGCTGGCCTCCCCGAAAAGCACGCCGTTCGCCTCGCCGAGGGCTGGTAAGCGTCCACCTGCCGGTGGCGCCGCCATCTGGCGTCCGGCAGACCCTCCGCCACTTCTAGATATACTCGATCGGGGGCGTACTTCACAACCATCTTCCCAAAATCTTTGTTCGCCTGTGTTTATCTCTGGTTAATCCCTCAGTGATTTCCTTTAATTCTGAGCCGCGGAACTTTTATCCACGCATTACGTCTGAAAAGCACATCAAACCTGCTTACCCTTTCAAGGAGGACGAAATGAAACGTTCGCTTGTACTCATTGGCATTGTTGCCATCACCGTATTATCTGCCTGCGCCAGCGCCGCCGCCACCGAGGCTCCCGCTGCCACCGGAGGCCCGGCCATGCCTGAGCGCCAGTCTCTGGCCCCCGGCGCGGCACCGGCTCCCCAGGAATCCTATTCACCGTTCAGCGATACCACCAAGTCCGCCGCCGGCTCGGCTGCCGGCCCCGCCGTGGACAACAGCGCCGCTGCCCCAACCAATCGCCTGGTCATTCAGAACGCCGATCTCTCCATCGTCGTCCCCGACGTGAACGCCCGCGTAAATGAGATCCAGGCAATGGCAAAGGCCATGGGCGGCTTCATCGTCTCCGTCAATGTCGCTCAGACCTACACGAGCAACGGTGACAAGGTCCCCCAGGCTCAGATCGTCGTGCGTGTGCCGCAGGACAAGATCGACGACGCCCTCGCCCAGATCAAGAAGAACACCGTCGACGTTCAGAACGAGACCCGCTCAGGAAACGACGTCACCGACCAGTATGTTGACCTGCAGTCCCGCCTCACTGCCAAGCAGGCCGCCGAGCAGCAGTTGCTCAAGATCATGCAGAACGCCACCAAGACCCAGGATGTTCTCGACGTGTACGCCCAGTTGCAGCAGGTCCAGAGCGACATTGAGGTCCTCAAGGGCCAGATCAAGTTCTATGAGCAGTCCGCTGCAATGTCGGCCATCAGCGTCAACATTATTGCAGAAGAGACCGTCAAGCCGATCAAGATCGGCGGCTGGGAGCCTCGCGGTGTCGCAAATGACGCCATCCAGCAGCTCATCTACTTCTGGCAGGCCTTCATTAACTTCCTGATCCGCTTCTTCCTCTACATCCTGCCCGTTCTCATCACCGTCGGCATCCCGCTCTACATCCTCTTCCTCATCCTCCGCTGGCTCCTCCGCCGCACCCGCAGACCGAGAGCCGTGGTCCCAGTCGAAGAGCCTAAGAAGTAGTATCTACAGCATCGCAATTCAAAAAAGGGCAGGCCGGCGCTGATCGCCGGCCTGCCCTTTTCTTTTCCCATCCTCCGCCATTGACTGCACCAAAGTCTCCATCGATCTTCCCGGCTTCCTCCCAGTCTCACTTCCTCTCTCCGTCAGTTCGCGCAGCACCGCCTTCATCCACACATCTTTTCCACCCCGTAGAGGCAGACCGTTCCGCATTACCAACGCATCTCTTCAGGCCAAACCCCTTCCCATGTAGGTCGGACTGCCAGTCCGACCACTCTTTATCTATCTACCCACCCTCTCCCCATACAAGCCCCTTTCCCTCGCGAAGTACTTCGTCGGCCGGCTATCTTGCGAAGCACATCGTCCCCGTACTTAGGGGATATCATCCCAATACTTGGGGATGCCCGGAAGGTCGCGCCGCTCGTTGCATGCTTCTTGATCTTGCCAGGCACCCCTTCCCGCTTGGGAAGGGGCCGGGGGTTAGGTCCTTCCTCCTCATTGTCGAATATAATCTCCCGAAATGGACAAACTCGCCCAGCGCGCGCAAGAGCTCTTCCATATCCACCTCACCAGCCGGCAGCTGACATCCCTTGTCACCTATGAGCGCGAGCTCTGGATTGGAATCAGAAGTTCAACCTCACGGCCCTGCGCGACGCCGAATCCATCCGAACCAAGCACTTCCTCAACTCGTTCTCCTGCGTCCTCGCCTGGGGTGCCAATCCCCCGCATCGCATCATTGACGTCGGAACCGGCGCTGGCTTTCCCGGTGTGCCCCTCAAGATCCTCTATCCGGGCATGAAGCTCACCCTCGTCGAGTCCGTCGGCAAGAAAGCCATGTTTTGCGAGCACATCACCCGCCTGCTTGGCCTGGACGGCGTCGATGTCATCCATGGCCGCGCGGAGCAGGTCGGCTGCATGCCGCAGCATCGCGAACAGTATGATTGGGCCGTGGCGCGCGCCGTCGCCAACATGACTGTTCTCAGCGAATACCTCCTGCCGCTCGTCAAAGTCGGCGGCACCATGCTCGCCCAAAAGGGCGAGAGTGGGCCCGCCGAAACGCAGGCCGCCGAGAAAGCCATTCGCCTTCTGGGCGGAAAACTGCGCCAGGTCATACCGGTTGCCCTCCCGGGCGTCGTTGACGATCGCTACCTCATTCTGCTGGACAAGTTCGCCACTACCCCTCCCAAATACCCTCGCAAACCCGGCCTCCCTCTCAAGCGCCCTTTATAGTCCTATCTCCCTCGTCCGTCGCGCCCGTACGTCGCACCTCCCGTAACGCAATCATTTTTAGCCCCGCGGCCCTACGTCGCACATCCCGAAAAGGAATCCGCCCTCAGCCTCCTCCCATCTTGATTAACGAACTCAGTTCTCAGTGTAAGGTGCGACGTACGATCCCTATTGCCGTACGTCGCACCTCAATTAAACGGAATCCACCTTCGGCCTCCACCCATCTACACTAAACGGACCCAGCTCTCAGTGTAAGGTGCGACGTACTCCCAGGAATTGGAACAGGTCTGCCTCCGCAGACCTGTTGCAATTCTTCCATTTTCCTTAGCACTCCGCGGACTTCCGTTAATCCGCCTCATCCGTGTGCTATTCTTCGAACTCGTTCCGCCGTCGTCCACCCAGGGCGATCAGCGCCCCTTCATACCCTCCTCACGAGCCGGATCAGGATCAACAGCACCGCCGCTCCCACGAATGCCGTGATGATGTTATTCACCAGCCCGGTCGCGCCGATTGAGATTCCCAGCTGGCCGAAGACCCAGCCGCCGATGAAAGCCCCAAGAATACCGATGATGACTGTCCCGATGCATCCGGCATGCACTCCGCCGATCAGCCACTCGGCCAGCAAGCCCGCGATCCCACCCACGATGATCCAGGTAATGATGGAATTAAGTGTCATGTCATGCTCCTTTCTTAATTGATTTTAACGATTCCCTTCCGGCTGCGTTATTGCCTTATTTTATAGGGAAAATTGCGTCCGCCAGGGATTGCCTAGGAATTCTCCATTGCATGCTTCTCTTTCCGCCCGCAACTCTGCAATCAAACGGTCATTTGTTTGCCTTGATATGCGGTTTTAGCAGTGATACACTAGGTTCAGATATGTCGACCTCGTTGCTTGTCGTCACACCCAGTCCAGGCTTTGGCGAATTGATCCGCCGGTCTCTCGAAGAGACGGACAGTTATAGCGTCCATGTCGTGAGCAGCAAGGCCGCTGCGATCGTCCGCGCAGACGAAGAGTCCTGCAAGCTGGCATTCCTCGATTTCGATCTTGGCGAGGCTTGGGTTGCCGAGGTTGGCGAATCTCTTCGCACGATCATTCCCAATATCAAACTTTTCGTCCTGGCCGGCGATGAGACTCCGCCCGCGTTGGATTCCATCCGGCCTTGGACGCTCATCCGCAAACCGTTCCAGACTTCCGCGGTCCTGCAGCTTCTCTCTCCCGCCGAAGGCGCCGACAACAATGTGTCATCTGCCCGCGGCACGGCTGCCCGTGACCTGCTATGGCTGAGCGATGTAAACAAGGCGGCCCAGCATCTCACGCGCCTCACCTTGGCGAGTTCCTCCCAGGCAGCTCTCATCACTCGCGAGAATGCCGTCTGGGCATACGCCGGTCAGCTTTCACAGGCCGCCGCTCAAGAGATCGCCAGGGCTCTCTCCCGCAATTGGGACAGCGCCAAAGGCGGTGATCTGTTGCGTTTCGTCCGCCTCGAGGCCACTCGGGCAGAGCACATGCTCTATGCAACCGAGTTGGGCGAAGGCATGCTGCTCGCCATGGTCTTTGACGCCGAGACTCCTTTCAGCACCATTCGTTCTCAGGCCGGCCAGCTCGCCACGTCGCTTGCCGAAGAGGATACCTCCGAAGAACCGCTCTTCCTCACCGAAGATGAGCTCGAGGCCGCCGCTCCTCCTATGAGCGACATGGAAGACGATGATGAGTCGATGCCGCTCCCTTCCATCTCCGACATCCTGAAGGATATTCCCATCCCGGACCCGCGCGTCCTCAAGGCCTCTCCTCGCGCTGATGCTGCCCCATCCACGCCTCCGGTTGCCGCGGCCCACTTCGTCACCACCCAGGAGTCCCCGGTCGAATCTCCGCGCACTGTCCCGGAGGCCCCACGCGTTCTGCCGCAGAGATCGGTTGGCATGGAACATCCCGATCCCGGCGAAACACGCCCTTCCATCTTTTCACATGAAGCGCCCACCCCTCTCCGCTTTAGAGAGACGGTGAACAGCAACGCGCCCTCTTCCAAGCCTAAAACCAATACGCCCGCTCCGGCCGAAACTTCGGACGCAACGCCCGCCCCCCAAAAGCCTGTCAGACCCCAGACCCCCATCCGCGTTCCTCTTCCCGGTGAGTTGGACGAGACTCGTCCCCAGGCCCGGCCCGAGCTTCCCTCGGACCTGATTTCCGGCCCTATCGTCATGGAACCGATTAGTGCCGGCGTCTATCACCTCACCTACGCCTGCTTGCTCGTGCCCCGTATGGCTTCTCATTACCTCACGGGCGATATGGCCGACAAGATCTCTGAGTGGGTGCCCATCATCTGCGTCGCTTTTGGTTGGCGTCTCGAACATCTTGCGGTTCGCCCCGATTACCTGCAATGGATCGCCAACGTTCCGCCCGCCACCTCCCCCGGCTACCTCATGCGTGTCATGCGCCAGCAGATCTCGGATAAGGTGTTCGCCTCCTTCCCCCGCCTCAAACGCGACAATCCCTCTGGCGACTTCTGGGCTCCGGGCTACCTCATCATGGGCGGCACTCAGCCGCACCCGCCGCAGCTTGTCAAGGACTACATCAGGCAGATCCGCCAGCGGCAGGGCATCGAGATCCCATCATCCAGGGCTCAACGGCGCTGAGCTTACTGCCACTCCCACACAAACTCCAAGGTCCTGAAGGCCTCGGAGTTTTTTTGTCGGAGCCGCCAATCCTCCTGCGCCTGCATGATCCGTTATCCATCCTCCCTATTTTCTGCCTTTCCCCGGAAACATTGTAGTACTAATACAAGGGCGTACGCCGGCGTACAAACTCCGCCATTGACTCCCGAACACCTGTTCTATATACTATCAGTGGATCTCTTCCGATCATTTCTCCCCGTTCTCCCTTGGAGCCCTTCGTGTACGTCGTGTTTAATTTCTCCGCTCTCTGCCGCCCGCCTCGACTGTCCTCAGAGCCGGCGTTCTTCCTCCAGGCGATCTCATCCTTCGAAGCGAACGCTTACTTTATTCGCCGCTCTCAGTAACACACCATGCCTCTCACCGATCGTCTTCCCATGATCTATTCTCCATTCTCTATTCACTGTTCCCTCCCATTGAACCCCGGAGGCCGAAGGCCGGAGATGCAGGTGCTTTCCCTGCCGGACGTGCGCTTGCTCTTCCCTTTGAGCCCTTTGTGTCCGCCTGCCCTCGCAAGAGGGTCGTGTTTAATCTATGCTCTTCAAACGTCAATAGCGCCATTGAACCTCATTGTTTTTCTAGAGAGCAAGGTGGTAAAAAGCCTGTTTTCGACCCCCATATATGGCAGGCTTACCCGTGCGCCGCGTCCCAATGTCCATATATGGCCTCCATTGAACCTCCAAAAGGCCTCAAAATCGGCATTTTTCAATGGAGAGGTGGAAAGCCCGTATCGCCGGTGCTTCCCGCAGGTCCCAATTGACCTCATTTGAATTCGCATCGCGCAATGTCGCACAAAGTCGCGCAATGCGGCTTCTCGAAGATATCATCCCCGCTTTTGTCGGAGCGAAGCGGAGATCCCGCTTCAGCGGGAGGGGACATCATCCCCTGTCCGTCAGGGGATATAAGGAAGCAATCTCCTACTTATATGATCCCACGCTTTGGTGCCTCCAAACTCTTCCCATCACACCGCTTGCCCTCGCGCACTCCCCAGTCGGCTTTAGCCGACTTCCACGTTCTGAGGCAGGGCTCCACGTACGTCGGCTTGTCGTAGCGAAGTCGAAGCGCAGTCGGAGTGCACCGCAGCGTAGATCCCGCCGGAGGCGGGACGGAGGCCCCCCTTCAGCGGGGGGATCCCGCACCGCAGGAAAGCCGCCAAAGCCCTTGGACCTTCAAGGGTTGCGCATGTCTGCGAGAACTCACAGACCCGGGATCATGCCACTTTCACCGGCGAACAATCGCCGATGCTTACCGCCTATTCTCTTCGTCCTCTTTCCTATTTACCTTCGCCCGCGGAGCACTCCATGACCCATTAACCATTCTCCTATTCCCCATTCACTATTCTCTGATTATTGTATACTTGCCTGAAACCGCAGATCAAAGATCGTAGCCTCCCATGCCACCAACCTTCTACCTCATCGACGGACACGCCCTCGCCTACCGCATGTATTTTGCGCTCACCGCCGGCGCCGCCAGCACCCGCTGGCAGACCTCCAAAGGTGAGCCCACCGCCGGCGTCTATGGCTTTGCCCGTGAGCTCCTTCGCATCCTCGAACAGGAGCAGCCCGAGTATATCGCCGTCGCCTTCGACACCGGCAAGACCTTCCGCGATAAGATCCTCCCCGCCTACAAGGGCACACGCGCCAAGATGCCCGAGGACCTCCGCCCCCAGATCGAGCGGATCCGCCAGCTCGTCGACGCCTTCAACATTCCTCGCCTCGAGATGGAAGGCTACGAGGCCGACGACGTGCTCGGCTCTGTCGCCCGCCTCGCCGCCGAGAATGGACTCGGCGTCAAGATCATCACCGGTGACCGCGACCTGCTTCAGTTGGTCAACGCCCGCACGGCCGTCTATCTTGCGGGTGACGATCAGAATTACATCACCCCCGAGGATGTCGTTCGCAAGCTCGGCGTCCGTCCCGATCAGGTCGTCGATTACAAGGCCATCGTCGGCGATAAGTCTGACAATATCCCCGGCGTCCCCGGCGTCGGCGAGAAGACCGCCATTGCCCTCCTCGAAAAATTCGGCACCCTCGATGCCATCTATCAAAATATCGATCAGGTCGAGAAGCGCTGGCAGGGCAAGCTGCAAACCGGCAAAGAGTTCTGCCTACCTCAGTTATGACCTCGCCCGCATCCGCACCGACCTATCCCTTAAGCTCGACCTCGACCGCGCCCACTTCCGCGATTTCGACCCCGACCAGATCGAGGCCTTCTTCGAGTCCCTTGAGTTCCGCACGCTGACGAAGACCCTCCATCGCCTCACGGGCAAAGACGATACATCCTCCGCTCCTGGAGTTGGTACACCCTCCGGCGGTCCCACCGAGCAGCTCTCACTCTTTGCACGCGAGGCAGCTCAGCCCGTTCATGTCGCACAGCCTGAGCCCACCATCACGGTCCGCGTCGTGGATACCCCGAAGAAGCTCGCCGACCTCGCCAGGGCCCTCGCCGCTGCAAAGGTCATCTCCTTCGACACCGAGACCACCTCCACCGAAGAGATGCAGGCCAACATCGTCGGCATCTCGCTTGCCATTCAGGAAGGCGAGGCCTACTACATCCCGGTCGGCCATCTTGCCGGGGACAACCTTCCGGTGGAGCAGGTGGTATCCGCCTTGCGCGGCCCCTTCACCGATCCCCGCATTCCAAAGGTCGCCCATAACGCCAAGTACGACTACATCATCCTCGCCCGCAATGGCCTCGCTCCCTCTCCGATCACCTTCGACACGATGATCGCCGAGTTCCTCATCAATCCATCTTCGCGCAATCTCGGCCTCAAGAATATGGCCTTCGCCCGTTTGGGTGAAGAGATGACCCACATCGAGCAGCTCATCGGCACCGGCAAGCATCAGCTCAGCATGGCCGAGATCGCCATTGAGTCTGCCGCATCCTATGCCGCCGCCGATGCCGAGACCACCCTCCGCCTCGTACCCATCCTGCAGGCCGAGCTTCAGAAAGTCCACGGTCAGAAGCTCATGGACGAGATCGAGATGCCTCTGGTCTCCTGTCTCGCAGATATGGAGATGATCGGCGTCTTGCTCAACCTGCCTTTCTTCGAGAAGCTCTCGCAGGAGCTTAACGCCCGCATGAGCCAGATCGAGAAGGAGGTCTTCGAAGCAGTCGGCAAGCCCTTCAACCTCAACTCCACCCAGCAGCTTGCAGACGTCCTCTTCAATCAGCTCCGCCTCGACCCTCCGGACCGCAGCCGCAAGACCCAGAGCGGGCACTTCTCCACCTCTGCCGATATCCTCGATGCCCTCAGCGGAAAGCACCTCGTGGTCGATCTCATCATCCGCCATCGCGAGCTGTCCAAGCTCAAGTCCACCTATGTCGAGGCGCTTCCTGCCGCGGTCGATCCCATCACCGGCCGCGTGCACACATCTTACAGCCAGACCGGCGCCGTGACCGGGCGTCTATCCTCCTCCAATCCCAATCTCCAGAACATTCCCATCCGCACCGAGGAAGGTCGCCGCATTCGCAATGGCTTCATCGCTCCGAAAGGCTCCGTCCTGCTCTCGGTCGATTACTCCCAGATCGAATTGCGTATCGTCGCACACATGGCGAAAGACGAGGCCATGCTGGCCGCCTTCCGCGCCGGGCAGGACATTCACACCACCACCGCTGCCGCCATCTATAGTGTTCCATTGGATAAGGTCACCAAGGATATGCGTCGTCATTCCAAGGCCATCAACTTCGGCTTGATCTACGGCATGTCCCCGTTTGGCCTCACGCGTTCCACTGAGCTCACCCTTGCCGAAGCGGAGGAGTTTGTAAAGGCCTATTTCCGCCAGTTCCCGGGCGTCAAGAAATACCTCGATGGCATTCGCAAGGAGGCGGCCCAGAACGGCTACGTCGAAACGCTGCTCGGCCGCCGCCGTTACTTCCCCGCCCTGCAGAGCAAGCTCAACGGCGCTCTCAAGAACCGTGAGGAGCGCGAGGCCATCAATGCTCCCATCCAGGGCACCGCTGCAGACATTATGAAGATCGCCATGCTGCATATTCCGCCGGCTCTTGAGCAGGCCGGCTTGCATGCTCACATGCTCCTGCAGGTGCACGATGAATTGGTCCTCGAAGTTCCGAAGGATGAGTTGCCCCGCACCGCCAGGCTCGTACAAGAGGTCATGGCCGAAGCCTACCCTCTCGATATTCCCCTCTCCACAGAAGCCCGCTCCGGCCCTAGTTGGGGGGAAATGACCGTGCTCCCATGATTCTCCTTCTCGCCAGCCGGCTCTCCTCCGCAGCCCATATTTAGGTTATTATTAAACCATGCCCGAGCGACAAGACGTCTACCAACGAGCGATGAACGAGGGCCATTCGGCTGCCTGGGACCAGGATTGGCGAAAAGCCGCCGCTGCTTACCGGCAGGCTCTCCAGGAATTCCCCGACGAGCCGAAGGCTCTCAACAGCCTTGGGCTCGCCTTATTTCAGCTTGGCGATTTCGAAGATGCGCTGCAGACCTACAAGCGGGTCGCCGCGGTCTCCAAAGACGACGCGGTTGCCTTGGAAAAGGTCGGTCAGATCTCCGAGCGTGTGGGCGACCTCCCCACTGCCGTCGACGCCGCCATGCGCGCTGCTGAAATGTTCCTGAGCCAGCGCGATATCGATAAGGCCGTCGAGAACTGGGGACGCGTCATCATGCTTCGCCCCGAGCACGCTCTCGCACATTCGCGCCTTGCCATCGTCAATGAACGCCTCGGCCATAACCAGCAGGCCGTTACTGAATATTTGGCCGTCGCCAGCATTCTGCAGCGCGCCGGCAAAGCCGATCAGGCCCAGCAGCTCGTCGGTAAGGCCCTTCAGCTTATGCCAGCCAGTCCTGAAGCCCGGCAGGCGCTCTCTCTCCTTAAGACCGGTCAATTGCTCCCTAAGCCATTGCGGATTAAAGGTGGCACTGGGCCCATTGCCATGTCCCAAGTCAGGCAACTTAAGGAACCGGCGCAGGATCACGCCTCCTACCTCGACCCTGTCGAAGAGGCCCGTCAAAAGGCCATGACCAAGCTCGCAGAGATCCTGTTCGATTACAGCGACGATAGCCCTGCCGCACAGGAACGCCGTGGCCTCTCCGCCATCGTGCGTGGCACTGGCCAGATCTCCCTGCAGCAGGCTGAGCAGACCAGGGTCGTCCTCCATCTCGGGCAGGCCATAGACGCACAGAGCCGCAATCAGGATGCGGCCGCCGCCGAGGAGCTCGAGCATGCCCTGGAAGCCGGCTTCAAACACCCTGCCCTCTACTTCGATCTCGGCTATCTCCGTGCCAGGGGTGACCGTCTCGAAAGCGCAATACGCAACCTGGCCCATGCCATTAAGCACAATGAATATGGGCTCGGCGCCCGTCTCCTGCTCGGCGAACTTGTCTATAAGAAGGAACAATACAAGGACGCGGCCGTCGAATACCTCGAGGCCCTGGAGCTCGCAGATTCGATGACCGTTCCCCAAGCCCAGGCCGATAGCATTCGCCAGCTCTACGAGCCCCTGCTCGAATCCCAGCAGCATCAAAAGGATCAGGACCTGAACCGCCGCCTCTGCGAGAACATACGCGGACTGCTGATGCGCCCCGATTGGCGCGATCAGATTCATAAGACCCGCGAGCACATCCGCCGCGGCCAGGACGCCGATACTCTCGCCCCGCTCGCGGAGGTCATGCTCCAGGCCCAAAGCTCCAGCGTCATCGAATCCATGAATCAGATTCATCAGTTGGCCCGCCTCGGCACTCTGCGCTCTGCCATGGATGAAGCCTTCGACGCCGTCCAGCATGCTCCCACCTACCTGCCGCTCCATAGTCTCATGGGCGAGTTGCTTATCCAGGAGGGCCGCGAGCCCGAGGCCATTGCCAAGTTCTCCGTGGTCGCTCGCGCCTATGGCGTCCGCGGCGAGGTAAACCAGGCCAGCAAGTTGCTGCGCCGCATCATTCAGCTCTCACCCCTGGATTTCTCCGCTCGCACGCGCCTCATTGACCAGTTGATCGCCCGCGGTCAGGTCGATGATGCCATCAACGAATACCTCGAGCTCGCAGAACTTTATTACCGCCTCGCCGAGTTGGATATGGCGCGCAAGACCTATACCACCGCCCTCCGCGTCGTTCAGCAGACGAATGCGGACCGCGCCTGGAATGTCCACCTCCTTCAGCGCATGGCCGATATCGATATGCAGCGCCTCGACTGGAAACAGGCCCTGCGCGTCTACGAGCAGATTCGCACCCTCCGCCCTGACGATCAGGCCGCTCGCAAGCAGCTGCTCGAGCTCTACGCTCGCACCGGTCAGGACCAGCAGGCTATCTCCGAGCTGGAAAGCTTCCTTACCTATCTCGATGGCAACCATCGCACGGCCGACGCCATTCCCTTCCTCCAGGACCTGGTAAAGGAGCATCCAGAGGTTTCTCTATATCGGCGCGCTCTCGCAGATCAGCTTCATCGCGCCGGCCGCACGGTAGAAGCAGTCGAGCAGCTCGATGTGCTCGGCAAATCATTGATGCAGGCCAACCGGAACAAGGAAGCCGCAGAGGTTATTACGCAGATCCTCCTGATGGACCCGCCGAACGCCCAGGACTACCGCGTTCTGCTCACACAGATCCAAAAATAGCCCGCTCCAACCGTTGCTTTAGAAATAGCGGAGCCTTTTTTCACCCTCGCTTCGGAATGACAAAATTGACCATTTCCACTGCCTCATTTTTGACCATCCCCGCAACTAACGCTAGATATACGGCGAGAATGATGCGGGGCCGCAAATATGGGAGTAAGATTAATTCTGGGTTATAATGCGGCGAGGACTTTATCCACTTGGATGTGAGCAAGGATATGGGCCAAGGATCGCTCGCCAGACCACAATTCTGGCTCCCGCCTTAGACATGCTGCTTTGTTCGACCGACAAAGGCTATGAGACAAGTTCAATAACTTACCGAGAAGCTGATTTCCGTTTCACTGCCTCTACACTTGCACGTACCATCAGATACCGATTCGTGAAGCGGGACTTCCAATGCCAACCATGGATACGCTGCATAAACCATATCCAAGATCTTCCCTGCAGGATCTCCTGATGCGTGTCCGGGATGCAGGCAACGATTCCACGCAGCCTCTGTTGTCCAAACCCACAGAAGAATCAGCCAAAGAAACCAAGCGCAACGATAGCCGCCCTCCCGTTGCCGAACGAAGAAGGCAGAAGATATATCATGACCCTGCCTCCGCGGTTGTCTTGGAGCAGGTGGACCGACATCCCTATGATCTTTCGTATGCCTGTTTGCTAATTCCGCGTTTTAGTTCGCACCTCCTGATCGGTGACATTGCCGAGAGTCTGCATGACTGGATGAAGACCATCTGCCTCTCGTTTGCGTGGCGCCTCGAGAGCCTTTCCATCCGGCCCGAATACATGCAGTGGATTCTTTATGTACCCGCCGCTACTCCGCCGTCCCGCTGCATTCGCTCGGTCCGCGAGCACACCTCTCGTCAGATCTTTGAGGACTTTCCTCTGATCCGGCAACAAAACATTTCAAAGGACTTCTGGGCGCCGGGATATCTCGTGATCATGGGTCCCGCTGCCCATCCCCGCGAAATGATCGAGCAGTACATCCGGCTTACACGGCAGCAACAGGGCCCTCAGCTTCATTCGGGCGGTTAGCCCGCGGTCATTATGTATCTTCAGGAGATCTTTGAGGTAGTAATCGGTCTTGTTTTTGTGTGGTTGATTTTAAGCACTGCAACCATGCAGGTGGGGGAATGGATCGCGAATCTTTTGAGATGGCGCGCCAACGATCTCGAAAAAGCGATCAAGCGTATGCTCAATGATGCGGACCTGGCGGGCTTCTTCTATGATCACCCCTTGATTCGGAGTCTCTCCGAAGAGAAAGCCAGCGTCAACTCCCGACCATCCTACATCCCCGCCAACAAGTTTTCCACCGTCTTACTCAACATCATTCAAAACGCCGAGACCGAAGGCTCTCTCGTCCTGCATGGTTTGTATACCCTGTTTCCGAAACTGAAGGATATCAAAGCAAGTGACCGGCGCTCACAGGCCCGTGCAGACCTCGAACGGCTGATCGATTTGGCGCGCCTGTCGATCACAGCCGAAGGCGGGCAGGCCATGGGCAACCTCATGCTGACCGCCCTCCAGAAGGAAGTCACCGAACTCGCCGCTCATTATCCGGAGTTGAAAGGATCGCCGCACCTGCTCCTTGAGAAAGCGGCGATTCATAAGGCCCAGATCGACGAATTGATCGGGGGTCCTGTAAACGCGCAAGGTCAGACGGATGATTTCAACAAGGTCTTGCGAGGCACGATTGCACTGCGCGTGACGAATCCCGGGTTGCGACTTACATTGAGTAGTCTCTTCATTGGCGTGGAAGAGGCTAGCGCCGCTGGCGGGGACTGTCTCCAGGTTCTCCGCTCCAACCTCGAATCCTGGTTTAATGATTCGATGGATCGACTTTCAGGCCGTTACAAGCGCAAGGCACAGCTTACCGCTTTCATCGTCGGGCTTGTCATAGCCACCTTGCTAAACGTTGATACGATCAATATATCCAACCAGCTTTGGCGCGAACCTATCGTGCGACAGGCCATCAACGCCAACGCGGCACAGATCATCCAAAACTCCGGAGAAACAAATCCTCCGGCCATCACAGATCTCATTCTTAATCTTCAGGATCAGTTTGCCGGCGTCAGCCTGCCGGTTGGCTGGGTGTTCAGCTCGAAGGACACTTTAGCAGGCGTTAGTTGCTCGTTGCTGCCTGGCCCCAGTGCTGGCTTTGGCCTGTCGTGGGGCGGCGGTTGCCTGAGACCTGTCGATACACCTCTTTCTACGAACGGATGGGTTTGGTCCATGACCAAGCTCACTGGATTGCTCATGACCGGCTTGGCAAGCACGCAGGGTTCATCGTTCTGGTTTGACATTCTTGTAAAGATCGTCAACGTTCGGGGTTCGGGCATCAAGCCAGCCTGAGCCGGCGATGCCATGGGCATTTCACTTGGCCCTCCGTCACCGTCAACTTCGTCGACTATACTGGGTATCAGGGAACTGTGAATGGCAGATGTCACTCTTAACCGAATAGGTGAACTGCTCCGCAGCGTCCTGGAATTGTTGTGGAACAAGCCGGAAGGGATGCCTGCCAGGGAGATTCTGGCCTTCCTGCCGGAGATTACGCAACTCACTGAGTACGAGAAGGGCTACGCACCTCCCAGCAATACGCCCAGGTACGAGCGCATCATCAGGCTGGCTACCATTCCCCTCGAAAAGACCGGCTGGCTGGTCAAGAGCAATAAGGGCCGCTGGTATCTCACCGATGACGGCCGCGATGCCTGCCGCAGATACCCCAATGCCCGGGAACTTTACAAAGAGGCGCTCCGATTATTCGAAGCCTCGCGCCAGGGTTCCCCTTCCTATGCTCTGGCAGTAGAAGAGGCCGAGGAAAAGGCGTGGGAGCAGATCCATAAATATCTACTCGAGACGCGGCGCAATGAATTCCGCACTCTGGTCGCAGATCTGCTGCGCGCAATGGGCTATCATGTTTCGTGGGTTGCTCCTCCAGAAAAAGACCACGGACAGATCGACTTGATAGCTCATACCGATCCCCTGGGTGCGCGCGTCCCGCGTATCCTCGTTCAGGTAAAACATAAGGGCCAGCCGATTACTTCAGAGGGGCTCGCTGCCTTCTTGTCGCTGCTTGGCGCCAACGACTACGGCTTGTTCATTTCCTCCGGTGGGTTCACCACTGACGTAACAGACGACATCCAGGCTGATCCCGCCCGGAAGACAACGCTGCTGGATCTTGAGAATTTCTTCGATCTTTGGATCGAGTACTACGACAAATTGAGCTCGGAAGCCACACATCGCTTTCCCCTAAAAAAGATTTACTTTTTGCACGGGGCGGACTAGCTCTTGCAGTACGTCGGTTAGGTCAAGTTCTCCCACCGGAGACTTGAAATGGATTCCAATGTCAAACCCGATTCCTCCAAACAGGCTGTCGTTTGAAGAGAATATTGATACTCTGTTGGAGGAGCTTCTTCTGGCAGACAAATGGAAAAGACCCAGCATCTTGCTGGCTGTCCACAAATCCAAGTTCGGTCAGGGCAAAGCCGAAACGGCGCTGGAAGGCAAGCTAAATAAGCTCGGTCTCACGGTCACTCGCATCATGGTGGATCGGGCGAATTCCAATATTCCCCACTTGGTCTTGAGCGTGCCGACGCCCGCTCAAACGGTCTTTTTCATCTCTAACGTAGACTGGGGTGGTGGCCCTGATAAGAAGGACGCCTACAGGGCTCTCAATATCTACCGCGAGAACTTCGTCGAGAACCATGTTAAGGCTGTCTTCTGGCTCACGGTCAATGAAGCGGCTGCCCTGCCCCGCTACGCTCCGGACTTCTGGGCCTTTCGTCACCGCGTGATCGAATTCACCGGTCAGCGCCTGCCTCGCAACATCAACTTACCCGCCGGCGTATTGATTTGGGATGTACAAAACCCGGCGGACAGGTTCGATACGCTCGAGGCCCGGATTGCTGTGCGCGAAGAACTGCTGGCAAAACTGCCCTACAACATTGAAGCGCGCTCGGCCCGCATTGATCTGCTCAATAATCTCGGCTATCTGTATTGGGCGAGCGGCGACTTGGACAGGGCATCCCGAAAACTGGAAGCCGGCCTTGAGCTGGCCGGCGAACAGTTTGCAGGCAGGATTAGATCCTCGCTTTTGAACGGCCTGGCGATCATCTCTTATGATGCAGAAGATTACAGCCACGCGGCTGACATCTATGAACAGGCATTGATAGGTAGCCCCATAAACTCATCGTTGCTCATAAACCTTGCTACAACCAGCCGCGCTCTTGGTCGTAATCAGGAGGCCATTTCGATTGCCGGGCGGGCGATCAAGGCCGGTCCGCAGGATTCCAGGATCTGGAACGTGCTAGGCTACATATATACTGCCATGAGCAAATTCGATGAGGCCCTTGCTTGTTTTAGCAAGGCCGAACATCTCGCGCCTCGCTCGGCAGCGTATCACCTGGCACTCGCCGTCTGCTATGATCTTGTAGAGCGCTCTGATGAAACGAGTCACGAATTGGAGCTGGCGCGCGGCCTGGCGCAAGACCAAACACTGGCTTACCTTGAAATTTGTGAAGCGGCTCTTCAAGGCGATTTCGCCAGATCGCTGGAATTAGCGCGTTCGGCCATCCAAACAAATCGGCTTTCAAAATTTGACATCAGCCGGGATCCAAACATAAACTTGCTCATGGACTCTTCCCAAATTGAATCGGTAGTAGCTTGATCATCGAGAGGATCAACGCAAGGTTGATAAGCCTATGGTTATTCAAATCATTGCCCTACTTATAAATCTGACTGTAGCGGTCACCATGAGCCGGGAAGCCCAAAGCAGGCCAAGAAGGCTCCCCAGTTGGAGCCTGACCCTGATGGCTTTCTTCGCCGCAGTCTGGGTCACTTGCCTTATCCTTCTCGGACGGCCGGAGTTCTCTCCGTTCGCTCGATATCTTACCGCCGCAGTTTATTTCAGCTCCGTGGTTGCCGCCTCGGCCCAATTCTCTTATGTCGTATGGCAGTCCAACCGGCAGCACTGGGTCAACCGCATCCCGTGGGGACTCTTTATTGCCATGCCAATCCTTACACAGCTCTTATTTTGGTTCCAGCCGTGGCATAGCCTGCTGTTCGGGACCGCCTCAGCGCAATCCCTGGGCCTCTTGTTCTTCACCGGTGCTTGGGGAAGGATTACCGCCCTGTACATCTTTAGCCTGCTCTTTACAAGTGCGCTGCTATTCTGGAATGCCTTCCTCAAAAGGCCTCACTCGATCATTTCACCGTTTGGCGCGGTTCTGCCGGCCAGCATGCTCCCGCCACTTGCAGCAGCGCTCGACCTCGCAGGCTTCCCGGCCTTCGCCCAGATTCAATGGCTGCCTATCGCCTTCACGCTAACTGGTCTGGGTTATTCATACTATTTTCGTCGTCGTAAACCGGATGTTGTTGCCTCCATCGACCGCAATGCGGTCGTCGAAGGTATGGACGACGGTTGGATGGTGCTCGATAGCCAAAATATCGTGGTCGATATGAACCCGGCGGCGGAGCGCATGGCAGGCGTCGAATGGACAGACGTTCTGGGTCAGCCGGTATCTTCCATGTTGGGCACTCTGCCGAACTTCGGGCTGACCTTCAATCAGAGTCAGGAACTCGAGATGAAGCGGAGCATCAGATCCGAAGATGGGTGGAAATACTTGAATATTCGGATTTCGCCTCTCTCAAATCTCAAGGGCGAGCTCTTTGGCCGCCTGGCACTATGGCATGATGTAACCGAACGTAAGCTGACGGAAGATGCCCGGCAGAGAGCTCGCGATGAAATGCTGGTGCTGCTGAATGCCATTTCCAGCGCCGCCAGTAACCAGGTGGACATCGATGACTTTCTGTCAGAGTCCATTTATCACATTATTTATCCATTCCGCAGCCAGGTGGTTGGCTTCTTTCTGGCAGACGAGCAGGTCGAGAATAAGGCTGACCGGCGCTTTCTCCTCTCTGCTCATTTGGGGCTTTCGATCGAGTCTGCAGCCCAACTGGCTTGCTTGGATGCAGCCTCTCCTCTCTTTGCTCCGATTGTCAGAGACCGCGAACCTTTGCAGATTGAAGATGTGGATACAGATGAACGTGTGCCTCCGGCCTTGAGAGAAATGGAGCTCACCTGCTTACTGGTCCTTCCTCTGGTAACCCAATCGGCCGATGATGGTCAGGTCTTGGGTTGTATGTGTCTTGCGCGCAAAGACCAGCCGGCATACACTCCGGATGAAATTGTGCGCCTTACCATGATTGCTGACCACATTGCGACCCTAATAGATGGCGATCGTCGCCGAAAGCTGGCGATTACTTCTACAGAGCGCAAGCGCCTAATCCGCGACCTTCACGATTCTGTAAGCCAAAAGCTCTACGGCCTTGTTACCACAACCGAAGCCGCGCAGGCTGCCATCGAGGCCGGATCCGTGGTAGATCCTTCGGAGATACTCGCCCGAATTGGTGAGAATGCGCGGCAGGCGGTGAAGGAGATGCGTCTATTCCTATTCCAGATGCAGCCGATCGACATGGAAAAAGACGGACTGATCTCATTGCTGCATCATCGCTTGGCCGCAGTCGAGGGCCGGGCAGACATCAAAGCTCGGCTCCTCTCCGATCTGGCAGATGCGGAAATTGCACTCTCCAAAGAGAGTGAAGTCGTGCTCTACTATATAGCCCAGGAAGCGCTAAATAATATTCTGCGTCACGCCAGTGCTAAATCGATCTCAGTTACGATCAAACAGGGACGCCGGAATGTTATACTGGAAATACTGGATGATGGATGCGGCTTTGACCCAAGAAAGGTGGAGCGGGGTGGCCTCGGATTGGTCAACATGCAGGAGCGAACAGCCCAGATCCACGGCAAACTGAAGATCGTTTCGAAACAAGACAAGGGCACCAGGATCGTGATTACCGTTCCAAAGGACCCCTCCGTAAAACCAGTCAGGCATAGGCGATAGGCATGAAATGAAGAAGATACAGAATCCTTGTGGTTGACGATGAAAACGTTGTAAGGGAAGGCTTTGTCGCCATCCTGCGGCTGCAATCCGATATCCAGGTTGTCGGGGAGGCCTTGGATGGTATTCAAGCAGTGGAGTTGGCTCGCAAGACCAAGCCTGATGTAGTTCTCCTGGACCTTTTAATGCCCAGGCAGGACGGCCTGACGACCATCCCCATGATCAAGGAGATGCTGCCGGATACTCGCATTCTGGTTCTGACCGGCAGTGCCGAAAGCGATCGTGTGTTTCAAGCACTGAAATCCGGTGCCCTTGGCTTCCTACTGAAAGACGCCACCCGTGTGCAATTGCTGCAAGCGATCCATGAAGTCGCCAATGGACAAGCTTCCCTTCAACCATCGATCGCCGTCAGGGTCATCCAGGAAATAGATCATCCAGCGCATCTACTATACACCGCAGATCCTCTGACTCCACGAGAATTGCAGACGCTCCGCCTGATCGCGAGAGGGCTTAGCAACCAGGAGATAGCGGAGGAACTGCATGTGCACGATCGTACCGTTGCAAAGTATGTTAGCAGTATCCTGGAAAAACTGCAGCTTGCGAACAGGACTCAGGCTGCTCTGTACGCAATCCGAGAAGGACTCACTGAGCCTCGCGAACGAAAATAAACCGAAAACAAACACCACAAAAAACCGCTTATGCATCTTGTGCATAAGCGGTTTTTTGTTTCGCCATTCCTAACGCATCCTTTCAGGTTGCGTCCTCGCCAAACGATCTTGTCTGGCTGTCCCCGAATCGGTAAATGACCATCACAGACGAATCCAACCATTGAAACGCGCACATTTCGTATGGTCATTTATGCCCGTTAAATCGACCCAATTTACACGCGAGACAATGCAGGGAATCATGCACAAAGGCGGTATTTTCGGTTTCGCTGGAGGGGACCCATCCATATAATATAACCAATCAATAAGAATGTAACTTGAATATCGGGAGCTCAAATTGTTCTTAGGCAAATTTTCTCGCACATTGGATACCAGGAGCCGCTTCTCGCTGCCTTCAACATTTAGTGGGCAGCTTTCCGGCGGAGCCTATTTGACTCAGGGGTTTGACCGCAACTTGCAAGTACTCACCAGCAGTGCATTTCAGGAGATCTATCGAACTGTCGCATCCCTCAACATCGCCAATCCGCTGGCGCGTTTGCTACTTCGTCTTGTCTTGGGAACTGCACAGGAGCTAGGAGTAGATGCCAACGGTCAGCTGACCATTCCCGAAGAGCTAAAACAGTTCGCGAGTTTACAGGAGGACATTTTCTTAATCGGCCAGGGAGAGTACTTCGAAATTTGGTCACCTGATTTGTGGAATAAGCAGGAAGCCCAATTGAGGGATGCAGAGACAAATTCAAGCAGGTTCTCTGCGCTGACTGTTACGGCACGTTGAGCGATCATCGTGCTCATGCAACTCAGTTCCTGACAATACAGACTTGAAGTCCCGAATGCTACACGTACACAGGAAAATGACATGAAGAGAATTCGCATTCTGGTTGTGGAAGATCAAAACGTAGTTCGTGAAGGCCTGATCGCTATTTTGTCCTTTCAGTCCGATATGGAAGTGGTGGGCGAGGCGGCCGACGGCATCGAGGCCGTGGAGCTGGCCCGCAAGACAAGGCCTGATGTGGTTCTACTGGACATGGTAATGCCCCGTCAGGATGGCCTGACCACCATCCCGAAGCTGAGATGTATCACGCCTGACGCACGCATCCTGGTCCTCTCCAGTTTCGCCGAGAGTGATCGTGTTTACCAGGCCATCAAGGCCGGCGCGCTGGGATACATGCTGAAGGACACGACCCGGGTCCAGCTTTTGCAGTCCATTCGAGATGTGGCTTCCGGTCACGCATCAATCCATCCTTCGATTGCAATGAAAGTGATCCACGAGTTCGACCATCCATCAGAAGGCGCACTCACCAACCAGACCCTCACCCGCCGCGAACTGGAAGCCCTGCGCCTGATTGCACGAGGCCTTAGTAACCAGGAGATCGCGACCAATCTAGTCGTACACGAGCGCACCATTGCAAAGTATGTGAGTAGCATTCTCAACAAACTGCACGTCTCCAACCGCACACAGGCCGCTCTCTATGCCATCCGGGAAGGCCTCGCCGTCGCCGGCACGGATTAAGTGAGATTCGCTCTTTGATTTCTTGATCAGTTATTGGAAGGCAAATTCATGCGAGAACGGACAGCGCTCGCTGAGGAAAACATGAACAATTTCGACTATATCGTCGCAACTGATTTTGATCGGGCCTGGCTCAATTTCGAGCTTGACCTGCCTCTCAAACCCGGGCAGAACGGCAAGCCCAATCCGTTCTATATTGACCGTCCCCGCAACCCTATCGCCGAGCTGGCGGATGCACTGTTGGCGCCGTTCTATCGTCCGCCCAAGTTCTTCTTTTCCGGACACAGAGGCTGCGGCAAATCGACCGAGCTGCTGCATCTGCTCAGTAATCCTGAGATCTCCAGGAAATACTGGCCCATCAATTTCAGCATCCGTGAAGAAGCCGATATCTTCGATATTGATTTTCGGGACGTCCTGCTTGCCATCGGCGGCCGGCTCTTCCGGGAGTATCGCAAAAAAGGCGGCGAGCTCCCTGACCAGCTGCTCAAGGAACTGAATGGCTGGAAAGGCAAAGTGGAGAAGGAAATCTCCACCATCCTGGAAGGCCGCAATTCCAACATCGAATTGAGCGCATCCATAGATGCTTTCTTCGCCAGCGCCGGGATGAAGATGAAGCTTGAGCCGGCGACCCGCGTAGAGCTCCGTCAGGTCGTGGAGACTGACATCACCGGCCTGATCTCCCTGATCAACCATATTGCCACGGCCATCTACAGCCGCGAACACCGCATCCCACTGATCCTGATCGATGATATGGATAAGCCAGAGCTGGAAAAAGCGCGCGCAATCTTCCATGACCGCCGCGAGATCATGATGCAGCCCAACTGCGCCATCGTTTATACCGTCTCCAGCGCTCTCTTCTACAGCAAGGAGTTCGAACTCGATCCGTGATCAGGCCGTGTTCCTGCAAAACATCTACTTGCATCCGCCGATGAATCCCGCCAGCCATCATCAAGAAGGATACGACACGCTTCGGCAATTCGTTCACGTCAGGATGGCGCCGCAGCTCATTGACGAGGACGCCCTGGAAGTCGCCATAACCTACAGCGGCGGCGTATTCCGGGAAATGGCGCGTATCATGCGGACTGCGATCGGCCGCGCCCGGCGCAGACGGTCTGCCCGTCTCGATTGTGCGGATGTTGAGTGGGCAGCCACTGAGATACGGAATGAGTATAGGCGCATCCTGGACAAGGAAGATATCAAGCTGCTGAAGAAGGTTGCAGACAACAACAGACTTGAATACAGCGATCGACTTCGCCCGCTCCTCCAGCTCCTTGCTCTGTTAGAGTACCGCGACGGAGAGAATTGGTGCGATGTCCACCCAGTATTGAGGAAGTTGCTCAATGACTAAGCTAAGCTCGGAAGCACCCCAGGAATTAGCCTCTTTTGATGAGCGGATCGAGATCCTGTCTAACGAACTCGAACTGGCGGTGAAATGGCAACGTCCTTGCATCTTGCTGGTTGTCTACAGCTCCGAGTATGTCCGGTCAGATGTGCAGACAGCGCTGGAAAACTACTTGATTGACCTGGGCCAAAAAACAGTGGAACTCCAGCTTAAGAACCAGAGGACGGAGACTGTCATTTCATTTCTCAAGGAATTCAAGAACCCGGCCCAAGCAGTATTCTTTGTAAATGGCCTGCACCGGGGTCTCCAAGAGGAAACCGGCGTTTATTCCACCCTCAATCTCCAAAGAGAGTTCTTTATCGAACGGCAGGTTCGAGCCATATTCTGGCTGACCCAGAATGAACTTATCAACCTAGCCCGTTGTGCACCGGACTTCTGGGCATGTCGACATCAGGTCATTGAGTTCCCCGAATCCCCCAAGGCCGAACGACTGCTGCACGAAGCGCTGGAGTCAGCCTGGCAAGGCACCGGTGAATACGCTGCTCAATATGATGACACGGACGCAAAGATCTCATTGCGCGAGTCCTTGCTTACCGAGCTCCCTGTCGGCGAAGAGGCGAGTTCTCTCCGGGCGAACATGCTTTTGACTCTCAGCATCCTCAACTGGCGCAAAGGCGATTTTGAGAAGGCCGGCGAGCAATTACAAAAGGCTCTTCAGCTTGCAACCAGGATCCAGGACAGCTGGTTCGAGGCCGAATGTTATAACGCCCTGGCCTTGATAAAGACCAGCACGGAGCGGCCGGACGAAGCAATCGACGCTTATAAGCAGGCAATTCACTTGGCCCCCGATCAGATCTTCGCCTGGAACAACCTGGGCAATCTATGTGCGAAGATCGGTCGCTACGACGAGGCCATGATCGCGTTTCGTAAGGCGATTGAATGCAATGCCAAAGATCCCATTGCTTGGAATGGGCTTGCGAGTCTGCATTTCCGGATCGGCTATGTCGATGACGCCATCGCTGGGTACCGGCGGGCCATCCAGTATATGCCGACATTTGCTCAACCGTGGAACGGCCTCGGCGACGTATATGCCGGTATGGGCCGCTCCGACGAAGCCCTGAAGGCCTATCAGAAGGCCATCGAACTGAACAAGCAGTATGTCACGCCCTGGATCCGGTTGGCTGTGCTTTATACAAAGCAGGAGCGCTATCGTGAGGCGATAAGGGCTTATCAGCAGGCGCTTGCATTGGACGCCCGCAACAGCGCCATCTGGAATGAGTTGGGCGTTATCCAGATCAAGAGCGATGCATTGGATGAAGCCGCTGGGGCTTTCTCAAAAGCGATCGAGCTGGACCGTGGTTGCGGCTGGGCCTATAGCAATTTGGCTTACACCTATACGCTGCAGGGTGAATACAAGCAGACCATCTCTCTGCTCCTCCGCAGCATTGACCTTCTAGAGGCCGACAAGGATAAGGCTGTCTCATGGAACCGCCTTGCGGATGCTTATCGCCTGCTCAACGACTACGATAACGCCATCGCGGCTTACCAGATGGCCGACCAGCTCAATCTAGGAAATCGGGCTGCCAGGCAAAGTGGAGCGACCATCGTGGAGCACGGCACGGTCGCCAAAGCGGGAGCAGAGCCGGCCCCTGTGGAGGCCCCAGCCCCTGCTCTTGCCGAACCCGCTCCGGCTGAAGAAATCGCACACAAAGCTCTGCGGCACCCACAACCCACGGCTGCGGTAACCGCTGATCAACAGGTGACGAAGCCGCTTCGATCCGCCGCCAGCTTGAAGACCTCTAACGCCCCTGCCTGGATCTTCGAGTCTCAAGCTGAATGCTCCCTCGAGTTCAAAGGAGCCAGGCGCTCACGCTTTGGCGATCAGCAGGGAGACTGCTGACACAGAAGAACATGGCCTTATTGACTTGAAATCTTTCAATGTGGAACCCTTACCGACTGAAGCAGCCGCTCCGGCTGTGTCAGTGATACCAGCCGAAAGCGAGGTACCCAGCATGGACGCTCTGAAGTGGATTGAGGAAGGAAACACCTGTTTCACCCGAGGGGCATTCGATGAGGCCATTACCGCGTACAACAAGGCCATTCAGCTTGATCCGTACTTCGGTGTCCCCTACAGCAATCTCGCGCTCACGTATCTTACGCAAGGGCACTTCGCCGAAGCCATTCTGCTCTTTCGGAAGAGCATTGATCTATTACATTCCGATGCGGATAAGGCTGTCTCTTGGAATGGGTTGGGAAATGCCTACCGCGGCATGAATGACTATTCCAATGCAGTGCCTGCCTATCAGAAGGCTGCTGAGCTCGATCCAAAGACGGCAGGCATACGCGAGCGAGCAGAGGATTTTCAAGTCGCCCCGCGTCCCCGGGATGCTCAGGGCTGGAATGACCTTGGCGAGCTCTTAGCCAAAACAGGCTCCGCCGACGAAGCCGTCAATGCCTTCCAGCAGGCCATAGAGTTGGAGCCGCAGAGCGGCCAGGCTTACGCAAATCTGGCGCGCGCGCTGACATCCCAAAGCAAATACCAGCAGGCGATCCCCTTCTATCAAAAGAGCATCGATATGCTCAAGGATAATAAGGAGAAGGCAGCAGCCTGGAACCACCTTGGCAATGTGTATCGAAAGATCAATGATTACGACAACGCCATCAAGGCCTATCAAAAAGCAGTGGTACTTGCCGATGAAGGCGTTGACTTGCTTACCCGCACGCGCTTCAGTTTGTTGAGCAACTGCTATGTCAATCCATAATCTCGCAGATCCTTATCGACACGGAGGTACAAAATGAGCAACTATGAGTTTTGGGACGATCTCGGAAAAATCTTCAATGCGGTCGTAGCTTATCAGGAAAAGACCCTCGAGTTCAACAAACGGTTCATCAACCCGTGGATTCGATTGGGAAATGTCTTCGACAAGCAGGATCGTAACAAAGAGGCCGTGAGCGCCTACCTGAAAGCCATTGAAATTGATCCCGACAATGCGCAGAACTGGTACGAGCTAGGTAACGTCCACTTCAAGATGGGCCACTATGAGGACGCGGTCGCCGCATTCAATAAAGCGATCGAGCTTGAGCCTGGTTACGGTTGGCCTTACAACAACCTCGCCCTCACGTTCGTGAGCCAGGGCAAACACCTACAGGCAATCCCGCTCTACCGCAAGAGTATTGAGCTGCTCACGGCGGACAAGGATAAGGCTGTTGCATGGAATCGCCTCGGCAATGTCTATCGGAAGCTCAACGAATATGCCTTGGCTGTAGATGCTTTCCAAAAGGCCGACGACCTGGACCATGAAAACGCCGGCTTCCGTGACAACCTCGACGAAGCACCCGAAGCGCCTGTCGTGGAAGCCAACGGTGCGGCGAACGGCGCCGATGCAGCCCCTGTAAATGTCAGCCCGATTGAGTTGATCGTTGCAGATGGCCGCGCGAGAAGAAGTGACAACGGATGCTGAGCAGCCTGCATCAACGCCCGATGTCTCATTGGAACTCGTCGCGGAGCAGCAACTTGAACCCGAAGCATCCTCCGTACCCGCTGAACATCAGCCGGATCCGGCACTAACCCCCGAATCCGTCGCCGCGGAGGCTGAACTTCAGGCTGCTATTTCGGAACCAGCGGCAATTGCAGTAGATGAGACCAGTGCACCAGAGTCCGAGCAGCCGCTTTGGAAACCGAGCCTATTGTTGCTGCCGAGGACGCTATTCCTGAGCTATTGGCAGAACCGACGCATTCCAAGCCCGCGGCAGTCTTTGAGGCCTCGATAATCGAGGTCGTCTCATCCACACTTGAACTCAATTCAGCAGCCCTACAGCCCGAAGCGATCGTGCTAGATGAGGTACATGCCTCCGAGCCGGTGATCGACGCAGTACCTTCAGCGCCTGAGGTGGAGTCGGTCCCGGCAGAGCCCGAGGCAGTGGTTTCGGCTGAGGCAGCCGCCCCAGAGTCAGATCTTGAACTAAACGTTTCTCAGGATGAAGCAATCGCCAAATCCGAGAGCATCGCTCTGAAACCAGAGAGTGACTCCACCTCGCAGTTCCAGACCATACCCATAGGCGAGACGGTTACCGCCAGAGCCTGAGCCCGCATCAATCGCTGCACAGCCCGAGATCCCAAGCGCATCCGAGACCGCCGCTCCGGTATCCGAACTCGAAGTAGCCGCGGCAGAGGCCGAGACCATCTTCCAAGCCGGTGCCGATGTCGCCCTGGAGTCCGTAGCCAGCGTGATCTCTTCCGAGTCGGAAACAGTCGCAGCCGATGCCAACACGGCACTGACCATCTCTTCAGAAGAGAGCACTAACAACGACGGCACCGTTGCTCAAGTCCCTGAACCGGCGACAGCGTCAGAGTCTACTGAGCTGGCCCAGGAGCCCATTGCCGAGGTCACCGCTATCTTCCCCGAGGCTGCTGCGCCCGTCCAGGCTTCGGAGACCCAGACCGAAGCACAGACCACTCCTGCTGAAGAAAGCATTGATCCAGTCGATGATCCATTACCTGTCGAACAAACCGTTTCAGTCGTGGTCCAGGACACAGTCGAGACATTTACCGAAACACTGACTGTTACCGATACATCCACCGAAACGACCGACGCTGCATTAACGATTGAGCCCGCCCAGATTTCTCTTGATGAACCTGTCAACCCGGTCGAGCAGGTCGTTCTTCAGGTCGCTGTTCCAACTTTGGACGTTGCAGGCTCTGAATTAGCTGCGATTGTCGAAGAGACGCCGGTTGTAGCAGTGGAATGCCCGACGCCCGCCGAAACCGCAGTTGCAGACGCAGCGACAATTTCCGAAGCCCTTGCTCCAGAATCTAACCTGGACGAAGCCGTCGCTTCTGCAACCGTGGTAGAAGAACCGGTCTCTGAACCGGTTGAGAGCACAACTCTAACTACCATGGTAGTCGCTCCTCCGCTCCCCATCGAGGCCAATGAACGTCAAGCGGAAGAGCCGGTCACGCAGGCAACAGCCGAGGCCCAACCAGAGTCTTTGGAAGCAGCCGCTCAACCCGACAGAGGTCTCGCGGACGCCTCTGAACATGTCGCCTACGAAGAGTACCTGAAGGATAACAATCAACCTGTCAATCTGTTCCAGGCACCGACCGTGGCAGAAACCGCCCAGATTGAAGATCAGGCAGCAGCGCAAGATCCGGTCGCAAATATCGATCCTTCTGGCGAACTGCGGATCGAGATGGACACGAAGAACGCCCGCGTTTGGAATGAACTCGGAAACGTCTACTTCAACACAGGCGCGTTTGACGACGCGATCATCGCCTACAGCAAAGCGATCGAGCTGGATCGATGGTTTGCCTGGCCGTACAGCAATCTTGCCCTTACCTACGTGCAGAAAGCGCGCTATGCGGAAGCCATCCTGCTCTACCAGCGCAGCATTGAGCTCTTCAGCAGCGACAAAGACAAGGCCATTTCCTGGAATCGGCTGGGCAACGTCTACCGCCGCATGGATGACTATGACAATGCCATCTACGCCTACCAGCGGGCCGATGATCTGGACCCCGATAACACTACCCTGTCCCTGCAGTCACGCTTTAGCTTGTTGGGCAGCTACGTACTGGAACAGAAGCCCAGTTACGCCTCATAGTTGGAGGAAGCAATGAGCGAGCATGAGTTATGGAATGAGCTTGGCAATCTGTACTTTATGTCGGGTGCGTATGATCAAGCCTCCTATGCCTACCAGCGATCTATTCAGATGGACCCTGGCTTCGGACGGCCGTATAGCAACCTCGCGGTTACGTATGTTCAACAAGGTAAGTATGACGAAGCCATCGATCTCTATCGGACAAGCATAGAATTGCTGGCAGACAAACAAGAAAAAGCAATTTCGTGGAACAGGCTCGGAACCGTTTATCGTCACCTTAAGGACTATTCCAGGGCTGTGATCGCCTTCCAGGAGGCCGACGAACTGGATCCACACAACACCATGGAATTTGCGGCAGGCCCCGATGTTCGCCAGGAGCCCGCAAACATACCGTCCCATATCTCGAATGCTGAGCCGCCTACCATGGAGCAAAAGCAGGCAGAGCCTGAAACGGCCTGGTGGGATGTGGTCGAGAACCCCACGGCCCCTCCCCAGCCGGAGGAGATCACCGGACCCCTGTCACCGGATGAGGCGACCGCATCTTGGACTCCGGCTGATTTGAGCCAATATCAACAGGACATCCCGGAGATGCCTGAAATCGGCGCACTAACGACGTGGGGCGACGCCGACTTCGACGAGAACATTGAGGGCGCGCTCACCTCTCGACGCCGAACCCGAACTATACATCCCCGAGCCGGATAACGATGGACGGATAGCTTGGTTACCGGTACCTGAGGATGAGCCTCGATCAGATATGGCATTTCACGTTCCCGCTTTCTTCGAGCAGGTTGAGGCGGAAGCCGCGACTTCGCCGGAATGGAATAAGTCAGTCTGCTACCACGTTGTAGACAGTATGGATTGTGGGTCTCCCTTACTGGCTACGGTCAGCGCATCTGGGACCACCGAGAGTACGGATCTCATCCAGAACAAGCAAGATACCAGCCTGCAGAGCGTGGAAACACAGGAGGTTGATATAGAAGTCCGGGACCGTCCGACAGCAGACTTCACCCTTGCCACCCAGAAATATGAAATAGAAACGTTGACAGAGCACGAGCTGGCTATTGAAGCACCCACATCCATAGCTTCTGAGCAGCCGATCACCACCGAGCCGACCATCGAAGCGCCCGCACCAGTGGCCGTCCATGACGAAATAGACACATTATTACTAATCGAAGAAGAACCGTCACCCCATGAGTCATCTGCGCCGCAACCCGGAGTTGACAAGCAAGCCTCGCTCCCACCTATCAAAACAGATATGGCAAGCGCCGACGTGGTCTCAGTGGAACGTGATCCGGATGAGATGCGGGATATCGAGAAGGGAATTGCCAAATTCAAAAGAGTAGTACAGCTCAACCCGCGGAATGGACATGCATGGGATGCGCTCGGCACTCTGTATAAGTCCGCGGGACAGTACATGGATGCCATCACTGCATACCAACAGGCGATCTCGAATGACCCCTCCAAATCGCTGTACCATCATCACCTCGGATTGGTATATGCCTGTGAAGGCCGGGACGAAGATGCGATTGGCGCCTTCCAGCGTGTAATAGAAATCGATCCCGATTACAGCCTTGCCCACGCCACGCTTGGTGGCTATTACCGGAAGCTAGGCTTGGAAGAATTGGCACAAAAACACATAGGTAAAGCAATGAAAAACATATTTGATAGCGAAAACGAATACAATCGGGCATGCCTGGAGGCGATCTGTGGGAATGCTGACCAGGCCATTGAATTGCTTGGAGTTGCGCTTAAGAATAAGCAAACCTATGTTGATTGGATCTTGCGCGATCCGGACCTCGATTTCATCCGGCATGATCCACGCTTCAAGCAGTTGATCTCAGACTACACTCGATAACCAATGGTCCGTGGTGCCATCAGGCTTTAAAAGCGAATGAGTATTCGCTGCCGCTATGCTTTTGGCGCCGTCTCTCTAAAACTTGCAACAAAAATTCCCCGGGCATGCCCGGGGAATTTTTGTTGCTCCAAAACGCTGCCATTCCAAGCGGTGGTTTAACTGCGTATCATCGTTAACAACATTTTGAAACGCTGCGCACCTTTGACAGCATGTGGTTCATTTGCCGGCATTACGATTGCATCACCAGCGCTCAAAGCATAGGGCCGGCCCGAAATGCGGATCTCGGCCTCCCCTTCCAGGATATGGGCTAATGCGTCGAAGGGGGCACTGTGTTCACTCAATTCCTGTCCCACATCAAACGCAAAGAGCGTCACATTACCTGCATCTGCCTTCGTAATCTGCCGACTCACGACCGACCCTTCCTGATACGAAACCAGGTCAACTATCTTCAACACTTGAGATTTTGGAGCACTGGGCACTTTGTCCTCCTGCTTATCTAGAAAGCTCTGGCGACTCTTGATATGATATCTATCCAGCTGTTGCCGCCCTGCCGCATACAATAGTTCGCTGCTAGTCCTGATTCTATTTGTCGGAGCTGCAACCCGCCGGGCAATCTGAGGCAGCTATTTGACCTCAATCGTATAGGCCGCTGGAAGGTGACTAAATCGCTGCGTACCCGTTACGATGAGCACAGCGCTCTCGCCCGACTTCAGCGAGATCGGCATTACCGCCGTTTGATCCGGGTTTACCGCCACGGTCTGGACGCTCGTCTTGCCTCCGCCAGTCAGGATCAAGGATAGCCGGAACGTCTGCGGCAGGACATTTTCAACCCTTGCGAAACCATTGGCTTTCCAGCCGCCATCATCGGTCTCGAAATCGGACGAGTAATTGGCCGCCGGTATGGAGAGATCATCCAGCAGTACTCCTTCGCCCAAAACCTCCGCATCCGTTACGTACTCAAATCGAAGCTGAACCTTCCTGCCGGCGTAGCTCGAAAGGTCAACGTGCTCATTGATCCACGTCGACTGCTCGCCACCACCACTTCTACCTGTGTAACCGCAGCCATACGAGTTACCAGAATCGTCTTTGTCAGTGCAAGATGGTGTCTTCACAATGGTCCAGTGCTGACCGTCCGTCGAGGTTTCCAGGTAGAAATAGTCATAACCTTTTTCAATATCGTACCATGTCCAATACGAGAGGTCCAACGCGCCATTCACGCCGGAGAAGTCGAACTCGCGCGTTAGGGTCATATCTGACAGATCAGCTTTGTTGGACCATGTCACATACTTGCCGGAATGCGCGTCAGTAGGCAGGATCTTGGAAACGGTTGAGCCCGTGAAGGATAGCGTGTGGTCCCCCAAGCAGGTGATCTGAATGTAATCCGCTCCATATTGGTTGACCGCAGCGTTTTCTGGCGAGCGCGGGCAGGTTCCGATCTTCTCGGTGGCCGAAACCTGCGGAGCATTCCTGTAATCGTGGTAGGCATAACGCCCGTCTCCGGCGGATCCGTCCTGCAAATACATGGTAGCCATCCAATCCAGGACGACGTCATCGGCGGTGACAGGCTTTCCGGCTTGTTTATCGGTGATATTCAAAGCCTTCAGCGTATCATCGATGCTGTCCAGACTGTTTTCCTGGTCCTTCACCACCGCCTGAGTCACTTTCTCTCCAAAGCGATCCAGAAAGTAGGTCAGGAAGAGAAAGGCCTCTCCGTAATGCGCTGAAGTCAGATTCGGATCGTTGGAAAGGCTTGCCCATTCGGTGAGCGGCACATCCGGGTTTTGGGCGTAGACAGAGTCGGCACCTCCTACACTATAGCCGTTAAAGAAGCTAGCCACCTCTGAGAAACCCTCGTTCATCCAGCTGCTTTCATTGCGGTCAAGGTTCCAATGGATCATATGCTGGAATTCATGCGCCAACGTGCCATATGTGTACTCGTCGGTCAGGCTTTCCGCGTCCAGCGTTAAAGACAAATAGCTCATGACCATTCGAATACTTGAATACAGCCGGGTTGGGATTGTACTCGTCCGGCGTAGAGAAATAGCCGCCCGTTGACTGTCCAACGCCGCGTACGTACAACACATAGATGTGCGGATCATTATCGACGCCCGGCGTCCATTCGCTCCCGAAGAACTCACGGTCTGTCGGATAGATCTTCTGCTCGAACGTATCCATCAACGCTTTGATGTCCGCATCTTTGGCATCCACTCCATCCTGGATCCAAAAATACGAATGGGCGGTAATGTATCGCAGACCCGCATCAACTTGAAAATTGCTGCTGGTATCCGAGTTTTGCACCCAGAATTTCTGCTTATCCCCCACCTTGAACGGCGTTGCTGGTGCTGGCAGCGTATGAGAAACACCGCATGCGTTTCTTAGCCGGCATGCCAAGTCATAAAGATCGCTGTCGGGCAAGACCGTCTGCTTCAGGGTATCCTCAGCCTCCCTGGATTTGGAGTCAACGGCCGGCCGATTCACCGTTATCGTCGGCTCTACTGTAGAGCCGACCTGCGACTGAGTGGGAGTACCCGCATTTAGGCCAAGGTTGTGCTGCAAGTAGAAATAAATATAGGTGCCTGCAGCCGCCAGGAGCAAACAGAGGCAACACAATACGACCGCTATGGCAACAATTACGCCCCGGTTGGCAGATGGAGAACTGGTTGAGGTCATTCAATATCTCCTTCTTCTTGGATCGCCACAATGTTACCTGAATTAGTTGAATTTAGTCGCGTGAGTTTCTATTCGGCGCTACTCGGTCGTTCGTTACAAAGGAGCACAAAGATTCCTGATGACAAAGTTAGTGCCCGTCACCTTTTCCAAGTGACGGGCACTTTGGTGCTTTATTGGGTATCACGCCGCCGTGGCTGGCTGTTTGGCCTTCTTCACCGGTTGCGCGTGGATGGTTTGGAAGCTAATCTGGTTCTTGTCATCGACATCGACCAGGACAGTCCCACCGTCCTTGTAATCGCCGCCAAGCAATTGAACCGAGAGCGGGCTCTCCACATATTTTTGAATGGCCCTCCGAAGCGGCCGCGCTCCAAATGCGGCATCGTACCCCTGGTTGGCGAGCCACTTCCGCGCAGCCTCTGTAAGTTCCACGCTGATGCGATATTCGCTCAGCCGGTCCTGGACTTCTTTCAATTGCAGGTCTACGATCTGTTCCATCTCCGATAGGGAAAGCGGTGAGAACATAATGATCTCATCCACCCGGTTCAAGAATTCCGGTCTGAACGTTCCCTTGAGCGCCTTCTCAATCTTATCGTGTGATTCGCGTTCCTCGTTATCCTCATTGGCCTGGAGGAATCCGAGACTACCACTCCTCTTTACGTATTCGGTGCCCAGGTTCGACGTCATGATCAGGATTGTATTCCTGAAATCCACCACATTCCCCTGTCCGTCGGTCATACGCCCATCATCCAGGATCTGCAGGAGGGCATTCCACACTTCTGGATGTGCCTTTTCGATCTCATCGAACAACACCACTCGATATGGGCGGCGGCGTACTGCTTCTGTTAAACTGTCCACCTTCTTCGTAGCCCACATATCCTGGGGGCGCGCCAAAGAGACGGCTCACGGTGTGCTGCTCACGGTATTCGGACATATCCACCCGCACCAA
Organism: uncultured Chloroflexia bacterium; assembly: GCA_963805515.1. Lineage (GTDB taxonomy): Bacteria > Chloroflexota > Anaerolineae > Anaerolineales > Villigracilaceae > Fen-1038. Next base: position 105,160 of record CAWDUZ010000001.1, on the reverse strand, counting down.
CGCATCCTCGTCGTCGAACATGAACCAGGCCAGAGCCTTTGCCAGTTCGGTTTTGCCTACGCCGGAAGGGCCGATAAAGATGAACGAGCCAATCGGCCTGGACGGGTCTTTCAACCCAGACCGCGCGCGCCGAATGGCATCAGAGATGGCATGGATGGCTTCGTTCTGCCCGATGATGCGCTCATGCAAACGCTCTTCCATGTGAAGCAGCTTCGTGGCTTCGGTCTCCATCATCTGGCTGACGGGGATACCCGTCCACTGATGAACAACTGCTGCAATATCGTTCACATCGACAACTTCATCAAGCTGATGTTCTGATTCCCATTTGTCGCGCTTGGCATGGTACTCTTCTTCTTTGCGAAGACGCTCAACCTTAATCTCTGCCGCCCGCTGGTAATCGCGCGAGTTGGATGCTGCATCTTCTTCGGCCTGCAAGCGATCCAGTTCGACCTTCATTTCCTTGATGTCAGGCGGCATAGAGTAGAGTGCCACCCGCAGCTTTGCCGCCGCTTCATCCATCAGGTCGATTGCCTTGTCCGGCAAGCGGCGGTCGGTGACGTACCGGTCTGCCAAGCGTGCTGCCGCCACCAAAGCCTCATCCGCAAAGCGCACCTTATGGTGTGCCTCGTATCGGTCGCGCAGTCCCTGAAGCATCTTGATAGTGTCCTCGACGCCCGGCTCTTCCACGTAGATCGGTGCAAAACGGCGCTCAAGCGCTGCATCTTTCTCGATGTACTTGTGGAATTCATCCAAAGTGGTAGCCCCGATGGCCTGCAATTCACCGCGCGCCAGCGCCGGCTTCAACATATTGCTGGCATCCATGGCACCCTGTGCGGCTCCCGCGCCGACCACTGTATGGAGCTCATCAATCATCATGATGACTTCGCCTTGCGCGCGCTGCACTTCCTCGATCACGGCCTTGAGCCGCTCCTCGAATTCGCCGCGGAACCGGGACCCGGCGATCATGGCTCCAAGATCTAAAGCCACTACGCGCTTGCCAGAAAGGATTTCTGGCACATCGTTGGTCGCGATCTTCTGCGCCAGGCCTTCTACGATAGCGGTCTTTCCTACGCCTGCTTCACCGATGAGCACAGGGTTGTTCTTTGTACGCCTGGACAGTATCTGGATCAACCGCAGGATTTCATTATCACGTCCGATAACCGGGTCCAGCTTGCCTTCGCGCGCAAGTTGTGTCAGATCGCGCGAGTATTTCTCAAGCGTACGGTACCGCGTCTCGGCCTGTGGATCGGTAACGCGCTGCCCGCCGCGCAGGTCCTGAATAGCATCGTATACACGATCGCGGGTGAGACCCGCAGATTCGAGTATCGCGCGCAGCCGGCGTGTTGCGCTCCGTGAGGATCGCCAGGAAGATATGTTCGGTAGAAATATACTCGTCCTTTAATCGATTTGCCTCCTCGTTGGCAAGGTCGATAATGCGCTTTACTCGCGGGGTGATGAAGATCTGACCTGCACCACCCCCGAAAATATTAGCCTTGGGGCTCGCACGCAATGTAGCGTCGATCCGCTCCACGAGCGCCTCGGAACTGACGTTCATTTTCTCAAGTATTTGTGGGATCACGCCGCCAGGCTGTTCGATCAGCGCCAACAGGATGTGTTCAGTATCGATCTGGTTGTGGCCATAGCGCTGAATAATCTCCGCCGCGCGCTGGGCAGCCTCCTGGGCGCGCTCAGTAAATCGATCAAATCGCATCATAGGTCATATGCCTCCGGAGGGGCGAATCCTCGCCCCTGCCATTAAACAAAACTCAGACAATGTATTCTGTGGTAAAGAGTCCGCTTTGGGGACCGGTGGACGATCGTCCACCGGTCCCCAAAGCGGACTACCAATGATGAGTGTAACATTGTCTGGATACCCGGGATTATAACAAAGTCTTGTCAGCGAATTGTCCACAGCGCATAAGAGATGCATTAATTCCAGGCTCGCTCAGCGGAAATCCCCGGCCTCCCAGCCGGAAAAGACTATAATACACGCAATGGCCTCCATAACTGTCCCTAACCAAGGGTCACAAGCCGGCCCTCTCCGGCCGCTAAATATCCTCCATGACCTGCCACAAGTAGCCGACCTTATCGAGCTCTGTTTTTCGTCAACTATTGACGATGAGGGACAGTCCTACCTGGAACAAATGCGCCGTGCCAGCCGGGACAATGATTTCCTACGCTGGGCCGGCAGGGTCGTGGATACAGCCTCCATGCCGCTTTCAGGCTTCGTTTGGGAGGAAAACGGCAGAATTGTCGGGAATGCCAGCCTGGTCTATCAGAATTACGGGAGCCGGAAAATTGCCATGATAGCCAACGTGGCCACGCACCCGGACTACCGGCGCCAGGGCATTGGGCGTGCTCTAACGGAGGGCGCCATGGCTCACGCCCGGAAAAAAGGTGCCAGGGAGCTTTGGCTGCATGTTCGGGACGACAATCCGACTGCCATTCGTATTTACAAAGAGTTGGGATTTGCGGAACGAGCCCGCCGTACCACTTACCATAGCAAACCCGGCAGTCCCATTTCATCCCTCGTGGCAGGCAGTTTGGCCCCTACAGCACCGCGGTCCAGCGTGACTATTACGCAGCCACGAGCCCGCGATTGGCCGCTCCAACATGCATGGCTCCGGCGCGCCCACCCTCAAGAATTGAGCTGGTACTCACGCTGGGATTGGAGAAGGCTAAGCCCCGATGTATGGAGTTGGCTATATCGCGCCCTGGTTGAATTCAATATCCGGCAATGGGCAGCTCTCAAAGACGGCAAGCTGGTTGCTACGCTTAGCTGGGTGCCGACCATGCACACCAGCAACATGCTTTGGATCGGCTCAGAGCCCAGCGGGGATCGGGAAGGGTTGATATCCATTCTCGAAACTGCCCGGTACGCGTTGGCCCATTACCGCAGGTTAGTAGTCGAGTATCCTGCCGGGGAAATGGTCGATGCCATCGAGTCCGCTGGCTTTGAGGCCTACCGCACGCTGCTCTGGATGCGCGCCAGTGCAACCCCCTAGCCCATTTTGCGTAATTAAATCTGGAAAGGAAAAAATTCAATGACGCGTTTCATTCTGCGCTGGGCAATCAACACCGTGGCCATCTTTCTCGCCATTCGGTTCGTCCCGGGGATCTCCCTCCAAACCAGCTGGGTAAATGTCATTTGGCTTGCTCTGATTTTTGGGCTGGTGAACGCTTTTCTCCGGCCGCTGCTCAACCTGCTAACATGCCCGCTGATTATCTTGACCCTTGGGTTGTTTAGCGTGCTGATCAATACGTTCTTGTTCTGGCTGACCGGTCAGATTGGCCAATTCGTGGGGATCAGCATCACGATCAATGGTTTCTGGCCCGCCTTGCTCGGTGGATTAGTGGTCAGCATCGTGAGCGTGCTGCTGACGATCATTCTGAAAGATGAGCTGAGAAGCAGCCACCATCGCGCAGTCAGGTCATAAGTAGCTTCTTAGAAGGAACCAGTTGCACTCGGTATGCAGTATAAGATTGTCTTTCAAGGACGCAAAAATGCTGAGAGCGAAGAATTCTTCGCTCTCAGCATTTTGGTAGAAATCAGCCTCGCGAGCCGTCGGCGGATTTCAACCTAACTGCCCGGAGTGAGGATCACATTACTACTCCATTCGTTCACTATCTACTGCCGAATCGCCTACCCTTGGCAGGCCACCTGCGCCCTTCGCCAGCTTCACCGCGCGGAGAATGGCATCAGCCAACGCCTGCGCCGCGCAGCTGCCCACCAACGTTACATTAGCAACCCTGTTGCCTGCAGAGAGGGCAAAGATCGTATCGCCGTCCAGCATCGTATGAGCTGGACGGATCGTACGCGCCAGCCCATCGTGCGCCATTTGCGCCACCTTGGTTGCCTCTACTTTCGAAAGTTTCGCGTTCGTCGCAACGACCCCAATTACCGTGTTGCTGCGCGTGGACAGCCCAAGGATAGATCGGCCAGGTAGGCCCTTCATTGTTTCAAGAGTGTCTGCAAAACGCGCTTTGCTGCCCACACGAACAGGCCCTACTTTGCCAGAACGAAGCCCGGCGACGATCACTCCGTCTTCCGGGCGAATCACATCCCCAAATGCATTGACTGCGACGAGGGCGCCCACCACAACACCTCCGGCTCTAACGCTTGCGCTTCCCAAGCCAGATTTCATTGCCAGAGCCGAGCCAAAGAGCTTTCCCACCGAGGCGCCTGTGCCCACGCCGAAATTGCCTTCTGCCGGCGCCACTCTTGAGGCTGCCACACAAGCCCGGTACCCCATATCGGCATTTGGGCGGACGCTCTTATCGCCCACGCTCAGATCGAAGAGGATCGCGGCAGGAACAATTGGGACCCTGGCAATCCCGGTGTCGAAACCGATCCTTTGCTCCTCAAGATAACGCATCACACCGCCCGCCGCATCAAGCCCGAATGCTGAGCCGCCCGCTAGCAAGATCGCATGAACTTTTTGGATAAGGTTTACCGGTTCTAGCAGGTCAGTTTCGCGTGTTCCTGGAGCACCTCCCCGCACGTCGACCCCAGCGACGGCGCCACGGCGGACAATAACAACGGTGCAGCCGGTCAGTGCTTCGTCATTTTGAGCACTGCCCACTTCGATTCCAGGAACATCTGTAATCGAACCGGAATGATGTAAAGTGGATTCTGCGGATTCATAGTTTTAGACCCATGCCATATGGCCCTGAGCGGTCATCAGAGTTCCCATGTTCCCATGCTAACTGTCAACAGACGGCCTGGAATTAAAGGCACAGAGCAATTAGGCCCTGTGCCTTTAAGTGCCGAGATGTTTTCATCCCGGGCTGCGGCCTCGTGACGAAGGTTAGTTGCGATGTCACTTGCCCAAAACGCGCGCTAACTCCAGAAATTCCTCCCATTCCTCCTGAAAGAAATGCACGGTCACGTTGTTGAGTTCCACGTGATATGTTGTTTCGCCATCCGGCTCTTCTGCTTTCCAAACCAGATAATTCTCAGTCTCGGCGAGCGATTCGGTGTGCGGTTCATCATTATTGTTCAGCATCGGGTTCTCCTTTTGGGGTAGCGTCTTGTGAGATTTGGTGGGTCAAGCCGGCCGTCCGAAGCGCCCTCTTATATAGCTTAGCAATTGCCGAATTTTGACTAAAGCGTGGGAGCCTGGAGGCGGCGCGGGCAAAATATGTTCGACCGGCCATGGATCCAGATCCAGCATCTTCCGCATCATGTAACGCCAGACCAGCAACACAGTAGCCAGCATGGGAGCTGCCAAAATAACGCCCAGCAATCCCAACAGGTTCGCCGCAATAATGGCCACTACAAGCACCGCCGCTGGATGGACCCGCAGGGCCTGAGCAATTATTCGCGGCGTGATGAGGTTATCAAAGATCTGATCGATCAAGATCCCGAGCACGACTGCCAGAATTGTATAGGCAAAGGGGCTCAGGCCAAATATCGTCGAAGATTGATAGTAAGCCACAATAGCCAGGGTGGTCCACGTTATGAATGGGCCCACGTAAGGCAGAAACTTCGCGAGGCCGGCCAGGAAGGCTATTCCAATGGCATAGCGAATGCCCAGTATGCCCAGCACCACCACATACGTCAGGGCTGTAAGAAGGAAGATGATGATCTGCCCGCGCAGAAAAGCATTCCAGATCCTACTCAACTCCGCGCTGATATGTCGCATATCTTCGGAGTAACCCGGAACATCGAGCCAAACAGTACGGCCGCGCAAACCACCACCCTCCGACAGTACAAAATAAGAGAGCAGCATCACAAACAGTCCCCAACCCACGAACTGAGCCGCCCCGCCGGCAATCGTGCTGAGGAGAGTTCCCGTACGGCCAAGCACCGACTGCACTATGCCGAGCAGCTGGCTGCTCAGTGGGTTTGTATCCATGTGGCTGAAGTTGAGCTCGAAGGGACCAAACTGGTAGACGCGGCCCGATAGCTCCTGCAACATTTTTGGCAGCGAAGCCAGGTTGGATTGCACAACCGCAACCAGGCTCGCGATCTGCTGTACAAGACCGAGTCCGCCCAGGGTAAGCAGACCCAACAAGAGAACCAGGAGAAAAAGATAGATCAGGCCAACCGCGAATTGCCAGGAAAGATGCAGAGTCCTTTGCAGGAACTCGGCCAATGGGCTGAACAAGTATGCCAGGACAAAAGCTACAAGCAGAGGACCGATAATACTGTGGAACTGCACGAACAGGCCTGCCGCGATCGCAACGATCGTCAGCGAAACGACGAGCTTGGTAGTCGAACTCCAAGGAGGGGAATTGGGGGCAGGCCCTTCGGTCATGGACACTCTCGATACTTAACGCTGATTGTAGTCAAAGCGTAGCAAATTTACAACTGCAAAACCAAAAAACATCAGTAGAAATCAGATCTACCCGAACAGGAATCCTCTCTTTACCGCAAAAAGCAGAATGCGGACGTTTCAGTGCCGCCGCATTCTGCTTTTCTAGCACATACCCACTCCCAAAAAGTTGAAAACCTATTTGGGTTCCAAAAGCTTTATGAAGCATGGCTGTCCCGTGCAGCGACTTACATCCTTTTTTTGCTTCTATAGATCTACGGGCAACCGGGAATGAACGGAAAGAAGGTACACCATAGATAATTGGCATCGATATACCAGAGCGCAGCAACGCACAGGCAGATCAGCACCAAAACACCGACAACGATGAAGATCGGCAAGTTGTTCGCCTGTCTCGCCACAGGAGGCGGCACCGCAGGCGTAGAAATGGGCGTTGAATAATACTGCTGGGGAGCAGGAGGAGCCGGCATCGGAGCAGGCACTGATGCCGGGCGTGCAGGAACCTTGCGAGCAGAAATCACAGTCTCACCTGGATCACCAGAGAGCGCCTCATACATCAGCACGATCTGTTCTCCGAGAGAGACAACGTCACCCGATTTAAGCACGACCGGGCTTACTAATCGCTGACCATTCACAAAAGTCCCATTGGTGGAACCAAGATCTTCGATCACATATTTACCACCCTGAAAGTTAAGCCGTGCATGCTTGCGTGAGATCTCGGCGTCATTGATTGCAACTCCGCTTGAGGAATCGCGGCCAATTACCAGCTGATCTCCCTCCAAAGAGAAGGTTGCCCCCGGGGTTGGGCCGGAACGCATCACAAATTGAAATAGAGGTGCCATACATTCTCCTCCACCAGGATATTGAACGACTCCATCTAATTAGAGACAATTTCCATCACATTCTGTCTGGATGCCCGCAAAACAGAAGGCTGCAGATAATATACAGGCTTCATGCCAAAAAGTCAATCAACTCTGGCGCGGATGGACTCTATTCTATATTTCGCGGCCGAAACCATGCTTTCTACCCACCTTCCCAATCAAAGACCTGACCAAAGGCCGAGCGCACCTCATTTTTCACCGCCTGCATGTCTGGCGGAACGGACAGCAGATCTGCAAGGCTGACTACCGGATATCCTGTGAGCCCGCATGCGACGATGCCGTCCCAATAGGTCATGTCAGGATTAACGTTCAGCGCAAAACCATGGCGCGATATGCCCCTAGCATCGACCTTCACCCCAATTGCCGCTATCTTTGCAGGTTTTTCGCGGTCCTCCGGCCTGCAGCGTGGGCAACGCGAGGCTACATCCGACTGGATCCACACGCCAGTTAGCCCCGGCACTTGACCGCCCGCCAGTCCAAAGCGAGCCAACGCAGCGATCAACACCTCTTCCAGTTTGCGGATGTAGCCCACGTAATCGGCCTGCGGGATTCGCATTTCATCGGCCGCATTGGCTATGCCGCCTCCGACCACGGGCGTTTCAAGCCGAGCAGAGCTTGCCACCGGTCTGCCCAGCGGTAACAGAGGATAGCCCACCAATTGTCCCGGTCCGTGATAAGTCACATCCCCGCCTCGGTCGACCCAATGCACCTTAATTCCCCGTTGTTGCAGCTGCGCCTGATCCCATAGGAGGTTTTCGGAATTGCCCATTCGGCCGAACGTATAAACGTGGGGATGCTCCAAAAGCAGGAGCGTGGGAAGCCTTTTCCTCTCCGCGATCTCCACGGCGTATTGCTGCTGCAAGTTCCAGGACTGTTCATAGTCGATCAGTCCCAAGTCGAGCACTTCACCGAGCATAAGTTGCTTATATCCTCAAGCAGTCCATACTCTTCCGTCTTTCAGTGAAGGGTAGGCCTCTACTCCGCTCAGGAGCTGGTTAAAAGTTACGGATTGCTCGATTTCGAGCCCGGCTGGCCGGACAAGCCGCCCAATCCGTTATATGCAGCGGACTTATATAGGTCGGACAGAGTTGGGTAGTTATAGACCGCATGCACAAACTCACCGATGTCGCCGTTGCTCATCATGACATGCAAGCCGATGTGGATCAGTTCCGCCGCCTGCTCGCCGATAATGTGGACACCGAGCAGTTTTCGGTCAGACGGGGAAAAGATAAGCTTGATCATCCCGCTCATGTCACCGATGATCTGCCCACGCGCGTTGTCCTCGTAGTAACCCCGCCCCACAAGGTATGGCACGTTCTTGGATTTACATTCGTCTTCCGTCATTCCAACCATCGAGATCTCTGGGATGGCATAGACGGCGAAGGGCAGCACCGGCGAAAGCCGCTCCTCATGATCCTTGCCAAACGCGTAGATCATCGCTACGCGCGCCTGCTCCATCGACGTAGCCGCCAGCGCCGGGAATCCGATGACGTCACCCGCGGCGTAGATGTTCGGAACACTGGTCTGATATTGCTCATTGACCAGGATCAAGCCTCTCTCGCCAAGCTTCACCCCAATTTGCTCCAATCCCAGGCCTCCCGTGTTGCTTTCGCGCCCTGCAGCGATCAGAGCGATGTCAAATTTCTTCTCCCCACCCTTCTCAAGCATCATCGTCACCCGGTGTTCACTGGCTTCAACGGAAGACATCTTGTCGTTCAGAATAAAGGTGATCCCTATGCCCTCGAGCTGGTGCACGAGTTGCTCCATGATCTCGCTGTCGACGAAGGGCAGGATGCGGTCACGCGCCTCGATCAGCGTAACCTGGATTCCCAGGGCGGCAAAAATCGACGCATATTCAACGCCTATTACACCGCCGCCGAGGACAGCCATCGACTTGGGGATACGCCTGATCCCGAGGATTCCATCGGAGTCGCAGATTAATGTATCGTCAAAGGGGATGTTACGCGGGCGGAAGGGAGAAGAACCGGTTGCGATCAGGATCAGGTCGCCCTGGACTTCACTTCCTCCGTTTGAGCCTGTGACACGCAGGGTATGAACGTCTCTGAAGGTCGCCTCTCCGCGGATCCTGGTAATGCCGTGCTGTTCGATCCGGTGAGTAACAAGCCTCCGTTCATTCCCGACCACGACATGTTCACGGTGCATGAACTCTTTGACCGATAGGCCCCCCTTGAGCGCATAATCAATGCCATACAGATTGCGTCGTTGTAGGCCCGAAAAGTAAAGAGCCGTTTCGCGCAAGGTCTTGGACGGAACCGTCCCGGTATTGATGCCGGCGCCGCCCAGATATTCGGCCCTTTCGATCAGGGCGACGTGCTTGCCAAACTCAGCCGCCTGCTCAGCGCCTTTCTCACCGGCTGGTCCCGAACCTATGACAATAAGGTCATACTTTTCCATATCTCTGAGCCTGCCTCCGTATTGGAAGTTCTAAAGCGCGTACAAGCCGCTTCCAAAGACCCTCACGTTATGGTGCCTAATCTTATGATCAATTCACGCTTTTCCTGGGCAGTAGGAACCGAGTTAAAGTTTCGGCAAACACACGCCGGTATAGATTGGATTCCAATCGTCCGTCCGGGTCACAACGCTTTTTCAACTTCTTGAACTCTCCTACCGTCTTTGAACCCAGGAAGCGCAGTGTGGACTCGGGCGTAGTCTCGCTATTCTTCGCAAAGTAGAACCGCCCGCCCGCCTCCAGCACAATGCGGTCAAAATCCTGAAGCATCTGGCTTAATCTGGCACGGTTCCCATTTGTGACTTTGAAATCCATCGCAAGCGAAAATCCATCCACCGCATGGCTTAACAGGAATTGGTCTGGCCGGTGGCGCTTGGTTACACCAAGATATGATGGCAGTCCGCGGCGCAGGGAGAGGCTCAGCAGTTCAGTCCACGCAGCCTCAGCGGTCTCCTTTGGCACGAACGATTGATATTCGATCAGGCCTCCGCGTCCGTAGGCCAGTTCCCAGTTCGGTATATAGTCCAGCAGGAAATGGAATGCCGCATGCGACTCCCGGAAAGTGTGACGCGGGAGGCTGCTCATGTATTTGCCCGTATTTACAGCCCACGTCCCGAGGTTGTTCATGAACGGGCCCATGAAAAGATAAACGATGGATTTTGGAAACACACCCATAATGCGGGGCGGGAGAATCTGGTTCTTCAGATCCATCGACTTTTGTGGATCCGGATCATCCTTACTGTCCAGGTAACGGGCTGCGTGAATCTGCCCTCGGCCCAGCCCGCGACCTCCGGTCGTGGCATCCAGCCAGCCAACAATGTAATCAGTGTCTGGCGCATGATCGAGCAGGTCGCTCAGATGTTCGTGCAAATTGTGAGACGGGCGCGCCGATACTTCCAAGAGACCGGAATGAATGCGCTTCATTTGCAGCGTAATCGACGTAAAGATTCCCAACATCCCCAGCCCGCTGATCATCGCGTGGAACAGGTCGCCGTTTTTCCTGGGCGAGCAGGTCACCTTTGCGCCGGTAGGAAGAAGCGCGCTGAACTCAATCACATGCTCTCCAATTGGCCCCACCTTGAAGTTATTCTTGCCATGGATATTTGCTGCCAGGCACCCACCCAGCGTTGTAAACATCGTGCCCGAAACCACTGGCGGCCACCAGCCTTCCGGCTCAGCCTGCTGCCAGAGTTGCTGCAGCGTGACGCCTGGCTCGGCGGTCACCTGGCCCGTCTGCGAGTCCCAGCTGATGATGCGGTTCATCCCTGAGATGTCGAGCACAATGCCCCCGCCGTTGAGCGAGGCGTCGTTGTAACTCCGACCTGCACCGCGCGCCGTTACGCTGAGGCCTGTCTGCTCGGCAAGCCGGAATGCTTCGGCAATGTCTTCCTCACATTTGGGCCTCAACAGATAAGCCGGAGCGCGCAAAGAATGGCCGAAGTTCTCTAAGGACACAAACTGCTTCTGAAGGGTTAGTGTGGTCATAGTGACTCGAATGGATTAACGTCGACTTCTTGAAATTGAATCTCGCGGAAGTGAGCTCTTTTAGCTCCCTGGCGCGGCTTTGGGCTCGAGAGAAACTTACTAGTTTGCTGTCTCTTCTGATGGCTAAGCGAATTGTGAGACACGCTTGGAATACCCGAAAAGGAATTCTGGAAACTGTCACGCGCGGCGTTCCGAATGCCCGTAGATGGACGGAAACTATGCCAAAAGTAACTAGAATGACATTCGTCGGAATAGCACGGATGGGACGTTACGGATCACCAGCATGATCCAGCTCCAAAACCAAGGAGTATAGATCTGCTGTCTTCGCCGCTGGATGGCCGCGTAAATATCTTCTGCGGCCTTCTCAGCCGAAATGGCAAACATCACCTTTTGCGCTGCCTTGAGCATGTCGGTCTCAACGAAGCCGGGCTTGACCGTCAATACGTTCACCCCGCGACGGGTGAGACGGTTCCGCAACGCTTCCAGATACGTTGTCAGACCCGCTTTGGACGTATTGTAACCAGGGTTGCCCACACGCCCGCGATCGCCGGCTACCGAAGAAATGCCTACGATTTGACCGCGCCGGGCCGCCTGGAACAATTCTGCAACAGGATTGAGCCAGGCAAATGCTCCGATTAGATTGACCTCCAGCATTTGGCGGTCGCCGTCAAAATTGTAGGCATCGAGACCTGGAGGGAAGTTCGCGCCTGCTGCATATACCACAAGATCCAGGCCTCCCAAGTCTGCAACGATGCGGCGCAGCAGAGCGGGTACCTCCTCATAACGGGTCACGTCGTGCACGTAGGGCAGGGCCTGCGTTTTGCCGCTTGTCGCATTTATCGCGTCGCACAAAGCAGTCAAGAGTTCCTTCCGGCGAGCGACCAACGCCAGGCTGTAGCCTGCGCGGGCGAGTCGGCGGGCAAGTGCCGCACCCATCCCGCTCGACGCACCGATAATCAAGGCGTGCTGCGCGGGATGCAAAGGGGTAGGCATGGGGATAGATGGCTTTTTGGTAGACACAAAGAAAACTCCCACAAAAAAAGTACGTACCGCCTAAAGATTACCACACTTCAGCTACCTGCTTCGGCCAAATACGACCGCCTGTGTCGCCATTGAGCGCCGGCATCACCCCCAACACTGATGAAAAGAATGGCTGACGGGCAGGAATAAGCATCCTGCCCGTCGGACCTTTCTAGGGCTGCTTCCGACTTCCGCCCATTGCACCGTGCACTGGCACAGCGGTCAGCGATCGTGCGTCAGTAGTTCAAGCTGACCGCTTCGGGCTCGGCAGAATCAGGCCTTTGCCAATGACCTTGTTCTCCTACGGATCAACCACACAATCAACCAAATCAGAACAGCCGGAGGACCAAAGATCGGTAGCAGCACCAGCAGCACCCAGATCAGCACCTCCACAATGACCCGATAGGCGGATACCAAAGCATTGGTGGCCTTGTGTGCCGTTCTACCGGGATCCCAAGGCCCAAGAGCCTGCACCGGAATTGGCGTCGCGGTCGGAGTTGGGGTCATGGTAATAGCCGGCAAATCAGGCTCAAGACTTATCGCGATGGTCGAGAATGCCGAGCGATCGGAAAGGTAGTTCATCTGGCCCTGGATCTTTTCGATCTGGCCTTCCACCTCCGAAAGCTGCTGGTTGATTTGAAGCGCCTCATCGACCGTCTTTGCATCGTCCAAGAAACCCCGAATGCGGTCGCGCGTTGCCTCAAGGTTGGTCAGCTGCGACTTCAGATCGACAAACTGATTCGTCACATCCTCGCCGGTTGCGTTCTCGTCGAGCACCCGGACAGCGAGACCGCGCAAGCGCCGGACCGCGTTCTCGAACTGATCTACCGGGACGCCTATAGTCAGCGAAGCATACTTGTAGTTGGTGCCGAAGTAATCCTGATACCACACCCGTGAACTAACGACATAACCGTGCAAATCAGCGACGACTTGTGTGGCGCCATCCAATGCATGATCCGTATCGTTGACCAGCAACTTTATGTCCCCATTCTTGATAATCATGTGGTTGCCATACGCCACATTTTCCGATGGAGTGTTGGAACCAGTCTGATAGACTGCCGCTTCCGTCGGCGCAGCAGCGGGAGCAGCTGGAGCCTCCTGCACATCCCCAAAAGAATTCGCCATGCTGGTTGCTGCCGGCGCGGCCAGCTGGGGTTCCCGGGTGGCCGCTGCCGCCCCGCACCCAGTAAGCATCGAGGCGATCAATAAGATTGCTGTTGCGAGCGTAAACCTGCTGATCTGCATTCTCTCCTCCTAAGATCAAGTATCGGCGTTGACACCGCTCACCGCACGCGGTGTCTTTTGTCTGGACGTAACTCTGCCGATAAAGTTCCCAGTCGGAGAGCCGAGCTTCTCCGATCATTTTCTGGCTGAGGCCAACGGAAAAAATTACAGGGCAGGGTGAATACCCTGCCCTGTAATTTGGATATATCATGGCTCCAATCCAAATGAATTGAGCGAGGGACCTCTATTTTAGTTCCAGCACAGCCCGGACAACGCCCGCACGCTCGTGCCGGGCGATGAGCTTCACCTTTCCACCTTTTGGCGCGTGCACGGCCCATTCCACCTTCAGCCGTTCCTGAGTACCTTCGGTCTCAACATTCAGGAGGGCTTCTTTATAAGCGCGTCCGTCCAACTGGCCCAGCTCCTCGCGAGCCTTACCAGTCTCCAGCGTCGCGCCTGGCGGGAGTTCCAACTCACAAACCACGCCTCTGAGCTTCTTTTCCAGGGCCTTCTTCGTCACATTTGTAGGGAGCCAGCCAGTATTCTCAACCACCATGCGAATCCGATAGGTTCCACCACCCAAGGACACGGCCGTGGCCTCCCGCAGCTCCAATCTCGGAGAGATCAGCGCATGCCAAACAAGCCAGTCTGGAAATGGTTTGATCTCGTCATGGAGAAAGGCCTTGGGCGGATTAGTCCAGGTGTGCAGCCAATCCCAGCCGCCCAACTCCACCTTGCCCAATTGAGGGTGATTGAACTCGTACCAATCCACATACCCATCATCCCCCAATTCCTTATCGCTCCACTGGAGTATCTTCAGATCATCCTGGACAGGGTGTTCACGAAACCAATCAATATACTTATAACCCTTCAGTCCTGCCTGCTTCATGGGACTCCAGAGCTCGACGGTCCACGCAAAGATGCCGAGATGGTCGTATGTCCAGGTATCGAATGCGCCGGTTGTGACGGTCTTTGGGTGGTATCGAAAATCATGATAAACAGCGATGTTTTCGTAGCCGGTCATCTTCGTGCCTTGTTCGCCGATCTTTTGGTACGTCCAGAGATCCTCCGAGGGGAATGCATCATCCGGTCGGTCATCATACGGCCTCAAGAGCACGGCGCTGAAGGTATGGAATGTAATAACGCCGGTGATATTTGGATGCTTCACAATAAATTCGGCCAAGATTTCGGGCCTCGGGCTCGCTTACAGGGTATGGCCCTGCGCCTGACTGTTCTGACTCCTGCCGCCATGCCACCGGGAAGTTACGATTTAGGTCCAGATTCTCCTTGGGCTCCCGGATCTGGATCGTGGCCCCATCATAGTTCTTCAGCCTTCCCTCAGGCAGCACACGATAATAGGTCCCGCCCGTTTCAGCCGGCTCGCGCCGGATCAGGAGACGCGGCTCTTTGGGATGCGGCTTCCATGTGCCATTTGGGTCGCGAACCCGCATGAACAGTATACGGCCATCGCCATCCATGTCTTCCTGAAGCAGGCCATCCACCGGCTCCTCGTCATAAGGATATGGGCGTGTGCTGGATCGCACCACTTTTGGCTTATCGGCCAACGCCCACTCGGCGCCATCCGGATTCACGCGGGGAACAATATAGAAAGCCCGTGTATCCAGCGCTTGCGTAATTCGGTCATCCTTGCCATATTTTGTGACAAGCGTATGGATGTGATAGAGAGCGGCCATGGAGGCCGCCACTTCCGAGGCATGCATGTTGCCATCCACCCAGAGAGCGGGCTTCTCTGCATCCGGACCCGTCTCGAACTTTGTAGCGGTGATAAGCCAGACATCGCGCCCCTCATGGCTTTTGCCTATGCTCTCAAGCTTCAAGAGTTTGGGATAGTCCCTTGCATAGGCTTGCAGCAAACTGGTCAGTTCATCATAGCGGTAGTACTTATTGAAATGGGCTTTGGGCATGTCAATCCCTTCCTTGGGCTACACCGACATCCAGAACTTTGTGCTTTATGTCGATGAGCTATACGGCAGATGCTATTTTAGCAAAGTTTCGTCGTACGCGGAGCGATGCCGAGCTTGACAACCCGCGGCAAAATAATCAGCCGGGACAAGGATCCCGGCTGATTTCGGCATGCAGAGATTATGTTCTACAAACGCGGGAGAAGCTAAGGTGCGGGCATCATATCGCCGCCCGGGATGGTTATTCCCGGTACGGCATCCGCAAAGGGATTCACATCGCCGGTGGTCGGCGTAGTAGACAGCGTCGCCGAATCCACAAAAAGCCTTTCCGCTATTGATCCTGAGCTTCGGTACATACCAATCCCCACCTGACCGGTACTGTACGTCGGGTCGATCCCGCTCCAAACCAGCTTGGAATTGATAAAGAACCTAAACAGATTTCCTACAGCAACAACTTTTACTGTATTCCACCCGCCCTTGACAATCATCGGACTGCTCGTCCATGCTTTCAGGCGCGTTTCGCGTAAACCAGACTGTCTAAAAACAGAGAAGGCGCCACTATTATTGTACTCAAAGTTGTAAGCCGATTTCCAGACCTTGTCCGAAGTAAGACTTAGAGAACTTCCGCGGACGATTATTACATTTGCACAACCGGTGCACGGGCCACCGCTTCTCATCCTGACTGTGAAAGTCAGGTCTCCATATGTGCCGACATGTTTTGTGCTGCTTACGAGATCCGGAACGCCTGCGGTTGTATAGAAAGCGGATTGAGCCAGAGGCCATTTTCCAAAGACAGGAACCCAGCCGGCCGCAGTGCTATTAAAATTCGAGGAAAAGTTATTACTTACTGCTTGCTTCCGGAAGTTAGCAACGGCAGCTGCCGTAGTGTTCAATACCAGGTTGTTTCTGGCAGTGGCGTCGCCCATGGGGGCGCCCCCATAGGTCGCTGCTGGATTAGACCAATACTGCAGGCGAGTACACGTCACACCGTTATCCGTGCACTTTTTGTCATAGGCCATGACGGTGCGCCATAATGCAGGGAGGTTGACGTACCCGTGACCATAGGAGTAAGGAGTTCTAAGCCGATCCTCATAAATATCGTGTCGGGCTCCCTGGAGGTGGCCCAATTCGTGGGCGAAGGAATAATAGCCGGTGAGACAGGCAATTCTTTGGACTACGTCGAATGCAGTTGCCGCGCTGGCCTTGACGGCATCAGCCATACCGCAGAAGCCGCCGCCGTTTTCAACAATGAGGGTGACCACATCGGCCCCATAAAGGTTGCGCAGGGCATGCACATTGTCCATGAACCCATCGGTTGTACCAGCCAAGCGATGCACGTCGGTTGTTAGATTGCCGGTCTCGGCATATGTGACCTGCTGAACGTGTACAAGTCTCAAGTGGGGAGCGATGCCGGAGTTGGCGTAGGATTGGTTGCTTTCGAGAATGGCCAAAGCGATATTAGCTTTAAGCGCCGGCAAACTGCCTGCCCCAGCCAACGCAGCCGCCGTGTACACTACCATCACATCAATCGTCGGGGACACCGCAGCCGCACTCACATTCGCATCAGCTTGCGGAGCAGGAGAACTGTCGGTTGGAATATCGCGGCCATCATTGGGTTCATCCAAAAGCTTCGACTGCTCGAGCTGGGCAACCCTATACAGATCATCCCCAACAGAAGAGACTTCGTATATCCCCTGGGTGGATGCAACATGGGCGATCAAAACACCGCCGGATTCCACTAGGTAAAAATATCCGCCGTCCACGCCAGAAAGCCTGCCGCTCCAGGACGTACTATCTACGTCTGCCTTCTGCACCTGGTCTACCAGGCCAGTGTAGTTGACATCGGGGAATAGATTTAGCGCGACCTCAGGCAAGTCGCTTGCAGTGTGGGCCGCTCCGCTCGAACCGAGCAGCAAACCCATATTGACGTGCACGTAGCGGGAGCGCACCAGCGCCGCGCTGGACGCCTGAGCAGTAGCGCCAATGGCTCCAGTTCCTGCGTCACTAAACAGCGCAGGGGCACCCTGTGCATGAGCGGCCGGCACACTGCCAGTCAGAAACGAGACAATCAAGACAATTGCGATCACAACAGCCAACGCACTTCTTTGAACTCTAGGAGCATGAGAAATGGATAACATGGTATTTACCTCCTGAAAATGTTCAATCGGGATCTCTATCCGGGCGTAGCGGTTGCGCCCATTGCGCCTGGCTTTTCTCCGCCTTGTCCATCGAGCTTCGATTGATCGATCATGATAATCTGATATAAATCACTTCCAACGCTGGATACTTCATACACGCCAGCCGGACTCGCAAAATGACCAATAAAAACGCCGGCCGTATATACAATAAACAGTTCGCTGAGTTCAACGTTCTTCAGATGTCCCACCCAGGAAATGTCATCCCCGGCCCGGTCGATTCGTTCGATCACGCCAACATAGGTGACGTCGGGAAAAAGATTCAGGGAAATTTCCGAGTTTGACGCTAAAGGAAGTGCCTGCTCGTGGTTATCAAGGAGGAGAGATCGATTGATCTTCACAAACCGGGACCGGCTAATGGCCGGCTGAGGGGTAAAAGCCGCAGCCTGATCGGTTGCGATAAAAAGGGCTGAAGTGGACGTTACAGGTGCTTCTGTTCTCGAGGGAGTGGCCGCTGGAAGCAGTGATTGCTGGACAGGCGGCTGGAGCGGCTCCGGCGCGTACTGCGTATTACAACCAGAGAGAGCCAGCCCTAAGAGAATCACAGCTGTAGTTCCATGACAGATCTTCAATATTGCAATCCTGGCGGGAACAAATCGATCGACCAGCACGGTTGCCGTCGTTTAAAAAACGGATCCTCTATCCGGATTTCAGGCACGCCAACAATAAAAGCCGCTAAATACTATTGTAGCAGGTTGGTGACTTTTTTCAATGAATGTCTGTTTACGAGTTTGTTAGGTGTCCGCTGCGCTTTGCTATGCGGACGGCTGACCTTGCCAAAGTGAAGGTCGCCAGGCAGGCATCACGGTTCAAATCCACTCGGCCTCGACGGTTCTGTCGCTCTTTGTTCCGCCGGTGTTCAGGGTGGTTCTTGGCTCCAACAGCACCACCTGGACCTCTTCGGCGGCAACCGGCAGATGTTCCACCCCTTTGGGGATGATTACGAACTGCCCCGGTCGGATCGTTATTTCCCGGTCCCGCAATTTGATAACGAGCGTGCCTTTGATCACCCAGAAGAGCTCATCCTCAGCATCATGTTGGTGCCAGACGAATTCCCCTTTGAGCCTGGCTATCTTGACGAAGCTCTCGTTCAGTTCACCGATGATCTTGGGACGCCAGGGATCCGTGAATAAGTCGAACTTCCGAGCAATGTCAACGGGTTCGATCAGCGTCGTCATGGTTGCTCTCCTACAATAACATAAATATTAACCGGCTCGATGTATGTCTGGGCGCTCGATATTCTCCAACACGGAGACGAGCTTTTCAGCTACTTTCGCACGGCTGAAATTCTCTTCCAGATACTTCCGACCTCTCATCCCCATTTGCCGGCTTGCGAGGGGGTCGCCGGCAAGGCGGCAAACGGCATCTGCGAGCGCTTTCGGATCGCCAGGCTCTGCGAAGATTCCGCAGCGGGCCGCATCAATCACATCGCGAATTACGCCGTCAATGGAAAGAACGACCGGTCGACCAGCCGCCATGTAATCAAAGACCTTGTTCGGATAAGTGGTCTTGTACTCCTCCAAGGGCTTGAGGATGGCGATACAAGCATCCGCTGCCGCAAGAATTCCAGGCATGCCACTTTTCGGTACGGATGGTGTGAATGCTATATTCCGAAGGCCAAGCGCGGCTGCCCGCCTCTGCAAAGCTGGTTTCTCCTTGCCATCTCCGACGAGCACGATCTGAATATGCCGGTCCTTGAGCAGGGCGGCTGCATCGAGAACGACATCAAGGTCATTCGAAACCCCATGTGCGCCCGCATATAGCACGACATATTTACCTTCGAGCTGATTTGCACGGCGAAATGCCGCGCCATCGTCGGCCGGGTCAAACATCGAGGGATCGGCGCCATTGGGAACAAGCTCTACGAGCTTTGCTCCCCGGTCTCTTACGTGGACAATGAAGCCGGGGCTATTGACCAAGACCTGATCAGCCCGACGATAAAGGAAGCGTTCCAGCCATTCGGAGGCGCCGATGAGGACAGGGTCCTTCAGCACGCCCACCGCAATGGCGAATTGAGGCCACAGATCGCGCACCTCAAAGAGGAAGCGCGCACCCTTCAGCCTCGCCAAAGCCCAAGCCGTAGCACCCTGGAAAATGGGAGGCGATGTGCCCCACACTACGTCAACATTCCGCACGCCCAGTCCGATCCAAAAGGAAGAGAACATAAACGAGAAGAAGGCCAGCACCCGATGCGGAAAAGACTTGTGATGCGCAGCATAGACGCTGGCGCGCAAGATCCTCAGAGTCCCGGCGCCGTCGGCGGGATGCGCGTCGGAGGCGCCCGAAGACGAGGGCGCTCCCGTAATGTAATTCACCGGGCTGGCAATGACGGTCACCTGATGACCGCGTGCCACAAGCAGGCGCGCGAACTCATAATGACGAGTGCCGCCGGGTTCATCGAGCGAAGCAAACGCCTGGTGAATTATAAGGATATGCATCAGGAAAGGCCGCCCACCGGAAAGTCAAATTCGCTTATGAATGAAAAGTTTTTGGGCGACCTCACTTCCATAGCTAATGATAGTACAGGGACCTTCAGTCCATAGTGAGGAGACGCCCATCCTTCGAACGGCAACACAGCGCCCTCGCCATGAACCAACTCGCCCGCACGTACGAGGGTGCTCCGGCAATCATTATCCTTGGAGAGCGAGCTGGTGATGCTCAATGCAATCAAACCATAAGGCGACCTTATGCGCAACACGATCCCTGATTCCCGGCTTTTGATATCCCACTCGCCATCCATAAGAAGCCAGTGCAGACGGAAGATATGTTCGCCGGGTTTCGTAAATATCAGGTTATCCCGGATCTCCCAATGCTCATCGCCAAAGACCGTAGCAATGCGTTCATGACGGATGCCGAGCCGGCGATAGCCCTTATGATATGAGAGCATGCGGCCGAGGATGTGTTCATCAACTTCCAGCACACGCCTGGAGTAGGCCGGGAACCAATCGAGTGTGAGGAAGCGACCGCCGCGCGTCATCTGATCGCGCCCGTCGATCGTCACAGTGTTATGGACGCGCGTGCTGACGAGCGGGTTGTCCCAAGGTGGATGCGCGTTGTAAAGATACGTGCCTGCATCCCGGGCGACATTATGGCCCTTCCACCAGAGATCGAAATGGAGCTGGTCCATGTGCGATAAACGCGAGCGAAAGTGGGAGGCGCGCAAATAACCCCATGAATTCCGGCCGCGCAGATGCTCCACCATATAGGCGTCCGAGTCCGCGGTGCGTGAGGAGGCAGGGAGCGCAAGCCAAAGCGACAGCTCATCCCATGAGCCGGAGGGCAAACTCGTGCGAAGGTAGGCGCGCGCAGCTGCCTGCACGGTCGGACGGAAATCATCGAAGGCAGCCGAGGCCAGAGGCAGGATGAGGGTCCCGTCGTTGGCGCCCAGGTTCGGAGCCCGGCCGGATTCGGGGTCTATCATGGAGAACAACCAATGTGAGGCACGCATCAGAGCTTCGAGAGTTGCACGCGGCCAACGTTCGCCTCGGCCGCGCAGGATCGCATCCACCCAGAGAACGGATTGCAACATCAGACGATGATAATTGCTACTGTGCTGGATGTACTCACCATAGGTGCTGATCTGATTCTGCAGAGGCATCGTTCAACCAGCGGCGGCCCTGGGCACGCCATTGCGGATGATCCAGCGCGGCACCGGCGGTCAATAGCCCGGCCGCTTCCACGACCAAGTGATTATTGTTTTGTGAACGAGCGTAGACCAATGTGGGCGGGATACGGATGGCATGCTCGGCAATCGACTGGATGAGAGCCAGACGTCTTTCCGGCGTGGAAGCAGTCGCCGGTTCGAAAACCTGAGCGGCCCAAACAAACGCCATCAAGCGTAGCGCGACCTCCTGACCGCTCATCCAGTGCGGGCCACGGTAGGGAGGGTTGCTCGCTATGAACTCTTCAAAGTATTTCCAGAATGTCGCCGCGTACTTTTCGCTGCCACTCACGTAATAAGCACGGCCCAAGGTGAAAGCCCAGCCAAAACGAGCGGGCTCCCAGATAAATTTGAGATCAGGAATGGAGGACGGGGAATATGGAATGGCGGCTTTGCCGGTCTCATAATCTGCCCAATGACGCAAGGGCTCGGAGAAGGCAAGCTGCAATGCTACCGGGTCGCCTCCAAATAACCGCACCCTGCCCTGGGTGATTTCATCAGCCTCTTTCAACAAGGCAGTGCGTCCATCTGCTCCGAGGATGTTCAAGATCTCTGCGCGGCCGGGAAGCGAGAACAGAGGCTGGAGAACAGTAAATCCTTGTTTTGTTTCCAGCGCCTTGCGCTCGATTCTTTTGTAATGCCCGGATTGCAGGCCGAGCTTATAGAGCGCGTACAACGCCAGAGGCCTGGGTCCGAGTTGGAAGAGAGCTTTGATGGCAATCGGAACGCGGGATGTCATGCTGATGTTGAGAGGATCATAGGACGTTCGGGTGTGCCTCAATGAAGCGGCTTCGTGGCCTGTTACCGTGATTTCAGGCTGGCACTAGGAGATTATCACGGGAGAATGAGCTTATTCCAATATACATCGGGAGAGTCTTTGAGGAGATAAAGAGTCACTCCATCATAATCCACCTTGATGTAACTATTCTTCGCCCATGCAGTGAGATCCTGTCGGCCCCACACCAGCCCTTCAACATAGGTCGGTTTTGCCTTAATGATCGAATAGGTCAAGTCATATTTGTTGTGCCCAGGGACACTGTGCATACCAAACCAGCTCACAGCGCCAGACATATCCGGCGGCAAATGGGCAATATATGAGTCTGACTTTCCGAGAAAGTCAATCGCCTTGAAATCGGTATAGTAAGGGACGGTTCCAGCCCGGAAAACCCCAATAGTAGCGTTCTTGCGCAGGAGATCGTTCAGGGCAATCGCAGTATTCACACTCTCTTTATCGGCAGGCGCCCGATAGGGTTTCGTGAAATGCGAAGTTTCCGGTTGAAAAGGAAGATCGATGGAGACGATCACGGCAGCGAAACACAGCACGGTAAGCAGGCCAGCCGATAACTCGGATATCATGCTTAGGAGAGCGAGCACCCGCCTGGTACCACTTAACCAATTCAGGAGGCCGCGCCATACGACAACGAGAGCAACTATGTTGAGCAGAAGAACCCCGGGAACAGCCGGAGCCATAATACGCCAGAAATTCCAGGCGTCCCCGCCTATGTAGATCTGGTAGAAGATCGCTGCCAGCAGGAGCAGCAAGAGAACGAGTTTCTCGGGTCGGTATTGCAGGAAAACCCCTATGCCAGCTAGAACCAGAGGTAACGCCATCTGCCTAACGAATGGGAGGGTGAACCCCATCCCGTTTTCCAGCCGGGGCAGTAACGCCATACCTGTCAGCTTCAGCACATACGTGTTTGGCAACCATTCACCATAGTAGAAATATTGAAATATTCCCTCCGCCAGGACAATGAGGACTATGAGGCCTGCCGCCTGCAACAGAACTTCAAACCGGACGTGGCTGGTGCAGTCTCTTCTCTCCCAGGCAAGATAGGCACCTACAACAATGACGAACACAATGGCGTCGTTTCGGGTTAAGAATGCCAGCCCAAACAGGAAAGCCGCCGCGAACAGGGCACGCCGATTTCCACAGCGTGCATATTCAAAGGTCAACAACAGGCCGGACAAAAGCAGGACCGTTAAAAGCCCCGTTTCCATACCCATTATGGACCAGTAAACCAACGGGTAATAGGCTAGACCGCTGATAAATCCCAAAACTCGGACGAGAGACCGCCATTTCTGATCCAGATCGGGAAACAAGTAATCGCTAATTCTCATGCATAGGAATGCGATCGCCACCATAAAAACCACGCCCAGGACTTGAATGGACAGGACCGCCATAGACTTGCTTAAAACCGAAGTCGCCACCGACATGATGAGCGTCATCAGCAAATTGGAATAGCCCTGAACATGGTCCCCCATATTCCATACCAATCCCTTTCCATGTGAAAAGTTCCAGGCATAACGCATGGAAATCATGGCATCATCAAAGAGGGAGTAGACCCGGCTACGATCTCTGGATAGGAAGGACGAGAGGTAGATGTATGTCCTGCTCCAATAGGCAAATAGGGCCGACACGATAACAACGATGCCAACCTCAGGAGCAGGCCTCGTCATTCGCATATTCCCATCCCATTCGTGCTGCTTCGTTGCTTGAATGCTTTACTGTAAATTGATCCTGGCAATGGAACACCCGTAGAAAGTCAAATGCGCTCTGGCATCCTGCTTCGGACAGACTTCGCTGCCGCGAAGGTAGCCTTTGTCACACCGATCAACTGGTCATAGGGAATTGGAGGGACGCCATCCCGGATGGCTTTGGCGAACACCAGCCATTCGTCTTTCCAGCCCTTATCTTGCGCGCCGCTCGACTGTTTCCGCTTGCCATCCTTCACAGTCTCCAGCTTCCGGAAATCATCGAGAACCGCCACCTGTCCCCCACTGAACACCTCCACCCGCTCCTTCGGCACCGACTTGTCGCCGTTGGCCAGGTAGTCCACCACGCCGATAGAACCATCAGGGAACGTGAACGTCATGCTCACGTTGTCCTCCCGATACTTGCCGCTATCGGGCAGCGCCTGGGCATTGACACAGACGGGCGAAGCGCCGACCAGGAAGGTGATGAAGTCCACAAAATGGCAGGCCTCACCGATAATGCGCCCGCCGCCAATGGCGGGGTCCTGAGTCCAATGGTTGAGGGGAATGTAGCCGGCATTGACGCGGTAGTGGATGTGCATAGGCTCGGCGCGGTCCGTGTAGAAGGCGGAAAGCTGCCGGGCTAGCGGAGCGAACCGCCGATTGAAGCCCACGGTCAACAGGCCGTTGCCGGGCTTGGTCAGCTGCTTGCCAATGGCTAATAGCTCATCGCTGGAGATCGCCAGGGGCTTTTCCACAAAGACGTTGCGTCCGGCCTTCAGGGCTTTAATCACAAGGCCGGCGTGCGTGTCGTGACGCGTGAGGATGGCGACTGTGTTGATACTGGGATCCGCGATAATCTCATCGTCGGAGGAGGCGGCATAGGCGAAACCGAAGCTCTTAGCGGAATGCTGCGCGTGCAAGCCACCGGCAGATGCGATGCCGACAAGCTGGATGCCGCCAGCCTTCCGGATGGCAGGCAGCAGGGTGGCGTTGGCAAAATTGCCAGCGCCCAGCACTCCGAGTTTGACGGCAGATGGCTGAGCGTTTACTGGATTGAATTGAACCCTCTTTGCACTTTCCTCTTTGTCCTGATCATAGGTGATCAACACACCAAGGAAGGATTCTTTTTGCCTGCCGGTAATGACGTCGTAAGCGCGGGCCGCCTGATCGATGGGAAAGCGATGCGTGATGAGGGGTTCCACCTTCAGCTGCCCACCTGCCATCAAGCGCACCACCGCTTCCAAGTTGCGTCCCTCGGTCCAGCGGACATAGCCGGCGGGGTAGTCATGACCCTGCTCTTCATACGAGGCGTCATAACGACCCGGACCGTAGGAACGGGAATTAATGAACGATAGCTCTTTCTCATAATAAGCCTTACGGGGAATATTCAGGCCCACGGCGCCCGTAGCAACGATGCGCGCACGATCGGCGGCGATGGCTGCGGCCAGCTCAACCGGATCGTTCGAGGGGGTATCGGCGCAAACCAGGACCACGTCGAAGCCGCGGTTCGAGGTGAAAGCAGCCCCAGCAGCCACGGCTTTGGTGCGCACAGCGGCCTGAAAGCCAAGGGCAGAGGCACGAGCCACGCGCTTGGAGTCGATGTCGATGCCAAAGACAGCACAGCCAGCAGCGGAAGCGATCTGCGCAGCCAGGTAGCCCAAGAGTCCCAAACCGATCACGGCGACGCGCTCGCCGACCTGGGGCTGGGCGAGGCGAAAGCCATGCATGGCGATAGCTCCAAGCGTGGCAAAGGCAGCCGATTCGAAATTGACGCCGTCGGGGAGAATAGTCAGAAGATTACGGGGAACGACGGCGTATTCGGCGTGAACGGCGTAACCACCCCCGGCGCAGGCTACACGCTGCCCAATCTTAAAGCCCTGCATACCCGGACCCAACTCAATAATCGTCCCGGCAGATGAATAGCCAAGGGCCATCGGTTGATCGAGCCGATTGAACGCGGATCGCACGGTGGCTACATAGCCCTCGCGGCGAGCCTTGTCGATCACCTGGCGGGCGAGGTCAGGACGAGAACGGACCTTGCCGACGAGAGATTTTCCGGCGAACTCGACGACCATGCGCTCTGTGCCAGCCGAGACGAGGCTGGCGGCTGTGTGCACGAGAGCCGCTCCAGCATGGACCGTAGGGATTGGAACTTCCTCAACGATGGTCTTGCCGTCGCGCATGTTCTGCAGAAGTTGTTTCATGGGTTAGAGAA
This sequence comes from uncultured Chloroflexia bacterium, assembly GCA_963805515.1. Lineage (GTDB taxonomy): Bacteria > Chloroflexota > Anaerolineae > Anaerolineales > Villigracilaceae > Fen-1038. Next base: position 79,337 of record CAWDUZ010000001.1, on the reverse strand, counting down.
TTGAGAGTAGAGAATAGGAAATGTTGATGCGAGTAACGAGGATGAGGCGATGAAAAAGTATACCGCATGTTCCACATGATATAATCCTCGACGCTCATTGCATGAACAATCATCATAAATCAGCGGCAGGAGGCATTTGTGTCTGACCTTCGCGTTCAGAAGTATGCAAAGATCCTGGTCGAACATTCGACCCGGGTGGTCCCGGGAGACCGGATCCTGATCGAGGCCACGACCGCTGCCGAGCCGCTTATCCGTGAACTCTTCATCCAAATCCTGGAAAGGGGCGGGATCCCCCACCCCATGATCGCCCTGCCGGGCATGATGCCCTTCAGCCAGGATGAACTGTATCTCACCTACGCCAAGGACACACAACTCGATTTCATCCCGACCTTCTATAAACTGGCCTACGACCAGTTCGAGGGCCGCATTCGCGTGCATTCCGCGACCAATACGCGCGGCACCACCAGCGTCGATTCGCTCAAGGCACAGCGGCGCGGCAAGGCGCTGAGCACGATGACCGAGGCCCAGATGCGCAGAGGCGCCGAGGGGAAGTTTAAGTGGGTCACCACGCTCTTCCCGACGGATGCATACGCGCAGGACGCCAACATGAGCCTGAAAGAATATGAGGACTTCGTCTTCAACGCGGTGCACGCACAGGAAGACGATCCGATCGCGTACTGGAATAGCACGGCTGTTGAACAGCAGAAGGCCATCGATTTTCTTTCCGACAAGACCCAGGTGGTGCTGCGCGGGCCGAACGTGGACCTGACGCTTTCGATCAAAGGCCGCAAATTCTCCAATTCGGTCGGAGTATTTAACATGCCGGACGGCGAGATCTTCACCGGGCCGGTCGAGGAATCGGTGAACGGCTGGGTGAAGTTCACGTATCCGGCGATCTACGGCGGGGTGGCGGTGGAAGGCGCGGAGCTGACGTTCAGCAATGGGCGGGTGGAAACCGCAAAGGCCGACAAGAATCAGGACTATCTGCTCAGGATGCTCGAATCGGATGCGGGCTCGCGCTATCTGGGTGAGTTCGCGATCGGCACCAACCGGGACATCACGCGCTTCACCGGGAACATCCTTTTCGATGAGAAGATCGGGGGCAGTTTCCACATGGCACTGGGCGCGGGGTATCCGGAGACGGGCTCCAAGAATAAATCGGCGATCCATTGGGATATGATCTGCGACATGCGACAGGAATTGGAGATCCTGGCAGACGGGCAGCCGTTCTATAAGAACGGGAAGTTCGTCTTCAAGAAGTAGTGTAGATCCGCGCAGTTGCGAATCAGAGGGTTGAGACAGGCTTGAGCGTCTCAACCTTTTTGTTTTAATTGTGGAGGCGTGTAACATGACGAGCCTAGTACGACCCCACGGTAGGGTCGATCTTCCGAGCGTACTCATCAATTCCGCCTGCAACGCTGAAAATGTCCGTCCAGCCCTGGGAGGCAAGCCAGCGGGTCACATCCGCGCTGCGGACGCCGTGGTGGCAGAGGACATATATCTCGGCATCCTGCTGCTGTGCAGGCTCGGGGAGAGCCGGGAGGCCTTGATTTGCGAGGGCGCTCATAGGACTGACGATAAGCCGCTTGTCCTGGATCTGAGCCAAGGCAAGCTCCCAGGGCTCGCGTACATCCAGAAGGATAAACTGATCAGACGTCTTGAGTTTTTCTGCTAATTCTTCAACGGTGATCTCGGGAATCATAGGAGGAATCCTTAGGCGAAAATTGGGATCGAATATTTTAGATTGTCCCGAGCAGTAGCCCCGCCATTCGCCCCGCTGGGCGGGATAGCTTTGCTCGGCGGGGTAGCCGGGATTGCTGATTTTAGATTGAAAGAGAAGAGATCTAACCACGAAGGACACGAAGGGCACAAGAGAATGCATATGGAGGGAAAGAAAGAAAACTGTGAGAAATTGCCGCATTGCGCAACGTTGCGCAATGCGAATTCAAATGAGGTTCGAATAGTACTTGCGGATAGCCTTGTGAACGCAATGTGCTGCTGTTAGAGAGAAGGAAGCGGTTGCCAAGGGTGACACATGTTCGCCGCCTATGCGATGTGGCAGGTATAAGAATATTAACGGGCGAAAAAACGCGGGATTGCACGCTTCGCGTGGAGAGTGGCTAGTCGTGTCGAGGATGTGGGCAAAGGCGACTTCGCTTCGACAAGATCGAGGACGATGCCTACGCTGCGGGGCGCTCCGGCTGCGCTTCGACTTCACTATGACAAGCCGACCTGCATGAACAGCGGACGGCGGGCTAACTTCAAGCGCTACGCGGAGCCCTGCCTCAGAACGTGGAAGTCGGCTAAAGCCGACTGGGGAGTGCGCGAGGGCAAGTGGCGTGATGGGAAGGGTTCGGAGGCACCAAAGCGTGGGATCATTAAGTAGGAGATTGCTTCCTTATATCCCCTGACGGAGAGGGGATGACGTCTTCGAGAACCGCATTGCGCGACTTTGCGCGACCTTGCGCACTGCGAATTCAAATGAAGGTCAAATGGGACCTCCGGCGATTGCGGGACGGGTTGCGTGGACCCTAGAAGTTGCCTTGAAAGCCGAGGACCCGGCAGGCAATGCGGTGTTGCGCGGCAAGAGGCGCGGTGGGTGAGCAATCCGTTAGGGTCTCTTGAGGCGGACAGAAAAGGGCGGCCATGCACTCATGATATAGAATGTCTGTGCTAGTGTCAATGACGGAGTTTGTACGTCCTCGTACGCCCTTGTATTAGTACTACAATGTTTTTGTCGCAGGGCTGCTTTTTGGCCCGCAGATACCATCCCCGCCTTTGGGGACCCCGCTTGGCGAGGGGAAAAGCAGAGAATAGAGCATAGATCATAGCAAGGGGAGGGAGAAATTCGGCGGCCTGGACGGCATGGGGATAGAACCCAAGGGGATTAGGAAACAATCACCAGGAGCAAAGGCTGAGCACAGAGGGGACCTTGTCGCGAAGGCGTTACTACGGGCGGAAAGGGCAACGCCTAAAGGCGTTACTACAGGGTGGAAAGGGCAAGGGCGGAAGGCGTTGCTACATCAACCTTACTAAAACCCTACTAGGCACGCCAGAAGCCTCGGCGGACCGGGCGAACGTCTTCGGAGGTCATGAAAGCCTCGCGGTCGGTCTCGTGCACGATCTCGCGGGCATGGGCGAGGTCTTTGCGCAGGACACTGGCTGTCAGCAGGCGGACGGTGCCGTCGCGGCCGCGGGCGGAGATCTCGGTGACACCATAACCGCCTTCGCGCAGAGCCTTCGCAAGCGCGACGCCGTGGCGGCGAGTCACGATCTGCAACTGGATGTGGCCCACTGCGAGGCGCTCTTCCACCAGCATGCCAATCACGTTGCCGGTGGCAAAGCCTGCGGCGTAGCCGAGAACGGTAAGCGGATTGCTGAGATTCGAAAGGACCTTGGTAATCGCGATGACGTAGATGGCCGACTGGCAGAAACCGAGCACCCAGGCAATGCCCTTGCGGCCGCGCACCACGTAGAGCATGCGCAGAGTGTCCATCGACATGTCCAGGATGCGGAGGCCGAAGATCATTAAAGCCCCGAGCCAAGCAGCAGAAGAAAGCAGAAAACTAAACATAACGATCCTTAAGAGGGCACAGCAAGGAAAGAGGCGAACACCATCTTTTCAAATCCCCCGCTGATTCCCTGAATTGAACTTCGCCGAATTATTGCAAGGCTGGGACGTCGAGCCTTTCGACATATTCCTTCACCATCCGGCGCGTGCTGAACTGGGGGATGATGGTTTTCATGGAGGCCTTCATGCGAGCGACCCATGCATGCGGAATCTCTTTGGCGTCGCGCTCATAAAAGAGAGGGATGATCTCGCTCTCGAGCACGTGGTAGAGGCTGGCTGCGTCCTGTTGGTCCTGCTCATCCTCAGGCTTTGGCGGGGCGTCCAGATCCGGATCGTCACCGATGGCCCAACCGTTTTGACCGTTGTAGGCCTCGCGCCACCAGCCGTCCAGTATGGAAAAGTTAAGGCCCCCATTGAGAGCCGCCTTCATACCGGAGGTGCCGCTGGCTTCCATGGGCCGGCGCGGCGTATTCATCCAAATGTCCACACCCTGCACAAGGTAACGGGCCAGGTTCATATCGTAATCTTCAAGGAACACCAGCCGCCCGCCGGTCTCGGCACGCTTGACCTCACGGTACAGTTGCTGAATGAGCTGCTTGCCAGCATCGTCCGCGGGATGGGCTTTGCCGGCAAAGATGATCTGGACCGGCATGTTCGGACGGTTGATGATACTGAGGAGATGCTCCACATCTGACATGATGAGGCCGGCGCGTTTGTAAGTGGCGAAGCGACGGGCAAACCCGATGGTGAGGGCATAAGGGTTGATGAGCACGCCAGATGAGACGACCTGCACAGGATGGTAACCACCGTGGGCCCAGCGCTCGCGAACCCGTTCGCGCATGTAAAAGGCCAGCTTGCGCTTCAGATGCAGGCGGACGTTCCACAACTGGTCATCCGGAACGTCGTCGAGCTTCGACCAGATCAGCAGGGTCATCGAGACGATCATACCAATCCGAGCCCAGGTGTTTGTCCAGGAGGTTCCGCAGGCGGCGCGCCATCCAGCTTGCGGTATGGACTCCGTTGGTCACGGAAATAATCGGCACATCCTTCTCGGCGCAATCGGGCCACAAAAAATTCCACATGCGGCGAGCGACGCGACCGTGCAGCTCGGAGACCGCGTTGCGCCCGTCCGAATTCTTCAGGGCGAGGACACCCATGCTGAAGGTCTCACTGGAGGGCCACTGGCGCCGGGCGATGTCGAAGAACTGCTCGCGATCGAGCTTCAACTGCGGCCAAAGCGGCGAGAGATACTTGTCCACGAGCCAGAGCGGGAACTCGTCATTGCCAGCGGGGACCGGCGTATGGGTGGTGAAAATGTTCTGGCCGCGAGTCTGCTCAATGGCTTCGGCGTAGGTATGGCCCGCCTGAACAAGCTCACGTGCGCGTTCAAGCGTGAGAAAGGCTGCGTGACCTTCGTTCATGTGCCAGACCGACGGATTGTAGCCAAGAGCACGCAAAGCCCGGACACAACCGATGCCGAGCAGCATCTCCTGCATGATGCGTCGGTCGGGATCGGCCCAATAGAGCCGAGCGGTCAGAGACTTATCAGCGTTCGAATTCGGGTCGATGTTGGAATCCAGCAGGTAGAGAGGGACACGACCGACGCGCACTTCCCAGATCTGGACGGAGACAACGCGGCCCGGCAGCTCGACCTCAACGGTCATGCGACTGCCATCCTCGGTCACGACTGGAAGGATGGGCAGGTCATTGAAGTTCATGATGTTGTTGATCGATTGCTGCCAGCCGTCCTCGGTAATACGCTGCGTGAAGTAGCCTTCGGCGTACATGAGGCCAACACCCACCAACGGCAGGCCAAGGTCGCTGGCCTCTTTCAGATCGTCGCCTGCCAGCACACCCAGGCCGCCCGAATAAATGGGCAGGGTTTCATGCAGGCCAAACTCCATGGAGAAGTATGCTATCGGGCGATTGTCAGCTCGGGATGGGTTCGCTCACCCCATGTATCCTGTTCCGCGAAGTAAGCATCGAAACGGGCAAAAACAGCGTCGTAGTTGGCAAGGTAGGCCTTGTCTTTGGCAGCCTGATTCAGGCGCTTGCGCTTGATCTGCCGGAGAAGCCGGATGGGATTGTGATCGAGGCGTTCCCAGAGGTCATAGTCCAGACGGCCCAACACGCGCATTGCTTCAGGATGCCATGTCCACCAGAGGTTGTAGGCCAACTCATTAAGCCGTGACAGACGCTTCGGTAGATTGAAAGGCTGCGGTGTTTGCGCACGGAAGAGTTCCATAGCCGCAGAATCATACCACAGGCTTTTGTACTAAAATGGACAGATGCGCACCGTTCAGTTGTTTGTGACCTGCCTGGTTGATACATTCTATCCAAACGTGGGGATGGCAATGGTGGAAGTGCTGCAACGAGCCGGTGTACGGGTGGATTTTCCACTTGACCAGACATGCTGCGGGCAGCCAACGTTCAACGCGGGGCTACGAGCGGATGCGCGCAGGATAGCCGAACACACCATCCGGGTCTTTGAGGCCGTGGAGGGCGATGTGGTCATCCCATCGGGCTCGTGCGCGCACATGATTCGGCACAACTACTCAGAACTATTCGAAGGGGATGCGCTGTGGGAGCCGCGGGCAGAGGCACTGGCGAGGCGCACGTATGAATTCACTGAATATCTTGTGGATGTGTTGGGACTGGAGGAGTTTGGCGCCCAGTGGGAAGGGCCATTGACATATCATCCGACGTGTCACCTGCACCGAGGGCTTGGCATAGACAGGCAACCGCGGGCTCTGCTAGCCAACGTGCGCGGCGCGGAAGTGCGGGAGCTGCCGGAGGCAGAGGACTGCTGCGGATTTGGGGGAATCTTCTCGGTGGAGCAGCCGGAGCTTTCGGCGGAGATGCTCAAACGAAAGATGAAGAACCTCGAGGCTACGCAATCCCCCACCCTGGTGGTGTGCGATGCAGGATGCCTGATGCACATCCAAGGGGGATTGCATCGGAAGCGAATGCCACAGCGGGTGGTGCATATCGCAGAAGTGCTGAACCATCGCTAGGGGCCATAAAAATGTATAACCGTTCTGCAGTAATCTATGATGCCATCTATCGCGCACAAGGGAAGAATTATGCCGCCGAAGCAGAGAAAATTCAGATGCTCATCGAGACAGTATAAAGCATCCCCAGGGAATTCCCTTCTGGATATTGGTTGCGGCACCGGCAAACCATATTGCTTATCTGAAGGAAGAGATTCTGTGTGGAAGGGTTGGACAACTCTCAAGAAATGCTGGCGGAGGCACAGAGAGAAGTTTCCAGATGTGCACTTTCCATCTTGCCGATATGGCTGATTTCGAGCTTCATCATCCGCTTCGATGTTATTACCTGCCTTTTCAGCGCCATCGGTTACGTGCAAACTCTGCCAGCGCCTGTCTCAGGCCATCGACACCTTTGCCCGGTATCTGCGGCCAGGCGGAATAATCATTGTTGAGCCATGGTTTAGCCCCAGCGTGTTGGAGACCGGCAAAATCCATGCCGTGTTTGTGGATGAACCCGAACTGAAGATCGCCCGTATGAACGTCAACAGGGTTGCAAGGAAATGTCTCCTACCTGGATTTTCAGTACCTGGTGGGCACGCCGGAAGGCGTCGAAGATTTCCATGAGATGCATGCCCTTGGCCTTTTCACGGGTGAGCAATATCTACAGGCGTTCCAGAGCGCGGGTCTACAGGTCTTTCACGACGACGCAGGCTTAGACGGCCGCGGACTTTATATTGGCATCAAAGGTGCCAGGTAAGTAAATTATGTCCTCCACTGAATTCAGAAGACAGATCCGCAAGTCGATCGCCAACGAATCCCTGCAAGCGGCGTTGGATGCAAACGCCGAGCGGCGCGTGAATGGCCGAATAGCGGCCTTCGCATCGCTGCCAGACTGGCGCGAGCGGCGGCAGCGCGCACACGCGGTGCGCGCAGATGTGATCGAACACCTGGATACCTATCTGGATGAGTTCACGAGCCGGCTGACCGAGAATGGGATCATTGTGCATCGAGCACAGGACGCGCAAGAGGCCGTGCGCGTTGTTTTGGAGATCGCGAGAAGCTCAAGGCGACCTATCAAAGAAGAGCAAGGCGCCGAGCGCAAGCAGGAAATCCTCATCGCGAAATCCAAGAGCATGATCTCCGAGGAGATCGAGCTGAACCGGGCGCTCGAGGACGAGGGGATGCGGGTGGTAGAAACAGACCTGGGCGAGTATATCGTCCAGCTGCGCGGGGAAAAGCCGGCACACATCATCACGCCAGCCGTGCACTTACGCCGGCATGAAGTGGGGCAATTGTTTCAGAAGTTTCTTGGGCTGCCCTACACCGAGGACATCCCAACCCTGACGGCCGCGGCTCGCAAGGTGCTGCGCGAGGTGTTCCTGAGCGCGGACGTGGGCATATCGGGGGTCAACTTCGGAGTGGCAGAGACCGGCACGCTGTGCATCGTAACGAACGAGGGCAATGGGCGGATGGTAACGACGCTGCCGCCGGTCCATATAGCGCTGATGGGGATGGAGCGCCTGCTGCCGAAATATGAAGACCTGGCATTGATGCTGTCGCTATTGCCGCGCTCAGCCACCGGGCAAAAGCTCAGCGTATATACGCAACTACTTCAGGCACCAAGGCGCGAGGGCGAAGTGGATGGAGCACAGGAGCGGCACCTGGTAATCCTCGATAATGGGCGCTCACGACTGAGAAATTCGCCGCTGCGGGAGTCGCTGTATTGCATCCGGTGCGGCGCCTGCCTGAACGCGTGCCCGGTCTTCCGGGAAATCGGCGGGCATGGCTACGTCGGCTCGGACGGTTCCATCGCGCCCTATTCAGGGCCGATCGGATCGGTCATCTCGCCGGGGCTGCTGGGGTTGCAACAATTCGGGCATCTGGCGCAGGCCTCGTCGCTTTGCGGCGCGTGCAAGGATGCATGCCCGGTAGACATCGATCTGCCCAAGATGCTGACGCGGGTGCGGGCTGGAGGCAAACAGGAGGGAAACCACAATGACGGAGTGGGCCTGTCAGGGCTGAGCAAGATTGGATTGCGGGCTTACGGGCTGATCGGCTCGTCACGGCGGCTGTTCACACTCTCCCAAGCCCTGGGAGCAATCGGGACGCGGATCGTCTCGCCATTCTCAGGATGGATACGGCTGCCGGCCTTTACAGGCTGGGGCTACAGCAAGGACTTCCCACGCGTGGCCGCGACGACGTTTCGGCAAAGGTTTCGAGAGGAAATCGCTCTGAGCGGGGCGCAGGGAGCCGCCAAGGGCGAGGAGCCGATAACAACCGGAAGTCCAGCGGGAGAGCCAGCCGAGGGCGCCGTAGAAAGATTCTCGAGAGAGCTTGAGGCGCTGGGTGGAGTTGCAATCCGTCTGACGGCAGGTGACTTGAACGAAAAGGTGATGCTCTTTCTCAAGGAGAATAATTACGCAGCAACCTTAGCCTGGGAACATGTGGATGGCCTGGACCAGGCGCTCCTCGAGCAAAGCGGCATCAGGCTGGTGAGAAGCGCGGACCCCGCGGTGAAGGCGGGCATCACGGGTGCTACTGCTGCCATCGCAGAGACCGGGACACTGCTGATCACTTCGGGCAATGGGCAGCCGCTTAGCGCATCGCTACTGCCGGAGACGCACATCGCGGTCATCCGGGCCGGGCAGATCGTCTGGTCGCTGGAAGAGGCGCTGCAAGGCAAGCAGGCGCGAGAGGCCTCGGCGGCGGTGCTGATCACAGGGCCTTCGCGGACGGCCGATATCGAAATGTCGCTGACGATCGGGATGCACGGGCCGAGGCAGCTTGTGGTGTATATCGTGGAATGAAGGGGATGGCGGACCTAACCCCCGTCCAGCCTCCGCCCCGCCTCCGGCGGGGCCTACGCTGCGGTGCGCTCCGGCTTCGCTACGGGATCCCCAAGTGCGGGGATGATATGCTTCGCGACCTTCCCGAAACGGGAAGGGGTGCCTGCAGATTGACGAAGGCAACGAGCAGTGCGACCTTCCGGGCATGCTTCGCAAGACCACCTGCCGATCCGCTCCGCGAGGCTCGCGAGGGAAGGTGCCGGCATGGAGATTGAGGATGGGTAGATAGATAGAGTATGGTCGGACTGGCAGTCCGACCTACATGGAATGTCGGCATGCTTCGCAAGAGCGCCTGCCGATACTGCTTCGCGAGGGAAGCGGTACCGCCGCTGCAAGGATCTTGTGAAAACACGAATTCGGGTGAAGGCAGAGAACTGAGAGTGTTCGGCAAACCAAGCAGGTTATTCCTCATTTATCTTGGCATGCTATCCATAGCGGGAGGGATGGCTGTCTACCTGGCGGGCTCCGCACATGGACCGGGGGTATCAACGGACGCGGCGATGCACCTGGCAACAGCAGACAACCTTCTCAGAGGCCGGGGGCTGGTGGATTATAGGGGCGCGGTATTCACCCAATTTCCTCCGCTCTATTCGCTGCTGCTTGCAGTCGGAGGCCTGCTATTTCGACAGGACGTTTTCATTGTCGGGTGGGCGCTCAACATTGTCGTCTTCAGCGCCGTGATCTGGTTCAGCGGGCTATATTTTTACGAGGCATTGCGGCAGGAACCGGTGCTGGCATACTTCGCCAGCTTCATCGTCTTCAGCTCACGCTCGCTGATCCAGATATCCGCGAATATCGCGTCTGATCCGCTGTTCCTGCTGTTGACGATCTTGTTTCTTATGAGCATGACGGTGTATTTGAGAGATCGGAGAACGCGATATTTGTGGCTGGCAGCGGCGCTGGTGATCATCGCATGTTTCCAGAGGTACGCGGGTCTGTCACTGGCAATCACGGGAACGGGGATCGTGGCTTACGCGGGATAGAGCTACAAGAAAGAGGCGATCCTACGCGGCGTCGGCTTCGCGGTGGCAAGCGCGGCACCGATACTGCTATGGGGATTCCTGCATAACGCACCCATCAGCGGGACCGCGTTCGGGGGACGGCTGCCGGCGCTGCCGGCGGAGAACTTTGGAACCGGTGTGGAGAAAGTGCTGTACTGGTTCGTGCCGCTGCGCATCATCTCATCCGTCAGACCCGTTCCGCTACTGGCAATCATCCTAGGCGTGCTGGCAATCCTATTATTTGCCACGAGGCGGAGCGGGGACCTGGCAAGACTCAATTCACCGGAAGTGCTTCCGAACATCACTTTTCTGCTGGTTTATTCTGCGGTGCTCATATTCGACATCAGCTATTACCAGCTAAAGGGCATCAACACAGATCGAGTACACATCATCATGCTGCCACCTTTGCTGATCGTGTTATTCACTGCGGGGATGCAATTGCTGAGGGCGGCCAAGCCAAAGCTGAGGGCTTATCCGGCTTATGGGCTTGCCATCCTGCTGTTCTTGGTCTGGTCCAGCTATCCCATCAGCAAGGCGGGTGAGTATGTGAGCAAGTCGATGGCGAGCGGAGATGTAAGCTCGTAAAATTCCATTAACCGGGGGGACATCAGGAGCACGGAGCTGGCTCGCTACCTGCGAACCCTGGACCTAGGCGACAGAAAGATCTACAGCAACGGAAGCGACTCGGCCTGGTTCATCCTGCGCACACAGATCGACCCTATGCCCATCCTCGCGACAGGCGACCGGCTGACCTATTTGAAACAACGCTACGGCAAATGGCCTGGCAAGGGCGCTGAGGGCTACCTCATCTGGTTCGCGGTGGAGGCTCATAAAGAATCCTATGCGACGCCGGAGGAGCTGAACACCGTTGCGGAGCTGCATGAGGTCTACAGGGATAATGAAGGGACGGTTTATACGGTGAGGGCACGGTGACGGGCCGGGTTATAGACCTGTGACAGAAGGGTGTAATTGACTAGTTGCCAGCCGGATGATACAATCTCGCCCGCTCAAGCGTTCGAGCGCGAGCCCCCATCGTCTAGAGGCCCAGGACGAAGCCCTCTCAAGGCTTAAACTGGAGTTCGAATCTCCATGGGGGCACTGGCCCAAAGGCCCTGCTTTTGCAGGGCTTTTATTTTGAGGAGCATGCGTGCAGGAAACAACCAAGAACTCTTCCCCGGGATACCTGATCGGTCTGACTGCTACGATACTTTTATCGTTCACGGGCATCCTGATCAGCTACCTGAACCGGGCATATCATCTCCCGTCGCTGGTGCTGGCCTTCTGGCGAGACTCCTTTGTAGTATTCGGCCTGGCAGTGGTATTCCTGCTGTTCAGCCGCGGGCGGTTCCGCTTGCAGAGGGCGCACTGGGGTTTTTTTATCCTTTATGGTTTGAGCCTATCGCTGTTCAACTCCATGTGGACGTTCTCGGTGCAGTTCAACGGCGCGGCGATTGCAACCGTGCTGGCGTTCTGCTCGCCGGCAATGACGGCGGTCCTGGCGCATTTTATTCTCAAGGAGCAGATCACACCGATCAAGATGGTGTCCATCGTTTTGAGCCTGCCGGGGATCGCGCTGGTGTCGGGCGCGATGGATCCGGCTGCATGGAAGGTCAATGCGGCGGGGATCGCCTTCGGGCTGCTGACCGGGTTCTTCTTTGCGTGTTACAACATGCTGGGCAAGACTTCCTCGAACAAGGAGATCGATCCGTGGACGACGATGCTGTATGGCTTCAGCAGCGCGGTAATCTTCCTGTTTCTGTTTAATATGGGCGTGAATGCGTTCGGCGGACAGAGCCTGGTGGGAAACTTCCTATGGCTGGGAACATCAGTCGGCGGCTGGGCAGTGTTGTTCTTCCTGGGCGTGGGACCGACCATCGGCGGCTTTGGGCTATACCTGGTGAGCCTGGGTTACCTGCCTGCCACAGTGGCAAACCTGATCGGGGCGCTGGAGCCGGCCTTCACAGCCGTGTGGGCCTTCCTGCTCTTCAGGGAGCAAATGACGGGCACGCAGGTGCTCGGCAGCCTGCTCGTGCTTGCAAGCGTGGTGCTGCTGCGGTTCGGGGAAGAACGAAAAGTGGTGGCAGTTACCGCGTAGGAATTGAGCAAAGATGGGGGTCGGAGAATTTTCAGGCATCCATTCGCAATCTGGCAGCGACACTTTCCGTTGTAAAATAAGGCGAAGTGGCGCTGCATGGCTTCCAATACTGAAGATCCACATCGTAGAAGTTCACGCGCTTTTTGGACCATCCTCGCGTTCAGCGCCATCCTGGTGGTGATGATCGCGGGCGCGGCTTTAATGGTGAGTCCGAGCGTTGCGAGGGCCAGCCGGCCCGTATCGTGGGCTGTGGTGAATATCGCAAAGCCGACCTCAAAGCCACTTACGTGGTCGCTGGCGAACATCGCCAAGCCGACCTACACCCCCACTGCTACACCAGTCTGGACACCAACCCCGACAGCCCTGCCGACAGTATCCGTGAGCTTGATGGACGTGTCGGGAGGGCTGTTGACCGATGGATCAAGCCTGCCGAGCGCGGCAGGAAAGTACATACTTGTGAGCCTTTCGGAGCAGCATCTGACTGCCTATGAGAACGGGCAGCTGGTCTACAGCTTCGTTGCCTCCACGGGAATGCATCATGGCACGCGGACAGGGACATTCTCTGTGCTGGATAAGATCCCAAATGCCTATGGATCCACCTGGGACATCTGGATGCCGGATTGGATGGGCATTTATTATTCAGGCGGATTGGAAAATGGAATCCATGCCCTGCCCATTCTGCCGGGCGGTGATCGCCTGTGGTCGGGCTTCCTCGGCACGCCGATCTCGTTCGGATGTGTGGTGCTGGGGGTCGACGAGGCGCTTCAACTTTACAATTGGGCGGATGTCGGAACGCCGGTCAAAATAATCTGGTAGGCGCAGAATGGAAAAACGAGCCGCGCGCTGATACTCGCTGCGCTCGCTACGCTCGCAAGCATGGCCGATATCCTGGTGGTGGGCAGCCTGAATGCAGACCTGGTGGTGCGTGCGCCGCGTTTCCCGCGCCGGGTGAGACAATCTCGGGCGAAGACTTAGCGACCATTCCAGGAGGCAAGGGAGCCAACCAGGCAGTGGCGGCAGCCCGGCTGGGCGCGAGCGTAGCGATGATCGGCTGCGTTGGCACGGACGCCTTTGGAACCACCCTGCTGGAGAACCTAAAAAAGAACCACATCGATAACAGAGGAGTCCGGCGCGACCGGGAATCGGCAACCGGTACAGCCATCATTATTGTGGATACAAATGGCGAGAACAGCATCGTGCTTTCGCCGGGGGCAAATGCCAGAGTCGTTAATAAGGATATAAAGCCGGAGGCGATGGCTGGGGTTAAGCTACTGCTGTTACAACTGGAAATCCCGCTAGAGGCGGTGATGCACGCGGCGAGGGTGGCGAAAGAAAAAGGCGTGCGCGTACTCTTGAACCCCGCACCTGCGAAAGAAATCCCCGATGAGCTATTGAAGAGCGCAGATTATTTGCTGCCGAATGAGACTGAGCTGGGGCTGCTAGCGGGCAGGAAGATAACGGATAAGGCTTCGGTGGAGGAAGCGGCCGACCTGCTGGTGAGGCGCGGAGCGAGCAACGTCATCGTCACTCTAGGCGAAAAGGGCGCCCTGATCGTAGACAAATCCGGAAAAAGGCAAGTTCCGGCCTATGCTGTGAGGCCGGTAGACACGACCGCTGCGGGCGATGCGTTCATCGGCGGGGTGGCATTTGCACTGCTGAAGAGTAAATCGCTCCAGAATGCCGTAAAATATGGTTGTGCCTGCGGCGCACTCGCCACAACCAAGTTTGGCGCTCAACCATCGCTGCCGACTGCACAGGACGTCCGAGATTTTCTACGCTCCGTGTAACACTTTCCATCAAACCAAAAGATGACCCTGAAACGCGTGCTCCTTGACACCGATCCTGGAATTGATGATTTGCTTGCCATCCTATTGGCGCTAGCATCGCCTGAGCTTAAGGTGGAAGGTATAAGCGTGGTGCACGGCAACTGTTCGGTGGAGCAAGCATTGGCCAATGCACTGGGAGTGCTTGAACTGGCGCACGCCGGGGATATCCCGGTGGCAGGCGGGTTTGCGCTGCCGCTGGTTCAGCCATCGCTGCTGGCACCGGAGACGCACGGCAATGCCGGTATCGGGTATGCCCGGGTGCCTGAACCGACCGCCAAGCCGGTTGCGCAGCATAGCGTGGAATTCCTGATCGAGAAGATCCTGTCGAGGCCGGGGGAGATCACGCTGGTCTGCATTGGCCCGCTGACGAACGTGGCGGTGGCGCTACGCAAGGAGCCGGGCATTATTACAGCCGTGAAGGACGTCGTCATCATGGGGGGCGCGATACGTCACCAGGGGAACTCGTCACCGCTTGCAGAGTTCAATGTGCACGTAGACCCGCACGCGGCGCATATTGTCTATCACAGCGGGATGCCGATCACGCTTGTGCCGCTGGATGTGACCTACCAGTGCATATTGACTCACGCAGACGTGGAGCGGCTGCAAAAACTTGCATCTCCGATCTCGCAGTTCATCGCGGATTCCACGCGGTTCTACATGGAATACCACGACGAGTACCAGCAAATCGACGGCTGCATCATTAACGATCCGCTGGCGTTAGCATTGACATTCGCGCCGGACCTGTGCGATTACGAAACGCACTACGTCGACGTAGATATATCGGGTGGAGTCTCCGTGGGCAAGACGTTCGCCGATTTTTATAAGGTGAGCCAGCAGCCTGCCAACATGCGGGTGGCGCTGGGGGTGCGCGCCAGGGACTTCATGGAATTATTCCTGACACGGATGGAAACGCTGAGCAAATCCATTCGACCATAGGAGGTGTCCGGGGAATGCAGCGAATCCTTGTTCAGACTTGATAAGTACGTGTTGTCTTAACCGCCATAAGAGGAGAATGCGAGATGAAGCTGGTCGATTCGATCAAAAAAGACTTCAATACCATGACATGGGTGCTAATCCCGGTAGCGATCGCCATCAACGTGGTGATCGGCGAGATCGTGGTCCTGCTCAAGCTGCCCATTTACCTGGACTCAATCGGAACAGTGCTCGTGGCGGCCGTGGCCGGGCCGTGGGCAGGCGCACTGACCGGCGCCCTATCCAATACCATCTGGGGCTTGCTAATCGACCCGAACGCATTGCCGTGGTGGCCGGTCGCTTTGTTCATCGGATTTGTGGCCGGCTGGTGTGCGCGAGCCGGATTATTCAAAAGCTGGTGGAAAGTGGTGATCACCGGCTTCCTGGTGGCGTTGACGGCTGCAACCGTCTCAACGCCCATCGCGGTATATCTTTATGGCGGCATTACCGCCAGCGGCTCATCCTTCATCACGGCTTACCTGCTGCAGACGGGGCAGGGGGTGCTGCAAGCAGTCTTCAGCACGAACTTCCTGGTAGAGCCAGTGGATAAGATCTCCACGTCGCTGCTAGCCTTCGCGATCATTCAGGGACTGTCCACGCGATTCCTGGCGCGCTTTCCACGGTCGGAGAATGTGGATGTTGAAAAAGGCGCGACGCGTACCCAGCTGTACCTTGCAGTCGGCATTGTAGTGGTGCTCGTACTCATCGCGGCTTTTGTTCTCACGAAGATATTGGCGCCAAGCTAACCGAACAGCTTCCACCCCTCGCCGAATGGCGAGGGGTGGAAGCCTCGGACGAAACGACATGCAAGAGCGGCTTTCTTTTTACGTCAGGCACGATAGCCCACTACACAGGTTAAACCCGCTTACCAAGCTGTGCCTGGCGTTTGCGTTCACGCTGGTGAGCTTCCTGAGCCCGTGGTATTGGACGCTGCACTTCATCGTACTTCTCGGCATTATCCCATTGAGCTTTTTGGGCAGGGTTTACCGCGAATACTTCAGCACAGCCATTCGCCTGATCCTACCGGCGACCGTGTTCCTCTTCATAATGCAGGCTCTCTTCCAACCGGTGGGGAAAGCAATCCTCTTTCAATTCTGGTTCCTGCACGTCACGCGGGAAAGCCTGGCATTCGCCTTCGCGAACGCCTCACGCATTTTTGTAATGGTTTCCTCGTTTATGCTCTTTCTGCTTACAACGCATCCAAGCGAGCTCATGAGCGATCTGACACGCCGAGGCTTGCCGAGCCAGTTCGCCTACGTCATTATTTCCACCATCCAGATAATCCCGCAAATGCGATCCAAAGCACAGACCATCATTGCGGCTCAGCGCTCCCGAGGCCTGGATACAGAAGGCGGCTTTCTTAAGCGGGCCGGGGCGCTCGTGCCGCTTGTAGGGCCTCTGGTATTCGGCTCCCTCGTCGAGGTGGAGGAGCGGGCCATCGCCATCGAGGCGCGAGGCTTCACGTCGACGCGTGCGAAAACGTCGTTACGCGAGATCCCGGATGGAGGATTCGATAAGGGCTTGCGATGGATGCTATTGATCATTGTGTTGGGAGTCGCGGCGATCCGATTATGGCCATCATAGAACTGAAGCAGGTCACTTATAAGTATCCACTGACCGAGACACCTGCGCTCTCGAACGTCGATCTGCAGGTGATGGAAGGCGAGTTCGTGGGGGTAGTGGGCCAGAACGGGGCGGGCAAATCGACACTCTGCTACACGCTGGCCGGATTCGTCCCGCATTTCTACAAAGGCCAACTGCAAGGCAGCGTGCAGGTGGCGGGCATTGATGCAAAATCTGCGACACTCAACGACTGGGTACTAAAGGTGGGATTGGTGTTTCAAAACCCTTTCAACCAGATCTCAGGAGCAAAATTCACGGTTTACGAGGAGATCGCTTTTGGATTAGAGAACCTGGGCGTGCCGCGGGAGGAGATCCGGACACGGGTTGAGGAGGCGCTAACAGTGAACGGAATCCGTGACCTGGCGGACCGCTCGCCGTATTCGCTCTCGGGCGGGCAGCAGCAACGAGTGGCACTTACTTCAATATTGGTGATGCAGCCAAAGGTACTTGTACTGGACGAGCCGACCTCGCAGATGGACCCGATCGGTACACGGGAAGTGTTCGATGCCATCCGAGCGCTGGCCGAACGCGGCATGACGGTGGTCATGGCCGAACACAAGGTGGAATGGATCGCGCAATTCGCAGACCGCGTGGTGGCGCTGTATGAGGGAAAGATCCTGATGGATGGCAAGCCACGTGAGGTGCTCACCTCGGAGATATTGCTGGGCAAGGGCTTTGGCATCTCACGATATACATCTGCGGCGCGGGAAGCGGGCCCGCGAGGGCTGTGGCCGGCAGACCGTGAGCTGCCCGTCACATTGGATGAGGCGGCTGACGGATTCCGATGAAGATCGAGATGAAAGACCTGCGCTTTACATACCCCGGGGGCGTCGAAGCGCTGCGCGGCATCTCGCTAGCGATCGAGACGGGTGAGCAGGTGGCAATCGTCGGACAAAATGGCTCGGGGAAAACCACGCTGGTGAAACATTTCAACGGTCTGCTGCGACCCACTTCGGGATCCGTATTCGTGGGCGATTGGGATACAAGCAAAGTGCAGGTGGCGAAGCTGGCGAGCCGCGTCGGATACGTGTTCCAGAATCCGGACGAGCAACTGTTCTGCCGGACGGTGGTGGAGGAAGTTGCCTTCGGGCCGCATAACCTAGGCTTTGACGCGGACAGAACGAAACAGCTTGTAAACGATGCACTTGCAATGGTCGAGATGGACGGTCGCAGAGAGGTGAACCCGTACGACCTTTCCCCCACCTGGCGCAAAATGGTGGCACTTGGATCCATACTTTCGATGGATACGCCGATTGTGATCTTTGACGAGCCGACGACAGGGCAGGATGCAGCCAACCTTGCGCGCATCGCACATGTGGTCGACGAGCTGCGACGGCGCGGCAAGACGATGATCACGATCACGCATGATATAGATTTTGCGGCGGAGAATTTCGACCGTGTAATCGCTCTGGCGCACGGGAAAGTCCTATTGGATGGGCCCGCGGCGAGCGTGCTGGGACAGGAGGAAACCCTGGCACTGACCTACGTAGAGCCGCCACAACTAACGCGACTTGGGAAGAGGCTGGGCTTCAAGAGGACCGTGCGGAATCAGGATGAGTTTCTTGGAGTGCTGGAAGAGAATAAAGGGAATCGCAAAGGTGCCGGGCCCAGTTGAAGGAGATTGCTGAGAAAGGAGCCACAGAGTCGCAGAGACACTGAGCAGCAAACAGAATCTGTATGTCAGCGGGGATGGACGACCAGTTCCTCATAGCCCGAATCGTCCGTTAATAGCTCCCGCCGGTATGTCACATCCTCAAACGCTGCCAGGACGATCTCGGCTGTGGTGTAAATCTTGCAGCCGCCCAAGAGATGGCCTCCAAGGGTCCGCCCAGCACCATCCGAGATCGAAATGTGTAAATGTGATCCGAAAGTTGAGATGGTTCCAGTTAGAGAAACAATCTCAAACGGACCTTGGAATTCTGAGGGGGATTCGCGGTCTGCCAGGCGGATAAGGGCGTGGGCGAGGCTGCCAACGCTGGCGAGCACGCAGCCGGCCTGGATGGCATGATCCCGGACGAAGCGTTCAATCTCGAGAAACAGATCCTGCCCGGGCTTGAGGCGGAAGGTATATGTGAGCATGAGGACCTCCTGAAGGGCCTATTATAAGAGTCATGGCCAGTGAGAAATCCAACCGAAGGCAGGAAGAAGAAGCCATGGAGACCAGGAGAAGAGCCGAGGGATCAGGTTAGGCCACGTACTGGATATGACCGTTTTGTGAAGTTGCAGGCGCACCTAATCCGCGCCAGGTTCATGGCAGGTGTAGTCAACGCCGCCGGGGGTGAGGATGCGGGTGGGCCAAGAGTCGTCAGTGACGCGATAGCCGGTGAGCTGCTTGCGCACGCGGTCTACGGCACGATCGGCCTGCCAACGCGAGAAGCGTGAACGAGCGCCAATCGGAGGGTGAATCCGCTGACTGCGAATGCAGACGGCAGAACAGAACCGCGCCGACGGCATCACGCGTCAAGCCAGGGGCAGCAGGCTGATTGGAATACATCCACCAAGGCAGGGACGGAGTTTGTGGAAAGCGAGACCGAGATAAGGCACATCGAAGCCCTGTCCCTGTTGAGCACGGCGGACATTCTCTTTTACGATCAGGCCATCGACATTCAGGACGCCAAGTGTGAAAGCAAAGCCGGCAGCGGCAATGATGGCCGCGGCGGCGAACCGGCGTTCGTGGTGAAGGATCTCGAGAACGACGACAGCCGCCAACAAAATCCCGATCCAAACCAAGGCCACATGTGTATAGGTGCGCAGGCGCGAGAAGCCGTAGGCGGTCTCGTAGAGGATCAGGCGCTCGTAAGCCGAGACCAGCATCACCATCACCAGCGCAACGATGGCTGCGCTCAAGCCGGAGAAAACGCGCTGCTGCGCGAGGCTTTCGCGGCGGGTAACCGCGCCCAGACCGAGGATCATCAGCAAGCTGAAAAAGGCAACGAAGATCAGCTCGCCGAAGCCGCGGCGCGCATACTCCGAATACGTGAAGCCTGCGATGTTAATATTCGCCTGCCCGCCGAAGAAGTACCTGACCTGAATGACCACGAACGACGCGAAGAGGAGAGCAACGCTGCCCAGCACGATGGACGCCTCGGTGAAGCCAAGGAACGGGGCCACCAGGGGTTTCTGTTCACCGAGCAACTTCTCATCATTACTCTGTGTCGAGGCATGCAGGAATATCCCGACCAATGCGTAGGCGCCCACCAGGATGTATGCGAGGCGGAAAATATACTGAGGTAGGTTCTCGATCGCGAGCTGCCGCAGCACTATATCGAGCTGGCTGTTGAAGACAGCGTCTGCAGAGGCAAGCAGGGAGGCGAAAACAGCCAGGACCGGAAGGGCAATCATCAGTCCACGGACAAAGGGCCAGATACTGGACCTTTTGCGCGGGCTGGCTGAGCTCGGCCTGCTCCTTGCGAACTTCCGCGCTAAATGTCAAAGGGCGGGCGATCACACTGCCAGCCACTTTGAAAAATGCACTCACGTAATCCGCGAGACCGTATCGCAGCCAGAGCCCACCCAGGAAACGTGTTGGTTAATGTGAACATCAGAAAAAGCGTCAACAGGATCGCCAGGAATAGGGTCATAGGCTCAGCCCGGAGCGTGGTTATAGTCACAAACAGCAGGATCAAGGGCAGCAGCCAGAGGGTTCCGCGCGCCGGCTGCTGCCGGTTCACGTACAAAATGACGAATCCGCCCGTTAGACACAGCAGGCTGAAGATCGCAAAGTTGATCCCAAAGGGCTGCTTCCAGAAGAGCAGGTCGAGCAGCCAGCCCAGGGCAATTCCCGTAATCCAGAGCAGATTTGAGTGCTTGTTCATCAGTATTCTCCTCGAGCAATTTCCCTGTAGGATAGCAGAGCCAGCCTTGCGGAGGCTCTCAAAGACTATCATCCTTCTTCGCGGATTACAGTTTGCTAATAATCTAATTCGGCCTATTGACATCCAATTCAAGGTATGTCATACTTCTGTCAGCGAAAGGGGGTGCCACCAAATTGCCATCCTATAGAAAGGAGGAGGTGATGTCCATCATGGATAGTAGTATGAAACTTTGCGCTGTGGCATCCCTCCTCAAGTAATATAGGGAGCCACAGCGCCCACGAGTGCCGTCCATTTGGACGGCACTCTGGTTTTAAACCACCACGCGGCTCATGAGGACGGCTTAAAAAGCGTCTTACGGTGGACATTCTTGCTTTATCCCACCAATCCCCATATAATCATCCCATGTTGGACGAGAAGCCATCGACCATGCTGCATAAATTGACGCGATGGCTCGTGCCGATCGCGGCACTGATGGCGTTGGCAGGCTGGATCTACATCGCACCGCCCGGGTTGATGGGGAAACTAGACGCAGTGGGATACGCAGTGTGTCATCGACTGGATTCACATTCGCTGCATATCGGCAACGTCGAGATGCCGCTGTGTGCGCGCTGTACGGGTGAGTTCAATGCTGCGGCGATCGGACTGGCGCTGCAGGGAGTCATCGGTGGACGGAAAAGCAAGCTACCCAACCGGGGCATCCTTGCGGTTCTGATCCTGTTCTTCCTGGCATTTGCCATCGACGGCTCAAACTCCTACCTGGCACTTATCAAGAACATCTCCGCCGGAGCATTCCGAGCGATCCCCAATCTGTATGTAACCAATAACACCACACGGGTATTCACCGGCAGCGGTATGGGAATTGCCATGTCCGTGGTGCTGTATCCGATGGTCAACCAGAGCGTGTGGCGCGCGCCTGCCGATAGCGCTGTGCTAGACTGGCGCAAGTTCGGGCTGCTGGTGGGTTCGATCCTCCTGATGGATGCGGGCATGCTGACACAAAGCCCCGTGATCCTTTATCCCGTGGCTATCATTAGCACCATCGGGGTACTTGCACTGCTTACGATGGTCTTCAGCATCGTGTGGATCATGATCATGAAGCAGGACAATATCTTCGACCGCCTGCCGCAGTTGTGGCTACCCGCGGTGGCGGGCCTGACCCTGGCCTTCCTGCTCATTTTGAGCATCGATCTGTTCCGTTTCAATCTCACGCAAACCTGGCAGGGATTTCCCGGACTGACCGGTTAGAGAGGCAAAATGGACGCATTACTAGGTGTCTTCTCTGCGTTTGGATTGTCGGCTAGTGCCGGCCTCAACGCTTATATCCCGCTACTAATCGTGGGCGTGCTGGCTCACTATACGAAGCTAATACAACTAAAGGCTCCATGGGACCTGCTTGCCAACCCGTGGATCCTAATCCTGCTTGGCATCCTGCTGATCATCGAGATGCTGGCGGACAAGATACCGCTTGTGAACCATATCAACGACCTGATCCAAACGATCGTGCGCCCAGCCGCGGGAGCCGTGGCATTTGCGGCAAGCACAAACGTGATCCAGGGCGTCAATCCGGTGCTGGCGATGGCGTGCGGACTGCTGGTGGCTGGAAGCGTACACCTCGCCAAATCCGCGGCCGTGAGGCCCCTGGTCACCGCGACGACGGCTGGAGCGGGGAACGTGCCGGTGAGCATTGCCGAAGATCTCACATCCACGGTGGTATCCTTCCTGTCGATCCTGCTCCCCATCGCGATCGCGATCCTGATGGGAATTGTCGTTCTATTCCTGCTGTGGTGGTGGGCGCGGCGGAGAAGCAACAGGAACTCGGTCGGAGTCTGATGGTTGGCGTATACTTCAGGAGGATTTCTGAGAGTTGTCTCTAAGATACCTTGTAGGCCAAACGGGAGATCGCTTCGCTCGGCTACGGGATGCCTCCTCGCAACGAAGGGACAATTTTTGAGATAGGCTGGAAGAGCTCCACCCTATCTCAAAATTCGGAGGGCATTCCGTGGCCATTGCAGGATGTAGGAATTGAGCCCAAGGGGCTTAAGAACACTCACTAAGGCCGTGAACGGCGGGACGATAAGTCCGATCATTAAGATGTTCGTGCCCAGACAGCGCTTGTACAAATCGAAGAGGAGAATAAGAAATGATGAACCAGGATATGCCATCAACCCCCGCACCAACCCCGCTGCCCATGCCAGAGGAGCCCAAGAAGAATAATAATGTCTGGCTGATCGTCGGGATCGTTCTTGTTGTCTTGTGCTGCTGCTGCCTGATCGCGGCGGCCGGCGTTTATCTTTATCAGAACGGGGACAGGCTGTTCGGCACCGGCGCCTTACTGCTTAGCGCACTCTAAATATATCGGAACCCATCAAAGCGGCCTCCGTTAGAACGGAGGCCGCTTTGATTTAAACATGTGCTGCAACTCGCTCAGTGCAGCAAGAGCAGTCGCCCGCTCGCCCGGTTCCAACATGAGCGCATCGAATTCATCCCGATCCAGCACGGTCTGGGTGCCATCAGCGGAAACCCACAAGGTCGAGCGCCAGGTCAACGTAGGAGATCGCGGCATCGCCGAGGGTGGCAGGACGACCAATATTGCAATACCAGCCTTTAAGAGCACCATCGTCGCGATCATGGATCTCAAAGATGTTATACCAGCGGTCGGCGTAAAAGGTCTCCAGGAAGAGATCATTCCGCTTGAAGACAACGTCCACGAAGGGCATATCCTCGCGATCGAAGAGCGCCTGGAGCGACAACCGCATTTGGCTCACGGCGCACGACATGGCCTTCATACTGCCACGTCACTTCGCCTGCCAGATTGAGCTTCAGCACGCGGATAGAATCGTTCAGTCCAGACATTCGAATGCAACCTTTGCGGTGATCGTCTGTCCGATCTTTGGAGCCGCGTCGAGATACAGGAAGAGGCCGCCCTCCAATGTGACCTTGAACCGATCCTGCTGAAAAAGGACATCCGTCACGCGGCCATGGATCGTATTTCCCCTGGCAGCGGGAACAGGCCTGACCAGCAACTTGAGGATGTCGCCCGACTTATGCATATGCGTGCATTTGATCAGAAAGGTTCCGAAGGCGGTTTCCACATGCGATCTGCCATCCAGGACGGTACCTTCCAAGATATTGCCAAGGCCGAGAAACTCGGCAGCCCAAGCCGAGCCGGGATGTGCCCAGACGTCCAAAATCGGACCCTCGCGGACCAGGGCACCCTCATGCAAGAGCAGGACGCGATCTGCAATTGTCAACGCCTCACCCTGATCATGAGTTACGTAAACGGCTGGAAGGCGAGTTCTCGCGAAGAATTCGCCTCAGTTGCTGGATCAGATCCTCGCGCAACGCACGGTCAAGGGCGCCCAGTGGCTCATCGAACATAAGAAGGCGCGGACGAGGAGCGAGGGCGCGTGCAAGTGCAACCCGCTGCTGCTCCCCACCGGACAGGTCAGTTACTCTTCGATGCTCGAATCCAGCCAAGTCCACCAGGCTGAGCACTTCAAGGACGCGCGGGGTGACGGCGTCTGAAGACCAGTTCCGCATTCTAAGGCCAAAGGCAATATTGTCGAAGACGTTGAGGTGGGGAAAGAGTGCATAATCCTGGAACACAAGTCCAAAATCGCGGAGGTTGGCGGGCGTGGAGGCGAGGTCGCGCCCATCCCATAGCACTTGCCCAGAGTCCGGAAGCTCCGAGACCCGCAATTATCAAAAGCAGGGTCGATTTGCCGCTGCCGGATGGGCCCAGCAGGCAAACCGTCTCATCCGGGTTGACGGTAAACGAGATGCCATGCAGCAGCGGCTGGCCTTCATAACTTTTGGTGACGTTGGCTACTTGCAGCATGAATGCCTCAATGAGAGTATGTATCAATGCGGGAGGCGGGAACTAAAATTCGCCGGCACCGGGCAGACGGAGACGCTCGATCAGAAGGATACCGAGGGTGGCAACGGCCATCAGCAAGGTTGCCATTGCCAGCGCCTGACCATAGTTCAGGCCGCCGGGCTGGGAAAGAAAGCGATAGATGGCGATGGGGATCGTTGGATAGTCGGGGCGGGAGAGGAGGGCGGTGGCACCGAACTCGCCTAACGAGATGGTGAATGCAAAGGTTGCCGCCGAAAGAGTGGCCCGCCGAAGGATCGGCCAATCCACCGTCTGCCATACCCGGAACGGCGAGGCACCAAGTGAGGAGGCGGCCTGGCGCAGACGCGCCGGGATGGAGGCAAGCGCCGGTTGAAGGGTGCGGATCACGAAAGGCAAGGCGACGAGGGTATGGGCTAACGGCACGAGCCAGGGATACGTGAGCCAGGGGCCAAACGTGACAATGAAGCCAAGCCCCAGAGTGACCGCGGAAGCGCCAAGCGGCAGGATCAGGATCGGATCGAGGATCTTCTCCAGCCGACCGGGCCTCGAGAGGGCGAACGCAGCGGGGAAGCCCATAGCGAGCGAGAGGACAACGGTTGCGGCTGCGTAGGCGAGCGAGTCCACTGCCGCCCGAACTGGAGGGACATAAGAGATGGAATTGCGGCGGTTCACGAACAGCTCGGTATAGTAATCGGTGGTAAAGCCGGCCTGAAAGCCGGTGCGCTGGCCGCGGTCCGCATCAAGGCGAGAGAACGAGCGGACGGGAAGGGCCAGCATTGGCAAAACGAACAACGAAGCAACTACGAAGATCAGCCCGCCAACCAATAACTTCTCGCGCAACGAGCGGGCACGTCGCAAATTGACTGCAGCTGAACGGGGAGCCGTCTGGACGACGCTGCGAGATAAGGTGCGCGTGTAAAGAATCGAGAATGCCAGAGTGCAGATCAACTGGATGGATGCGAGTAGCGCAGCCAGAGGAGGTTCAGGAAGTACAGCGACTGGACATAGATCTGTACTTCGAGCGTTGCGAATGCAGGGCCTCCCAGCAGCAGGATGACACCGAAGCTCGTGAAATCGAAGAGGAAGACCAAGAGTGAGGCTGCCAACAGAGATGGGCGAAGCAGAGGAAGGTTTACGTGCCACCACAGGCGACGGCTATCGGCGCCGAGGGAGCGCGCTGCCTGCTCCAACCTGGGATCGAGGCGCGAGAGGGCGTTGCCGAGGATACGAATCACGATCGTCGTATTGTAGAAGACATGGGCGAGCAGGATCGCGCCCAGAGTTCCTACAAAGGCGACTGGAGGCGTACTCAACTTGAACGCTTGCATCAGCGCCAAATTGGCGAGGCCACGCGGGCCAAGCAGCGCGTTAAATCCGGCCGCGACCACAACAGTGGGAAGCATGAACGGGACTGCCGTGAGAGCACGCAGCAGGGACTTCGCCGGAAACTGAAAGCGGGCGAACAGATAGGCGGCGGGGATGCCAACAACGAGAGTAAGGAGCGTGGAAAGGAGCGCCTGATATAGCGTGAAGAAAAGGGTATGCAGAGCCAACTGGAAGTTGGCGAAGCTGAGAGCACCCCCGCCGAAGCTGTAGGCCAGGATACGGGCAAAAGGCAGAAAGAAAAAGACGCCGAGGAATGCAAGAGGCGCAAGCCACAACAGCAGCCGGGCGGCTGATGGACGCGCCGCATGGCCCAAGGAGGCGGACCTGAGCGTCGCTTTGTCCCGTTCAGAACCCAAAACGTTCATTCATCTACTTTAGCACCGCGTCGGTCCACGCCTGTATCCAGGCATCGCGCTTGGATGCGATCTCATCGGGAGAGAGCGAAGCGGGCTGGGTAGCCGGCTGCGCATATTTCGTGAATTCATCCGGCAGGGCAATATCCGGCAGGACCGGGAGGACGAACATTTGCGCAGGCATGTCCTCCTGGAACTTCGCGCTCAGCATGAAATCTACAAACTTCCGGGCAAGCAGGGGCTGCTTCGTCCCTTTTAGAATGCCGACGAACTCGATCTGGCGAAAGCAAGTATCGGGACCTATCACGGAAGCGGTAGGAGCGTCGGAAGGCGGCGTCTTTGCAAACATCACTTCGGCGGCAGGGCTGGTGCCATAGGAAACCACGAGGGGCTGAGGGCCTTTGCCCGACGAGCCGCTGAAATTGGTGTAATAAGCCGTCTCCCATCCATCCACGACGACGAGACCATTTTGCCGCAGGGTCTTCCAGTATCCAATATAGCCTGGATCGCCGAAGTGCTTTACGGTGGCGAGCAGGAAAGCCAGGCCGGGTGAGGAGGTGGCAGGGTTCTCAGTGACAAGCAAACCCTTAAAGTCAGGCCTGGCGAGGTCTTCCAGGCTCGCCGGTGCCGGGAGACCAAGCGTCGCGAAATAGGCCTTGTCATAATTGACGCAGACATCGCCGTAGTCGACGGGGAGGGCGCGCTTGGTCGGATCCAGCAGGAATGCAGGAGAAATGGCCTTGAGCGAAGGCGAATCATAAGGCTGATAGATATCGGCGCTAAGGGCACGCGAGAGGAAAGTGTTATCGACCCCGTAGAACACATCTGCAAGAGGCGACTGTTTGGTAAGGATGGCCTTGTTCAGTGCAGCGCCCGCGTCGCCGCTTTTGATAAAGGTCACTTTGGCATTGTTGGCATCCTCGAAGGCCTTGATGACCGTGTCAGTGGCGGCAAATGAATCGTGCGTCATGACCGTGAGGGTTTGAGGGCCAGATGGTTTGGACGAGCATGAAGCAAGCATGAAGATCGGAAGTAAAAGCCAGAGCGTGCGTTTCATAGGAGCCTTTCTGGAATCAGACTTGCGAATAATTGACCGGAGAACGCAGATGAGGCCCGCCTATTCTTGCAATGGCTAATGCGTTAGTGCTGGTTAGCCAGCCGCAGACTGCCGGTGGTGGATTATCAGCAAGAGACCGGAGGCGACATCGACACTGGCGGCTTCATTGAGCATTTCATTGCTGATGCCGCGGGTCTTTTCGGGATACAACGTTTCGCCGCGCAGGGGCCATTTCAGCCCGGAGGTGCGGACGCCCTCGACTTCGATTCCCCAGGGGACGAGGGAGACCAGATCACCTTCCGCTCCGCTGAGCTGCACATGCTGACGACAGAACAACAACTCGTCCAAGCCATCGTCGAGACGAACGTCCAAGGAGGCAGCCGCGGGATCACTCAGCGCCGCAATGTTGCCAAGAGTATGATCGAGGCGCCGGCCCAACCCTGCAACGATCAGTATGGCGGAGGGTTTTTGGCCGAGGGCGTAATGCAGCGCAAGTTCCAGGTCGGTCTCATCCTTATCGCGGGGATGCCGGTGGACGGGGATGCCCCTCGCCTCTATTTTCTTTCTGTCTTCATCACGAATGGAATCCAGGTCTCCAATTACGAGAGCGGGATACAGACCCAAGGCAAGCACATGCCGGGTTCCGCCATCCGCGCAGATGATCTCATCGGTAGGCCGGATGAGAGATCGGGCACGCTCGATGTCAGGCAATTCCCCATTAGCAAAGATCACAATCCGTGACATAGCGATGCCTCCACACCCGGCCCAGACGCGCCTGATCGGAAACGAAAAAACCATCCTCTACGGAGGATGGTCATTGACAGGCTATGATCCCTCCGCCGGTATGATCCGGATCAGGTAATGCGGGTCGAGCGTATCACGCTCCTCTCAGCCCTTGGAACAGGCTCCCCGTTCAGTTTTGCACGGACAAATATACCGCGATCTTCAGCGCGTGTCAACCGCTAGCGGACGCGGCGCTTCCATTCATCCTTGAGCTGCAGCTCGCGCGGGCTCAGGCCCGGTTCGAGGGCAAGGAAATCGGTGAGCAGTCGATTGAAGCGGGCGCTCTCATCCAGCATGGGGAAATGCCCGGAGTCTTCCAGGTTGATCTGATGCACGTTGTCACCCAGCGGCAGCGCACTCTCCACCGATGGCACGCGCATGGAAGGGTCGTTCTGACCGTACACCAGAAGACAGGGGACATTGGCGGCGCGGAACTGATCAAAGAGGCCATCGGCCTGGAAACCGTTCATCGAACCGGAGACGGCGCGAGGATCACACTTGGAAGCGTCGGAGAGGGCGGCCAGGGCCTCGGCAGTGCGACTGGACAGCCAGTCCACGAGTTCCGTCGCGCTGGAAGTTCTGAGCCGGGCGCTGACGGAGTTGAAATCAAGCGGGCTGTTGACAGCCATGATGCGATCGACGCTTCCGGGCTGCTGAGCTGCAAAATAGAAGGCGACCAAGGCGCCGAGGCCATGGCCGACAATTGCGATCTTGCCGATGCCCATCTCATCCAGAAAGCCCGTGAGCAGCGCGGCCTGCTTCTCCAGGGAGTAGTTGAGGGGATCATGGCTCGTATCACCATATCCGAACAGATCCAGGGCATAGGCTCGATAAGAGGTGGACGCCACCTGCATGGAGGAGATCCAATAGCGCCAGGAGCCGACCCAGCCATGCAGGAAGACAATGGGACGGCCGCGTCCCAATGCTTCGTAATGAACAATGGCCTGGTTAAGAAGAATGGCGCTCATAATGATCTCCCCTGACCGGATCTGCTCACTCACGGAGAAGAGCCGGCAAGCGGGAGCACCTATGAATTATTTTCCAAATTTCGAAAGGATCATCCTGACGCGATTGGTCAGCTCGTCAGGCGAAAAGGGTTTCAGCAGGTACTCTTCGGCGCCTGCATCCAGGCCGGATTGAATTTCGGACTCCTGTCCCTTGGCAGAAAGAAAGACCACCGGGATATCCTGCAAAGTAGGGCTGGCCTTCATGATGCGGCAGGCTTCGTAGCCGGTCATGCGGGGCATGCGAACATCCATAAGGATGAGATCGGGGATCTCGCGGGTGGCGCCCTGCACGGCCTCCTCCCCATTGGAGGCCGTGACCACCTCGTAGCCGGCAAAACGCAGCATAAAAGCTACAAGCTCGCGGATATCGGGTTCGTCTTCAGCAATCAGAATCTTCGTCATTGAGTCCTTATTTCAACAAGCTCATTTCACAAAATTCCGCACAATACGCGCAGGCTCACGGATTCGTTTTTTCCCGGTAGATGGGGAGAGTAAATGAGAAGGTGCTACCAGAGCCGGGCTCGCCGTCGCTCCTCATCCAGATACGGCCTTTATGCATTTCCACCAGCTGCTTCACGATCGCCAAACCCAGGCCCGTGCCAGGCGTGGCGAGGACGAGCGGATGCTCGCCGCGGTAGAACCGCTCGAATACCCGGTCCTGATCGGTCCTGGAAATACCGATGCCTGTATCAATGATATCGATCTGCACATCACCGCGGCCGTTCAGGGCGTGCAGGTGCACTTTGACCGTGCCGTTCTCGGGGGTGTAGTGATATGCATTATCAAGGAGATTGAGCATAATCTGCCGGACGCGTTCCGGATCGCCAAGGGCACGGGGCAGGGTGCGGGCGCCTTCGATCTCAAACACCATTGGCTTCTTGTCTTCCTTCGATTGATGCTCGATCTCCGCCAGCACGTCCCTGGCAACCTCACGCAGATCGAGGGCCTGTGAGGAGAGCGTGACGCGGCCCGCCTCGATGCGGGAAATGTCGAGCAAGTCACCGACCAGGATGTTCAGGCGGTCGATGTTGTTTTTGACGATATCGAGGAAGTGAGACTGGTTCTCGTTAATGGCGCCGGCAGCGCCCATGAGGAGGATCTCCACGTAGCCCTTGATGGCAGTCATGGGCGTGCGCAACTCATGACTGACGGTCGCGACGAACTCGGACTTCAGACGGTCCACTTCCACCTCGTGCGTGATATCGCGGAAGATGGACACGGTACCGAGGAAATCATCCTGAAGAATCACGGGAGCAAGATGCACAAGAGCGATGCGATCATCCGCCAGCTCCAATTGCTCGGCATACGAATCGCCGGATTCAAATGCGCCGGGGACCTTGGACCAGCGCCGGATGGTGTCCATCCAGGTGGAGCCTGCTTCGCCAAACAGTCTTTCTGAACTCGTCCAGGGATTGGCCGACGACCTGGTCGGCCTGGACAGCAAGGATGCGCTCCACGGAGGAGTTCATAAAGGTGATGCTATTATCCGGACCGGTAACGAGCACGCCGTCGGCGACGGCCTCCAAGATGGCCTGCGAGCGACTGGCTTCCTCCTGCTGCTTGCGCAGCATCAGGCCGAGGCGTTCGGCTTGATCGCGGATCAACTCATACAAGTGGGCGTTGTTGATGGCTACGGCCACCTGGCTACCTATGGCCTTCACCAGGTTCAGGCTTTCGCCCGAGAAGAAGCTCTCGGCACGCGAGAACACCATCAGAACGCCGATGACATCTTCGGCAACCAGCAACGGCGCCACGACGGCGCTACGGTGGTCGCGGGACGTGGATGAGGCGCGCACCCAGCGCTGGTCTCGATAGAGGTCATCCACCAGAGCCGCTTCACGGTTCTGGACGACCCAGCCAGCCAGACCTTCGCCGACCTTGAGCGTGAGGCCACGCGCGTCGCCGGCCTTCTCAGACAAGTAGCCATAACCGGCACGGTAATGGAGGAGGCCATCCTCCTGGTTCAGGAGCATGATCGTGCCCTGGTCGGCGCCGACCGCATCGTTGAGCAGCGACAGGGTGCGGTTCAAGGCCCGGTCAAGATCGAGGCTGGCGGACACCTCGGTGAGGATGCGCAGCAAAGTTTCGGTATTCTGCTGCTCATGCCGCAACTCGGCCGTGCGCTCGATAACACGCTGCTCAAGCTCGCGGGCCAGGCGCTGTGTCTCTCCGAACAACCGCCCATTCTGAATGGAGACACCCGCCTGGTTACCCAGCGTACTGAGCATCTGCAGGTCCTCCTGGGTATAGGCTCTGGGCTGGTAGCTTTGGGCCGAGAGCATTCCCATGGTTCGACCGCCGAGCGTGAGAGGGACAGCCAGCGTCGAGGCGGCTACGCCGCGCTCGCCGACTGCGATCGCACCCATTTGCTTTACATTCTCGACGCCACTGATCAACAGCGGCTCGCCGCTCATAATCACGCGGCTGCTGAGGCCCTGTCCCAAGGGGAGGCGCATATTTGGCACACGCAGGTTCATATCAACGAGGTATACACCCTCCACCTCGCTCTTTTGCTCATCCAGCAAGCTGATGACAAATGCTTCCACCGGCATCAGGCGCCCGACAGCCCGATAGATGGATGCATAGATCTCCTCGGGTTCGAGGCTGCCACCGATCTCGGCACTGACCTGGTTGAGAACCGCCAAACGCTCCGCGGTGCGGACCGTCGAACTCGTAGAGGCGGGCATTCTCGAGCGCAATGGAGGCCTGGTTGGCAATCGTGCGGGCAAGCTCCATCTCGGTGAGATTAAAGTGCCTTTCACCAACATCCTGAGCAAACATCAGAGCCTGAAGATGCTGGCCACTGGCGAGCGGCAGCGCCAGCAAACTCTTCACATCCGCCTGGATGAAGCCTTTCAATGGAAGCAGGTCAGGCTCCGACTGTGCGTTTTCGGTGTTGAATATGCCGAGCGATTCGCGCAGGCGGGCAAACAAGGGCACATCCGGGAGGGACTGCGGCAACTGCTCGATCGAGGCGGGCGCGGCTGCCTGCCAGAGCACCTGATCATGCTCGAAAACCACGGCCGAAACGCGGCTGGCATCCAAGGCATTGCGAAGCTCCTCCGCCGTCAATTCCATGATCTGACGCGCCTCGAGCAAGCCGCTCAAAGAGGAGGAGAAGCGATTCAGCAAAGCAAGCCGTTGCGAACGCTCATGCAATTCCGCTGCGCGGCCGAGGCTATCTTCATAAAGATTGGCATTGTCCAATGCGACGGCGGCCTGCCCTGCAAAAGTCGTGGCGAGTTGCACCTGATCATGGCTGTAGAAATAAGCCTGCCATTTTTCCAGTGCAATGAGCCCCGTAAGCTCCCCCTTGGCGATGAGAGGGATACCGAGCCAGGAAAGGCGGGGGGCTTCCACGGCAGGGAAACGCGGGTCCTGGCGGACATCGCCCACGGACATGGGCTGGCCGGTCTTCACCATTTCCTTGAACAGCGCACTGTCACTGACAGCCAGCGTAAGACCGAGAAGCTTTTCAGGATCGGGGAACCCGCGGGCGGCTGCGACGGTCAGATGGTCTTTCTCACGCAGCCAGAGCGTGGCGGTGTCAAAGGCTAGAATGGGATTAAGCTGATCGAGGAGGGCGGCAACCAGTTCGTCGGAGCGCAGGCTGGACGTGATGGCAGTCGCCACGTTATTGAGCGCTTCCAATTGACCGGCGCGCTCGGTCATTTCATGGACGAGGCGCACGTTCTCCAGCGAAAGCGCAACCTGCTGGGAGAGGGAGAGCATCAATGCTTCATCTTCCGGCCGGAAAGCTGCCGGTGTATTGAAGTTGTCGAGGATGATGAGCCCAATGCCCTTGTCACCCGCCACGATCGGCAATAAGAGACTCGAAACCGGCAGGCGTCCGCCGGTGGCCTCGCGATAGATACCGAGATTATCACTGGTCAAAACATAATCACGCGGGAAATTCACTTCATCCACGCGACGCGGCTTGCCGGCTGCAAACACACTGCCGGGCAAGGCCTCGCCGCGGCGATACGTGATCCGCATAAGACCGGAATTGTCGGCGTAACCGGAGGCCGCCTGAGGCTCCAGGGATTGGCTCTGCTCGCTCCAGAGCAGCACGACGCCGGCGTGGGCGGCTTGAAGCACACGGCGCCCGCTATCCAGCAAGGCCTTGATGATCTGATTGGGATCCATGCCGCCGAGCCTGCGGCTGAATTCGAGCAGGAGGTTCACCTCCTGGAGGCGGCGGCGCGTCTCGTTCAGCAGAGAAATGTTCTGAAGCACAACGGAGGCCTGCCGGGAAATCTGGAAGTAAACCTGCCTATCTTCCTCGGTTAATGCCGGAAGCGGCTCCAGACTAAGGGCCAGCATGGCCGCGATGGCATGGTTCTCGACCATGATCGGCAGACATAACACGCCTTTGGCGCGTAACTGGCTCAGGAGCGGCGAATCGCGCCACTCATCGTTCTCGTCGAGGTTGGCAATAAGGACCGGATCACCGGACTGCAAGGCGGTCCGAAGCGGATTGCGCTGCCCGAATAAGGCTTCGGGATTGCTCGCTTTTGGAATGCTCCCGAGAACATGCAGGAGCCGGGGGCCATCGGGGGTGTTCTCGGCGACCAGGGCCATTGACATTCCCAACTGAGTCAAAGTCTCGCGGCCGAGGGCCAGGAGCGCGGATGAGGCGTCCAACTGGCGGCTGACGGATTCGGTAATCGCCAGGCCGGCCCGGACACGCTGCGCGCGCCGGTCCAGGTCATGAAGGGAGATAGTCTGTTCGAGGTCCTTGTGGAGAAGCAACGGCAGATGGTTCTGTGAGACGCTGAGCAGCTTCTGCTGGCGTTGCAAACCTGATGAGAGCAACTCAATCTGGCTATTCAAATCGCCAAGCTTGATCGAGTTGGTTATGACCTGGGCGGCCTGCGAGGCGAACAATTCCACAGAATTGATCGTGGCGCGGTCGGGCTGCAAGCCGTTGCTGGGATCGTCGAGGCTGATGATGCCGAGCGTACCGCCCGTGCGCATCTTCCAGAGGGATGAGAAGGAAATCATCGGCATCCCAGGCATTCTGATTCGCGCCGGCCGCGGAATATTGGCCGGCATAAACATAATGGATATCGCTCGGAAGCACCGGAGTGGCGTTGGCCGGGATGTAATAGGACCGACTGATCTTAAACTCTGGCTTCATTAATTGCTGCAAGCTGGATAGCGGCTGCTTACGCGCCATCAGCTCAGCCAGGGTGTCGGGCGCTATACCAGCACCCGTGACGCGCCGCAATAACTGCGTCTCGGGCTCGTACAGGCTTATGAGAACCACACGGAAAGGCGTGGAGTCGCGAATGCCACGTGCGATCGCGGCAAGCGAATCCTCCAGCGGCTGATCGGGTTCGAGGGAGTAACTGGCAGAGGAGAACTTCTCCAGCGTATCAGCCCGGCGGCGGAGCAACTCGGATTGCTGGAGCTGGCTATGATACTGGCGGGCATTGCTCAGAGCGATGGAGGCCTGGGCTGCAAGGGTCTGAGTCAGCTCGAGCGCATTGGCGTCAAAACAATCCGGCTGAGCAGAATGAAGCTGAATGAGGCCGACCACCTGTCCGTGGTGGACGATGGGCACTATGATCGCTGAACGGACACCGGAGTGAGGCGGCTCGTGGCCCTCACGGACAAAATCGGCGATCAGGACCGAGCGGTTGTTATCAATGGAGCTGCGTTCGAGATCGGACAATGAGTTGCCGGAGGGACAGCCCACTGACTGCCGTGAATGCGGAGCCACTTCCGGTGTGGCAGCGTCGAGCAGAAGGATGGAGCCGCAGTCCGCGCCGGTGGAACGGATCGTTTCTTCATGGATAATGTTCAGGAGACGATCCACAGAGAGCGAGGCTACCAACTCCCGGCTCACGCGGGCGACGGATGTGAGTTGTTCCACCCGCTGGCGGAGGGAATGATCCGTTTGGGAAGAAAGGCGGAGGCCCTCGATGGCAGATGCCAATTGCCCAGCGGCACCCGCCACGATCTGGAGATCGTATTCATTGAAGTACTCGGCCTTCTGAGTGCCGAGCATCAATTCGCCAAGAGACTTGCCGCGGACCGAGATCGGGACGATCAGTACAGATTCGAGGCCCAAACCGGCGACAAGCGGGCGGTAGAAAGAGAGCAAATCACGTTCGACACTCAGGTGCCCGTTGAGCAAAGGATTTTGACTGCCAGCCACTGTTTGCTGGTATTCCGGGTCGTCAATCTCAAGATCGGAAAACGATGCAGCCGGCGCCCTACTCACCATCGAGGAGGAATGCAGACGAAGCTCTCCATGCGAGTCATCGAGCAAATGGACTGAGGCCGCGTCGGCGTGGAACAGCTCGGAAAGCTGCTTGACGGAGTAACCAAGTATCTCGTCGATGGTCGTGGCAGAGGTCGAATGACTCGAGATGCGCTGCAACGCCTCCGAGCGCTCGGCGCGCTCCCGGCCCTGGCGAACCAATACGGCATTCTCGATGATGGCTGCCGCCTGGTCGCTTACGATGTGCATCAGACGCAACTCGGTGCTGGAAAACTCCGCTGTTCCGCGGGCATGATGGGAGAGCAGCAGATAGCCAACCATTTTCCCCGCCGAGATCAAGGGCATCAGCGCCGAATCCCGCAGGCTGGCCGCGATCGCAATGTCGGTAACGCCGAGCAAACGCCAGGCTTCATCACCAGCCGCATTCATTGTGAGAATTGGCTGGCGTTCATGAAGCAGGGCTTCGGCGGGACTACCCGCCTCCACGGGGGCGCGGAAGATCTCAACGATATGCGGCGGCAAGCCACGGAAAGGCACCTGGGCTTCCAGCGTATGTTTATTTTCATCGTAGAGCAGGAAGCCGACAATCTGGACCTCGAAGAGCGGGGCAACGCTCTGAACCAGTCGAGCGAACAAGTCCTGCGGCTCGCGGATGGCGGTGACGGCCTGTGCGAGGCTCGCAAGCCCTGAAAGCTCAACGGTCCGACGTCGTTCCTGCTCATAAAGCATGGCGTTGCGCAAAGCCATACCTATCTGGCCGGCTACCAACTCCAATAAGTCCAGGTCCTGTTGCGTAAATTCCACGCTGGTGGTCTGGCCGGCCTCGAGAAGCCCAACGAGTTCCCCTTTAGCCATCAGGCGGAGACCAAGGTAAGAAGCAAGCGGGTGCATGACCGGTGGCCCCATTGACACTGGCGCCGAGGAGAACCGACTTCTGCCCTTCCAGCAAAGCTTTGCCGAGGTCACCGAATTGGCTCTGCGCGGCGCGGGCCAGCTTTCGACCCGACCCGTTCGCTTCCTCAAAGCGGAAGGTGAGAAACGCGCGCGTTTCCTCATCCCACGCTTTGAGCTCCAACATATCGGCGGGCACAAGCCGGAGGACATTGTCGAGCACCGAGCGAACCACCGATTCAAAATCGAGGCTCGAAGCAACCGCTTCACTGAAATCGGTGACGGTCTTTAGCAGCGAAGAAGCCATCTCATCGCTCTGCGCACCCAAGGCGGGCATCAGTTCGGCGCCGCGCAGAGAGATCAACATCTGCGGATAGACGCCAGGCACCCTATAAGAGGTTACGTGCGCCGACCGCCCGTTGATGCTGAGCCGCTTATTGCCGGGCACAGCACAGACATCCAGGAAATCCTCCGCCGGCCGGACGCGTCGCAACAGGCGCTCCAAGTCAGCCGGATCGTTCTCGCGCAGGCCGAACCAATCGCGGGCCTGTGCATTGAGGTAATCCACACGACCACCGGGCTGGATGACGACGACCGCATCACCCGACTGACCATCGTCCGCGGGAGCGACTGAGGGGGGCTTCTGCCCAGGGGCCTGGACACGAGGCAACAAGCTAAGCACGCCCCAGACCAGTATTACAAATACCAGTCCCGCGATGATCAGCCCGATACCCAGGTTCAAGCTGGCAAACATAATGGGAGCCGCCTCTTATGGTGCAGAGCTCGAATCCTGCCTGCGTGCTTCCGCCGCCAATTCCGTGATCTCACGGATATCTGCGAAGGATTGAAGGGCCGGAGACACAATGCCAACCGACATCGTCATAAAGGGGACTTTCTCCACTACGCCACCGGGTTTCGATGCGGGCATGAAGCCCTGCAGACGGTCCATAAAGTTATAGTGACTTTGCACTTCTGCGGCGAAACGATCCTTTACGCGCTGCTTGATCGCCGGAGCCGATTCGGTGCTCGTAATGACGATGAAGTTGTCGCTGCCCGCGTGGCCGATGAAATCATCGTGGGTGCCCAGCTCATCCACGACCTCGGTAACCAGCATGGCTGTGAAGCGCAGCACGTCATCGCCCGCGACAAAGCCATACACGTCCTTGAACGGTTCCAGGTTATTTACGCGCATGTCGAGCAAGCGCCCAGTCCTTCTCGCGGATGATGCGGCGCAGTTGTTCTTCGATCAGCCGCCCGGCAGGCAAGCCTGAGCGAGGGTCTGTGAGACTTTCCCGCTCCGAGCGGCGAATGGCGCCCTGGACACGGAGCTTCAGCTCCTCGATGTCAAACGGCTTCGTGATGTAGTCGTCTGCGCCCAGCTCCAACCCCTGCAGGCGGTCACTGCGCTCATCCTTCTGCGTCAGGAAGATAACGGGGATATGGCTGGTGCGCGTGCTGGTGCGCAAATTGCGGCACACCTCATAACCGTCGATGTCCGGCAGCATGATATCGAGCACAATCAGTTGAGGCAGGACGTGCTTGGTCTTTTCCAGCGCGTCCGACCCGCGGTGCGCAACATCCACATCAAAGGCCATGCCTGAGAAGTAGATCTTGAGCATGTTCGCGATATCAATGTCGTCTTCGACGATCAAAAGGCGGGTCTTTGCCATAAAGCCTCCTATGAGCGCCCGGACACGCCTGTCTTGTGGACAGAAGCCTGCCTGTGAGCATTGCGGCGCACAATCTCAATCTGTTGGTCTGTCACCGGATGCTCGAAAGAGCGAAAACCGCTCAATCGAAACCCGTGTTTTGCGGCCATTGTTGTGATCTCTTTCACTCTCTCCAGTGAAATATCCTTGCCGACGGTATAGTCCTCGAAACGGCCTTCGGCTGCCAGGATCATGGTCTCTGCCATGCAAGCGTAGGCTTTTCCCGGCGGAAATCCAAAGTTAAAATGGAAATCCACGGAACCTGGCACGTCGACCATTCCACCGTCAATGACTAATATATCATCTCTAGCCGAGGCGACCATTGCAGAAACATCGCGGGGACGGGCCACGTCACACACCACGCTGCCGGCACGCAAGTGTTCGGGGCGGATCACATCGTGGAGAGCGCTGGTCACGGTGAGAATCAGCTGGGACTTGGCCAGGGAATCCATCTTCGTGCTGGTAAGGAGCCGTGCCCTTGCCTGAGGCTCCAACCTTTCCTTAAGTTCGGCGAGACTTCCTTCATCCCGACCGATAAGCAGCAAGCTGGCCACCTGCCCCGCGAGCAACTCGGCGCAAACGCGGCCGATAGCACCGGCCGCTCCCACTACCGCCGCAGATGCCTCGTGGAGCGGTATACCCATGGCCTCCGCAGCCGCACCGACTGCCTGCACAGCAACCGAGACCGTATAGGCGTCTCCGGTCGTCACGGGGATGTCGAGCGACCGTGCGATCGTAACGCCGGCATCCCCTACCACAGAGGTGTAGGCTCCCAAGCCCAGGATCTGAGCGCCCAGCCTCTCTGCCAGATGACCGGTCTGTATGATTTTGCGATACACCTGCTGCACGGGGAGTTCGAGCATGCGCCGGGGGGTATAGGGACAAGCTATCAACCAACCCTTGATGACTTTTCCGGTTGCCGTGGAGGTAATGCCCTCAATTTCGGAGAGGTAGACGGGCGGGAAGAACGTGGAGAAGAAG
Source organism: uncultured Chloroflexia bacterium (assembly GCA_963805515.1). Taxonomy (GTDB): domain Bacteria; phylum Chloroflexota; class Anaerolineae; order Anaerolineales; family Villigracilaceae; genus Fen-1038. The sequence goes on along the minus strand of CAWDUZ010000001.1, from coordinate 40,346 downwards.
TCGATCTGGCGCTCACTGAGGAGCCGGCCAAGCAGAGGAAATTTGCGGCTTACGTCGCGCTTGGGGTCAATCGGATGGATGATGAAGGCGAAACTGTCCATAAATGTGAGCGTGCGAACTCATTACCCAGGGGATTTGAGACGAGCACAGGCGACGGCTGAGGCGCGGCTGGGACCGCGGCCTGCCAGGACTCTCTTCGGACGCAATACGAAGTGCGGGATAATCGGTGAGATGCGGCGGCCAGGCTACCTGCCGACCCGGCGTGCGCTACCAGGACTTGACGTCCCGGTCCTGCTGCTGGTGGTACAGCGCTTTGTGAAGATGCGCGGACTTGAGCTTATGATGGTCACTCTCTGCATAGGTGACATCGCGATCGATGACGCGGCGATCCTTGGATGCGGTCAGCACAACGTCTGACTCGATGGTACGCGATGGGTAGACGATGAGACCGGAGCCGAGGCGGCAATTGTGGCCCACGGCACTGCCCATCACCGGACGATTGGAAATGCTCAGTTTGCCCTTGCCATCGCGGGCCCGCAAGGCAGCGGGGATCAGATTGTAGTCCGTAAATGTGGAACCAGCGCCCACGAATGTATTGCGCCCGATCACGCACATCTGCAGACAGGTGTTCTGCGCGATCATGCTGTTTTCCATCACGGTGGTCATGAACAGGGCAGAGCGGAACGGCATGAAGGTCCCATCTCCGACGACCGAGAGCATAAGCTGCACGTCCTGCGAGACGTTGACGTTGCTGCCAATAATGCAGTTCTCGATCACCGCGCCGGCGTTAATGGTCACGTTATCGCCAATGGTGGTGGGCCCGTGGATGACGGCATGCGGATCAATGACGCAATTTTTGCCGATCGTTACAAGCCGCGAGCACTCCAAAAGCTGTCGGCCCTCGTAGACCGCCGTAGCCAGGATGCTGAGCTTATATCCAAGGTCTTCGCCCAGGCGCTTCTCAAAGCGCGCACCGCGGGAGAAGAGACCGAAGACAACGTCCGCGATGAAGATATGCACCCATGAGTCAATGGCGAGCAGAGACCGTAAGGGCACCTGAAAGAGCAAGTCGCCGGATTGGTCGGCCATGTAAGTGGGCACATGGTAATAGCCAATTTCGTGCGCCTGCATGTCCAAAACCAGCGGCTCCACATCTGCCACAGGGCCGTTGGGGTAATACCACAGGTCTGCAAAATAAAGGCTTCCGGCGGGCGTATAGGATGTGGATAAGGGGAGAGCATGCTCTCTGAACGCCGGATCGTCGGCGGAGAAGGCGGCGCGTACAGGCCGCCTTCGCTTGAGCGCCTCGGCCATAAAAGCCCGGATAAATGGCTCATCGAAGAAGAGGTTGTCCCGGTATACCAAGGTTGGCTCACGCACGGCGGGCATGCGCATGCCAGTCTTCAGTTCCAGCTCACGCGTTACATAAGGCGCCAGCAGATTGCGCTGCCAGAGCCAAAGCGGCGCATTCTGAATGCGCAGCTCGCGTGCCGGTTCACAGAACGGCATGATCAGGTTAGGAGCGTTCAGGATGATCTTGAGCATGACTAGCCTGGTAGAAAAGGCTGCGGGCCGTACCCCGAATGGCCGGCTGACAGCCACGGGCCATCAGGCAAGAGGCGTCTCGTCGATCTGCAGGGTGCATGCTGGGTCGCCCCGTGCGACGCATGCGATCTCTTCGACATTGAATATCTTACCACCGCTCAACCAGTAGAGCCCTTCCTGCACGAGCCCCACGGCCAGCTGGCAAATGGGTTCTGCGGCGTGGCGCTCCCAGCAAAGCGGGCAGCGCTCGATGTGCCACAGCAGGCTTCCGGGCTGGCGCTCGATCCGCACCCGCTGGTCGGTATGACTGTTGAAGAGGTCCGCGAGGGCGCGGGCGGCCGTGCTGAGTTTCAGCGGGAGTGGAAGCAGACGAAATGCAGTCGTTGTGAGACCGAGGGCGCCGCCAAATTCCCGCAGGCCATATTGAACACAGGCACGGCCGACCTGCAAAGACATGCCACGCCCGGCTTGCGGCCCATAGGCTCGCTCAAAGGCTTCCAATAGACGGCTGAGGGATGTGAACGAAAAGGTCCGGTCCCCTTCCGCACGCTGACCGGCGTCCCTGAACGAGACAAGCGAAGGGGCATCGGGGTGATGCTCGAGGATCAGAGTGTCGGAATTCTTCAATACAGAATCAAGCCCCCTTTCCCCCAGGACCTCCTCCATGGCGCTTAGGAGGACTCGCCCCATGCTCGCAGGGTAAAAGAACTCGTTCATTCGGCGGGTTGAGGTTGATCCAGGAAGCTCTTGAGCCTCTGGCTGAATTCGGCTGGATTCTCCAGCATCATGAAATGCCCGGCGTTCGGGAAGCAGGCGACCTGCGCCTGAGGAACTCCGTTCTTGAGTGGCTGCCACTGGGTGGGCTCGACCACCTTGTCTCTTTCGCCATAGAGGCCAAGTGCGGGGACTCTTACCTGGCTCAACAAAGGCCGGAGGTCCGTCCGCCGCAACGAAGCAATTGAACGAAGGAATGACTTCAGCGTGGTGCGAGAGAGGTCGCGATCCATCATCTCCGGAAAGCGGGGATCGGCGCAAATGCGGGGTGAATAGAAGTACTTCATCCATGAACGGAACGGGCCCATCATATTGAACAGGACAAATGCCAACGGGCGATAGCCTGCAAGTTTGAGCATCGGCGCAAGCGAAGAGCCTTCGATGGGCGAGCCGGCAACAACGACTTTCGCGGCGCGGTGGGGATACTTGATAGAGACCAGAAGGCTGACAGTGCCGCCCATGCTGTGCCCCACAATGGGAGCGCGATCAATGCCCATCTGCTCCATGAACTGATCGACGAGGCTGACAAAATCCGGGACGGCATAGCTCACACGCCTTTTGCCGGACTCGCCGAAACCCCAGAAGTCCAGTGCGTAGGTACGATAAGAGCCACTGAGGTCGGCCATGGTCTGTTGCCAAAGGCCCCAGGATCCCAGCCAGCCGTGCAGCAAGATCACGGGCTTGCCGCGGCCGAAAACTTCATAATGAACGTTGCCCTGATCAGTCGTTAGAGAAGGCACAGCCAACCATTCCACATCATGATTTTTTACTTATCCGCTTCCATCTCGGCCAGGATGCTGTAGAGCAGTTCGAGCAGCACGACCTTGACCTGTTTCTTGCTGGTGGCGACACACGGAAGAATCTTGGTCTTGCCATCCAATCGCAGGGCATGGCGCATGTCTTCCAATTCCCAGGCATCCTTCATATCCTGCTTATTGGCGGCGACAACGTAGGGTGTGGGAGCATAGGCTCGGAATGTTTCCAGAATAGAGCGGGCCTCGCGGAAGGTCTCGGGACGGGTGGAATTGACCATAACGATAAAGCCGAGCATGCCCTCTGACAGGATCTCCCACATGAAGTCGAAGCGTTTTTGCCCGGGAGTACCAAAGAGGTACAGCACCAAGTCTTCGTCCACCGTGATACGGCCAAAATCCATGGCTACCGTCGTGGCGCTCTTGACACTGCGCTCTGCCTGCCCGGAAACCTTGCGCTCGGTGGCTACCACCTCAATCTCGCTGACAGACTGGATGAACTGCGTCTTGCCTGCGCTGAAGGGACCTGTGACCACCATTTTGACGGTTTGCATAGAACCTCTATCCTTCCAGGATGGAGCTCGTAAAGCTTTCCAGAATAAGACTACAGTCTCTGAATGCGTCCGATCAGCTTATTGATCAGGTTCTTTTGTTCCTGCTTATCCCGGGTGGGGAACATCTTGGGATTCAGCTGAAGCGGAGCCGTGGATACCCGCACCATCTCGACCAGGCCGGCTTGCATGAGACCGTAAACAATGCGACGCATCTCCATGTCGTTCAACTTGGCAGCCGAGGCGATCTGCTTCATCGTATTCTTAGGGTCGACATACTTGACGACACGCCATTCCTCGACACTCAGGTTCAGGTTGGTCATCGGCCGCTCGGTGAACTTCAGCGCCAGGTCGAGGCTGGGGATCTCATCCTGCAACTGTTCCCATTCGCGCAGCTGGCGGGAACCTTCGATTATCAGGTTCTCCAGATCGAGCTTTACGTTGATGCGGTCGTCGGGGGGCAGGAGGTCGTTCTCGAAACGGAAGAGGCCCTCCACCCACGTAAAGAGCCGGCGTATGACCTCAATGAAATGCGACTGGAGATTCAGGAGGATGTCCTCCTGTGAAACGTAACCGGCATTGATCAACAGAAGGCCGAGTTCTTTATCGCTCACCTTGCTGGCGCGCTCTGTGATGATGCGATATTGGTTGGCATTGAGCTTGTTGGCCTTATGCAAGACGCCTGCCAGACCGCCATCTGCCTGACCGATGCGCGCGTAGGCCAGCTTTCCGTCCCTGAAGGAGATGTGCGCCTGCTCAGACGGGCCATCCACGATCAGAGTGCCGGTCTTTTGCGCCAGATTGATCAAGTTCAGGAGCTGGGTAATGGTGAAATCGCGGAAGTTTCCGCGTAATGCCATGCGACTCCTTACCTAAATTGCGATTGCTGAACCCGTTTGGGCCTTTTTCAGACTGGAGAAAGGAAGCTTGACCTTAAAAAGCGTTTTCACAGGCCTCCGGCGAAACCAATTGAAAAAAGATTATACATGCAAGAAAAGGCCGCGTCAATTAATGCAATGAGATTTGCATAATCGGGCAGCGGAGGCGGCGTGTGATATATTCATCGTAACACACAGGAGGATGCCGTGCTGCAAAGCAAAGCGATTGTTCCGGCCCTTATGGGGCTGACCATTGTGGCGGTCTCGATATTGGGGGCGATCCCAGCCGTCGGCGCACAAGCCGCCGTGAGCGCCGCCCCGCCTGCCCAGGTCACGCCGACGCCGACTGGACCGGTACCGGGAAGGCCTCCGCTATCACTGACCCTGACGCTCTTATTCACCTTCTGCAGCCTTGGAGCGGTAGTAGGCCTGCTGGTTCTAGGATTCATCCTATCCATGCGGAGACAAAAGGGCGATACCCCCGACAAGCCAACGTAAGGCACCAAACCCCTTGTGTTATGGCCTGGCCTCTACCGCAAATTCGGCCTGCTCAATTTTGCCGGAGACAGCAGATACTGAGAACGAGAATGGGAGGCTGTCGCCCGCAGACAGGCCGGAAGCAGATTCCCAGCGGCGGACGCCGACGATATGCCCCATTCCGTCATACACGACCGCAGCCACCCAAACCTTGCTAGCAGGCTTGGAAGCCGCCGGCAGCACTATCCGTCCCGTGACGTGGGCGCTGAGGCCGGACCAATCTACCTGCACCTCCGTGTTTTGAACGACGGCAGGCAGATAACGTGGATCACTGGCGAGCAGGCGAATAGCGGTCAGAACCTGGCCCTGCGGACGCACATCAGATGGGAAGCCGGGCGCAAAGAAGGCGCTCAGCGGCAACCTGGCATGAGGCGGCAAGATATTTAGCGGAAGCAAAGCCATCTGGCTTGCCACAGACTGGCCTGCGGAATTTAGTAATGTAATCTGGGCGGTCACATTTTCCAAGATATCGGGTGAATTGTTCCGGGCCTGAGCAAAGCACCAGAGACCACCATCTGTCATCCTGTGGCAGTTGGTCTCTTCCAGCGCGAAGGGTACGGGCGTCGGGGTGGATTCGCCTGTCGGATCCTTTTGATCGCCGGGTATGTTTAGAGTCTTTCCGACGGTCATGCCGTTTGGATCCACATCGGGGTTAGCCGCCAACAAGGCGTCGAGCTTCACGTTAAACTTTTGAGCGACCTGCCCCAGAGTGTCTCCGGCTTTGATCGTGTATACGAAAGGCGTCGCTGAAGGCAAGACGCTCTGCGCCGTGACCAATGCTTCCGCAGACGGCAGACGAAGATTGAGGTCGGTGTGGCAGTTTCATAAGGCCTAAGGTCTTTTGCAACCGGAACGCCGGTGCCGGCGGCCGGAGCGCACGCAAAGCACAGGAAAAGAAGCAGCAACAGGAACACGCGCATGAAATCATTATACCGGAGGCGAGTTATAATCCTTCCGCTTGTGATTTCGTACACATGAAGAGCTTGCGAATGGGGTTCGCTCCCATTTGAACATTCCAACCAACATCGGAGGTACCATGCAATATCGTCACCTAGGGCGCGCCGGCATTCAAGTGAGCGAGCTATCGCTTGGTTCATGGGTTACATTCAGCAACCAGGTGGATGTGAAGGCCGCCGCGGATTGTATGTCGGCCGCGTACGAGGCGGGTGTAAATTTCTTCGATAACGCCGAGGTTTACGCGAGGGGCAAGTCAGAAGAGGTGATGGGATCGGCGCTCAAGCAATTGAACTGGCGACGCAGCAGCTACCTGGTCTCGACCAAATTTTATTGGGGAATTGAAAAGGGAGTCAACGAACAGAACACGCTCAACCGGAAGCGCCTGATCGAGGGAATCAATGGCTCCCTGCAAAGGCTGCAACTGGAGTATGTGGATCTTATCTTTTGCCACCGGCCGGACGCAAGCACTCCGGTCGAAGAGACGGTCTGGGCCATGCATAACATCATTGAATGGGGGAAGGCGATGTACTGGGGCACGTCGGAATGGCATGCATCGGAAATCGTAGCGGCTATCGAGATAGCAGAGAGGCACCATCTGCATAAGCCTGTAATGGAACAGCCCGAGTACAACCTCTTCAAGCGAGAGCGCTTCGAGAACGAATATGCACGCCTGTTCAAGGATTACGGGTATGGGTCCACGACGTGGAGCCCGCTCGCCTCAGGCTTGCTGACCGGGAAATATAACAACGGCATTCCGAAAGACAGCCGCGCCAACCTCAAGGGCTATGATTGGCTGAAGGGCCGATTAACGGACCCGGAGAACCTGGCGAAGGTGCGCGCCCTGGAACCGATCGCAAAGGACCTTGGCTGTTCGCTTTCACAGCTATCGATCGCCTGGGTGCTGAAGAATCCGAACGTAAGCACGGTGATCACCGGCGCCAGCCGCGTGGAACAGGTTCGGGAGAACATGCAGGCGGAAGAGGTCGTGCCGAAGCTCACGCCTGAAATCATGGCGCGCATCGACGAAACATTCGGTGTGAAGAAGGAAGAAGAGGACGATTAGCGGAACGATACAGCCCTGAAGACAAACTTAACACCAAGACGCAAAGCCGCGGAGAAAGAGATAGCTCAGCGACTTTGCGTCTTTACGTTAATCTTTGAGTTGGTTGGAGAGGAGCTGCCTGCCGCCAACGATGGATAGCAAGATCCGCAAGAGGTTTCCCTAGCACTCGGCGAAGTGGGCTTCTTCCACTTGTTGCCAGGTTTCTTCGGGAAGGTGCATATAGCCCGTTAGCCGGGGATGGACGCGGCGAATGGTCTCATAGATGCGCTGTGCGACGCGCCGGATGGAAAAGTGCGCATTCGGGGCCGAACGCAACTGACAAAATGCGTATGCCTCACGCAGATTGAACCGAGCCAGCACACGCCGGTTATAAGCATTAGGGACAACGTACTGGGCGATCTCCGGGACTGAAAGCATGGAGCTTCTCATACATTTCGGCGGCCGCGAGCATAGCCGCCTCATATTTTGGCCCGAAGCCGGCTTCGGCGATGAGGCGCGGCACGGCATATCCAAGGCGGGTTGAGAGCCTTTGGGCCGATTGCGTCATCATTCGGTGGCGCTTGAACTCAGCGTACGCGCCCTGGTCCATGAGAAGGTCAAAGGTGTAGGCGCAATACTCCAGTTCGCGGAGGGGAATGTCATGGGCATCCAGTCTCTGCAGCAGCGTGGCGGCCAGGTCATTGCACTCCGCATCTGAGAGTCCCCTCACGTAACCGAGCGCGTCCGCAAACGGCATCCCGCCGAAGCGATACAAGGCCGCCGCCAATACTTTCTCCTCGCCATCACGATCATAATCGACCAGCGTGCAGAAATCGGCCGGTTGATGATGTGCAACCGGCACGTTGAGACCATCCAAGGCGATCCGGGTTTCCACCAGATACGGAACCGCATCGGCGTATTTCACCAGCGTGGGGATTTCGCTCTTTGCCACAGCCTTGACTGTCTCGCCGATCTCGCGCACTTCAGCAAGCGAATGGGAAAGCAGCTTGCGGATAGTGCTTTCCAGCACGCGTGCGTTGGCAGTCATACCTACATTAGCGAGAGAGGCCGCGGGCAGGAGAAAACGGCAAACGTCCACATATTGGGAACGGAGGCGGCGATCGAGCGCCTCATCACTCTCATTCTCACGGCGTTGCGCACGACTAATGACCAGTGAGCGGACAGGGTCAAGCAACTCAGCATAGGTGCGGAAGAGAAGCCGGCAGGTCTCCACGTATTCATCCCGAAGCGCGCTCCCATCCAGTTCGGGCGGAATGAAGAAGTCATCCGGCACCCATTTCTGGTAGCGAGTGGACTTCTCGGTGTAGGAAGCCAGTCTGTTGGATTCAATGGATTCAATCGCAAGCCGGGAGACGTTTTCAAAGGCCAGGTGCAGGACAGCATGCTCCGCGACGGAGGCGTGCCCATACCCCACCACCCACTTCTCATGGAATTGCGCCGACTTCTCCTCCGTAAGACCGGCGGCGATCTGACGGAAGAACTCCGGCGAGCGCGAAGTTTTGGCGAACGCGACTGCAATCGTTTCGGGGCTCAGGTCTTTGGGGGAAAGAAGGTAGATCTGGCGCTCAGGCATGGGGGTATCCTCCGGTAAGTCGAGCAGTTCTGCTAGAAGAACTGCAGCGCATTCTACCAAATTCGCGTACCCCCTGGATTCAAGATCGACCGGATCAGGCCTGACAAGGCCGCGGGTCTTCTCCACGTCCAGCTTCATCTGCTCGATGAGCGCATCGACGGAAGCAAATTTCAATTCGGCCCGGAGGCGTGCTATGAATTCCAGCCGGATATCCTGCCCGTAAATGTCGCGGTTGAAGTCCAGTACATAGGCTTCGGCCAGCGGCTTATCAGCCTTATCATGGAACTGGGGCCTGACCCCAACGTTGGTGGCGGCGGCGTACGGCACGCCGTCCACCCATACACGGCAGGCATAGACGCCGTTGGCAGGCAGGATCTTTTCGGGAGGATAGTCGATATTTGCGGTGGGAAAGCCCAGTTGGCGGCCGCGGCCATCCCCATGTACCACGACACCATGCAGACCATAGCAATGGCCCAGCAATTCAGCGGCCTCCGCAACGTTGCCAATCGCCACCAACTTGCGGATCTCAGTGGAGGAGACAACGCCGCTCTCATCGGCTAAAGCGGGGATCACTTCCAGCTCGTAGCCGAGGTCCCTGCCCATTTCAGTCAGACGGTCCGCGTTGCCCTGCCGGCCTTTGCCGAGGGCGAAGTCATAGCCGATCAATAAATGCTCAAAGCCAAGATGTTTTTTTAGCCGGGCAACGAAATCGGGTGCGGGTGTGTTTGCGAGAGAGGTATCAAAAGTCTGGGCGATCATTACATCCACGCCCAAGGCGGAGAGCAGTTCTCCGCGTTCATCGAGGGTCGTAAGGGACCTGACTTCGTGATTCCCCAGTACACTGGCGGGGTGCGGCCAAAATGTGAGCACGACAGCGGGGACATGCACTCTGTGTGCGCCCGCCACAAGCTTGTGGATGATCTGCTGATGGCCGCGATGAACCCCATCGAACACACCGATCGTGAGCCAGCTATTTTGCAGGTGAAGCTCTTCGAGTGAGTGGACCTGGATCATGCTCTACGAGAGATGAACGGAGATAGACACAATTGGCGATTCTTTCCTTGACAGAGCATCCGACCACGGTGGCGGTTCAAGGAGCTTTTCAAAACGCGGCCATAAGCTGCGGATGAGCCCTTGCACTCCGCACGTGCCCGCCAACCTTCGCGAGGCGACAAAATCGAAATCTATGTATTCTAGGAGAAGAAGACTTTCTTTGGCTGCCACTCCGGCTCGCCCGTCTCGCCGGTCACAAGATCCATCAGGGCAACCAGCTCACCCTGGGTGCTAACCCCGCGAACCATTCCTGGCGCGGCATCTGCAGCGGCTTTCACGCGATGTCCGTGGCGCACGTCCTCGACTTCATCCGGATTCAACTCCACTGCCGGCCATTCCGCCAAAGCCTCCGCTGCTGGAATCAGATATTGATACCAATTGCCGGCATGGAAGGCCTCCTGGAGTTTTCTCAAAGGAGTTGCATCCCGCAGGGAGAAGCGACCGCTCTTGGTGCGGCGTAATCCCACGAGATACGCTCCGCAACCGAGCACGGTACCCAGATCATTTGCCAGCGAGCGAACATACGTGCCGGACGAGCAATGCACGTCAATCACGACCTCAGGCGGCGCCCACTCCAATACTTCGAGGTGGTGAACGGTGATCTTGCGAGGCGCCAGCTCCACTTCCTCGCCGTTACGCGCCATTTCATAAGCCTTGCGACCCTGAACCTTTACAGCAGAATAAGGGGGCGGGGTCTGCTCGATCTCGCCAATGAAGGTGCTCAGCACCTTCTCAAATTGTTCCTCCGTGACATTGACGGGCTCATCGGAGTTGGTAAATTTCCCGTCGGCGTCGAAGGTGTCCGTCGTAGAGCCGAGCCGTATGATGGCCTGGTAGCGCTTATCCGAAGCCGAAACGAACTCACTCAAGCGTACCGCCGGGCCAACGAGAATGACAAGCACCCCCGAGGCACGGGGGTCCAGAGTACCGGTGTGCCCGGCGCGGCGCAAGCCGGTACCCGTACGAATGGCCTGCACGACATCGTGTGAGGTCATGCCGACGGGTTTATCCACAACTAGAACACCGGAAATGGCGTTCTTAACTTCCTGGCTGTCCATCTTATTTTCCTCCTACGTCTTTACTTTCCGACCGTAGCAATCCAGACGTAATTCGTCCCATTATAAGCGTCAAAATCAACTAGTGGCTAAGCATTTCCTTAGTACTATCAATGACACTTTTCTTGACGTCATCGAGAGAACCTTCGACATCGGCGCCGGCTGCGGCTGCATGGCCGCCCCCGCCGAAGCGGGTCGCCAGGCCGGAGACGTCTATGCCAGGCTCCAAGGCCCGCCAGGAGATCTTAACCCGATTTTTGGGCTGTTCCACAAAGATCATGCCCACCTTGAAGCCTGCAATCGCGGAAATGATATTGATCAGATCGGCATCGTCGTTGCCTGAGTAACCGGCGCTTTTGCGGTCCGCAAGCGTTAATGTGCCAAAGACAATGCCATCCTTGCGCTCCAGCTTTGACAGACCGGCACCCCAGTAACGCGCAGAGTCATAGGAGCGGCTCACCAAGCCGCGCATATAAAGATCGGGCATATCAGCGCCGGTCTCCATGAGGGTTGCCGTCTGGCGCATAGCTTCCGGCGTTACATTAGAGGTACGAAAACCCAGGGTATCGGTCACGATACCGGTCAACAACGCGGCGGCAATGGGCCTGGTAATCTCAAAACCCCAGGCGGGAAGGTGATTGGTGAGAATTGCGCAGGTGGCGACTTCCTTCCCCTCGATCAGGTTCAACTTGCCGAATCGCTCGTTCGTAATGTGATGATCTATATTGATGTCGGGCTGAGCCAGGGATTCGAACGGTTTACCGGTGCGCTTGAAATCGGCGCAGTCGACCGTGATAAAAGTGTCAAACGGCTCCTCGATCCGCGTCTTTATCTGATCCGAGCCCTCCAGATGCCTGAAGGAAGTCGGAAAGGCCGTCGGCCAGAACCATTTGCACTTTTTTCCCGCCGTTCTGAAGAGCCAATCCCATAGCCAGCAGCGAACCGATCGCATCCCCGTCGGGGCGGACGTGGGAAGCGACCAGAGTGTTCTGAGCAATTGCGAGGCGGGACTTTATCGCCTCGTTAAGTTCTCCGTTCATGTGATGAAATTCACCCTTCTCTCCCTGACCATCCAACATGCATGTATTATGCACTACGACGAAGTGTTGCGCTTGTTGCGAAGCTCCGCAAGGACCTTTTCAATGCGATCGGCGTTCTCCGGTGTTGGGTCCCAGTGAAAACGGAGCCGTGGGAACACGCGCAACTCCACGCGCTTCGATAGCGTACGGCGGATGAACCCGCTGGCTGATTCTAACCCAGCCAGCACATCTACGGAACGCGTATTTCCCTCCACCGCCGAAACGAAAATATCGGCGTAGGCAAGCTCCTTGTCGACTTTGACATCGGTGACGTAAATAAGCTTCAGACGCGGATCGTTAAGCTCGCGGATGAGCATGTCTGAGAGCTCCTCGCGAACACGATCTGCAATGCGCTGAAGACGGACATCCGATGGCATAGTCGCGATTACGTCGTTTCCATTACGTAGCAGGCCAGCGTGTCGCCGACCTGGATATCATTGAAGTTCTTGAATCCGACGCCGCATTCAAAGCCGGTACGAATTTCACGCACATCTTCCTTCTCATGGCGGAGGGAAGCCATCTCCCCCTCAAACAGCATGTCGGCGCCGCGGAACAGGCGCACCTTTGCATTGCGGTGGAGCTCACCTTCTGTGACGCGGCAGCCCGCGACGCGCCCAAGCTTGGAGGCGGAAAAGACTGCCAGGACCGTGGCGCGGCCAATGACCTTTTCCACGACAACGGGCTCCAGCATACCTTTGAGAGCCTTTTCGATGTCCTCTGTCAGACGATAGATGATATCGTACAGCCGGATGGAAACACCCTCTTTTTCAGCCAGACGGCGGGCGGCGACGTCGGCCTGAACATTGAAGCCCACGATAATGGCCTTCGAGGCCGAGGCGAGCATGACGTCATTCTCGCCGATGTTGCCGGTCTCCGCGTACAGGACGCGCACTCCGATCTCGCCTTCGCCAAGCTTCTCCATCTCCAGGATGATGGGCTCGAGCGAGCCCTGCACATCGGCCTTGATAATGAGCTGAAGCTCCCGGGTTTCTCCGGATTGAACGCTGGCGAACAAGTCCTCGAGGGAGACCTTCTTTCGCGTCTGGGCCTTGCTCTTATCGGCCTGGACGCGCTCGCCAACAATAGTCCGCGCCTCTTTTTCGGAGGCGACCACCTGGAACACATCGCCTGCTGACGGGACTTCGTTCAACCCAAGGACCGCGACCGGTGAGGAAGGCCCCGCTTTTTGCACGGGCTTGCCCTTGTAATCGGTGATGGCCTTGAGACGGCCGTAGGCTCTCCCCGCCACGACGATGTCGCCGGATGCGAGGGTGCCGTTTTGCACAAGCAGCGTAGCGATAGTGCCCTTGGACTTGTCGATCTCAGCTTCGATGACGGTACCCATGACCTTGCCTGCCGGGTTGGCACGGATGTCCATATTATCCGCGACCAGCAATACACCCTCGAGCAGGTCGTCGATACCCTGTTTCTGTTTGGCAGACACAGGCACTACCATGGTCGTGCCGCCCCACTCGTCGGGGACGAGCTCGAGTTCGGCTAACTGCTGCTTTACACGCTCCGGGTTTGCATTGGCTTTGTCGATCTTGTTAAGTGCCACAATAATCGGGACGCGGGCGGCTTTCGCATGAGCGATCGCTTCCCTGGTCTGCGGCATCACCCCGTCGTCTGCTGCCACAACCAGGATCACAATATCAGCACCTTGCGCACCACGGGCACGCATGGCTGTAAAGGCCGCATGACCGGGAGTATCGAGAAAAGTGATCGTGCGCCCCTTCTTTTCCACCTGGTAGGCGCCGATATGCTGTGTAATGCCGCCGGCTTCGCCAGCTGCGACTTCGGTCTGCCGAACCGCATCCAGAAGGGATGTTTTTCCATGGTCGACGTGCCCAAGGATCGTGACGACCGGGGGCCGCGCCATTAGTTTCTTTGTGTCCTCACCAGCGATCAACCGCCGCCAGAGCGGCACTTCACCCGCCTCGTCCGGCTTGACTTCCTCGCGAGCCTCCGGAATTGCCTCAAAGCCATACTCGGCCATGACAATGGCCGCCGTGTCAAAGTCCACCGACTGGTTGATGGTAGCCATCACACCATTCGCCATAAGCTTTTTGATAACTTCAATCGGGCTTTTTTCGATCTTTTGCGCCAGATCACGAATCACAATAGTATTGGGGAGTTCAATGCTCGTGCTCATAAACCACCTCCGAATTCAAATCTTACATTCAGGTATCCCACCCAGTCACGGATCTGCCCAGGCGATGGTCTGTGAGCGAGCAATTATTCGTTCACATGGCCTAGTGTTCGGGCTCCGCTGCCTCGAGCGTGTTCACAAAAGCTTCCAGGCGCTCGCGGTCGGCTGCAGTAAGGTCTACTTTTAGTGCGCGTGCCAGGCTGCCTTTCAACCCGGCTTCCCAACAAGAGCGGCGGTCATGCAAGTATGCGCCGCGTCCAGCCAGCTTACCGGTCGGGTCAACCAGCACCCCATCCGGACTGCGGACGATGCGCACCAGTTGGCGTTTCGCCAAGACGGTGCGGCACCCGACACAGGTCCGTTGGGGAACGTGCTTCACGCGCTGAACAATCTTTTTGGACACCTTCGCTATAAAACCTCAGCCTGCATGGTCGGGCCGCGTAGATCAGCGGCAAAAAAGAACCATGCAGGATGAGGGCTAAGTATTATTCGTCCTCGGTGAGGCCGTCATCGCCGCGCTTGTGCTTCTTGCGGCCGACCACCTCGCCAAGCTCCTCGTCGAGCACCAACTCGACGCCCTTCTTCTTTTGCTTCTTACCCTTCTTCTTATCCGCGTCCTCTTCCTCCGCTGGAGCGGTATGGAAGATCTCGGGCTTCATCTTGAACAGCTCATCCAGAGAGACGCCATCCTTGGCATTCTCGGGCTCAAGCTCAGAAACCGTTTCTTTCCTGGCCTCCTCGGGCTTCTCCGCCGCCTCCGGCACAATGCCTTCCACTGCGACGGGCTCAACCACCTCTCCAGCCTCAGACGGTGTCTCTTCCGCAGCGGCGACTTCAGCGGGCGCCTCCACAACAGGCGGCTCTGGGAATTCCGTGACCGCGAGCTGTTCCTGGATATTCTGTATGGCCTTGGGACCAACGCCGGACAGGCCGAGCACCTTGTTCTCATCCAGCTTGAGGGCCATCATCAGATCGCCGACGGTCTCGTAGCCAGCTTCCACCAGGATATTAAAGACGTGCTCTTTAAGAGCAAGAGTTTCCAGCGGCATGGTAAAGGCCGTCTCGGGAACCTCGGCGCGGGCCGTGGCAAGGCGCTGCTCGTCCGCGCGCACAGCCTCTTCCTTGATCTGCGTGGTGCGACGTTCGACGCGGTCGACGAATTGACCGATCAGGGAATACTCTTCGGGTGTGACAGGCCGGTTCTCAGCCTTCTTGGCAAGCGCTTCCTGCACTTGAGGGATGATCTCCACGGAGCCGGGCAGCGCGGCAGCCAACTCCGGATCGTTCTGCAACTTGGCGAGCGTATCGCCAGCGGCCTCGATGACCGACTTGATGTCGATGCGCCAACCGGTGAGCTTGGCAGCCAGGCGCGCGTTCTGCCCATCACGCCCGATGGCGAGGCTGAGCTGGTCTTCCATTACAACCACGGTAGCTGTGCGGCTGCCATCGGTCTCATTCAAATAGACGCCATTGACGCGCGCCGGACTGATGGCCTTCGAAATATAGATAATGGGATCCTGATCCCACTGGATGATATCGATCTTCTCGTCGTGTAATTCCTTGACGATGGCCTGGATGCGAACGCCCTTGATGCCCACGCAGGCGCCCACCGGATCGACACCGGCCTGCGTTGCGGTCACAGCCACCTTGGCGCGTGCACCAGGCTCACGCGCTATGGCGCGGACCTCAACAATTCCATGATAAATCTCGGGGACTTCGTTCTCCAGCAAACGCCGCAGGAAATTACGATGGGCGCGCGAGAGGATGATCTGCGGGCCGCGCGAGCCATCCTTCACTTCGAGGACCACAGCGCGAATACGGTCATGCAGCTTGAACCGTTCGTTGGGGATCTTTTGATTGGCCGGGAGGATGCCTTCGGCTTTCATGTCGAGGCCGATGGTGGCGCCCTGGATGTTAGAGGCCTGCACGATGCCCGAGACGATCTCGCCGGTCTGGCGGGCAAAATACTCCATCTGTGCAGAGCGCTCGGCCTCACGGATGCGCTGCTGGATCACCTGGCGGGCGGTCTGCGCTGCAACGCGGCCGAAATCCGACGGCGTCGATTCGACGATGACCATATCGCCAAGCTGCGCCTCGGGGTTGACCTTGCGGGCATCCTCGAGGGTGACCTCGGTCTTTTCTTCCTGTACCTCTTCTACCACCTCTTTTTCAGCGAAGATCGCGACCTTGCCGGTCTCGGTATCGACTTTGGCCTCTACCTGTTGGGCCGTTGAGGCATTCACAGCCCTCCGATAGGCCGAAACCATGGCGGATTCGATCGCTCCGAGGATGATTTCCTTCGAGAGCTGCTTCTCTTCCAGGACTTCGTTGAAGGCCAGGTTGAATTCGTTCTTGGGCATGCTACCACTCCATCTAACCGTATACAAGCAGAAAAGTGGGGGCTGCCCACTTCTCGGTGTCAACAATATCGGTACAACTACAACGGCTGATATTTTAGCATAGTGCGCAAAAAGCTGCAAGGGCGACGGGTATAATTCATCAACGTGACCGATCGAGATCTCAATAAGGCGGCGCTGCGAGGCGAACCATCCTACGTCTGGCGGGCGGGCCAGGAGCGCCGGTTGGAGATGATCCTGCGCGCCGCGGGAGACCGAATCAAAGGGGCCGTTCTGGAGAACGGCTGCGGCGTTGGGATGTATGTGCAGCACTTATCGGGATATGGCGGCCACGTGGTGGGACTGGAATACGACTTTGAGCGGGCCGCCGAAGCGGGCCAGCGCTCGCCTGAAATCATCAACGCGGCCGGCGAGCACCTCCCTTTCCCGGACCAGAGTTTCAGCTTCATCCTCAGCCATGAGGTGATCGAGCACGTCGAGAACGACCACGCTGCAGTGTGCGAGATGGTCCGGGTGTTGAAGCCGCAAGGCCGACTGGCGCTCTTCTGTCCCAACCGAGGTTATCCTTTCGAGACACACGGCATCTATTGGAAAGGCCGGTACAGTTTCGGGAATAAGCTTTTCGTGAACTACCTGCCCCGGGGTTGGCGCGACAAACTTGCCCCGCACGTACGGGTTTATTCCCGGCAGGATCTGGAGCAGCTTTTTGAAGGCTTGCCGGTGCAGCTCGTGGAGCGCACGATCATTTTTGGAGCATATGACAATATCATCGCCCGCGCTGGTGCAGCCGGCAGGGCACTGCGGGGCAGCCTGCAATTTCTGGAAAGAACCCCTTTGCGTCTTCTGGGACTTTCGCATTACTGGGTCGTTGAAAGAATATAAACGCATTGAAAGGGTTGGATCAAATGAAGGAATACCGCCTTACGCCAGGCAACAAGTTCGATATCAAGGATTTCGACCCATCCAGCACTGAGGGGTTCAAGGGCGGCAAGAAGGAAGGCCTGGAGGCCGTGCATAAGCTCATTCAGGAGCTGGATACGTTGCAAGAGTTGTTATACGCCGAGCACAAGCACAAAGTATTAATCGTACTGCAAGCCATGGATACTGGCGGCAAGGACGGCACCATACGTCGGGTGTTCGAAGGCGTCAATCCACAGGGTGTGAAAGTGGCAAGCTTCAAAGCACCCACGGCGGTCGAGATGGATCACGACTATCTGTGGCGCATCCATCAGCAGACCCCCGGGCGCGGAGAGATGGTGATCTTCAACCGCAGCCACTATGAGGATGTGCTGGTCGTGCGCGTACATAAGCTCGTGCCAGCCGAGGTATGGAAGGCCCGGTATGAGCAGATCAACGCCTTCGAGCGAATGCTGAGCGAGGAAGGCACACTGATCCTGAAATTCTTCCTCAACATCGGATACGACGAACAGAAGAGCCGGCTACTGGCTCGCCTGGAGGATGAGACAAAGCAATGGAAATACAACCCGGGCGACCTGGAGGAACGGAAGCTTTGGAAGCAATATATGCAGGCTTATGAGGACATGCTCAACAAGACCACTACGGATCACGCACCGTGGATGGTAGTACCAGCAGACCACAAATGGTATCGGGATTGGGTGGTGGCAACGACCATTGTGGAAGCGCTGCGAAACCTGAAGATGCAGTACCCGAAACCGAGCTTTGATGTGGCAGCCACCTTGCGCGATTTCGATAAGCTGGCCTAGTTTGCTCTGTACAAGAGATAATTTACCTCGGGCGATCTATTTTTCGGTGCAGGAGAAATTATGGCTGCTTCCTTTTAACTGGCTGCATTTTGGCGCCAGCCACACCCTTACGGGCCCCGACCGGGGAAGCCTAGGGCGGTACGAGCGGAGTTTCGGCAGGAGAACGAGCAGCGACAGACGACGGCCCAGCGAAAGAAATACATTGTGATCTTTCCGGTTCCGACCGTGGGCCCTCCGACCTGCCTGAAGTGTTCGGCACCATACTACGAATTGGAGGTTTGATCTTCACGGTGATGCTACCTTTCATGCTCCGCATCTTCGTCCACTAATGCGCCTCTCAACGTTTGCAGCGCGGTCGGTTGGTTACCTCCTGGCAGCCGGGCTAATGATCCTCACTGCCCTGGTTTTCTTCGGGCTGCGCGATCTGCTCGATACCCCACTTGTAGCGTTGCTCCTGCTTATCCCAGTGGGACTCAGCACAGCGCTCTGGGGCCTAGGGCCAGGCATTACCGCGGCGTTGTGCGCGTTCTTTGGCTTCAACTATTTCTTCATCAGCCCTTATTACACGTTCACGGTCCATCGTCCAGAAGACGTTGTGGTGCTGCTGGTCTTTTTGATCGTAGCGGTGGTAATCAGCCAATTGGTCGGCAGGGCGCAGGCGGGCATGGCAGCCGCGGCTGCACGTGAGCAGGAGGCAACGCAACTCTACGAGTTGAGCACGGCTCTCGCCGGCCTGCATGAAGAGCAAAGCATCGTCCGTGCGCTGGCCGAGCAGATCCAGTCGATGTTTGCGGGCGAGTCTGTTGCGATTACGCTGGACGGTCAGCCAGACGCTGCTCTTCAAGTGGCTGCGAATGGCAAAGAAGGCAGTATCCCAGCGCGGCCGCCGGAACTCATCATCCCCGTGGAAGCGGTAAGGGGCGTGGTTGGACAGATCCGTATATGGCGAAAGGCGCCTGCCTTGTCCTCACGAGAGAGGCGATTATTGCAGACGTTTGCCAGCCAGGGCGCGTTGGCACTCGAACGGTCTGCGCTGAGCCGGGCAGATTCGCGCACCAAGCTCCTGGAGGAGAGTGACCGTTTTAAATCATCCCTGCTCTCCTCGGTGTCGCACGACTTGAGGACGCCGCTCGCTACGATCAAAGCGGCAGCTTCCAGTCTGCGCGGTGGCGAGGTAGGCTGGGATTCGCCGGCGCGCGAGGAGCTGGTGGCAGCCATCGACGATGAGGCCGATCATCTGAACATGCTCGTCGGCAACCTGCTCGACATGTCGCGAATCGAATCGGGCGCGCTGCGGCCTCAGCGTCAATGGAACCTGCTCTCTGAGATCGTGCAAACCGTGCTTGGCCGCATGCGCCATGTAACGGAGAAGCACCGGCTGGAAATCGCCATCCCGGAGAATCTGCCGCTCGTGCCAGTCGATTTTATCCAGATGGAACAAGTCTTTACGAATCTGATCACCAATAGCACCAAGTACGCCCCGGCCGGGAGCCTCATTCAAATTAGAGCTCAAGCGATCAACGATACCGAAGTCCTCGTCCAGGTTAAAAATCAAGGGCCGCCGGTCCCTGAAGAGCACCTGGCGCGCATATTCGACAAGTTCTATCGCATCACGGCTGCCGACCGTGTGACCGGGACAGGTCTGGGGCTTTCGATCTGTAAAGGCATTATCGAAGCACATGGGGGGCGTATTTGGGCAGAGAACCTGCCGGGCGGATTCGCCTTCAACTTCGTCCTGCCGCTGACACTAGACGGAAAGCACCCGCCCGAACCTCCCATGGAACTGGAGAACGTGTGAACTCTGGGCCACATATACTGGTCATTGACGATGAGCCGCAGATCCTGCGCGCGTTGCGTACCATCCTGACCGAGAAGGACTTTAGCGTGACTACTGCCAGCCGCGGCGAAGAGGGCTTGGCCCTGGCTGCTGCCACCCCACCGGATCTTATCATCCTGGACCTGGGGCTCCCGGACATGGATGGCATCGACGTTTGCGCGCGCCTACGCGAGTGGATCGAATGCCCCATCATTGTCTTGTCCGTCCGCGACAGCGAGCGGGAGAAGGTGGCGGCGTTTGATAAGGGCGCCGATGATTATTTGACCAAGCCTTTTGGGATCGGGGAGCTGCTGGCACGCGTCCGGGTGGCACTGCGGCATTCATCTCGTACGAACGCCACGCAGACAAGCGTGGTCCAAGCCGGGTCTTTGAAGATCGACCTCGCATGGCATGCGGTTACGCGCGACGGCGAAGAAGTCAAGCTGACTGCAACCGAGTTTAATTTACTGGCTTACCTGGCTGCGAATCGAGGAAGGGTGCTCACGCATCACAGCATCCTGGAGCATGTTTGGGGGCCGGCGGACGTGGACCACACAGAGTATCTCAGGGTCTATATGCGCCAGTTGCGGAAGAAACTCGAGTCTGATCCGGAACACCCGCAGGTGATAGTGACGGAGCCGGGAATCGGCTACCGATTCCTGGCAGATGAGTAATTCCGGCTTATCAGAAAATCGCAGATCGAGAAGTCGAGCTCGTTATCAATATCCCACGCTTCATCTGCGTCTACTTCAAAGATCAAGGGGGTTTGCCCGATGCGATGATGGTTCTGGAGCAGGCCCTCGCGGGTGAATATATATGCGCAGGAGTTCTCCTGGTACACGGGCGGCAGGTCCTGGGTCTGGATCAATACAGCGGGGTCATGGTTGATCGCGTGGCCCAGCGAGTTGTAGAGGCGGCTCTGTAAGCGCGTCACTGAGAAAAGCGAGTCGTGAGCCGGGTAATCGGAGATGAAAGCCTGGATGGCCCGCGAAATAGTACCCGGTTTAAGAAGCGGGTTAGTGCTATGTGTTTGCACATAGAAATCGGCCGCGAGCTGCCCTGTATCATGCAAAAGGATGTCATTCATAGAGACATCGTCGGCGCGCAAATGTTGGGGACGGTCAATGACCCTGACCTGCGGGAAGGCGGCCTGCAGACCGTGAATGACCGGCTCCGAATCGGTATCCACTACCACTTCATCGATCTCTGAAACGCTGAGCAGCGTTTCGATAATGTAATAGAACAGGGGCCTGCCAGCGAGAGGCCTGTAATTCTTGCCAGGCACACGCTGGCTATGATGGCGCATGGGCACCAAGGCAGCAATCTTCATCAGCCGGCTTTCGCCTCGAGCCAGGCAAGGACGAAATCCGCAACTTCCTGCCAGCCGCGTTCCCCAATCACAAAATGATCGCGGCCCGGAAACTCCTTGAAGTCTGTGATGGACGCCGAGCCGCGATATTTTTGGTAATTCGTCCGGTTCAGTGAAGCAGGGATGATGTGATCCTTTTCACCGGCTGTGATGAGCAGAGGAGGGTGCGCCTTTTTGAAGTCCACCTTGCCGGCGGAGGTAAGCGATTGGGTGGGGACGCCACGCGACTCCGGGACAACATAGCGCTCATAAGCGGCGCGCTGCTCAGATAGCGGCAGCGTGTTGACGAAAGCATATTGGAAATGTTCAAAGGTCATCTGAACGGGCTGGGTGACCGGAACAAATGGATTGATGGCGGGAAAATTCGATCTGACGAATGAGCAGGCCGCGCTAAAGACGCCCTGAGGCGGCGCCGGATCAATCGCTACGCCAGCAAGCGCCAGATCTCTCTGAAGAAGAAGCTGTACCACCAACCCTCCCATGGAATGACCGATGATGGCCGGCTTGCTGTCAAGGCTTTTAATGGCAGCTTCCATGCGCTGGACCACATCCACCAACTTGAGCCGGCCCAGTTCCGGATCCGGATGCTTCTTTCGCAGGGTCTCGACCGGCTGATCGCGCCCAGGCCAGGCCGGTGCCAGGCAGCGATAGCCCTTCGATTGATAATAATCAACCCAGTTTTCCCAACACAGCGGGGTCATAAACATACCGTGGATCAAGACGATATTCCTGATTTGCATGGAATGCTCCAAACCTACAAGGCTGCGCTACAGAGCTAAATGTTCATCAGGGTCATCTTTGATGACCAGTACGATTGCCAGGCCCATCCTCATTATACCGAATGGGCTTGGCATCGCTCCGCCCTGGGACTTGCAGGTCTTCTGCTCCGGGATAATAAAACCTCTGCCGCAACTCCTGCGTGACGACGCTGGAATGCCGGTAGCCCTGGTAAGTGCCCCAGAACTGCATCCCGCGGAACCAGAAAACGGAGGCAAAGTGGCGCCAAAAGACGCGTTCCCGTGCCGCTTGTGAAAGGTCACTCAGCGTGTTCGACGCAGCGAAACGGATACAGTCATATACGCTGAAATGGGCCTCGGGGAAGAGGCGCTTGAAAGCCATTGCCTCGCGTCGATAGCGATCGTAGACACCCCGAGGCATCTCGTTATGGACGTGAATAACTTCTGCTTTCGCGGCATAGGCTATGCCATGACCCTGGGACTGCACCCACTTCGCCCAACCGACGTCCTCAAGGCCGGTCAGAGTCTCGTCGTATGGATGGAGCTGCCAGAGGCTGCGGCGGATCGCAGAATTAGCATTGTTACAAAAGGGAGTCGGCTGGTCCATTACGTCCACGTCTGGATACCATTGGCGAAAAACTCGCTGCTCGGAGAAGTGCGAACTCTCCGCTCCGCGTTGTTTGCCGTATACGATGCCGACATGGTTGTCTTCAATTGGATGCAGGAGACGCTCGATCCAGTCCGGATATACCGGATAGACGTGAGCACTCGCAATGACCACATATTTGCCGGATGCAGCCCGCATGCCCAGATTAAGAGAACGCCCGAAAGTGAATTCCTGAGGGGGAATGCGCACGATGATGGCGCCATATGACTGTGCGATTTCAACGGTCAAATCACTGGAACCTGAATCAACAAGGATGATTTCGATCCCTTTCACACTTTGACGGGCTACACCTTCCAGAAGGCGTCCTAAATGTTTTGATTCGTTGTAGGCACGGATCACGATGGAGCAATTCATGACCGGGTAGTATAGCCGCACAACCGGGAATCTGGGTCAGCCCAATGCCCATGATGTTCGTCATAGACAGCGTAGTGATGTTCTTCCCGAATCACCTCATTTGAGCGCGTCTTTATTTCTTTTTTACGAGAGTGGCCAAATTCTTTGTCTGGGCTTTATTGCTGCCCTGTAACATAAGCGCTGGAGTGGCCCCTATGAACAGAGCAGATCCTCAATTCCAAGACTCAGCAGTCATGAGCCGGCAGGCGCTCGCCGAACAGGACGCAGTAATTGCCAGCCGGTTGGTGGTAGTGATGCTTGAACCCGACGAGGAAGCGACGTTGGCAGGCCGAATCCTGATGCTGGCCGGCAAGGACTGCCGAAACGTGCTTTTAGTTGGCGTCTGTCCCGATGCGCTCAGGCAGACCGAGCTGCGTCGAAGGTTGGTGACGATCGCTGCCTTCCTTCGCGAACAAAGGCTGCCAGACACAAGCAGAACCGCCCGAAGCCAGGAGGATCTGTGCGTCGAAGTGAGGATCGAGCACGGAAAGGATTGGATCCAGAGGGTCAAAATGACCCTACAGCCGGGTGACACGCTTGCATGTTATGAGGGACAGGAAGCAGCCAAGCCGCGCAGACAGTTGTGTGATGTGCTTTCATCCAACCTGGAGTCTTCCACTTCCATTTATGTCTTCTCGCAGCTTACTCCGCCGCGATCAAGCCGGCGAACCCTGTTATCGCAAGCGACATCCTGGCTGGGTTCCCTTGCGGGCATTGGAACTTTCTTTCTGCTACAGATGCGCATCGTGACGGCGATACAAGGTGGGACGCAGTCTGTCCTGCTGCTCCTCACGCTTTTCGCGGAAGTAGGGGTGATCTGGATTTGGAATTCCCTGTTTGGGTAAACCTGAATTATTCACAATTCGGAGTAGTTGCAAATGTTTTCTGTAGTTCTTCTCGTAATAATTATCGTTGTCGCTTATAAGATCTCACCGCATGAAAAGGCGGAGCACGCGACAAAGCATGGTGCGGGCCAGATCGGGCTATTGGCCGCGGTGGCCTTGTTCGGGGTTGATTACTTCACATCGTACTATTACGCCACGGGCGAAATGATGAGCGCGCTGCATCCGTACAACCTGCAGCAGTACGGCTATATAGCAGTGACAGTCATTGCGTTCGCAAACTTCGTGTTCGGCGGATTGTATATGTACTCACTGGGAGTTTTCAATGAGGGTGGTGGATCGTACACGGCCTCCATGCGCTATCTTTGGCCAACGCTCAGCCTGATCGTGGCGGTCACGCTCATCCAGGACTATGTGCTCACGATCGTCGTGTCGGCCCTTTCCGGCGCTGACCAGTTGCTCTCGATCCTGAATGCCTATAGTGCGAACTGGTTCTGGCATTTTGCAATCGGCGCCGCACTGGCAGCCATCACCTGGTTTCTCACCATTCGCGGGCGGGGTGAATCGGGAAACATCGTCTTTACCTTTCTTGCCATCTTCTTGATGATGACTGTTGCGCTGGCCGTCGGTCTGGTCATAGCGCACCTGAAAGGAGATCCCGGCCATCGCGGCCACCGAGGCGACTCAGCATGCATCCCTGGCCCAGGCAGCGCTGCACATGCTCACGGCCTCCATGAAAGGCATGGTCGCGCTCACAGGCCTGGAGGCTGTCTCCAATGGGATACAGTTCATGATCGATGAGGACGTGAGCCTTGTGAAATGGGGAAAGAAACGCCTGCCTCGATTTCAAGGCTCTGTGGAATTTTTATAGTGGAAAATCGGGAATCGCCCGGTTCGTGCAAACCTCATTCCTATTCTATGGCGGTCTGACGACCCTCTTCCTGACCTACTTCTCGATCCGCTTTAATGTCTTTGACGGGACTCTTGGGCGTACTCTGGTGGGCAATCTGGCCTTCATTGGGTTCTCCCAAATCCCTGGCGGCACAACGCTCTTCTGGGTGTATCAGATCCTGGCGGTGGCGATGCTCGCCGCCGCCTCGATGACAGCTTTTCAGGATGCGCAGGCTACCGAGTGGCGGGATGTAGCCATCGGCGAAATCCCTGAGATCATCATCTACCGGGACAAGCGTGGAACGTTTACACGCTCCGTCACCATCACGTTCGGCATTTCGATCCTTCTGATGCTACTGGTGCGAGGACACACGACGGTAGCGGTACCGTTTTACGGCGTCGGTGTCTTTATGCCTATCATGGTCATGGGGCTGGCGGTGCGACAGCATCTGCTGCAGCATTACTCAGGACGCACGAGACGCATCGGCGCCGCCCTCGCCACCGTCGCCGCAAGCGTGGCTGCCATTGTCTTTGTTGGACAGGTAATAGGCAAATGGCAGGAGGGTGGATGGATGGCGCTGATTTCCTTTACCGTCCTGGCAATCATTGCCCATTTGGTCCTCATCTCCCCCGCCGGGTTTCGAGAGCCCAGGCAGGTCAATCGCATCGTGCATGAGAAGGCCCGCGTTGAAGGGGGCATGGCGTCCATCGTCAAATGGCAGGCTTACAAGATGCAGGAATATCGTTTTCGTTTGATGATCGGGATGGCGAGCTTTCTCGAGCTATTCGACATGGGGCTGCAATCGCGCAGATCTTTCGCCGCAGCAATCCCCGGAGGAGGCAATATGCAAATTCCGCAATTCCTGCTCAAGAAATCATACCCGGTATCCGTTGGGGGTGAAGGCCAAGTCAGGCAGGCAGCGGCGGCTCAAGCGATCCCGCTCCAGCAGGCTCCATCAAAAGCCGAGCACGTTGGTTCCGTTGCGCCTGACCATTATTACCTGCCTCCTCACATCGTGCGCCATCGCATCCTGGTGCCGGTGAACAGCATCAACCAGGGCACCTTGACTGCTCTTCGCTATGCCCAATCCTTATCAAGCGATGTCACGGCCGTCCATGTCTCCATGGATCGGGTGGAGACGGAAGGACTGCAAAAGGGCTGGCCCACGTGGGGCGAAGGCATTCGAATGGTGGTGCTCGACTCGCCGCATAACATGATCCTGGAGCCTCTGCTGATCTATATACAAGGCATTATGGCCCTGAAACAGGAAAACGAAATCATCACGGTGGTTGTGCCCCAATCGATCCATCCACGCTGGTGGACCAACCTGATGCGTACACAGATGGCTGTCCTGCTGCGCCTCTCGCTCCCCTTTGAGACCGGCATTGTCATCACCGACGTGCCCTATGCACTCGAAACAGAAAATAGACAGACCCGAGCGTTTAGCAAGAGAGCTTAAAGGAGCCAGGGAATGAATGTAATTGTAGTAGGATGCGGCAGGGTCGGCGTTGAACTGGCCCTCTCGCTTCAACGCAATCATCTCGTTACCGTGATCGACGCAGATCCACGTTCGTTTGACAGGCTTGGGCTGCATTTCTCCGGCCGCACGGTGCAAGGCGAAGGCATGGATCGAACGGTTCTGGAGCGGGCAGGCATTGACAGCACGGACGCGCTGGCGGCGGTAACCGCCTCGGATAATGTCAATGTGATCGTTGCGCGCATTGCACGAGAGATTTTTCACGTGGAGCGGGTTGCCACGCGCGTATACAACCCGCGCCGTCTACCCATTTATGAAAAGCTGAATCTGCAGACCGTATCATCGTCTTCCTGGGGCGCACAGCGTCTCGAACAGTTGCTGATCCATCCGGCGCTGCAAAGTATGTACTCGGCGGAGGACGGCGGCGTGCAGATCTACGAATTGACAATACCCGCCGATTGGGCAGGTCGCAATCTGGGAGATCTGGTTCCCAGTCAATCTGCTATACCGGTCCTGCTCGGGCGCGCTGGACGCTCCATGCTACCGACGTTCGACACAGTTATTGAGGCGGAAGACACGCTTCAGGTAAGCGCGACAAGCGAGGGCGTAAGGCTGCTCGGTGAACGCGTGCACGCAAATGGCAATGGGCAGGGAAAGGACTAAGAAGCATGTATGCATTAATAATCGGCGGAGGCCGCACCGGCTCCCACCTTGCCACGCTCCTCTGCGGCCAGGGACACGAAGTCAGGGTCATTGAAAACAGGGCCACGGCGCTGGCCAACCTGCACCGCGAGCTTCCAACAGAATTGATCTATGAAGGAGACGGCACCGATCCCCAAGTGCTGGAAACACTCGATGTGAGCCGAGCCAATGTGGTAGTGGCAGTCACCAGCGAGGATGCGGACAATCTGGTTGCTGCCTCGCTCGCCAGCCATCACTACGGGGTGAAGCGCGTAATCGGACGGGTCAACAATCCCCGCAACTCCTGGCTGTTTACGCCTCAATTTGGGGTGGACGTGGCTGTGGACCAAGCAGACGTCATATCCAGGTTGGTAGAGGAGGAAATGTCGCTGGGCGACATGATGACGATGCTCAAGCTGCGCCGGGGGAAATACTCGCTGGTGGAGGAAAAGATCTTCCCAGGGGCGCGTGCCGCCGGCATGGCGATCAAAGACGTCGTACTACCGCCCAACTGCATTATCTCAGGCATCATCCGGCATGGCGAAATCATGCTGCCGCGCGGTGTGACCGTACTTGAAGAAGGAGATGAGATCCTGGCCCTGGTGGACGACGCTGCAAGAGCGCAACTCGAAAGGCTGCTAGGACGGCCGGATGTAAATCAATTGGCTTGACCCAAAGAGAATCAAAAAAGTGGCCTTCGCTAGGGAAGGCCACTTCGATCTACGGCAAAGGCTTGCGAAAGTCATAGATCCCGTCCCTTTTTTCCCACATTCTCCTGCAATCAGAGCATTGCAGATATTCCCCTTGATCGACGAGGGGAGCGTGTCCGCATTCGGGGCATTTGAACATGTCAGTTATGCAATCCATATCGGCCACGGGCCCATCCTTCTGCAAGACGAGCTTCAAGAATACGCTCGGTGTCAGCTGCCACAATGCCCCGGTCCATTGAAAAGCAGAATCCAGTGTGACGAGGATCGAAGTGGGCACAATCCGCTTCAAGGCGCCGGATCGAAAATGCGAGACCGTCAATGTCTTTTCGAGCGTGAAACCCAAGGAACTGAGCCAGGCGCGCACGCTATTGGGGTGGAAGTCAAAATTGAGCTCTGCAAACTCCACGGGCTCCCGGGCAAAGGGATTCCAGCTCTGCCGCCCAAGCCAGTAGCGCAAGATGGCCTTGATGTTTAGCTTGTTGGCGAACTCCAGAATGAAAATGGCTTTCGGCGCGAGCGCATCGCGCACTTGAGCCAAAGCCCGGGGAGCATCGGCCATGTGGTGCAGCGTCCGGATCATTGTGGCCGCATCGAATACCCTGGCGATGAATGGAAGGCGATAGATATCGGCAGCCACATAAATGTACCTGTCCGAATTGCCGAGGCGCGCCAGGGCCTGCTGCAACTGCGTGCGCGAATAATCCACGAGAACGATGCGGTCAAAGCCGGAGTAGCGAGGGCTATTGCGCCCCGCGCCTGCGCCGAGCTCGAGCAGCAGGCGTCCGCTTTTGGGAAGCAAGCGCTTCAATGCAATAGCTTCCACGCGGTCTTCGTATTCGCGGCCGCCCCTATCCCAGAAGGAGGACTGGTAGTCGGAGCCATCATAGTCACACACAGGAGGCTGGGGCATGTTACTTCTCCAAGATGCTGCCCATCTGGATCCGGATGGTAATTCCCCCGAATTGCAAATTGGTGCAGCAACTCCCATAGCCTCCAAACTGATCCGGAAGACTATGGGAGTTGCTCACGCCTGAAAACAACCTATGAGTTCGCCGAACGGCCGATGGCCTGGTAGACGAAACCTTTTTCCTTCATCAAATCCGGATCGTATATGTTCCGGCCATCAAAAAGGGTGGGTGTCTTGAGCAGAGACTTGAGCTGATCCAAGTCCAGTTGCTTGAACTCGTTCCACTCCGTGATGATCATGACGCCGTCACAGCCGCGCGCCATTTCATAGGGATCCTTGAACATGTCCACCGCCGGCAGGATGGGAGCTGCAACATTCATTGCCACCGGGTCATAGCCGCGCACCCTGGCGCCGGCTTCCAATAAGTGCTGGACAATATCGATCGAGGGCGCCTCGCGCATGTCATCGGTGTTGGGCTTGAATGCCAGGCCGAACAAACCAATGGTCTTACCCTTCAGACCTCCGAGCATGTGCTCCATGTGGTGCACAGCCTCGGCCCGGCGACCGTAGTTTACAGTGGTGACGGCATCCAAAATGCGAGGATTGAGGCCGTTCTCCTTTGCCATATATGCGAGGGCCTTAACGTCCTTTGGAAAGCACGAACCTCCCCACCCAAGACCTGCATCCAGGAAGTGACGGCCAATGCGCGCATCGTACCCCATGCCAGCGGCAACCTCTTTCACATCGGCGCCGACACAGTCGCACAGATCCGCCAGCTCATTCATGAAGGAGATCTTGGTCGCCAGGAAGGCGTTGGAGGCGTACTTGATCATTTCCGCCGTGCGCAGGTCGGTGATCACGATCGGCGCACGCAAAGGCAGATGTAATTGTGCCACCTTCTCGGCGTCCTCACGATGTAGCGATCCAATGACTGTGCGGTGCGGATTCATGAAATCGCCAATAGCGGAGCCCTCACGAAGGAATTCGGGGCAGGAGACCACAGAGAACGATATCGGGTGGGACTGAGCACCCCTCACAATGTCCGCGACCCAATCGCCGGTCCCGATCGGTACCGTCGATTTGTTGATAATAGAAAGCGGCTCGGTCATATTTTGCGCAATCGACTTTGCCGCGGCGGCCACAAACTGCAGATCCGCTTCGCCATCACTGCCTGACGGCGTGCCTACAGCAATAAACGCAAACTCGGCGCCTTTCATGGCCTCTGGATAAGAGGTCGTAAATGAAAGCCTACCAGCCTTCATATTGCGCTTTACCAATTCGTCCAAACCAGGCTCATAAATGGGCAGGATGCCCTTCCGCAGGTTCTCAATGCGTTTCTCATCCACGTCCAGAGCAACGACCTTGTTCCCAAGGTCGGCGAAGCAAGCGCCGGTCACCAGACCAACATATCCCACACCAACTACACAAATCTGTTTCATACTATTCCTCGTTGCAAAGATCCGGGGTAAGTTCCTGCCACCTCGGTTCCCCTCTCATTGTTCCGTTTTGGGGTCAGAACACAACAATCATACTACGGCTTACTCCCACGAACAACTTCTGGTATATTGACCTCATGCGCCTGCTTTTTGTTGCCGACGGACGTTCCCCAATCGCACAAAACTGGATACGTTACTTTGCGGAACTCGGAGCCGAAGTCTACCTTGCTTCCACATCGGCTTGTTCCCCTGAATTCCGGCTGGATGGTTTCGAAATCATCCCTGTGGCTTTCAGCGGTAGCGTAGGGACCGCTCAGCCGACTAGCCATGGGTCTGCCGCTACGCTTGCCGTGCGCTCGGCAATCCGGCATTGGCTGGGCCCACTAACGATCCCTCGTGCGTCGGCCCGGCTGCGCGGGATGGCTCGGCGTGTCAAACCTGATCTTATACATGCCCTGAGGATTCCGTACGAAGGCATGCTGGCCGCAGACGCATATACAGGCGCTCCCCTGGCAATATCGGTCTGGGGCAATGACTTTACGCTGCACGCGCCGGCTAATGGGCTGATGCGGCATTACACCAGCTGGGCAATGCAGGTAGCAGATGCCTTGCATGCGGACTGTCAGCGTGATATTCGGTTGGGCAAACAATGGGGTTTTGTTCCATCGCGACCGACGCTCGTAACGCCAGGCAACGGCGGTGTGCGCACGGATACATTTCACCTGCCAGCGGCGCCGGTCGAGGAACCCGTCGTCATCAACGCGCGCGGGGTTCGGAATTATGTACGGAACGATGCGTTCTTCCAGGCCATTCCGCGGGTGCTCGCCAAACGGCCAGACGCAAGATTTATCTGCGCGGCGATGGCCGGCGAGCCGCTAGCCATAAAGTGGATCCAGCAGCTTGACATCCGGGATGCCGTGGAACTTCTCCCCGCGATTCCGCATGCACAAATGGGAGATCTCTTCCGCCGCGCACAGATCATCGTGTCGCCAAGCACGCATGATGGAACGCCCAATACGCTGCTCGAAGGCATGGCATGCGGCTGCCTGCCGGTGGCAGGAGACCTGGAGTCCATCCGGGAGTGGATCAAAGACGGAAGCAACGGCCTTCTGGTGGATGCCACCGACGCACAAGGCCTGGCGGATGCAATCCTCGAGAGCCTGGGAAATAAAGACCTGCGGCAGCAAGCCGCAGGCTTAAACCAAAAGATCATTTTAGAGCGCGCCGAATATACATACTGCATGTCGGCAGCGGAGCGCTTCTATGAACGAATCCTATCGTCTCGCTAGTGTGAATAGCCTTCTCGTCCTGGGGACTAGCAAACCAGGATGGAGGCCAGACCGGCGCTATGCGGAGCCTGACTCGCGAAGAGTTTCCAGGCGATCAGTCAGCTCGATCCTGCGGGCCTGGGCAGCGTGCCTGACATCCGCGGCCAACACCTCGCCGCGGGCCCGCAGTTCGGACCGCAGCTTTTCGCCGGCTTCCGGTGCGAGTAAAAGCGCCACCGTGGAGCCGACCAAGGCGCCAATCATAATGCCGATCATGAAACCGAATATCTGACGCATAGGAGCCTCCTGGGTTTGGTGTAGTTTCGAGCCATAGTCAGCGATCGGACCGAGCAAGGGACCGTCCGCTTCCACGTCGTATTGAACCGAAATCTGACGAAAATATTATAGGCGAAAAGAGATTTTTGTGGAATAATATGTAGGCCGCGCGTATAAAGCTCTTTGCATGAGCGCAACGCGACGGCCCGAACCTTGAAGGCTGTAACCGCGGCGAGCAGGGGAACCAAGCCGCACCAAACGGCCCCTACCTTTTACCGGAGGGTACCATGTCAACTACTGCACCTGCCGTAACTACGGCAACCATGACTACCAGCGCGCCCCCGAGAAAGAAAGTCACGACGTCGACCCTTCGCCTCAAGAAGGAACGAGGCGAGCCGATCACGATGCTGACTGCCTATGACTATCCAACAGCCCTGGCAGAGGATCAGGGCGGGCATCGATTCCATCCTGGTGGGCG
The DNA here is from genome assembly GCA_963805515.1 of uncultured Chloroflexia bacterium. Classification (GTDB taxonomy): domain Bacteria; phylum Chloroflexota; class Anaerolineae; order Anaerolineales; family Villigracilaceae; genus Fen-1038. The sequence goes on along the minus strand of CAWDUZ010000001.1, from coordinate 8,350 downwards.
ACTCACTTGGGATGGTAGTACTGGGCTATCAGAACACGCTGCCGGTAACCATGGAGGACATGCTCCACCACGCGAGCGCGGTAGCACGCGGCGCAACATACGCACTGCTGATCGGCGATATGCCGTTCATGTCCTACCAGGTATCTGCCGAGCAAGCCGTCCGCAATGCCGGGTCGTTTCCTACAGGAGGCCGGCATGGAGGCTGTGAAGCTGGAGGGCGGGCGGGAGCGGCTCGATGCGATCCGCGCGATCGTCGGCGCGGGAATCCCCGTTATGGGACACCTTGGATTGACGCCGCAGTCGGTCAACCAGCTCGGCGGATTCCGACCACAGGCCAAGCGCGCCGGCGCTGCCCAACGCCTGCTGGAAGACGCGTTGATACTCGAAGAGGCCGGCTGCTTCGGCATTGTGCTGGAATCGGTTCCAGCGCGCTTGGCACAGCTCGTCTCACAAAAACTGTCCGTTCCTACCATCGGAATCGGAGCGGGCGTTGGCTGTGATGGACAGGTCCTGGTAACTCACGATCTGCTCGGACTGTTCGACCGCTTCACGCCTCGCTTTGTCAAAAAGTATGCAAACCTGCATGCTGAAATGCAGCGCGCATTCGGTGAATACATATCGGATGTGCAGCGCCGTAACTTTCCTGCCAACGAACACTCGGTGGAGATCGACGAACGTGAATGGCAAGAGCTGATGAAAGCGATCGAACCATAAACAGCTATAGCCAGGAACACGGAATACGCGAGGATGCTTCAACAGCACCGCCCTCTGCGAAGCATCTTGATCGTCGGTACGGGCGCCCTGGCAACACTATTCGCGTGGCGGCTGAGGCGCGCGGGCTACAACATCACCTTACTTGGCAGCTGGCAGCCGGGCGTGAGGGCTCTGCGTGCGAATGGAGCCCGCCTTGTGGATGGGCATGGCAGGGAACAGGCTTTCTCAGTGCGCGTTGTGGAAGATGCCAATGACTGCCTGGGCACGCAGTTCGCCCTGGTACTGGTCAAATCCTGGCAAACTCCGCGCGCCGCCGGGCAGTTGGCGCAATGTCTTGCGGAGGATGGGCTTGCCGTGACGCTGCAGAACGGGCTCGGCAACTACGAGACCTTACAGGAAAAGCTTGGCTCGGATCGTGTCGCATTGGGAACCACGACAGCCGGCGCTACACTTCTCGGGCCGGGACTGGTTAAGGCAGGCGGTGAAGGACCTATTTCGATCCAATCGCACGCGCGCCTGGCTCCCCTGGAAAAAGCGCTCAAGACCTCAGGCTTTCAGGTAGAGCTAGTTGCCGATGCAAACGCATTGGTCTGGGGCAAACTAGTGATCAATTCCGCCATTAACCCGCTGACCGCGCTGTTGCGTGTGCCCAACGGTGAATTGCTAAATCGTCCGGCGGCGCGGGCGCTGATGTGCGCACTGGCGGAGGAAACGGCTGCCGTTGCCTCGGCTGAACACGTAAAGCTCGGTCTCCGCGACCCCGTTGCGCTCGTTGAAGACGTTGCCAGCCGAACGGCGAGCAACTATTCATCCATGCTCCAGGACATACGGCGGGGTGCGCCAACCGAGATCGACGCGATCTGTGGCGCGGTCACGCGATTAGGTCGGCGGCACGGCGTCGCGACCCCGATCAACGACGCCTGCTGGCACCTGGTGCAAGCAATGACTGCAATCCACGCAGGAAGAGGCCCGCAGCCCTCAAGGAGAAGCAGCGGATTAGGATTGGTTGAGTGGTTCATCATCAGCCTGCCACCATGGTAAGATTCGACCAGTAATTCCTGGAGGCGTTCATGCGAAGGTGGCTGGCATTTGTACTACTGGCGGGGGCTTTTGCATTTTCATTCACGGCGGTGCAGGCTCAGAATCCGATCAAGTTGAGCACGCTTCAGGTGCAGCTATGGCCTGAGTACGATCAGCCAAGTGTGCTCGTAATCTACGATTTCAAACTCCCGGAGAGCGCCAAACTACCGGCGAGTGTTTCACTGAGCTTTCCAAAGGACGCACATCTGGTGGCGGTGGCATCCCAAGCGCCGGATGGCTCGCTGTTGACAACGGATTACATAGGTCCGACACCTACGGAGACATCGCAGACCGTGACAGTGCAGATCCAAACAGCTGCAACGTATCATCTGGAATACTATGAGCCGATGTCCAGGACCGGGGACGAACGGAAGTTCACCTATCTTTGGCCCGGAGATTACTCGATTGACGATATCAGCATCAGCGTGCGTGTTCCGCCGGACACCACCCGGATATCCACGAATCCGGAGATGAAGGCGACAAAGGGAGCGGACGGCGGTGCTTATCTGATCAAAGACTTTGGGCCGCTGGGCGCAGGCCAACAGTTCCCCTTGCAGCTAACCTATACAAAGACTTCCAATGCCTTAGGCGTACCGCAGGAAAATGTGCAGCCATCCAAGCCACTGGGTTCGACGACACCGGGCCGCGTGATGCTGAGCAACTACTTGCCTTACATACTCGGAGTGCTTGGCATCGTGCTGGTCGGGGGGGCCTCCATTTATTTCCTGCAGGCAAACCGCAGCCACCAACCCCGCAGGCGGCAATCGCATTCGGGGCGAGCCCAAAGCGGGACAAAGAGCGAGGTCTATTGTCATCAGTGCGGGGCGAGGGCCGAGCCGGGCGATCATTTCTGCCGCGTCTGCGGGACCAGGCTGAGAGCGGATGGATGAAGAAGGGGCCGAGGATCAACGCGAATACTGCCGCACCGGATCGATAGCGAGGGTATAAGGCCGTGCAAGTACCAAGTATCCTGATCTACTTCTTCTATGGCCTGTCGTTCTTCAGTATGGGCCTGTTAGTGGCTGTCGAGGGAGGCCGCTCCTCCGATGATCGTGTTCGAAAGGCGCTGCGACCGCTGGCAGGGTTCGGTCTTGTACACGCCGCACACGAATGGGTCGAGATGTTCGTATTGATCAATACGTTGAGCAGCCAAAACACACCTGAAGCCTTCTACATCCTGCAACTTTGCACTCTATCATTCTCTTTCCTATCGCTTGCGGCGTTTGGCAGTTATCTGCTCGCCAAAGATGAGGTAGCGCAGCGCATCAGCTTGATGGTCCCATTGGGGCTCGAGGCCGTGTGGGTCTTTGGGCTGTTTTCCATTAGCAATCACTATGCTGCCGCGGACACTTTTGATGCAGTGCATGCCTGGACACGATATTCACTGGCAATCCCCGCCAGCCTGCTGGCAGCGGCTGGGTTGATCGCACAACAACGCGCGTTCCGCCGGGCGGGCCTAGTGCGCTTCGGACAGGATGCCATGTGGGCCGCCGTCGCGTTTGGGTGGTATGGGATCGTGGGCCAACTGTTCACCAACCCCAGCGCCTTGCCGCCTTCCAACACAATCAACGATGTTGTCTTTGCGAGGTGGTTCGGATTCCCCATCCAATTGGTGCGCGCGCTGCTGGCCGGGGCGGCATCGGTCTATGTCATCCGTTTTCTACGTGCCTTCCAGGTGGAGACGGACCAAAAGATCGCAGATCTCCAAGTGGACCAGCTCAAAGAATCCCAACAGCGCGAGTCGATGCGGGCAGAACTGTTCCGGCGAGTGGTGGCGGCACAGGAATCCGAACGGCAGCGCATCGCACGCGACCTGCACGATGAAACGGGCCAGGCTCTGACCGCGATCGGACTGGGGCTGCGAGGGCTGGAAAGCCATCTGGCGCACGATCCAAAGCAGGCTGGCAACACGCTGCATGACCTACAGGCTCTTACTGCAGACTCCCTGCAAGAGCTGCAGCGATTGATGTCTGACCTGCGGCCCTCGCATCTGGACGACCTGGGGCTCTCCGCCGCGCTGCGCTGGTATGCAGGCAAGATCGAGGAGCGGTACCCGCTAAGGATCAGCGTGAACATCATGGGAGACGAACAACCGCTCGAAGACGCCGCCAAGATCGCGGTGTTTCGTATCGTTCAGGAAGCCCTCAACAATGTGCTCAAACATTCGGAAGCAAAGCGAGCGAGCATTCAACTCGACTTCCTGGAAAAAGGCACCCGCCTGAGCGTACGAGATGAAGGTTGCGGTTTTGACCTCGACAGGGTCCATGTTATCCAGTCATCCAGCCGCCCTTCGCTTGGGCTGGCAGGCATGCAGGAACGAGCGGCCCTTCTGGGAGGCACGGTGACAGTTCAATCCAGGCCTGGTCAGGGAACGCTGGTCGAAGCGTTTATCCCCTATCATGCGGGAAGCGAGGGAGAGGATGACCACCCGATTATTGCTGGTAGATGACCATGCAGTTGTCCGCTCGGGCCTCAAGATGCTGCTCAGCGCGGAAGGCGACGTGGAGATCGTGGGCGAAGCCAGCACGGCGGCACAAGCCATGGAAGCGGCAGGCGTGGTGAAGCCGGATGTGATCCTGATGGATATTGGGCTTCCGGATCTATCAGGGATAGATGCCACGCGCGAGATCAAAAAGCGCTTTCCGGAAATCTCGATCGTGGCTTTGACCATCCATGAAGACGAGGAGTATTTCTTCAAGATGCTGGAGGCCGGCGCGTCAGGATATGTTCCGAAGCGCGCAGCGCCCGAAGAGCTGCTGATCGCGATCCGCGCGGCCGCCTCCGGCGAGGTCTACCTGTATCCATCTCTGGCAAAGCTGCTGGTCAAAGACTATCTCGAACAGGAACATCCGGCAGATGCAAAGGCCAACCTTGACGGCCTCACCACACGTGAGCACGAGGTGCTGACCTATCTTGCCGAAGGGGCCAATAACGAGAAAATCGCGGGTGCGCTGGTCATTAGCCCAAAGACGGTGGAACGCCACCGTGAAAACATCATGCGCAAATTAAACCTGCATTCCAGATCGGAATTGGTGAGGTACGCGATTCGCAAGGGGATCATCAAGGCCTGAACATCCTCGTACAGAAGAAGAGGCAATATTGCATGAAATCCCCTGCCGGCTTTGCGGCAGGGGATTTCTTTGCCGATTAGGGTCTTGGCCAGATCGAGAAGAGGTGGTGCACGGCCAACGACTGCCGGCCGAACGGCTGGGCCGGATTCGGGCCCCGGCAGGAGGTGCGCAGCAGATGCCGGCGGGAGGGCGGCGGGGCGAATCGCGCGCCGAATTTAATTCAACGAGGGACAATGGGAGCCAAAGTTAGCGCACGAGGGTCTCGCCTCGCGAAGCAGAAGGCAGGCTTAGGTCGGTTGACCCAAGGGGGCCCCAGCATGCAGGCACAGCCGTGGGGGATTCCCAGTAGGCGGGGAAAAGCCAGACTAGTAGAAGGGGGAAAAGAAGATGGGGGCGTATCCGAATTTACAGCGCATGCCAAGGCACGTAAACTCTAATTGAAAAGTTGCATCCCCAAGCGCCTCCCAAGACAGGGAGCAATGCGGGAAAGCAAAGGAGAATACGATGAACGCCCCTGAAGTGATTCTGATCCTGCTGCTCGTGCGGTTGGTTATCCCCTTCGGTTTGCTGCTATGGGTCGGCGAGAGCGTGCAGCGGCGCCGGCTGACCGGCCTCCATCGAATGGCTGGCTGACCATGAACGATCTTTACAGGTTGATGGCAATCCTGACGGGCTTTGTTGCCAGAATCGCCATCCCAGTTCTCTTTACGGCTCTGGCGGTGTATTTCCTGCGCAGATTGGACGCCCACTGGCAAAGCGAGGGCAGAAGCACGCCCGCCAAACCGGCCTGCTGGGAAACGATGGGATGCGCGCCGGAGCGGCGAAAAGACTGCCCGGGCTATCTTTCGGCGTTGCCATGCTGGCAGGCGCGCCGATCGGCCAATGGATATCTGCCGCGAGGAATGCCTGGCGTGCAAGATCTTTCTCAAAGCGCCGGTTGCCAGCCCCGGGTAGGGGATGACCAAAGGAGGAGATTACAAAATGAAAACCCGCATCGAACGTCTTCTGGTATCCCTAGTGTTCGCCCTGCTCGCTGCAGGCGCGACGCTGGTGGTGGTTAAGGCACAGCAAGGTGGACCAGGCTCGCCGACTTCGCCGGCAGCGCCCACGCAGCAGACGCCTGCCTGTATCGCCTGCCATACCGAATTTGCCACAGAATGGGCAAATGGCCCGCATGGAAAGGCCGTAAGCGACCCGAAGTTCGTGCAGGAATGGAACAAGCAAGGCAAACCCGGCGCCTGCATGGTTTGCCACGTCACGAACTACGATCCGGCTACGGGCACCTGGCAACAGGATGGCGTTGCATGTGAGGCGTGCCATGGCCCCATGAAAGCCGATCATCCCAAAGCGCCGATGCCCGTGGACCGCTCCCCAGACCTGTGTGCCCGCTGTCATAGCGATACGCGCTTCGGCTGGCAGGAATGGCAGGGAAGCACTCATTTCCAACGCGGCATGAACTGCACCACCTGTCATGATCCTCACAGCGCCTCGCTGAAGATCACTAAAGCATTTAGCGGCAACACGCAGTATAGCGATGCAAGCCAGTTATGCGTCACATGCCACAAAGACGTGAGCATGGACTTTCCTTACTCAGTGCACCAGAAGCAGGGCGTTACCTGCATCAACTGTCACGTCACGCATACTGAAAAAAGTCCGGCCGACGCACATGCCGCACCGGATCATTCCTTCAAGGCAAACCTTGACAGCTGTAATACCTGCCATGCAGCCCAAATGCACAGCGCTCCACAAGCAACCGGAGCGAGTGTAACGGCGCACGCAGATGCCGCTGCGGCCCAGCAGGTGCAGCAGGCTGGATTAAGCCCAAAGCCCAGTGCCGTCAGCCCGCTTGGGTACGCAGGCCTGGCGGGTCTGATCGGTCTTGCAGCGGGCATGGTCATGGCCCCGTGGCTCGAAAAACTGTATCGGCGTGCCAGCAAACATTCCAGTGGAGTCGAAGATGAGTAAGCGGGTGAACCGGCGCGATTTTCTGAAAGTCACGGCGCTGGCGGCGGGCGTCGCAACCGCAACACGCATTGCCAAGCCGGCAGCCGCTGCAGAGAACGGCACCAGCGGTCCACGCCAATGGGTGATGGTGATCGACCAGTCGAAATGCATCGGATGCGGGTACTGCACGCTTGCCTGCCAGGCTCACAACGATGTGAACCCCGAGATCCAATGGAACCGCGTGGAGCCCGCCGGTCAAGTGGGAGGCAAGGATGTCTTCCTTCCACGACCGTGCATGCAGTGCACCAAGGCCCCCTGTGTAGATGTTTGTCCGGTGAAGGCCTCCTACTATCGTGCAGACGGGATCGTAATGATGGACTACGACCGCTGCATCGGCTGCAGGTATTGCGAAGTGGCCTGCCCCTACCAGGCGCGCTCGTTCAACTGGAAAGCCTTCGACGGCGTGAACCCTGCCGTCCCGAAATGGGGACAGCCTGAAGTAGCCCGCCGGCCGCGCGGCGTGGTGGAGAAATGCGCATTCTGCTACCAGCGGATCGACCGGGGGCTGGCACTCGGCCTGGAGCCGGGGATCGATGCGGATGCCACACCTGCCTGTGTGGCAGTGTGCCCAACCGGCGCCCGCCTTTTCGGCGATCTCAACGACCCGGAGTCCAATGTGACAAAGGCGTTGAAAGCAAATCCCACGTTCCGGCTGCGGGAGTCTCTAGGAACCGATCCACGCGTGTATTACATACCCGCCAATGCGCAAGAGATGGAGGGGCGATGACCAAGAAACTGCACGTCAAATTGCCCTCCTGGAAGATCAGGATCACACCATGGATCGCCTGGCTGACCATGCTGGCGCTGATGCTGGCGGCGGCGCTGATCGCGGCAGGCCGGGTATTCTGGAACGGGTTGTGGGTCACGAACCTAACCGACCTGGTACCGTGGGGACTATGGATCACGATCGATCTTTCGTCGATCGCCTTGAGCGCCGGAGCCTTCACATTATGCGCGGCGGTATACCTCATCGGACTGAAGCGCTATCAACCGATCGCGCGCACCGCGACGTTCGTGGGCCTGATCGGTTACACCATGGCAATGCTGGCTCTGCTCCTGGACATCGGACGCCCGGACCGCTTCTGGCACACGCTGGTGTATTGGAACGACCACTCCCTGTTGTGGGAAGTGACCGTATGCGTGATGCTGTATTTGACGGTATTGGTTTTTAAGTCGCTGCCCATCTTTGCCAGCCTGGACTGGCTCAGGAAACACCTCCCCAAACTGGCCGAACGGATGAGCCACCTGCACCATTACGCGCCGTATCTGGCAATTGCCGGACTGGCGCTCTCCACATTGCATCAATCTTCCCTGGGCGCCGTGTACGGCGTGCTAAAGGCGCGGCCATTCTGGTACAAGCCGGAGATGGCAGGCATGTTCATGCTATCTGCGATCCTAGGCGGCATTTCACTGACGTTGTTCACATCGATGCTGGCCACGCGACTAACACCAAAAGCCCGGATCAACGATGCATTGATCGA